>NZ_AP024619.1:495000-1095000 GCF_019668485.1 Gelria sp. Kuro-4 | reverse complement strand
CGAGCCCGCGCGTGGGGGCGTCCTCCTGGGCGATCTCCCAGTTCTGGCAAAAGCTGCACTTAAGGTTGCAGCCGATGGTGCCGAGGGAGAGGACGGTGCGGCCGGGGTAAAAGTGATAGAGGGGCTTTTTCTCCACCGGGTCGAGGGCCACAGAGCTGACGCGGGCGTAGTTGGTGGCGTAGAGCACCCCGGCTTTATTCCGGCGCACGCGGCAGGCGCCGGCCCGCCCGGGCGCAATGCGGCAGTCCTGCGGGCACAGCTCACACTGAACCCTATCCCCTTCCAGCTTGTGCCAGTAAAGCGCTTCTTTCATCAGTAGTACCTCTTCACCTCAAACCGCTCCAGGCTCACCTTGTCGCCCGGTCCCAGCCCGGCCTTCTGCTTGGCGATGGCCACCTGCTCCTCCGCCGTGTCGATCCCTTCCAGGTCGGGAAGGAGCAGGCCGCTCCGCCCGCGCGCCCGCACGATGATACCGTAGCGTTTCGGGTCCAGATCCTGAAGCCCTTTTACCGGCTCCGGCTCGCTCAAGACATCCACCGAGTAGGTGATTTCGGGAAGTTCCTCCGCCTGCACCGGCCAGAAGCGCGGGTCGCGGGTGCCGGCGCTGATGGCGTTCTCGATGATCTCCTCCGCCAGCGTGGGCTGCGTGGGGCCGGTGGTGCCGATGCAGCCCCGCAGCTGCCCGTGCTTCTTCAGCGAAACGAAGGCTCCCGCCCGGCCGGCCAGCTCCGGCGGCAGCGGCGCGGGCACCGGCAGGCGTTTTCCCGTGCGCACGTAATGCTCAAGGCTCTTGCGGGCCAGGCGCACAAAGACACTCTCGTGGGCCCGCCGCTCCTCCACCGCCCGCTCCCGGGCGCCGCGCAGGCGCTGAAGGCGCCTGAGCTCCGGCAGCGCCGCGCCGGGAACGAGCTTCGCCACCAGGTAGCCCACGCCGAAGGGGCCCTCGTACGAGAGCACCTCCGGGCTTACCACGCGCCCGTCCAGGGCACCGGCCATCATCATGAAGCTGCGCCAGCCGCACTCGCCCGCCTTCTCCGCCAGGGCCGGATCGAGTTTGAGCAGGCCTTCCAGGTCCCCTTCCCGCACCTTTTGTACCAACAGCGCGTCGAAGCGCGCCGCCTCAGGGTGGTACCCCGCCGGGGCCTCACGCGTGAGGCGGTGCGAGAGGTCGCCGCTGGCCAGGAAAGCCACCCGCCGCCCGCACTTCTCCGCGGCCCGCGCCACCGCCACACCGAAGGCGTACAGCTCCTCCGGGGGTAAAAACGACATCCCCACCCACACCAGGTGCGCCGCAACGCCGGCGTGCGCCAGGTAGTAAAACGGCACCAGCACCCCGTGGTCGAGCTCCTCCCCGGCCCGCCAGCGGCGCACCTCCTCTCTACCCAGGCCCACCACGGGCACCTTCAGCTCCCCGCCTTCCGCCATAATCGTCCGGGCCAGCTCCAGGTCATTGCCGCGCGTAACCTGCACCTGAGGCGCACCAAAAGCGGCCAGGCCGCCCGTAAGCTCCGGCAGCAGCGACACCGCCACCGCATCTCTAAAAACCGGCCCGTGCGGGCTGGTGATCACCACCGTCTCCGGCGCCGCCGCCTTGAGATCCGCCGCCAGCCGGCGCATGGCACTACAGGTGGCCGTCACCTTCTCGACCTCCGCGCCGCCTACCTCCGGCACGATAATGGGTGGATGAGGGGCAATCCCCGCCCAGACAACGCCCACAACAAAGCCCCCTCAGATGATCTTTTTGCCCAAGGCCGAGGCGATGAGTTCCACCGCCAGTTCCGCCGTCTGGTTGCGGTAGTCCAGAATCGGGTTCACCTCGACCACCTCGAGCGACAGGAGCGCTCCCGTCTCGGCGATGAGCTCCATGGCCAGGTGCGCCTCGCGGTACGTCAGGCCGCCCCGCACCGGCGTCCCTACCCCCGGCGCCTCCAAAGGGTCGAGGGCATCCATGTCCAGGCTCACGGCGATTCCCTCCGTGCCGTCGAGCGCCGCCGCAACAGCCTGCTGCATCACCCGCTTCATGCCCATCTCATCGATGTCCTGCATGGTGAATACCGAGATGCGGGAACGACGCAGGGCATCGCGTTCCTCGGGATCGAGGTCCCGCGCCCCGATGAGGGCCACGTTCTTCTCCTTGGCCTTCGCCACAAAACCGCCGCAGCTCACCAGCCGCTCGTCACCGCGACCCAAGGACGCGGCCAGGGGCATCCCGTGGATGTTACCGCTGGCGGTGGTCTCCGGCGTGTTGAAATCGCCGTGGGCATCGATCCAGATCACACCGCATTCTTTCACCGCCGCCACCCCGGCCAGGGTGCCGATGGCAATGCTGTGGTCCCCGCCCAGCACCAGCGGGAGGTCCCCCGCTTCCACCGCCTCCCGGACCGTTTGCGCCAAAAGCTCGCTCGTCTGCTGGATCTCGGGCAGGTAGCGCAGCCGCGTATCCCCTGCTGTTCGCTCGTCGCGCAGGGAGACAGGGATATTCCCCCGGTCCTGCACGGTGTAGCCCAGGCTCTCCAGGCGCTCCCGCACGCCGGCATAACGGATGGCGCTCGGCCCCATGTCCACACCGCGCCGGTTCGCTCCCAGGTCCTGCGGCACGCCGATGATCTGTACGCGCAAGGTGGCTCCCCCTTTTTGCCTTTATTGTTCCCCTTCATCCAGATTATAGCACGTTGCGGCCGAGCCGGGGGCAGTTTCTCGGCGACAACTTTCTCTTTACAACGGTCGCAAGAGTGATTATAATGGGAGGCAATATAACGCCAACCGCGAGGAAGGGAAAAGTAAGGCCTGCCGCGGCTGGAGAGAGCCGGGGCTTGGTGCAACCCGGTGCCTGGGCCGGCCTGAAAGATCATCCTGGAGCGGCTACCCTGAAAGCTTGCGCCGGTAAGGGCAGACGGCCGGGGCCGTTATCCCCTGGAGATGGGTATACTCTACCCGTCTCGGTGAGGCCGCTGCGGCGAACGAGGGTGGTACCACGGTAGAAACTCCGTCCCTTACCTTAAGGTAGGGGATATTTTTATAACCTATTTGTAGGTAATTCTTGGAAAGAAGCGAATAGGTTGAAGGTAAGGAATGGGGTTTTGTACTACTCGGGAGGGAGGAGAAACAAGTGCGCAGTGATGAAGTCAAGGTGGGGCCGACGCGGGCCGCCCACCGCTCGCTCTTCTACGCCGCAGGTTACACGGAAGAAGAGCTTAAGCGCCCGCTCATCGGAGTGGTGAACGCCCAGAACGAGATCATCCCCGGCCATGTGCACCTGGATACCATCGCTCAGGCGGTGAAGCTGGGGGTGGCCGCGGCCGGGGGCACGCCCATCGAGTTCCCCGCCATCGGCATCTGCGACGGCATTGCCATGGGGCACTCGGGCATGAAGTACCCGCTTCCCAGCCGCGAACTCATCGCCGACTCCATTGAAGCCATGGCGGAAGCGCACAAATTCGACGGGCTTGTACTTATCCCCAACTGCGACAAGATCGTCCCCGCCATGCTGATGGCCGCAGCCCGGCTTAACCTACCGGCAGTGGTGGTCTCGGGCGGGCCGATGCTGGCCGGACGCTGGCAGGGCCGGGACATCAGCGTGACGCAGATGTTCGAAGCCGCCGGGGCACTGGAGGCAGGGCGTATCACCGCCGCCGAGCTTACCGCCATGGAACACGCCGCCTGCCCCGGCTGCGGTTCCTGCGCCGGCATGTTCACCGCCAACACCATGAACTGCCTCACCGAGGTGCTGGGCATGGGCCTTACCGGCAACGGCACCCTGCCGGCCGCCTTCTCCGGCGCCCGCACCGCCCTCGCCAAGCGCGCCGGGATGCGGGTGGTGGAGCTGGTGCAGCAAAACATCCGCCCGCGCGACATCCTGACGCGCGCAGCCTTTGAGAACGCCATCGCCGTGGACATGGCGGTGGGCGGCTCCACCAACACCGTGCTACACCTGCCGGCCATCGCGCGCGAGGCCAAAGTGAAGCTGGACCTGGCCACCTTTGATGCCATCAGCCGGCGCACGCCTTATCTCGCCAGCCTGAGCCCCGCCGGGCCGCACCACATCCAGGACCTGCACGAGGCCGGGGGCCTGCCGGCGATCATGGCGGAGCTGAAGGAACTCGGCCTCATCCACACCGAGTGCCTTACCGTCTCCGGCGAAACCGTGGGCCGGCGCATCGCCGGGGCCAAGGTGCTCAGGCCCGAGGTGATCCGCCCGCTCACGAACCCGCACCGCACCACCGGCGGTATCGCCATCCTGCACGGCAACCTGGCGCCGGACGGCGCAGTGGTGAAAGAAGCCGCCGTGGCCCCGGAGATGCTGGTGCACGAAGGCCCGGCGCGCGTGTTCAACTCGGAGGAAGAGGCCATCGAGGCCATCTTGGGCCGGCGCATCCAGAAGGGTGACGTGGTGGTGATCCGCTACGAAGGGCCGAAGGGCGGGCCGGGCATGCGCGAGATGCTGAACCCCACCGCCGCCATCGCCGGGATCGGCCTGGACAAGGACGTGGCGCTCATTACCGACGGGCGTTTCTCCGGTGCCAGCCGCGGCGCCAGCATCGGCCACGTTTCGCCGGAGGCGCAGGAGGGCGGGCCCATTGCGCTGCTGGCGGAGGGGGACATTGTGAGCATCAACATCCCGGAGCGGCGCCTGGATGTCAAGCTGAGTCAAGAGGAGCTGGCCCGCCGCCGTGCCACCTGGCAGGCACCGGAGCCCAAGGTGAAGTCGGGATACCTCTACCGCTACGCGCTCCTGGTGTCCTCCGCCAGCACGGGGGCCGTCCTCAGGTCCGGGGAGTAGATACCACTATGAAGGAGGAACGCACTATGAAACAGCAGTGGAGAAATCGCATCGTGGTCCTGGGAGCCCTGATCCTGGCCCTGGTCCTCGTCGTCGCCGGCTGCAGCCGGCCGCAGCAACCGGCCGGGCAGAAGCCGGCCGAAAGTCAGGGCGGCCAGGGGCAGGCCGCCGACCGGCCCCGCACCCTGCGCCTGGCCCACGTGGTGAACGAGAAGGACGGCTTCCATGTGGCCGCGACCAAGTTCAAGGAGCTGGTGGAACAGAAAACCGGCGGCCAAGTGAAGATCGAGATCTACCCCAACGCCACCCTGGGCGACGAGCGCACCCTTCTCGAAGGCATGCAGATGGGCACCGTGGACATGGGCGTCATCACCGACGGCCCCATCGCCAACTTCCTGCCGGAGATCGCCGCTTTCGAGCTGCCCTTCCTCTTTAAGTCCCGCGAGGAAGCCTACCAGGTCCTGGACGGCTCAGTGGGGCAGGAGGTGCTGAACAACCTCTCCAAAGTAAACCTCAAGGGCCTGGCCTTCGCCGAGCGCGGCTTCCGTAACCTCACCAACTCCAAGCGCCCCGTGAACAGGCCGGAAGACGTAAAGGGCCTCAAGATCCGCGTCATGGAAAACCCGGTTTATATCGATACCTTCAAGGCCCTGGGCGCCAACGCCGTGCCCATGGCCTGGACGGAGGCCCTCACCGCGCTGCAGCAAGGTACCATCGACGGGCAGGAGAACCCTGTTAACGTGATCTACGCCTTCAAACTGTACGAAACCCAGAAGCACCTGGCCCTCACCCGGCACACCTACGCCCCGGCCACCATCATGATGAGCCAGCAGGTGTGGAGCTCCTTCCCGGCCGATGTGCAGCAGGTACTGGTGGCTGCCGCCAAAGAAGCCGCTGCCTACGAGCGCCGGTGGAACGCGGAGCAGGAGGAAGGCCAGCTCAAGGAGCTAAAAGACAAGGGCATGCAGATCACCGAGCCCGACGCCGCACCTTTCCAGGCCGCCGTGCAGTCCGTATACGAGAAGAACCAAGACAAGTACGGCGCCCTAGTAACCAAAATCCAAGAGGCGCTCAAGTAAGAGCGCGCCGCCCGCGCAGGGCCGCAGGGCAGCCGCCCGCAGCCCCGCCCGGTTCCCTGGTTCCCATCGCCTTATCCCCGAAGGGAGTGAACCTCATGCCCGCCACATCGTTCCTGGCGCGTCTCAGCGACCTGGCCGACCGGGTGATGTGCCGCCTGGTCTTCTTGGCCCTGGCGGCCCTCACCCTTACCATTACCCTCCAGATAGCCGCCCGCATCTTTTTCAGTGCCTTGCCCTGGACGGAGGAACTCTCACGCTACCTCCTCGTCTTCAGCACCTTCGGCGGGGCCAGCCTGGCTTACAAACGCGGCAATCACATCGCCGTGACCTTTCTCATCGGCTTCGCGCGCGGGAAGTTGCGCGAGCTCTGCGGCGCCGTAGTCCAGCTCTTGTCCCTTTCCTTTTTTCTCCTCGCCATCCGCTCCAGCGTGCAGCTCATAACCCTGCAGATTTACCAAACCTCTCCGGCCCTGGGCCTGCCCATGCGCCTGGTGTACCTGGCGCTGCCGCTGGGCTTCGCCACCATGGCCCTCCACGCCCTCACGGAGCTGGCCGCCTGCTGCCGCCGGGCCTTAGGGGGTGAAGCTGCGTGATCGGCCTTCTCTTCGGCAGCTTCGGCCTGCTCCTTCTTCTCGGGGTGCCCATTGCCGTAAGCATCGGCCTGGCCTCTTACCTGGTGCTCAGCCAAGGCCACCTGCCCCCTGTTCTTATCGCCCAGCGCATGTTCGCCGGCGCCGACTCCTTCCCTTTGGTGGCCGTCCCCTTCTTTATCCTGGCCGGCGACCTCCTCGCCAAAGGCAAAGTTTCTGAAAAACTCGTGGAATTCGGCGACGCCGTCCTGGGTTTCCTGCGCGGCGGCCTCTGGCTGGTTTCCGTGGCGGCCTCCATGTTCTTCGCCGCCATCTCCGGCTCGGGCGCCGCCACCACTGCCGCCGTCGGCACACCGCTCGTGCCGGAGCTGAAGAAAAAGGAGTATGACGAAGCCACCTCCGCCGCCCTCATCGCTGCAGCTGGAACCATCGGCGTCGTCATACCGCCTTCTGTGCCTATGGTGCTTTACTGTGTCATCGCCGACCAGTCGGTGGCGCGCCTTTTCCTCAACGGCTTTATTCCGGGCGTTCTTATGGGCCTTTCCCTCATCGGCCTCGCCCTGGTCAAGGCCTACCGGGACAACTACCCGCGCGGTGCCGCCTTCTCCCTGACCAACATCTGGCGCACCTTCAAAGGCGCGTTTTGGGGGCTGCTCACCCCGGCCTTCATCCTGGGCGGTATCTTCTCCGGGTATTTCACACCCTCCGAGGCCGCCGTGATCGCTGTGGACTACTCGCTTTTCGTGGCCGTCTTTGTCTACCGCGATCTTAAGTGGAAGGACATCTACCACATCATCGTCAATTCGGCCGTCACCATGTCGGTGGTAATGTTTATCATCGCCACCTCCAGCATTCTGAGCTGGGTTCTCGCCAACTGGCAGATCCCTACCCTCATCGCCCGCTCCATCCTGGCGCTGTCCCAGAACAAGTACGTGATCATCTTCTTTATTGACCTGATCATCCTCATCGCCGGGGTATTCATGGAGACGGCCTCGGCCCTCATCATCCTCACGCCGGTTTTCCTGCCGCTGGTGAACCAGCTGGGGGTAAACCTCCTGCACTTCGGTCTCCTTGTGGTGGTAGGTCTGGCCATCGGCATGATCACGCCGCCCGTGGCCATCAACCTCTATGTAGCCAGCACTGTGACCGGGCTCTCGCTGGAGAAGATCAGCCAGGCTGTGGCGCCGTTTCTCCTCGGCCTCATCGCAGTGTTCTTCCTCCTTACTTACCTGCCGCTCTTCATCCCGGCTCTCATCCTTTAGCTACGAGCGACCGATCAGGATGACACCGGCGATGATGGCCGCCACCCCGCCCAGGCGCCAGGCGGAGATGCTCTCGCCCAGCACGAAGTGCGAGAGGAAAAGAACAAAGACGTAGCCCAGGCCGACCAAAGGGTAAGCCAGGCTGAGCTCTACACGGGAAAGAACGATGAGCCAGAAAACGGCACTGGCCACAAACCCGGCCAGGCCGGCCAGAAGGTAACCGTTCGTCACGACGCGCAGCGCGAGGGCCGCAAGGCCCGCCGGCGAAAGCTCCAACCGCCCCGCCCCTCTAAGCCCCAGTTTGAGCAGCAGCTGCGCCAGCGAGCTCAGCGCCACCGAACCGATGAGCAGGAGCCAGACCTTGACGTTCATGGATCTTCCCCCGTACTACCGGAGACTTACGTCCCCGCTCAAGATGCGGACGAGGTCTCCGGTTTCTGTCTCGAGAAGCAGGGCGCCCTCGCGGTCGATGTTTCGCGCCAGGCCGCTCACGGTAAAGGTGGGTGCGGTTACAGTGACGCGCCGGCCCAAGGTGACGGAGAGTTCGCGCCACCGGCTGCGCAGGGCCTCGGCCTCTCCCGGCAGCCGGTCGTACCAGAATTCGAACCGTTCGAGAAAAGCCTGCAGGAGTTCCCGCCGCGACACGCTCTCCCCGCGTTCCTGGTAGAGCGAGGTGGCCAAGGCAGCCAGCTCCCCCGGAAAAGAAGGCGTGTTCACATTGATGCCGATGCCCAGGATAACGTACAGCACCACGTCCTGCTCGGCGCTCAGCTCCATAAGGATACCGGCCACCTTGCGGCCGCCGATGAGAAGGTCGTTCGGCCACTTGATGCCGGCCGTAAGGCCCGTCACACGGCGGATGGCCTCCGCCCCGGCTACCGCAGCCGTAAGGGTGAGGAGCGGCGCCTGGCTGGGGAGAAAAGCGGGCCGCAGAAGGAGCGAGGCCCAGATTCCCACCCGGGGCGGCGAAGACCAGGCCCGGCCCCGGCGGCCGCGCCCGCTCTTTTGTTCCTCGGCCACCACGAGCGTGCCTTCCGGTGCGCCCCGCTCCGCCAGATCCTTAGCGACGTCGTTGGTGGAGGTGATGGTTTCAAAATGGTGCACCGCCTGCCCCAGGCGCGCCGTTTTCAGGCCGTGGCGCACCTCCGCCGGCAGGAGTTTGTCCGGCCGGGCCAGCAGCCGGTAGCCCAGGCGCGGGTGGGCTTCGATGTCATAGCCGCTCTGCCTGAGGTCATTTATGTACTTCCACACTGCCGTGCGCGACACCCTGAGTGCCCGGCTGATTTCCTCCCCCGACGTATACCCGCCCTTTTCCCCGGCCAAAAGCGCGAGCAGGGCGTCCTGGTCCATGGCTACCACCTCGCCCCGATTGTAACAGCCGGTTGAGGCCCTGTCAAGGCAGGCTTTACTCCCTTCCCCCGCCGCGCAGGAAGGCCACCGTCCCGGCGAAAATGTGCCAGGCCAGCTTTTTCTGGTAAGTAGGGTCGGCTAAAAGCGCCTCTTCCCGGGGATTGGACAAAAAACCGATCTCCACCAAGGCCGCCGGGCAGGGAGCGTTGCGCAGCACGTGGAAATCGCCCTCCTGCACGTCGCGGTAGTTTTCCCCCAACGGCGAGGGCAGCCTTAGGAGCTCGTCCTGAATGCAGCGCGCCAGCCGCGGGCTTGCCGGGTGGTTCGGGTAGTAAAAGGTCTGGGCCCCATACTCATACGCCGAAGGGAAACTGTTCCCGTGGATGCTGAGAAACACAGTAGCCCCCGCGTCCTTGGCCAGGCGCACCCGCGCCCGGAGATCCTCCACCAGGTCCTCGGAAAGCTCCCGGTCGTCGGTGCGCACCAGCAGCACCCGCGCGCCGCTCTGCTGAAAGTACTCCTTGAGATACACGCATACCGGCAGGGTGATGTCCTTCTCCACCACCCCCGCCGGACCGGCTGCGCCGGTGTCGATGCCGCCGTGCCCCGGGTCCAGCACGATGACCTGCGGCGCCAGAACGCGTGCCTCCGCAAACACCCGCTGGCGCGCCCGGCGTTCCGGTGTGGCCAGGGCAGCCAGCACCAACGTAAGCAAAATGGCCGCCGCCAGCCAGCGCCCGCCCTTTTCTGTCCGCTCTCGCCTTCCCAGCACGGTTAACCCTCCCCCTACCGCCCGGCGCTTGCGGGCGAGCCTTTTCGCTACAGCATACTCAGGAGGGCCGGCCTTTAGACCGGCGGCGGCAGGGCAGAAGAAAACCCCGGCTCGCGAGCCGGGGCGGAAGCTTAACGCTTGGAGAACTGGGGCGCACGCCGCGCCTTTTTCAGGCCGTACTTCTTGCGCTCCTTCATCCGCGGGTCGCGGGTGAGGAGGCCCTCCTTCTTCAACGTGGGACGCAGGATCTCATCCACCCTGAGCAGTGCCCGCGCGATGCCGTGCCGTACGGCGCCTGCCTGCCCGGTAATGCCGCCGCCTTCCACTTTGGCGAGAACGTCGAATTTCCCCAGGTTGCCCGTCACCTTGAGGGGCCGTTCCACTATGGTCTGCAGGCTGCGGAGGGGGAAGTACTCCTCCACCGGTTGACCGTTAACCACAAAACGCCCGCTCCCGGGCACCAGCCGTACCCGGGCTACCGATGTCTTGCGCCGCCCGGTGCCGTAGTAAGTGATCCCTGGCATGCCTGTCTCTCTCCTCCTTTCCCCGTCCGCTTAAAAGCTCCAGACCTCTGGTTTCTGGGCGTGGTGCGGGTGTTCCGACCCGCTGTACACCTTGAGCTTCTTGGCCATGGCACGACCGAGTCGGTTGTGGGGCAGCATGCCCTTTACCGCCATCTCAACGGCCAGCTCCGGCCGCTTGGCCATAAGTTCCCGGTACTTGGTCCGCTTCAGTCCACCGGGATACCCCGTGTAGCGCACCCATTCCTTCTGCTCGGCCTTGCGCCCGGTGAGCACCACCTTGTCGGCATTGACAACGATCACATGATCCCCCGTGTCGATAAAGGGGGTAAAGGTAGGCTTGTGCTTGCCGCGCAGGATGTGGGCCGCTTGAACCGCCAGCCGGCCGAGGGGCTTCCCGGCACCATCGAGAACATACCACTTGCGCTGTATTTCCGCGGGTTTGGCCATATAGCTTTTCACTTTACTTTCCTCCCGCTACGGAGATCCGAGGAGCTCCTGCCGCCGGGGCTCGGGGGCGGTAGAGACTCACAGGGTGATTTTAACACAGGCCCACGGCGGTGTCAAGGCAACGCCGCCGGGCGTTTCCGGCCCGCGGCCCCGCCCGTAGTCCACCTCCCAGAGGATGAGCCCCTGGGGCGGGGCCGTGGGGCCGGCCAAGCTCCGGTCCCGGCCGGCCAGAATGCGCTGTACGTCGTCCGGGGTGAAGGCGCCCCGGCCCACCTCCACCAGGGTGCCCACCAGGTTGCGCACCATCTTGTAAAGAAAGCCGTCCGCCGCCGCCTCCACCAGGAGGAGGCCGCCCTCCCCGCCCAGTGTCAGGCGGCGCAGGGTGCGGACGCGCGTCTTGGCGGCGCCGCCCGCGGCACAAAAAGAGGAGAAGTCGTGCTCACCGATGAGCTGCGCCGCGGCGGCCTGCATGGCCGTGACGTCGAGGGGCCGGGGAAGGTGCCAGCTGTAACGGCGCAGGAAGGGGGAGGGCTGCGGCGCCTGGTGGATGAGGTAACGGTATGTTTTGCCTTGGGCCGCGTAGCGGGCGTGGAAGTCCGCCGGCACCTCCTCTGCCTGCCAGACGGTGAGGTCGGGCGGCAGGCAGGAATTGAGCGCGGCGGAGAGGCGGCCGGTGGGGATCGGGGCGGCGGTCGCAAAGTTGACCACCTGGGCGCGGGCGTGGACGCCGGCGTCGGTGCGCCCGGCGCCGATTACCTTAACCTCTTCGCCCAGGATCTTCGCCAGCGCCGCCGTAAGCTCGCCCTGCACAGTGCGCTTTCCCGGCTGCACCTGGAACCCGGCGAAATCCGTTCCGTCATACGCCAGCACAAGCTTGATGTTCCGCACCACACATCCCCTACCTGGTTAATAGGAGTCGAGTACCGCTCCCCACGCACAGTTCCCCCACCCAGCGGCCGGATGCCCGCCGCCGGCCGCAGGCCATTCCATCAGGCCGGAACCCCGCCGGAGAGCGGAGCCGCGCATAATACTCTCCGCGAGCTTTCAGGAGAGGGGGGGCCCACCGCGGAAGAGATCATGCCCGCATCAGTGCAGCAGGCGGTCGGCCACGCTGAGGACCACGAGGAGGACGCTGACGCCAAGGGCGACAAAGTCGCGGGCAGCGAACTTGAGCTCGCGCAGGCGCGTGCGCCCCACCCCACCCTGGTAGCAGCGCGCCTCCATGGCCGTGGCCAGGTCGTCGGCGCGCCGGAAAGCCCCGACGAAGAGCGGCACCAGGAGCGGGATCATCCCGCGCGCCCGCTGCACGATGTTCCCCGTCTCGAAGTCTGCGCCGCGCGCCATCTGTGCCTTCATGATCTTGTCCGTCTCCTCGAGCAGCGTCGGGATAAAGCGCAACGCAATGGTCATCATCATCGCCAGCTCGTGGGCCGGCACGCCGATGCCCCGAAACGGGTTCAGGAGGTACTCAATCCCGTCGGTGAGCGCGATGGGCGAGCTCGTCAAGGTGAGCAGCGAGGTGGTGAGCACCAAAAGCAGCAGCCGCCAGCCCATGAAGATGCCCAGGCGGATTCCTTCGGCCGTCGCCTTGAGGGGCCCCAGCTGCCACACCACGCGGCCCGGGGTGAGAAAGAAGTTCAGCACCAGGGTAAAAAGAACAATGTAAAAAATGGGGCGCACACCCCGCAGCACATAGCGCCAGGACAGGCCGGAAAGAAAGATGAGGGCGAAGCTGAAGGCGGTAATGATGACGTAACCCGGCAGGTCGTTGAGGACAAAGAGGGCGATGATGTAGAGGATCGAGCCCAGGATCTTGGTCCGCGGGTCCAGCCGGTGGAGCAGCGAGTTCCCTGGTATATACTGGCCGAGGGTGATGTCTTTAAGCATGGGCCCGCCTCCTCAGGTGCGCCAAGATCTCCTCCGCCGCTTCTTCCACTGTGATAACATCCGTGCGCACGCCCGGATGCCGCGCACCCCAGCGGCGCATGAACTCGGTGATCTGCGGGATGCCCAGCCCCAGCTTTTGCAGCTCCTCCGCCCGCTGGAAGAGCTCGCGCGGGGTACCCTGCGCCGCCACCTTGCCGCGGTGTAGCACCACCAGGCGGTCCACCAGACGCGCCACATCCTCCATGCTGTGCGACACCAGGATAACCGTAAGCCCCAGCTCCCGGTGCAGGCGCGCCACCTGGCCCAGGATCTCGTCCCGTCCCCGCGGGTCCAGCCCCGCCGTAGGCTCGTCCAGCACCAAGTAGCGGGGCCGCATGGCGAGCACCCCGGCCACGGCCACCCGCCGCATCTCACCCCCGGAGAGGTCAAAGGGCGAGCGCGGCCCGTACTTGGCCGCATCCAGCCCTACCATCTCCAGGGCCGCCTCGACCCGCTCCTTTACCTCATCTTCGGGGAGGCCCAGGTTGCGTGGCCCAAAGCCCACGTCCTTGGCCACCGTCTCCTCAAAGAGCTGGTGCTCGGGGTACTGAAACACCAGCCCTACCTTCCGGCGCACCTCGCGGCGCGTGGCCCGGACGCGGGTGTCCACCCCGTCCACCAGCACCCGGCCTTCCGTTGGGAGCAGCAGCCCGTTCAGGTGCTGGATCAAAGTGGATTTGCCGGAGCCGGTGTGGCCGATAAGGCCCAAAAACTCGCCGTCGTGAATGGTTATCTCAATGTGGTCCAGGGCGGCGGCCGCAAACGGCGTCCCCGGCTGGTAGGTGTAGCTCACATCGTCGATTCGTATCGGCATAGCTCCGCCACCATCTCCTCTGTGGTGAGAATCCCAGGTGGCAGCTCCACCCCGCGCTCCTTAAGGCGCAGAGCCAGTTCCGTCACCTGCGGGACGTCCAGCCCCAGGCGGCGCAGCTCCGCCACCCTGGCAAACACCTCGCGGGGGGGCCCGTCCAGTACCACGCGCCCGTCGTCCATCACCACCACGCGCCCGGCGCGCACGGCTTCTTCCATGAAGTGGGTGATGTAAACGATGGTGATGCCCTCTTCCCGGTTCAGCCGGACCACGGTCTCCAGCACCTCACGGCGCCCCGCCGGGTCGAGCATGGCCGTCGGCTCATCCAGGATGAGGGCCGCCGGGCGCATGGCCAGCACGCCGGCGATGGCGATGCGCTGCTTCTGCCCGCCCGACAGAAGGTGCGGCGCCACGCGGCGAAACTCGCTCATGCCCACAATCGCCAGGGCCTCGTCCACCCGCCGGCGGATCTCCGCCGGCGGCACGCCCAGGTTCTCCGGCCCAAAGGCCACGTCCTCCTCCACCGCCGTGGCCACAATCTGGTTGTCGGGGTTTTGAAACACCATGCCCGCCGTCTGGCGGATATCCCAGAGGTGTTCGCTCCGGCGCGTATCCAGCCCCTTCACCAGCACCCGCCCCTCGGTGGGCAGCAGGAGGGCATTGAGGTGCTTCGCCAGGGTGGACTTGCCCGAGCCGTTGTGGCCGATTACGGCGACGAACTCGCCGGCGGCGATGCGCAAGGTGACGTCCGCGAGGGCCGGTCGCCCGCCCGCGTCCCCCCCGCTGTAGGCGTGGGAGACGTGCTCGAGCTGAAACATTGCCGTCATGTTTACCACCCGCTTAACAAAACAGGGACCATGCGCCCGGCGAGGCTGGTCCCTTGCTCAGTATCTTACGCCAGCTCCAGGATGGCCAAGGGAGCTGCATCGCCTTGGCGGGGTCCGAGCCTGTAAATCCGCGTATAGCCGCCGGCCCGCTCCTTATAGCGGGGCCCCACCGTATCGAACAGCTTTTTCAAGACTTCTTTATCCGGCACCAGCACCGCCGCCTGCCGCCGCGCGTGCAGGTCGCCCCGCTTGGCCAGGGTAACCAGGCCCTCAGCCAGGCGCCTCAGCTCCTTGGCCTTGGCCTCGGTGGTTTGGATGCGCTCATAGCGGAAAAAGGAGACGAGCGCATTCCTGAGCATGGCCTCCCGGTGGCCGCTCAGGCGCCCGAGTTTGCGGTAACCCATACCTTTCACCTCCAGTTTTGGCGTTCAGCGTTCGGCATTGAGCATGGGCGAATTACCGCCCACTGCGAGTGCCCAACCCTTGGTCCAACGCCCAAGAGCCGACACCCAACAGCTCACCGCCGACCGCTACTCCTCCTTGGGCTTCAGGGACAGCCCCAGCGCCGCCAGCTTGGTCTGCACTTCTTCCAGCGACTTGCGCCCGAGGTTGCGCACCTTCATCATGTCGTCTTCCGTCTTCTGCGTCAGCTGGTAGACGGTATTGATCCCGGCCCGCTTGAGGCAGTTGTATGAGCGCACAGAGAGATCCAGCTCCTCGATGGTCATATCGAGGGCACTCCCCTTGTTCTCCTCTTCGCGCTCCACCATGATCTCCATGTCATTGGAAACCTCGGTGAGGCCGGTGAAGAGGGCCAGGTGCTCGGTGAGGATGTGGGCCGCCAGGCTTACGGCCTCGTCGGGACTTATCGTCCCGTCGGTCCACACCTCCAGCGTCAGCTTGTCAAAGTCTGTCCGCTGCCCCACGCGGGTGTTCTCCACCAGGTAGTTCACGCGGGTAATGGGGCTGAAGACGGAGTCCACGGGGATCAGCCCGATGGGATCATCCGGCTTTTTGTTCCGGTCGGCCGGCACATAGCCGCGGCCCTTGGCCACGGTGATCTCCATGACCAGCTCCGCGCCTTCGTCCAAAGTGGCGATGTGCTGCTCCGGGTTAAGGATTTCAATGTCCGGGTCGGTGGTAATGTCGCCGGCCTTGACATCGCCGGGCTGCCGCGCCTCGAGGCGCATCATCTTGGGGCCGTCGCTGTGCAGTTTCAGCGCCAGCTCCTTCAGGTTAAGCACGATCTCCGGCACGTCCTCAACCACGCCCGGTATCGTCGACAGCTCGTGCAGAACACCCTGGATCTTCACCGAGGTGACCGCCGCCCCCGGCAGGGAGGAGAGGAGGACCCGCCGTAGAGAGTTGCCCAGGGTGGTCCCGTACCCCCGCTCGAGCGGTTCGACCACGAAGCGGCCGTACCGGTCATCGTCGCTGATCTCGGCCACCTCAATCCTCGGTTTTTCCATCTCAACCATGAACCTTGCCCCTCCTTATCCACTCAGTTTCTGGCGAGGGCTTTTCCTTCAGGTTCATTACTTGGAATAAAGCTCCACGATAAGGTGTTCCTGCACCGGCACATCGATTTCTTCCCGTTCCGGCAGCCTGAGCACCCGGGCCTTCAGCTCGGCCGGTACCGACTCCAGCCAGGCGGGGACCGTGCGCGCCGCCGCCACCTGAGCCAGTTCCGCAAAGAGCGGCAGGTTGCGGCTCCCCTCCCGTACGCTCACCTCGTCGCCGGCGCGCACGCGGAAGGAAGGAATGCTCACCTTGCGGCCGTTCACCGCGAAGTGACCGTGGCGCACCAGCTGCCGCGCCTCCGCCCGCGAACGGGCGAACCCGAGGCGGTAGACCACGTTGTCGAGCCTGGTCTCCAGGAGCGTCAAGAGGTTCACGCCCGTCATGCCCTTCATGCGCGCCGCGAGCTCATAGTAGCGGCCGAACTGCCGCTCCAGCACGCCGTAAATGCGGCGCGCCTTCTGCTTCTCGCGCAGCTGCACACCATACTCGGAAATCTTCTTCCGGCCCTGGCCGTGCTGGCCGGGAGCATAACCGCGCCGGTCTATCGAGCACTTGCCCGTGTAGCAGCGGTCACCCTTGAGGAAGAGCTTCATGCCTTCCCGCCGGCACAGCCGGCAAACAGCAGCCGTATACCTTGCCATTCAGCTGGACACCTCCTCTTAGACCCGGCGCCGCTTGGGCGGCCGGCAACCGTTGTGCGGAATGGGAGTCACGTCTTTAATCAGGTTTACCTCCAGCCCTGCCGCCTGCAGCGAACGAATGGCCGCCTCGCGGCCGGCCCCCGGACCCTTAACCTCCACCTCTATCTCCCGCATGCCGTGCTCCATCGCCTGCTTGGCGGCCTTCTCCGCGGCCATCTGGGCGGCGAAGGGTGTGCCCTTGCGGGAGCCCTTAAACCCTTGTGTGCCGGCGCTGGACCAGGAGATAACGTTGCCCGCCGTATCGGTGATGGTAACCAAAGTATTGTTGAAAGTGGAGCGGATGTGCGCCACGCCGCGGTCGACGTTCTTGCGCTCACGCCGCTTCACGCGCGTCTGCGCTTTCTTCGGCATCCCTTTCCCTCCTTAGAGCTTACTTCTTACGCCGCACGCCCACCGTCTTGCGCGGACCCTTCCGGGTGCGGGCGTTGGTGCGCGTCCGCTGCCCGCGCACCGGCAGGCCCCGGCGGTGGCGCAGACCACGGTAGGTCCCGATTTCAATGAGGCGCTTGACGTCCAGAGAAACATCGCGCCTGAGGTCGCCTTCCACCTTGTAGTTCTTGTCGATCTCTTCGCGCAGCCGGGTGGCCTCTTCCTCGGTCAGGTCCTTCACGCGGGTGTCCGGGTTGATGCGTGTCTGGGCCAAGATCTTCTGCGCCGAGGTGGGGCCGATCCCGTAGATATACGTGAGCGCCACCTCAACCCGCTTATCGCGCGGCAGATCTACACCGGCAATACGTGCCATGCGTCACACCTCCATCGGCAGCCCGGGCTTCAGCCCTGGCGCTGCTTATGCTTGGGGTTTTCACAGATAACCATCACGCGCCCCTTGCGCTTGATCACTTTACACTTCTCGCAGATTGGTTTCACCGACGGCCTCACCTTCATCGCCAACCCTCCTTCAGGCGACCCGACGCTGTTCACCTTGGTTTATCTTTACCTATTTGTACCTGTACGTTATCCGTCCCCGGCCCAGGTCGTAAAGCGACAGCTGCAGGCGCACGCGGTCCCCGGGAAGGATGCGAATGAAGTTCATACGGATCTTACCGGAAACATGGGCCAAGACACGGTGGCCGTTATCCAGTTCCACCCGGAACATCGCGTTGGGAAGCGGCTCCACTACCGTACCATCGACCTCTATGGCATCGTCTCTTTCCTTAGGCATCAATCGCCCTCCTTCCACGACGGATCAGCGCCCGCAACCTCAGCCAGAGCCGCGCGCACCATCAGGTCGCTCACCGGCTCCTTGCGCTCGAGCCGCGCGGCCACTTCCTCGGCCACCCGGCCGGTGACCTCGAGGTGTGCGATGTTCTTGACCTTCGGCCTTTCCACCGGGCGGCGCCTGCCGTCGGCCACCCGGAGACGCCGGGCGTCCTGCCAGCCCACCACCAGGTAGTACCGGCCCCGGTCGCGGCCGGCGCGCGAACACACAATCTGCCCCAGTTTCACTTTTCCCGGCATAAGCGTTACCCTCACAGCCGGGTAAGGATCTCCGGGCCCGACTCGGTAACGGCCACGGTGTGTTCGAAGTGCGCCGACAGGCTGCCGTCGGCGGTGACAACCGTCCAACCGTTGTCCAGCACCCGGACCTCGAACGTTCCCCGGTTCACCATCGGTTCAATGGCCAGCACCATGCCCACCTGCAGCCGCGGGCCCCGGCCCGGCGGCCCGTAGTTGGGAATGGGCGGATCCTCGTGCATCTTGGTGCCGATCCCGTGGCCCACGTAATCCCGCACCACCGCAAAGCCGGCGCGCTCGACGTACGTCTGCACGGCGTGCGAGATGTCGGAGAGGCGGTTCCCGGGATGCGCCTGTTCGATAGCGCGGTAAAGCGAGCCTTCGGTCACCCGCATGAGCTCCTCCGCCTCGGGGCTCACTGCGCCCACCGGCGCGGTGAAGGCCGCATCGCCCACATAACCGTCGACGATGGCGCCGATATCGATACTAATAATATCTCCAGCTTTTACCTGCCGTAGACCAGGGATCCCATGCACCACCTCGTCGTTGATGGAGGCGCAGATGCTGCCCGGAAAACCCTGGTAGCCCTTGAAGGCCGGTACGCCGCCGTGGCGGGTGATAAAATCCTCCGCCAGCGCATCGAGCTCGCCGGTGGTAACACCGGGCCGGATGGCCCGCTTGAGTTCCGCGATGGCCTGGGCGGTAAGCCGTCCCGCCGCCCGCATGCAGTCGATTTCCCGCGGTGACTTAAGGACGATCATGCTGCACCTTCTCCTAAAGCTGCTTTAACCCGCGCCAGGATCTCCGCCGGCGTCCCGGTGCCCGGTACGCGCACGAGGAGCCCTCTGCGGGCGTAAAACTCCACGAGTGGTGCAGTCTCCTTTTGATACACCTCAAGGCGCCGCGCGATTACGTCCGTGCGGTCATCTTCGCGCTGCACCAAGGGAGCGCCGCAGGCGTCGCAGCGCCCGGCTTCCTTGGGCGGCCTGTTCACCAGGTGAAAGGATGCGCCGCACTGGGGGCACACGCGCCGCGCCGTGAGGCGCGCCAGCAGTGTTTCGCGGGCCACATCCAGCAGCACCGCGGCCGTGAGCGGCCGCCCCAGCTCCTCTAAAAATGCGTCCAGATCCTCCGCCTGGGCCTCTGTGCGCGGAAAGCCGTCCAGGATAAAGCCGGCCTCGGCGTCCGGTGCCGTCAGCCGCTCCCTGACGATCCCGACAACCACCTCATCGGGTACCAGCTCGCCCCGGGCGACGTAGCGGCGCGCTGCCTCGCCCAGGGGTGTCTCTGCCGCCATGGCCCCCCGTAGGAGGTCTCCAGTGGCGATGTGGGGGATGCCGTATTCCTGCGCCAAGAGTTCGCCCTGCGTCCCTTTGCCTGCCCCCGGCGCCCCCAAGAGTACAAGCTGCATGGCCCTACCTCCCCTCTGGCCGCGCCCCGGCGGTCTTACGACTTCTTAAGAAATCCTTCATAGTGCCGCATCAGCATGTGCGCCTCGATCTGCTTCATGGTCTCGAGCGCCACACCGACCACAATGAGCACACCGGTGCCCCCGAAGTAAAGACCCTGCACGCCGGTCAGGCTGCCCATGAACATGGGAAGCACCGCCACCAGCGCGATGAAGAGCGCGCCGGCCACCGTAATCCGGTAGAGCACCCGGCTGATGTAGTCGGACGTCGGCCGCCCGGGCCGGATGCCGGGAATGAACCCGCCGTACTTCTGCATGTTCTTGGAAATGTCCACCGGGTTAAAGGTTACCGCCGTGTAGAAGAACGTAAAGAACACGTTGAGGCCGAAGTAAAGCACCGTGTTGAGGGTGGTCCCCCACTGCAGGGCGTTGGCCACCGCCTGCGCCCAGGGGTGATGCACAAACTGAGCCACCGTGCCTGGGAAAAGCAGGACCGACATGGCGAAAATGATGGGGATCACACCGGCCTGGTTCACCTTGAGCGGGATGTGCGTGCTCTGCCCGCCGTAAACCCGGCGCCCCACCATGCGCTTGGCGTACTGCACGGTAATCCGCCGCTCGCCTTCCTGCATGTAGATGATCGCCACGATCACCGCCAGCACCACCACAGCCAGGAGCAGAATGTTAAGGACGTTGATGGCCCGCACCTGAACGTACCCGATAACCTTGCCCAGGCCGGCCGGGAGGCGCGAGACGATGCCGGCAAAGATGATGAGCGAGATCCCGTTGCCAATACCTTTATCGGTAATCTCCTCGCCCAGCCACATGAGGAAGGCCGTCCCGGCCGTCAGCGCCACTACGATGATGGACCAGCTCACCCAGCCGGGGTGAGTGACGGCATCCCGCATCCAGGCCACCATGCCGGCCGCCTGGATCAGCGCCAGCACCACGGTGCTGTAGCGCGTGTACTGGGCCAGCTTTTTACGCCCCTCTTCGCCTTCTTTAGCCAGCTCCTCGAGCTTGGGGATAACAATGGTGAGGAGCTGGATAATAATTGAGGCCGTAATGTAGGGGGTTACGCTCAAGGCAAAGATGGAAACCCTCTTTAAGGCACCGCCGGAAAAGAGGTCCAGGAACCCGAGCAGGTTGCCCTGGTTAAAGACATCCTGCAGCACCCGCGGGTCGATGCCGGGCACGGGAATGTGGCTGCCGATCCGGAACACCAGGAACATGAGCAGGGTAAAGGTGAGCCGCCGCCTTAGGTCCGGAATCTTCCAGGCATTCCGCAGCGCATCCAGCACTTAAATCACCTCAGCTTTGCCGCCGGCCGCAGCGATCTTCTCCTGGGCAGCGCGGCTGAAGGCATGCACCCGGACGGTAAGGGGTTTGGTTATATCCCCCGTGCCCAGGATTTTGATCCGATCGTTCGCGTGCTTCACCAGCCCGGCCGCACGCAGGGTCTCGGGTGTCACTTCGTCCCCGGCCGCAAATTTCTCCTCTAAAGCAGCCAGGTTCACCACGGCGTACTCCACCCGAAACGGATTATAGAAACCCCGCTTGGGCAGGCGCAGCTGCAGCGGCTTCTGACCGCCCTCGAAGGCCGGTCCTTTAACGCCGCCCGAGCGGGCCTTTTGGCCCTTGTGACCACGTCCGGAGGTTTTGCCGAGCCCGGAGCCGATGCCGCGCCCTACGCGCGTCTTCGCCTGGCGGGAACCGGGAGCCGGTGACAGCGTAGACAGATTCATGGCTACACCTCCTTACTATTCGTCATTCTCAACAAGAAGCAAGTGCTGCACTTTATGGATCATGCCCTGGACGGCGGGACTCACTTCTTTCACTACCGACTGGTGCAGGCGGTGGAGGCCCAGAGCCCGCACCGTGGCCCGCTGATCGGCCGGACGGCTGACCAGGCTCTTCACCAGGGTGATCTTAACCTTGGCCATGCTCTCCTACCTCCTCAGCCGATCAGTTCTTCGACGCTCAGGCCCCGCAGGCGGGCCACATCCTCCGCCGTTTTCAGGGATTTCAACGCCGCAATCGTCGCCCGCGCCACGTTGTTCGGGTTGGCCGAGCCCAGGGACTTGGTGAGAACGTCCTTCACCCCGGCGAGCTCCAGGATGGCCCGGACCGCGCCGCCGGCGATCACGCCTGTGCCCGCGGCGGCCGGCTTAAGGAGTACCCGCCCGGCACCGAAGTGGCCGATCACCTCGTGGGGAATGGTCGACTCCCGCAGCGGGACGACAAACAGGTTCTTCTTTGCATCGTCTACGCCCTTACGAATGGCATCGGGGACCTCCGCCGCCTTGCCCAGGCCGACGCCCACCTTGCCCTTGCCGTTACCCACGACCACCAGCGCGCTGAAGCTGAAGCGCCGGCCGCCTTTGACCACCTTGGCCACGCGGTTGATGGTTACTACTTTTTCCTGGAACTCGCTTACCGCCTGCTCTTCCCGGCGCTCGCGCCGCCTTCTCGGTTGCTCGTGCTTCTGCAAGTCGCTTCTCCCTCCTTTACCTCGGCCTACAGTTCCAGCCCAGCCGCCCGGGCTGCTTCTGCCAGGGCCGCCACGCGCCCATGGTACAGGTAGCCGCCGCGGTCAAAAACCACCTTGGTGATTCCCCGTTCTTGAGCCCGCCGCGCCACCAACTCGCCCACCAGCTTGGCCGCTGCCACGTTGCCGCCCTTTACCCCCCGCGCCCGGATCTCCGGGTCCAGGGTGGAGGCGGAGACGAGGGTGGTGCCGGTCTCGTCGTTAATCACCTGGGCGTAGATGTGGTTGAGGCTGCGGTACACTGCAAGCCGCGGCCGGGAGGGAGTGCCCGCCACCCTTTTCCGCACCCTGAGGTGCCGGACCTGGCGCTTTTCGTTGCGGTCTTTCTTCGTGATCACCCGTGCACTCTCCTTTCCGGGGCCTACTTCGCAGCCTTGCCCGTCTTACCGACCTTATGGCGCAGCCGTTCGCCCTCATAGTGAATGCCTTTGCCTTTGTACGGCTCGGGCGGCCGGCGCCGCCGCACATCCGCGGCCACTTCGCCGACGAGTTCCTTATCCAGTCCCCGCACCACAATCTTGGTCGGCGCCGGCACTTCGAACTCTATCCCCGCCGGCGGCTCAATCTCCACCGGGTGCGAATAACCCAGCTGCATAACCAGCTTGCGCCCCTGCTTGGCGGCACGGTAGCCCACGCCGGTAATCTCGAGCGCCTTGCTGTAGCCGTGCGTGACACCCTCCACCATGTTCGCGACCAGGGTGCGCGTAAGGCCGTGGAGCGCCCGCTGCTCGCCGGCGTCGCCCGCGCGGGTCACCTTGAGTACGGCCCCCTCGCGGACAACGCTGATGTCCTGGGGCACCGTCCGCGCCAGTTCGCCTTTGGGCCCGCGCACGCGCACGGTGTTCCCTTCTATCGCCACCTCCACCCCGGGCGGTACCGGGATGGGCTTTTTCCCGATCCTGGACATATCAACTCCTCCTCACTACCATACGTAGCAGAGGACTTCGCCGCCGACACCCTCGCGCCGGGCCTGCTTGTCGCTCATAACACCCCGGGGTGTGGACAAAATGGCAATGCCCAGCCCCTTGAGCACCCTGGGAATCTCGTTCCGCCCCACGTACACCCTAAGGCCAGGCTTGCTGATCCGCCTCAGGTCCGAAATGACGCGCTCCTTGTTCGGCCCGTACTTCAGGTATACCTTGAGAATACCCTGCTTTTTATCGTTAACGTACTCGTAGTCGCGGATGAAGCCTTCTGCCTTGAGGATTTCTGCGATGGCCTGCTTCATGCGTGAGCCCGGGATCTCCACCACTTCGTGGCGTGCCACGTTGGCGTTCCTGATCCTGGTCAGCATGTCGGCGATGGGATCAGTCATGGTCACTTTCTCTGCCTCCCTTCTGGCCCTACCAGCTGGCCTTCCTTATTCCAGGGATCTCCCCGCGGTAGGCCCGCTCCCGGAAGCAAATCCGGCAGATCCCAAATTTGCGGAGGTAGGCATGGGGACGGCCACAGATCCTGCAGCGGTTGTGCTCCCGCACCTTAAACTTGGGCTCACGCTTCCACTTCTCAATTAGGCCCTTTCTGGCCACTCCCGTTCCCTCCCTTGCATCAGCTCTCCCGGAAAGGCATACCGAGAAGCCTCAAGAGCTCCCGGGATTCCTCGTCCGTTTTCGCCGTAGTCACAATGGTGATATCCATACCCCGGACCTTCTCCACCTTGTCGTAATCGATCTCGGGGAAAATCAGCTGTTCGCGCACGCCCAGGGTGTAGTTGCCGCGCCCGTCGAAGCCCTTGGAGGAAACGCCGCGGAAATCGCGCACCCTCGGCAGCGCCACGTTCATGAGCTTCTGCAGGAAGTCGTACATCCGCTCGCCCCGAAGCGTCACCTTGCAGCCGATGGCCGCGCCGGCCCGCACCTTGAAATTGGCGATGGACTTCTTGGCCCGCGTCACCAGCGGCTTCTGCCCCGCGATCTGGGTGAGGTCCGCCACCGCTGCGTCGAGGAGCTTGGGATTCTGCAGGGCATCGCCCACGCCCATGTTGATGACGACTTTCTCCAGCTTGGGCACCTGCATCTTGTTGGCGTAGCCAAAGCGCTGCACCAGCGCCGGTACCACTTCCTGCACGTACTTTTCTCTCAGGTCCACTGGCCCTACCTCCTTTCCCCCGCCTACTTGTCGACGACCTCGCCGCAGTTCTTGCAGAACCGCACCCGGCGGCCGTCTGCGAGAGTTTTCTTCCCGGTGCGCGTGGGCCGGCCGCAGCTGCCGCACACCAGCTGGACATTGCTGGCGTCGAGCGGCGCCTCCTTGCTGATGATTCCACCCTGCTGCACCTTTTGCGTCGGCCGGGTGTGGCGCTTCACCATGTTGATCCCTTCCACCAGCACCCTGCCCTTGGCGGGGAAGACGCGGAGGATCTTGCCCTTTTTCCCCCGATCCTTGCCGGCGATCACCATAACGGTATCGCCCTTTTTGACGTGTACCTTGGGCTGCAACCTTAACGCCTCCTTCCCCTACAGCACTTCCGGCGCCAGGGAAATGATCTTCATGAATTCCTTCTCGCGCAGCTCCCGGGCCACCGGCCCGAAGATACGCGTGCCGCGCGGTTCCTTGTCGTCCTTTATGATCACAGCGGCGTTCTCATCGAAGCGGATATAGGAGCCGTCGGGACGCCGCACGCCTTTCTTCGATCGAACAACCACGGCCTTCACCACGTCGCCTTTTTTAACAACACCACCGGGCGTTGCCTGCTTGACGCTGGCGACGATGATATCTCCCACATTCGCATAGCGCCGCTTGGAGCCCCCGGCGACGTGGATGCACATCAGCTCCTTGGCCCCGGTGTTGTCCGCCACCACGAGCCGTGTCTGTGGCTGAATCATCTTCTAACCCCCTTTCGGCAAGGGCGTACTTAACGGGCCTTCTCGATGATCTCGACCACCCGCCACCGCTTATCCTTCGACAGCGGTCTTGTCGAACTCACCCGCACCCGGTCGCCGACCCGGCAGGCGTTCTCCGGGTCATGCGCCTTAAGGCGCGCCGTGCGGTGAACGGTGCGCTTGTAAAGAGGATGCTGGACGGTGTTTTCCACCTCAACGACCACCGTCTTATCCATTTTATCGCTGACCACGGTCCCGACACGGACCTTCCTCTGCCCTCGTTCCAAGCTCCTGGCCTCCTTTCATCAGGCCTCGCGGGCGCAGCGCTCTGCGCCCCCAGTGTTCCTAGCCTCTCTCGCCCGCCAGCTCCCGTTGCCGCAGGATGGTTTTAATCCTGGCGATGGACTTACGAACCTCGCGGATGCGCATGGGATTATCCAACTGCCGCGTGACCATCTGGAACCGGAGGTTGAACAGCTCTTCCTTGAAGCCGGCCAATTTCTCCTGCAGTTCGCTATCGGTCAGGTCCTTGAGTTCCTTAGCTTTCACCGGCCTCACCACCCACTTCAATGCGCTTGACGAAGCGCGTTTTAATCGGCAGCTTCTGCCCGGCCAGCCGCATAGCCTCCTTGGCCACTGCCTCATCCACTCCCGTCAGTTCAAAAAGGATACGCCCCGGCTTAACCACGGCCACCCAGTACTCCGGCGCGCCCTTGCCGCTGCCCATGCGTGTCTCGGCCGGTTTGGCCGTAATGGGCTTATCCGGGAAAATTTTGATCCACACCCGCCCGCCGCGTTTGATGTACCGCGTGAGCGCCACACGGGCGGCCTCGATCTGCCGCTGGGTGATCCAGCCCGGCTCGAGGGCCGCCAGCCCGTAGTCACCGTAAACGACCTCCGTACCCCGCTTCGCCACGCCCTGGGGGTTGGGACGGTGCTGCTTGCGGTACTTCACCCTCTTGGGCATCAGCATGTTACTCGCCTCCCTCCGCGGCGGCCTCTTTCTTGGTTGCCCGGGCTGCCTTCGCCGCGGGCAGCACTTCACCCTTGTAAATCCACACCTTAACGCCGATACGCCCATAGGTGGTGCGTGCCTCGGCAAAACCGTACTCAATGTCCGCCCGGAGCGTCTGCAGCGGCACCGTGCCTTCACGGTAGCCTTCACGCCGCGCAATCTCCGCGCCGCCCAGACGGCCGCTTACCGCCACGCGGATTCCCTTGGCGCCCGCGCGCATCGTCCGGCCCATGGCCTGTTTCATGGCCCGCCGGAAAGACGTGCGCTTCTCCAGCTGCTGGGCGATACCCTCCGCCACCAGCTGCGCATCCAGCTCCGGCACCTTGATCTCCAGGATGTTGATGTGCACCTGTTTGCCCGTCAGCTTCTCCAGGTCTTTGCGCAGGGCTTCGACCCCGGCGCCGCCGCGGCCGATGATGATGCCGGGCTTGGCGGTGTGCACGGTGACCTGGATGCGCTTCGCCACCCGCTCAATCTCAATATGCGAAACGCCCGCTATAAAGCACTTCTCCTTGATGTAGTCGCGGATCTTCACATCCTCGAGCAGGAGGTCGGAGAAATCGCGCTCGGCATACCAGCGTGCGTCCCAGTTGCGAATAATTCCCAGGCGCAGGCCATTGGGATTAACTTTTTGACCCACTCCTATCCCTCCTTACTTTTCACCCACCACAACCGTGATGTGGCTGGTGCGTTTTAGAATGGGAAACGCCTGTCCCATGCGGCGAGGATGATACCGCTTGAGCGTCGGCCCCTCGTCGGCGTACGCCCTGAGCACCAGTAGATCCGCCGGGTTAAGGTCCAGATTGTTCTGGGCGTTGGCGATGGCCGAACGCAGCACCTTCTCCACCAGGCGGGAGCCCCGTTTGGGCGTAAACCGCAGGATCCCCAGGGCCTCGGCCGCGCTCTTACCCCGGATCAGGTCCAGGACGATCCGCACCTTGCTGGGGGAGATCCGCACGTAGCGGGCAACCGCTTTTGCTTCCATGCCTGTCCCTGCCCTCCTCTACTTGAGCGCCGTAGACCTTTCAGTGTGCGCCCCATGGCCCCGGAAAAGCCGCGTAGGCGCAAATTCGCCGAGCTTGTGGCCCACCATCTCCTCGGTGATGTAGATGGGCACGTGCTTACGCCCATCATGTACCGCAATGGTGTGGCCGACCATTTCCGGAAAAATCGTCGAGGCGCGGGACCAGGTCTTGATGACCCGCTTCTCCCGCTTCTCGTTCATCTCTTTGATTTTCTTCATGAGACTGGGGTGAACGTACGGCCCCTTTTTGGCTGAACGCGACACGAGCTAACCCCCTTTCAGCCTATCCACGCCGCTTCACGATAAGGCGATCCGAGGCCTTGTTCCGCTTGCGCGTCCGCACGCCCCGGGCGGGCTTGCCCCAAGGCGTCATCTGCACCTTGCGGCCCACCGGTGCACGGCCTTCGCCGCCGCCGTGCGGGTGGTCCACCGGGTTCATGACCACGCCGCGCACGGTCGGCCGGATACCCAGCCAGCGCGAGCGCCCGGCCTTACCCACGGTGATGTTCTCGTAATCCAGGTTGCCCACCTGGCCGATCGTCGCCCGGCATTCCACCGGGAACATCCGCATCTCACCCGAAGGCATGCGCACCGTAGCCAGGTTGCCTTCCCGCGCCAGCAGCTGGGCCGCCGCGCCGGCCGCCCGCACCAGCTTGCCGCCCTGCTTGGGCGTAAGCTCGATGTTGTGCACCATGGTGCCGACCGGGATGTTGGCCAGCGGCAGCGTGTTACCTGGTTTAATGTCCGCGTCGGGCCCGGAAACCACCTTGTCGCCCACCTCAAGGCCGAGCGGCGCCAGGATGTAGCGTTTCTCCCCGTCGGCGTAGTGGAGGAGTGCAATCCGCGCCGAGCGGTTCGGGTCGTACTCGATGGCCGCCACCTTGGCCGGCACACCGTCCTTGTTCCGCTTGAAGTCGATAACCCGGTACCGGCGCTTGTGGCCGCCACCCTTGTGGCGCACCGTGATGCGGCCCTGGTTGTTGCGCCCGGCCTTTTTCGGAAGCGGCTCCAAGAGCGCCTTCTCCGGGCGCTTCTTCGTCACTTCCTCAAATGTCGCTGTGGTTTGAAACCGAATGCCTGGGGAAGTAGGCTTATACTTCTTAATGGGCATCGCTGCCCCCCCTTTCCGCGCTCAGATTCAGGCACCCTCGAAGAAGGGAATGCGCTGCCCCTTCTTGACCGTAACGATGGCCTTCTTCCAGTCCGACGTCCGGCCCACGTGCCGGCCCACGCGCTTGAGCTTGCCCGGCACCCTGAGGGTGGCCACCTTGATGACGTCTACTTTGAAAATCTCTTCTACGGCGTTCTTGATATCGATTTTCGTCGCCGCCGGGTCCACCTCAAAGGTGTACTTGCCTTCCTCCAGCTGGGAGGTGGCCCGCTCGGTGATCACCGGCCGCTTCAGAACGTCCCGCGCCTCCATCAGCCGAGCACCTCCTCTACCTTGGCCACGGCGTCTTTCGTGATGATGAGACGGTCGTGGTTCAAAACATCGTACACATTGAGGCCCAGCGCCCCGGAGGCCAGCACGCCGGGAAGGTTCCGCGCCGAACGGTCCACCAGCTCGTCGCGCTCGGCCGTAACAATGAGGGCCTTCTTCGGCGCGCCCAGCCTCCTTAAAACATTCACCATCTGCTTCGTCTTGGGTTCCGGCAGCTTGATGTCCTCCACCACCGTCAGCCCGCCGCTCCGGAGCTTTTCCGAGAGGGCTACCTTCAGCGCCAGGCGCCGCATCTTGCGCGGCATGTCCTGAGCATAGCTCCTCGGGTGAGGCCCAAAGGCCACGCCGCCGTGCCGCCACAGCGGCGAACGGATGCTGCCTTGGCGCGCCCGGCCGGTGCCCTTCTGCCGCCACGGTTTGCGCCCGCCGCCGCTCACTTCGGCGCGGGTTTTGGTGTCGGCCGTGCCCAGGCGCCGGTTGGCGAGGTGGCGCACCACGGCCTGGTGAATGAGTCCGCTATTCATCGGCACGGCGAAGACGCTGTCGGAGAGTTCGATCTCCCCCACCGCCTCGCCCTGGAGGTTATATACCGGTACACGTGGCATCTCGTCTCCTCCTTTCACCGCCGCCTGTCACTCGGCCGCGCGCACCGTGACCAAACGGCCGCGCGCCCCGGGCACTGCCCCTTTAACGAGGAGCAGGTTCCGCTCCGGGTCCACCCGTACCACCTGCAGGTTCTTGACCGTCACCCGTTCGTAACCCATGCGGCCGGGCATGTGCCGTCCCGGGAACACCCGGCCGCCGCCCCTGGGGCTGCCCAGCGTACCGGGCGCCCGGTGGAATTTGGAGCCGTGCGCCATGGGACCGCGGTGCCCGCCCCAGCGCTTAATGAGCCCGGCGTAGCCCTTGCCGCGGGAGATACCGGTAACGTCCACGCGCTCACCGGGGCTGAAGATGTCTACCTTGATCTCCTGGCCCACCTCATAGGCCTCGGGGTTTTCCACCCGGAGCTCCCGCAGGTAGCGCACGGGTTTGAGCTTGTTCTTGCTGAAGTGCCCTTTGAGGGGCTTCCTCACCTTGTTCTCGCGCACGGCCCCGAACCCAAGCTGCAGCGCAGCGTAGCCGTCGCGGGCAGGCGTCTTTTTCTGCACCACGACGCAGGGGCCGGCCTCGATAACCGTCACCGGCACCATGGTGCCGTCTTCCTGGGTGATCTGGGTCATCCCCAGCTTTTTTCCGAGAATCCCTTTCACCGTCCTCGCCTCCCTTCCCTTACAGCTGCTTGATCTCGATGTCCACGCCGGTAGGGAGGTCCAGACGCATCAGGGCGTCCACTGTCTTAGGCGTGGGTTCCAGGATATCGATGAGACGCTTGTGAATGCGCATCTCGAACTGCTCGCGCGAGTCCTTGTACTTGTGCGGGGCGCGTAAAATGGTGTAGATGCTCTTTTCCGTCGGCAGCGGGATGGGACCCGACACCAGAGCCCCGGTGCGCTTGACGGTTTCGATGATCTTCTGGGACGATTGATCGATCACCTCATGGTCATAGCCCTTGAGGCGAATGCGTATCTTGTGTTGAGCCACAAAACTTCCTCCCTTCGCCCGATTTCCGGACAGTTCTCAGTGGAAATTCCCCAGCGCCCGCTGGCAACCTTCCACCTCATAGCGGCCAAGGTAGAAAAAGAGGGGGGGAGAGTGTCTCCCCTCGCTTATTCGAAGATCTCGGCCACCACGCCGGCGCCCACGGTGCGGCCGCCCTCGCGGATGGCGAAGCGCAGCCCGTTCTCGATGGCGATGGGGGTGATAAGCTCGATGTCCATCACCACGTTATCGCCGGGCATGACCATCTCGACGCCCTCGGGCAGCTTGATGTTGCCGGTGACGTCGGTGGTGCGGAAGTAGAACTGCGGCCGGTAGCCGTTGAAGAACGGGGTGTGCCGCCCGCCTTCTTCTTTGGTGAGAACGTACACCTGCCCTTTGAACTTGGTGTGCGGGTGAATGCTGCCGGGCTTGGAAAGCACCATGCCGCGCTCGACTTCCTTGCGGTCGATGCCCCGGAGCAGCACGCCGATGTTGTCGCCGGCGACGCCTTCGTCCAGGGTCTTTCGGAACATCTCGACGCCGGTGACGACGCTCTTTTTCTTCTCGGGGGTCAGCCCCACCAGCTCGACTTCGTCGCCCACCTTCACTTTGCCGCGCTCGACACGGCCGGTGACCACGGTGCCGCGGCCGGTGATGGTGAACACGTCTTCTATGGGCATGAGGAAGGGCTTGTCGGTGTCGCGGTCCGGGGTGGGCACGTATTCGTCTACGGCGTCCATGAGTTTCCAGATGGGGCCGCAGTTCGGGCAGTCGCGCTTGCCGCAGCCGCACTCGAGGGCCTTGAGGGCGGAGCCGGGGATGATGGGGATCTCGTCGCCGGGAAACTCGTACTGGGAGAGAAGCTCTCTGACTTCCATCTCGACGAGCTCCATGAGCTCGGGGTCGTCCACCATGTCGGCTTTGTTGAGAAAGACTACGATGTAGGGCACGCCCACCTGCCGCGCCAGCAGAATGTGCTCACGGGTCTGCGGCATGGGGCCGTCGGCGGCGGAGACCACCAGGATGGCGCCGTCCATCTGGGCTGCGCCGGTGATCATGTTCTTGACGTAGTCGGCGTGGCCGGGGCAGTCGACGTGGGCGTAGTGCCGCTTTTCGGTTTGGTACTCCACGTGGGCGGTGGCGATGGTGATGCCCCGCGCCCGCTCTTCCGGCGCCTTGTCGATCTGGTCGAAGGGAACGAAGTCCGACAGGCCGGCGTTGGCCAGCACTTTGGTGACGGCCGCGGTGAGGGTGGTCTTGCCGTGGTCGACGTGGCCGATGGTACCGATGTTCACGTGGGGTTTGGTCCGCTCAAACTTCTTCTTTGCCATGTTCTTCTCCTCCTTTGGCTACCGCCTGCCCGGGGTCAGCCCCTGGTCTTGGCGATTATCTTTTCCGCCAGGTTCTTCGGAACCTCAGCGTAGTGCGAGAACTGCATGGTGTAGTTGCCGCGGCCCTGGGTGCGGGAACGGAGGTCGGTGGCATAGCCGAACATCTCGCCCAAGGGCACCACGGCATCGATCACTTGAATGCCGTTGCGCGGCTCCATATTAGTGATGTGCCCGCGCCGGCTGTTGATGTCGCCGATGACATCGCCCATGTACTCCTCCGGCACCAGCACCTGTACCTGCATCATGGGCTCCAAGAGCACCGGCTGCGCCTGCTGCACGGCATTCTTGAAGCCGATGGACCCGGCGATCTTGAAGGCCATTTCCGAGGAATCCACATCGTGGTACGAGCCGTCGTAGAGGGTGACGCTCACGTCCACCATGGGGTAGCCGGCCAGCACACCGTTCTCGGCAGCTTCACGCACACCCGCCTCCACGGCCGGGATGAATTCCTTCGGCACCACGCCGCCCACGATCTTGGACACGAACTCGAAACCGGCGCCGCGCTCGCGCGGGGCCACCTCCAGCCAGACATCGCCGTACTGGCCGCGGCCGCCCGTCTGCCGCACGTAGCGGCCCTGGGCCTTGGCCGGGACGGTGATGGTCTCTTTATAGGCCACCTGCGGCTGGCCCACGTTCGCTTCCACGTGGAACTCCCGCACCAGGCGGTCCACGATGATCTCCAGGTGCAGCTCGCCCATCCCGGAGATGATGGTCTGCCCGGTTTCGTTATCCGTGTGCATGCGGAAGGTGGGGTCTTCCTCGGCCAGCTTGCCCAGCGCCACACCCAGCTTATCCTGGTCGGCCTTGGTCTTGGGCTCAATGGCCACCGAGATCACCGGCTCCGGGAACTGCATGGACTCGAGCAGAATGGGCGCCGCCTCATCGCAGAGCGTATCCCCGGTCCCGGTGTCCCTCAGGCCCACCGCCGCCGCGATGTCCCCGGTGAAAACCTCGTCGATCTCCTGCCGGTGATTGGCGTGCATCTGCAGGATGCGGCCGATGCGCTCCTTTTTGCCGCGGCTGGCGTTGTACACGTAGGAACCGGACTTGAGGCTGCCGGAGTACACCCGGAAGAAGGCCAGCTTGCCGACATAGGGGTCGGTCATAATCTTGAAGGCCAACGCGCTGAACGGCGCGTCGTCGCTCGTGGGCCGGTCTTCCTCCTCGCCGCTGGCCGGGTTTACCCCCCGGATCTCCGGAATATCCGTCGGTGCCGGCAGGTAGGCCACAATGGCGTCGAGGAGCGGCTGCACGCCCTTGTTCTTATAGGAGGAACCGCACAGCACCGGTACCAGGCTCCCGGAAATGGTTCCCCGGCGCAGGGCCGCGTGGATCTCCTCCTCCGTAAGCTGCTCACCCTCCAGGTACTTTTCCATGAGGGCGTCATCCACCTCCGCCACGGCCTCCAGCAGCTTTTCGCGCCAGGCCTTGGCGTCTTCCACCATGTCGGCGGGAACAGCCACCTCTTCGCTCTGGGTTCCCAAATCATCCACATAGATAATAGCCTTCTCGGCAATAAGGTCCACTACGCCGCGGAAGTCCGCCTCCTTGCCGATCGGAAGCTGGATCGGTACGGCGTTCGCTCCCAGGCGCTCGCGCATCATCTCGACCGCGCGGTAAAAATCGGCCCCCATAATGTCCATTTTGTTGACATAGGCAACCCGCGGCACGTGGTAGTGGTCCGCCTGGCGCCACACGGTTTCGGACTGGGGTTCCACACCGCCCTTGGCACAGAATACGGCAACTGCTCCGTCCAGTACGCGCAGCGAGCGCTCCACCTCTACGGTGAAATCAACGTGGCCGGGCGTGTCGATAATGTTGATGCGGTGGTCCTTCCAAAAGCACGTGGTGGCCGCCGACGTAATAGTGATACCGCGCTCCTGCTCCTGCACCATCCAGTCCATGGTGGCGGCACCGTCATCCACTTCGCCGATTTTGTGTACTCTCCCCGTGTAGAAGAGGATCCGCTCGGTGGTGGTGGTTTTACCGGCATCGATGTGCGCCATGATGCCGATGTTGCGTGTCTTCTGCAGCGAGTATTGCCTTGGCACAGGTTTCACCCCTTTCCGTAACCCAGTTTCTTACCACCGGTAGTGAGCAAAGGCCTTGTTGGCCTCAGCCATCTTGTGCGTGTCTTCCCGCTTTTTCACAGCGCCGCCCGTGCCGTTCGCCGCGTCCATAATCTCCGCCGCCAGCTTTTCCTTCATGGTGCGTTCGCCGCGCCTTCTGGCATAGTCCACAATCCAGCGCATAGCCAGCGACATGCGCCGCTCCGGGCGCACCTCCACCGGCACCTGGTAGTTGGCACCGCCCACCCGGCGCGCCCTTACCTCGACGATGGGTGTGACGTTTTTAACCGCCTGTTCGAAAACATCGAGCGGATTTTTGCCCGTCTTCTCCCGCACGGTCTCAAGAGCCTCGTAGCAGATTTTCTCCGCCGTGCTCTTTTTGCCGCTGAGGAGCACTTTGTTGATGAGGCGCGTAACCATCGGGCTCCCATAAATGGGGTCCGGTTGCACCGCGCGCCGCCCCACATGGCCTCGCCTTGGCATCGTCTTCCCTCCTTACCGCTACTTCTTCGGCCGCTTCGCGCCGTACTTCGACCGGCCCTGGCGCCGGTCCTGCACGCCGGCGGCATCCAGCGTCCCCCGGACAATGTGGTACCTTACGCCCGGCAGGTCCTTAACACGGCCGCCGCGCACCAGCACCACGGCGTGCTCCTGCAGGTTGTGCCCGATCCCGGGGATGTAGGAGGTTACCTCCGTACCGTTGGTCAGGCGCACACGCGCCACCTTGCGCAGGGCCGAATTCGGCTTTTTGGGCGTGGTTGTGTATACGCGAGTGCAGACTCCGCGCTTCTGCGGTGAACCCTGCAGAGCGGGAGCGGCGGACTTCTCCTGCACCTTCTTGCGACCCTGGCGGATCATCTGGCTGACTGTCGGCATCTTGCCACCTCCTTCCGCTACTCGATGATACCTGCTGCCGCCGCACCTACTTGAATGCCGCAGGCCCGGCCCAGCTCGCGCATGCTCTCGGCGTACTCGCAGGGAGTACCCCGGCTGGCACACAGCTCCAGGAGCGGAGCAATGATGTGGGCTTCAGCGTCCCTGGCTACGTAGACCCGGCGGGCCAGACCCTTTTCCACCGCCTTGAGCGTCTGCTTGGTTCCAACGGTCTTTTTCTTCGCCGCCCGCAAACCGTCCAGTGCCATCGCGCTTCCCTCACTTCGCACTCTTTTGGGGTAATCACTCGCTCGCCCGCCCCGCAGAGCGGGGCGGGCCATAGTCACACTCGGTTATTGTACCATCTCACCCGGGTACTGTCAAGAATCAGCGCCCGGCCAGCTCCTGGGCCGCCGGCACGGCCGGAGACGGGACCGGTTCCACCTTGGCGCTGCGGTAGCGCGCCATGCCCGTCCCGGCCGGGATGAGCTTGCCGATGATCACGTTCTCCTTCAGGCCCAGCAGCGGGTCTGTTTTTCCTTTAATGGCTGCTTCGGTGAGCACGCGGGTGGTTTCCTGGAAGGAAGCCGCCGAGAGGAATGACTCGGTGGCCAAGGACGCCTTCGTGATGCCGAGGAGCGTGGGCCGCGCGGTGGCCGGTTCGCCGCCGGCTTCCAGCACCCGGGCATTGGCGTCCTCGAACTCCTGCACATCTACCAGGCTCCCCAAAAGCAGGTCTGTATCCCCCGGGTCCTCCACCTTTACCTTCCGGAGCATCTGGCGCACGATAACCTCGATGTGCTTGTCGTTGATCTCCACGCCCTGGAAGCGGTACACCCGCTGCACCTCCTGCAGGAGGTACTGCTCCACGGCTTCGATGCCCTTGATGCGCAGCAGCTCGTGGGGGTTCACCGGGCCTTCGGTGAGCTGGTCGCCCGCCGCCACCTTGTCGCCGTCCTTGATATGCAGGCGCGCGCCGAAGGGGAGGGCGTAGGAGCGGGTCTCGCCGGTCTCTTCATTGACCACCGTGGCCTCACGCCGGCCGCGGTTCTCGCCCAGGTGCACCGTGCCGTCGATTTCGGTGATGATGGCCTGGCCTTTCGGCCGCCGGGCTTCAAACAGCTCTTCCACGCGCGGCAGACCCTGGGTGATGTCGTCGCCGGCCACGCCGCCGGTGTGGAAGGTACGCATGGTAAGCTGCGTGCCCGGCTCGCCGATGGACTGCGCCGCCACGATCCCCACGGCCTCGCCCATATCCACCAGGCGCCCGGTGGCGGGGCTGCGGCCGTAGCACTTGGCGCACACACCCAGCTTGGAGGCGCAGGTGAGGACGGTGCGGATCTTCACCGCCTTGATGCCCGCCTTGACGATGGCACCGGCGGCGTCCTCGCGGATCTCCTCCCCGGCCGGCACCAGGACCTCGCCCGTCTCCGGGTGCACCACGTCTTCAACCGCCACGCGCCCCAGGATGCGGTCGTAGAGGGACTGGATGACCTCGTTGCCGTCCATCATGTCCGTGACCACCAGGCCGTCGGTGGTGCCGCAGTCTTCCTCGCGGACGATGAGATCCTGAGAGACGTCCACCAGGCGGCGGGTCAGGTAACCGGAGTCGGCGGTGCGAAGCGCCGTGTCCGCCAGGCCCTTGCGGGCGCCGTGGGTGGAGATGAAGTACTCCAGTACGGTCAGGCCCTCGCGGAAGTTGGAGCGGATGGGAAGGTCGATGATGCGCCCGGAAGGGTCGGCCATCAGGCCGCGCATGCCGGCCAGCTGCCGCAGCTGCTGGATGTTACCGCGGGCACCGGAATTGGCCATCATGAACACCGGGTTGAACCTGTCCAGATGGCGCACCATGGATTGCGTAACCTTTTCCGTGGCGCCGTTCCAGATGTCCACCACGCTCTGGTAGCGCTCCTCGGCGGTGATGAGGCCATGGCGGTACTGGCTTTCGACCTCTTCCACCTCGCGCTCCGCCTCCGTCAGGATCTCCTTTTTGTCCGTGGGCACCTCGATGTCGCTCACGGAGATGGTGACGCCGGCGCGGGTGGCGTAGTGGTAGCCCAGGGCTTTGATGCGGTCCAGCATCTCCACCGTGGTCTCGACGCCGTGGCGGTGGTAACACTCGGCCACGATCTTGCCCAGGGCTTTTTTGTCCTGTACCTCGTTGAGGTGGTAGCGCATGTCCTCCGGCAGCGCCTGGGCAAAGAGCACGCGCCCCAGGGTGGTTTCCGTGAGCTTGCCGTCCAGGCGGACCTTAATCGGCGCCTGCAGGGAAAGATACCCGGCGTCGGCGGCCATCTGGGCTTCGTCCACCGAGGCGAACAGGCGGCCGGCGCCTTTGGCGTCTTCCTTCACGCTGGTCAGCCAGTAGCAGCCGATGACCATATCCTGGGTGGGCACCGCCAGGGGCTTCCCGTTGGCCGGGGACAGGATGTTGTAAGCTGAGAGCATGAGCACCCGCGCTTCCGCCTGGGCCTCGGCCGAAAGCGGTACGTGTACCGCCATCTGGTCGCCGTCGAAGTCGGCGTTGTAGGCCGAGCAGACCAGGGGGTGAATCTGGATGGCGCGGCCCTCCACCAGCACCGGCTCAAAGGCCTGGATGCCGAGGCGGTGCAGGGTAGGCGCGCGGTTCAGGAGCACCGGGTGCTCCCGGATGACCTCCTCCAGCACGTCCCAGACCTCGTCGCGGACGCGCTCCACCATGCGCTTGGCGCTCTTGATGTTGTTGGCGTAGCCCTCGCTCACCAGCTTCTTCATGACGAAGGGCTTAAAGAGCTCCAGCGCCATCTCCTTGGGCAGGCCGCACTGGTGCAGCTTCAGGTTCGGGCCCACCACGATCACCGAACGGCCTGAGTAGTCCACGCGCTTGCCGAGTAAGTTCTGGCGGAAGCGCCCCTGCTTACCCTTGAGCATGTCGCTCAGGGACTTCAAGGACCGGTTGCCGGGGCCGGTCACCGGGCGGCCGCGGCGCCCGTTGTCGATGAGGGCGTCCACCGCCTCCTGCAGCATGCGTTTCTCGTTGCGCACGATGATATCCGGCGCCTGCAGCTCGAGCAGCCGTTTCAACCTGTTGTTGCGGTTGATGACCCGCCGGTAGAGGTCGTTGAGGTCCGAGGTGGCGAAGCGGCCGCCGTCGAGCTGCACCATGGGGCGCAGCTCCGGCGGGATCACCGGGATAACATCCAGGATCATCCATTCGGGGCGGTTGCCGCTCTTGCGGAAGGCCTCCACCACCTCCAGGCGGCGGATGGCGCGGATCTTGCGCTGGCCGCTTACGTCCTTCAGCTCCTGGCGCAGTTCAGCCGCCAGCTGCTCCAGGTCGATCTCCTCGAGCAGCATCTTGATGGCCTCTGCGCCCATGAGGGCGGTAAAACGCGCCCCGTACTTGTCCCGCGCTTCGCGATACTCGCTCTCGGAGAGGATCTGCTTTTTCACCAGGGGGGTATCCCCGGGATCCACCACCACGTAGGCCGCAAAGTAGAGCACCTTTTCCAGAGCCCGCGGCGACATGTCCAGGATGAGCCCCATGCGGCTCGGGATGCCCTTGAAGTACCAGATATGAGACACCGGCGCCGCCAGCTCGATGTGGCCCATGCGCTCGCGCCGCACCTTGGCCCGCGTGACCTCTACGCCGCAGCGGTCGCAGACGATGCCCTTGTAGCGAATCCGTTTATACTTGCCGCAGTGACACTCCCAATCTTTGGTCGGACCGAAGATTTTCTCGCAGAACAGGCCCTCCCGTTCGGGCTTTAAGGTCCGGTAGTTGATGGTCTCCGGCTTTTTCACCTCGCCCCGGGACCAGGCGCGGATCTGGTCCGGAGAGGCCAGCCCGATCCGGATGCGGTCAAAGTTGTTGGCGTCTAGCAAAGGGCCTCTCTCCCTTCTCCCTTATTCCTCGTCCTCTTCGGGGTCGCCCACCAGGTCTTCTTCCAGAGCCAGCACGTCTTCGTCCTGCGGTTCCTCTTCCTCGCCTTCATCCTCCACCGGCTCCTCCTCCGGCTCCGGCGGCTCGGGCAGCTCGCGTCGCCCTTTGCCCCGCGGCTCTTCCACCTCGCCGGCGATGTCCAGGTCAAGCTCCTTGGCCGTTACCGTGACATCGTCGTCGTCGTCCTTAATCTCAATCTCCTGTTCGTTCTCGTTGAGCACCTTCACGTCCAGGGCCAGGCTCTGCAGCTCCTTAATGAGCACCTTGAAGGACTCCGGCACGCCCGGCTCCGGGACGTTGTCGCCCTTCACCACCGCTTCGTAGGTTTTCACGCGGCCCACCACGTCGTCCGACTTCACCGTAAGAAGCTCTTGCAGCGTATAGGCGGCGCCGTAGGCCTCCAGCGCCCACACCTCCATCTCGCCGAAGCGCTGTCCGCCGAACTGCGCCTTACCGCCCAGGGGCTGCTGGGTGACCAGAGAGTAGGGGCCGGTGGAGCGGGCGTGGATCTTGTCGTCCACCAGGTGGGCCAGCTTCAGCATGTAGACGTAGCCCACGGTGATGCGGTTTTCGAACGGCTCGCCGGTACGCCCGTCCCTCAGTTCGAGCTTGCCGTCCTCCGGCAGGCCGGCCTTCTTCAGGAATCCGATGATCTCCTCCTCGCGGGCGCCGTCGAACACCGGGGTGGCCACCTTAAAGCCCAGGGTGTTGGCGGCCCAGCCCAGGTGCGTCTCCAGCACCTGGCCGATGTTCATACGCGAGGGCACGCCCAGGGGGTTCAGGATGATCTGCACCGGTGTGCCGTCGGGCAAAAACGGCATGTCTTCCTCCGGCAAGATGCGGGCGATGACGCCCTTGTTGCCGTGGCGGCCGGCCATCTTGTCGCCCTCGGAGATCTTGCGCTTCTGGGCGATGTACACGCGCACCAGCTGATTGATCCCCGGCGCCAGCTCGTCGCCGTTTTCCCGCGAAAAGATCTTCACGTCCACCACGATGCCGGCCTCGCCGTGGGGCACGCGCAGCGAGGTGTCGCGCACCTCGCGCGCCTTCTCGCCGAAGATGGCCCTGAGCAGCCGCTCCTCGGCGGTGAGCTCCGTTTCGCCCTTGGGGGTGACCTTACCCACCAGGATGTCGCCCGGGCGTACCTCGGCGCCGGTGCGGATGATGCCGTGCTCATCCAGGTCCTTCAGCGCTTCCTCGCCCACGTTGGGGATGTCGCGCGTAATCTCCTCCGGTCCCAGCTTGGTGTCGCGGGCATCGCACTCGTACTCTTCGATATGAATTGAAGTGAAGACGTCGTCTTTCACCAGCCGCTCGGAGATAAGGATGGCGTCCTCGTAGTTGTAACCTTCCCAGGGCATGAAGGCGCAGAGCACGTTGCGCCCCAGGGCGAGCTCCCCCTGCGCCGTGGCCGGGCCATCGGCGAGAACAGTGCCCGCCTCGACCCGCTCGCCCTTAAAAACAATGGGCCGCTGGTTGATGCAGGTACCCTGGTTCGAGCGCAGGAACTTCTGCAGGCGGTAGCGGTCGAGCGTCCCGTCCTCGGCGCGCACCACCACCTCGTCCGCCGTCACGCGGACCACCACGCCGGCGCGGCGGGCCGTAACCAGCACGCCGGAATCGTAGGCCGTTTTGTCCTCCATACCCGTACCTACGTACGGGGACTCCGGCACCAAGAGCGGCACCGCCTGGCGCTGCATGTTGGAGCCCATGAGGGCGCGGTTGGCGTCGTCGTGCTCCAGGAAGGGGATGAGGGCCGTGGCCACGGAAACGAGCTGCTTCGGGGACACGTCCATCAGGTCCACCCGGTCGGACGGCACCTCAATGATGAGCTCGCCGTCGCGTACGGTTACCTTGCTGTTGGCGAAGCGGCCGTCCGGCGTGAGGGGCTCGTTGGCCTGGGCGATGACATACTCGTCCTCTTCGTCGGCGGTCAGGTAGACGACCTCGTCCGTCACCACGCCGCGTTCTTTATCCACCTTGCGGTACGGCGTTTCAATGAAGCCGTACTGGTTGATGCGGGCGTAGGTGGAAAGGGAACCGATCAGGCCGATGTTCGGACCTTCCGGCGTCTCAATGGGGCACATGCGCCCGTAGTGGGAATAGTGGACATCGCGCACCTCGAAACCGGCGCGCTCGCGCGAAAGGCCGCCCGGCCCCAGGGCCGAAAGGCGCCTTTTGTGGGTGAGCTCCGCCAGGGGGTTGGTCTGGTCCATGAACTGGGAAAGCTGCGAGCTCCCGAAGAATTCCTTGACGGAAGCCACCACCGGGCGGATGTTGATGAGCGCCTGCGGGGTAATGATGTCCACGTCCTGAATGGTCATACGCTCGCGCACCACACGCTCCATGCGGGCGAGCCCGATGCGGAACTGGTTCTGCAGCAGCTCACCCACCGAGCGCAGGCGGCGGTTGCCCAGGTGGTCGATGTCATCCGTCTTCCCCTTGCCGTCTTTCAGGGCCAGGAGGTAACGGATGGTGGCCACAATATCCTCCCGGGTGAGAATCCGGACATCCTGCGGGATGTTTAGTTTAAGCTTTTTATTGAGCTTGTAACGGCCGACGGCGGCCAGGTCGTAACGCTTGGGATCGAAGAACAGGCTCTCGAGGAGCGTCCGCGCGCTGTCCACCGTGGGCGGCTCACCCGGACGCAGGCGCTTGTAGATCTCCACCAGGGCTTCCTCTTCGGACTTGGTGTTGTCGCGCTCCAGCGTGGCCCGGATACGGGCATCGTCGTCGAAAAGTTCCAGGATGCGCCCGTCGGTGCTGTAACCCAGCGCACGCAGAAGAACCGTGACGGGAATCTTGCGCGTGCGGTCCACCCGCACCCCGATGAGGTCGCCGGCGTCCGTCTCAAACTCCAGCCAGGCACCGCGGTTCGGCATAAGGGTGGCGCCGAAAAGTTCCTTCCCCTGCTCTGTGGTGCGGGCGAAGTAGGCGCCCGGCGAGCGCACCAGCTGGCTCACCACCACGCGCTCGGCCCCGTTGATGATAAAGGTGCCCTTGTCCGTCATGAGGGGAAAGTCCCCCATGAACACCTCCTGCTCCTTCACCTCGCCCGTTTCCTTGTTGTGCAGGCGTACACGGATGCGCAGCGGAGCCGCGTAGGTTACGTCGCGCTCCTTGCACTCGTCCACCGAGTACTTGGGCTCACCCAGGCTGTAATCCACAAACTCCAAAATGAGATTGCCGGTGAAGTCCTGGATGGGCGAAACCTCCTGGAACGTCTCCCGGAGGCCCTCATCGAGGAACCACTGGTACGAGCTGCGCTGGACCTCGATGAGGTTCGGCAGTTCCAGCACGTCCACCAGTTTGGCGAAACTGTGGCGCGCGCCGGCGTGACCCCGGACCGGATGCAGCAATGCACTTCACCCCTCGGCAAGCTATTTAGGGGTCGCTCCCCAAAACGCGGAAAAGCAAGGCGGCCATAAGAGTGCGCAACCTCGCTTGAAGACAAAAAAGTGCCACTAGGTATTATTCCCGTTTTTGCCAGGAGCTATTCTTTGTGCCCTTGTGCGGCCAAAAAAGGCAAGAACTACCCCTGGTTTCGCATTTAGTTATGATATCATAAGTCCCGGCTTTCGTCAATAGAAAGATCGCGCCCTGGTTGACGCGACCGCAGGTTAGGGCAGGGGCGGCGCCGCTACACTAAAATGGGACGCCCGACAAAACTAATAGCTGCTGTAAAAGTGCGGTTCTCTCGGCTCGCCGAGCTTGGCGACGGCAACCGCCCCGTCAGTATCGGCCGTCTCCGGCTTGGATTCACGGAGGACGTCTTGTTTTTCCGCCTGTTCGGGGGGAAGCGGGCGGTTGCCGGCCTTCGCCGACGGCGGGGACAAATTCTCCTCCTGATCGGAGGCCAAAATCCCGCCGTCCTGCACCATCAGGTTAAGGTACTTCGCCCGGCCGTACAAGCGCCCTGTAGGCTCGATCACCAGGTTCTTAACCTCGACGTCTCCATGCACTTCCCCCGCAATATCGATAGAGTCGGCTTTGATGTTGCTCATGCACAACCCGGTCGGCGTGATGATCACCTTCCCGGCGTGACTGCAGATCCCGCCTTCTACTCTGCCGTGAATTTCGATTACAAGTTCCGGCCCGGCATTCTTTCCCGGCCCGCGCCGGCCCAGCGTTCTGATGCAGTTCAGCAGATAATTCAGGGGAAAACAGGCCGGCATCGGCTCACACCCCCTGCCTCGCCCCCCGGCCTCAACTTTGGATCGCGCCCCCCCAGAGCCTGTTGGCCCAGGACAGATAACCTTTACTGTTGGCGGTGAAGGAGTCGGATATGAGCTCACCTTGTACAAGCTGCGGCAGCAGGTAACCGCTCAGGGCCTGACCGCCGCCGCCGCTGAGCAAAAGGTGGTCAAACTCCGGCACCCGCCACTTGGACATGATCTCAACGAGGACCTTGGTGGCCAGTTGTTGAAAGACCGCGTCGCGCAGCTCGGAAATGTCGACCGTACGCCCGGCTATGTTGACCCTGCCCTTAATCACCGCTTCGTCGAGAGCGAAGGTCTCCCGTTCCAATCCGTAATCGGCCAACAGCCTGTTCCCGATCTCGCTGTAGGCGCCGGCCATCCCCACCGGAACCGTGCAACTGTTTTCGGGAATGAACTCGCCGTCTTCGATGGCGGCCAAGTCCGTAGTCCTGAACCCGATATCTATGACGCCGATGCGGCCGCCTTCCAAAGCGTGCCTGTCCCGCCCCCAGAGATCCAAGGCCTGAGACCAGTAGGTGCCGAGGGGCTGGGGCACAACTTCCAGATGGGTCACCGCGACACTGACTTCTTCGGGCGACTGGTTGCGGTACAGCGTAATGGTGTGCTCGCGTGTAAACTGGCGGACCAATTCATCCATAAGGTACATCCGCCCGGGCGGAAGGCCGGTCACAACCCTGAACTTATTCGTGGGACCGGAGCAGAAAAGGCTGAGCGCGGCTAGAAAAAGAATCTTAAGATCGCCGCCTACGGTGCGCGTGGTGGAAAGGTCACGGAAAGCAAACGCGGAATGGCGTACGGCGGACTTACCGACAAAATAGAGCTGCTCGTCTACGCCCAGCCGTAAATGATTTATTTGTTCCACCGGCTGCGAAAAGGTGCGATACACCGACTTGGTATGGCCGTTGCCTATCACACTGGGAAAAGCATACCCGCTCTCACCGTCGGTCACCTTCACAAAACCGTAGCCCACATCCAGACCTATGAACTGGCCCACGCTTCTTACCCCCCTTAACACGGTAGGCGGAATACCGGAACACTCTGGACAAATTCCGTGTTCCTGGTTCTACTTTAGCCAAAATTGTAAGCTTTTGTCAAGACATGGTGACAAATATTGGTCAAATCAGCAGCCTGAACCTGCCTGTCGAAGGCAAACAGCAGGGTTGATTTGCCCGCGCCGGCCGGCGGCAAATCCCCGGCCGATAAAATTGTACGCCGTCAACAGGCAGGTAACCCGGCCACGAAGGGTAAATTATTATCTAAGCGGTACGTCCGGACACGGAGGATGCCCGAGGGAGGTTAGAGTTTGCTACGAATAAGCGGGATTCGTCTCGGTCTTGACGAGGACCAGAGTGCCCTGGAGAAGAAGCTTCTGCGCCGCCTGGGCGTGCCGGCACGGGAGCTCAAGAGCTACCAGATACATAAGGAAGCCGTGGACGCCAGACGGCGCGGCGAGATCACCTTCGTTTACACCGTCGACGTCGACGTGGCGCACGAGGCGCGCGCGGCCGCGCGCCTGGGCGAGGCGGCGCGCCGCGCCCCGGACGCGGAGTATCATCCCCCCGGGAAAGGAAGCGGGCCCCTGCCCCACCGCCCTGTGGTGGTAGGCAGCGGCCCGGCCGGCCTCTTCGCCGCCCTGCTGCTCGCCGAAGAAGGGTACGCACCCATCGTCCTGGAGCGCGGCCTCGCTGTGGAAAAGCGCACCCGGCGCGTGCAGCGCTTCTGGGAAACGGGCGAGCTGGACCCGGAGTGCAACGTGCAGTTCGGCGAGGGCGGTGCCGGCACCTTTTCCGACGGCAAACTCACCACCAACATCCACGACCCGCGCTGCCGCAAGGTGCTTAAAGAGTTCGTGGCCGCCGGCGCCCCGCCCGAGATCCTGTACAGCGCCAAGCCCCACGTGGGCACGGACCGCCTGCGGGCCGTGGTGCAGGGCCTGCGCGGGCGCATCACGGCCGCCGGCGGCGAGGTGCGCTTTCAAAGCCGCTTAACCGATATCGTAAGCCGCGAGGGTCGCCTCACCGCCGTGCGGGTGAACAAAGAGGAGCTTCTCCCCTGCTCCGTCCTCATCCTGGCCATCGGCCACAGCGCCCGCGACACCTTCCACATGCTCCTTCAGCGCGGCGTGACCCTGGTCCCCAAGCCTTTTTCCGTCGGCGCACGCGTGGAGCACCCCCAGGCCCTCATCGACGCCGCGCAGTACAAAGAATTCGCCGGGCACCCGCGCCTGGGCCCGGCCGACTACAAGCTGGTCTACCACGCCCCTTCCGGCCGCTCCGCCTACACCTTCTGCATGTGCCCCGGCGGCGTGGTGGTGGCCGCCGCCTCCGGGCCGGGGCGCGTGGTGACGAACGGCATGAGCGAGTACGCCCGCTCCGCTCCCAATGCCAACAGCGCCCTCCTGGTGGGCGTCGCCCCAGCCGACTTTGGCAGTGACCACCCCCTGGCCGGCGTGGAGTTCCAGCGCCGCTTCGAGGCGGCCGCCTTTCAGGCGGGCGGCGGCGCCTTCCGGGCCCCCGCCCAGCTCATGGGGGACTTCCTCGCCGGGCGCACCTCGGCAGGCCTGGGCAGCGTCGCCCCCAGCTACCCGCGCGGCGTCACGCCCGGAGACCTCGGCGCGTGCCTCCCGCCCTACGTCATCGAGACCCTGCGCGCCGCCATCCCCGTCTGGGCGCGTAAGCTTCAAGGCTTCGACCTCGCCGATGCCGTCCTTACCGGTGTCGAGACCCGGAGTTCTTCTCCCGTGCGCATCGTGCGCGACGAAAACGGCGAAGCCTCTTTAGGCGGCCTCTACCCCGCCGGCGGCATCGTCTCCGCCGCCGTGGACGGCCTCCGGGCCGCCGAAGCCGTCATCCGCCGCTACGCCCCGCCCGGATCTCCTTGATCCCTCCTCGCCGCACTCTCCGCCTCGCGTTCACGCCCTGCGTATTTCACCATCGCGGCGGCAAGTTTGATGGCTTCCACCATACTCTTCTCCGAGGCGATTCCCCTGCCCGCTATGTCGAAAGCAGTACCGTGGTCCGCCGACGTGCGGATTATGGGAAGACCTACCGTTACGTTTACTCCTCTTTCAAATCCCGCCATCTTGACGGCTATATGCCCCTGATCGTGGTACATGGCCACAACCACATCGTACTCGCCTCTTGACGCCTTCCAAAAAACCGTGTCGGGAGGCAGCGGTCCGTAAACGCTGCAACCCTCCTTCCGGGCCATTTCCACGGCGGGCGCTATCTCGCACATATCTTCGTCCCCGAAAAGCCCTCCTTCCCCTGCATGGGGGTTGAGTCCCGCGACGGCTATCCGGGGATTGCGCACTCCCACGGAATTGGCGGCAGCGGCCGCCAAGGTTACTGTCTTATAAACCCTTTCCTTTTCAACCAGAGCGCACGCCTTTCTAAGGGCCACGTGCGTGGATACGTGAACCACCCGCAGGTTCCCCGCGACCAGCATCATGGCGTAATCTTTAGTTCCGGTCAGCTTGGCCAGCATCTCGGTGTGACCGGCGAAGTCCAGGCCGGCCCGGTGAAGGGCCTCTTTATTCAAAGGAGCTGTGGCAACGGCCGAAACTTCGCCCCGGAGGGCCATCCTTACGCCGGCCTCCACGTACTCGTACGCCGCCCGCCCGCAGAGCGGCGAGACCTTCCCTGTTTCAAAGTCGGACGGGGAAAGATTATTCACGGGTATATAATTTACACATCCATCCTGGAAATCCGCCGCCGAATCTATTCTCCGCAGCCGCACGGGCAGCTTCAGCAGGTCCGCATAATGCTGGAGCACCGGACCGGAACCCAGAAGCAAGGGCCTTGCCGCTCCGGAAACTTCCGCCGACGCCGCGGCTTTCAGGCTTATCTCCGGGCCGACCCCCGCCGGGTCCCCCGTGGTTATCGCCACGAAAGGTCGCATCTGCCATCCCCCCTCAGAGATATCACCGACTGCAAAATCGCTTCATCGCTCCCGAAAGCCCCGGCCTTCGTCACCACTCTGAGGCCGTTTGCCGGTCCTCCAATCAGCACGAGCTCCGGTACGCCCGGTTCCAGCTCAGAATTTATCCTGCCTCCCGCAGCGGCAAGCCTCTTCACCACGTGTATGGCCGTATCTCCGCCGGTGAGCACCAGACCTGCCGGCCTTCTTGACGCTACCAGCGAGCAGGTGGTTTCGCCCAGAACATGCGCCAGGGCCTCACTGGTATCCCAGGAAGAAAGCCCCTTTTCCCTCCCCGCCGTAAGTGCCTCGGATATCGCGTCTTCCTCCACCGCCGACGCTATTATTACATCCTTTGCCGCGTTCATAAAATCCAGGGCTGTTCTTCGGACTCGCTCTCTCTCCTCTTCGGGATGCGTCAGAGCCCTTTTCACGTCGAGTTTTACCAAGACGATGCGGCTGTCTTTCAGCGCTCGGAACACCTGCCTCCTGGTTACCCGGCTGACGCTCCCCGCTATAACGAGTACGGAATTCTTTTTTCCTGCGGTCCCAAGAGAAGCCATTAAAGCCTCGGCCAGCCCGGCGGAACCAACCCAAAGTGTTTTTTTCTTCAAGTCCAGCACGCCGGTAGCTATTCTTGCCAAATCAGCGTCGGTCTTCGCATCAAAGGAGAATACAGCGCATTCTCTCAGCTCAGCTTCCAGGTACTTACGTAAAGCCTGGTTTGTTTCCCCTTCTTCCAGGATCTTATGTTTAACCGCGACTCCCAGGCCTTTTTCCAGGATTCTTTTAACATCCGCCGTCGTTACTGGGTTTTTGGGGTCCCTGGCAAGTTCAGTCTTATCCACCGGCACGCCCTTCAGGTAGTGAATGCCCTTTTCAGTGGTGCGCCCGTTTTTGGGGAAGGCCGGGGCGAATATCGTAAGCTCAGGCTTGAGTCCCTCGCGCAGCGCCCTGATTTCGGCTCCGATGTTGCCCCGCAGGGTAGAGTCGATTTTTTTGTAGACCACCGCCTCCCCATACTCACCGACAAGGTTTGATACTTCTTTCAGTTTTTCATAGGCGCTTGCAGCCGGTATACTTCGAGTCTCGGTGTCGATCACCAGGGCGTCGGTAACATCCTCGTATTTTTTTATCTGCTTCGTATCAGTCAGGGTGATCGCAGAGTACCCGTGCTTTACCAGTTGCACCCCGGTATCGTTGCTCCCGGTAAAATCATCGGCTATGACTATGACTCTGTACAACTTCCTTTCTCCTCAAAGGACATCGTTTCCCCGCTCCAACTTGTCTAAGTAGGAGACCAGCAGTGGACAGAGTACGGCCGTAATTATGACCGATGCCGCAATCTGAGCCGTAGCACCGGCGACCAGAGGCGCCAGGGTCGGGTCGGCGGCGGCAACTGCGGCAGGGGTGGCCACGGCATTGCCCGCCGTGGTACCGATAGCCGCTCCAACGCCCTTTTTCTCCCGGAAAACGTATTTTATTGTAAAATAACCTCCCAGGCCCGTAAGTACCACCGTTACAAGTCCCAACAGGACTCCAGGCAGGCCGGCCTTAAAAATCGTCCTGAAGTCCAGGGCCGCGCCCAGTGGAAAAGCGAAAAACGGTATGAGGAGTTTTTGCCCCGGCTCTAGGAATTTTTTCCACTCCTCATCCAGATTGCCCAGCACCATGCCGATAACAATCGGAACCACAACCGCTACAAGGGTCACGAAGGGGATGTCGGCCAGGCCGGTGGCCCCCATGGCCGCCATAGTGAGGAAGGGACCATCGTTTATGGATATTACCGCCACCGCTCCCACATCGGTTGGGTCACCGTACTGAGAAGCGAGGGCCGTATAAAGGCCGCCGTTGGAATTAGTAACTGCCCCGATAATGGCCAGCGACGAAAGGCCCAGCAATCCGGACGGACCCATGAATTTCCCAACCAGCCACCCGAGAACGGCACCTATAAGAAACTTCACGGCCGTTAGTGCAACGCCCTTGCCCAGAGAAACTCCGGCCTGTCTGATCTTAATCTGCGCCCCGTTGCACAGCAGGAACAGGCCAAGTAAGGGCATAGCTCCCTGTTTTAAGAGGGCCGTGGTAAAGCCCCCTATCTGCAGGACTTGCGGGAAGAGCGTGTTGATTATCGCCCCGAGTAAAAGCGGAACTACCATCAAACCTCCGGGTACCCGGTCAACGGCTTTCCAAATCTTCACCAGACCTCATCCTCTGCTTCAGAAAGTGGAGATAAGCTTGTACATCCCAAACTCCCTGTGCTTGAGCACCTCGGCTTTCGTAAGTTTACCGTTGCAGACTTCGACCAGCTCTTGGAACAGCCGTTCCCCAGCCTCTCTGACGGTTTCGTCGCCCTCGACTATGGTGCCGGCGTTGAAGTCGATGTTGTCCTCCATCTTTTTATACGTATCGGGGTTGGCGGTTATTTTTATAACCGGTGCAATCGGCGAACCGGTAGGCGTGCCTCTGCCGGTCGTAAAGATCACCAGCTGGACTCCGCCCGCAGTCATCCCGGTGATTGATTCTATGTCCTGCCCGGGGGTATCCATGATATAAAGGCCCTTCCCCGCAGGCGATTCCGCATAATCCAGGACTCCCTGAACCGGCTTCGTACCGCCTTTATATATACAGCCCAGGGATTTTTCCTCTATGGTGCTTATGCCTCCCTCGATGTTCCCGGGAGTAGGCTGTCCTCCCCGCATGTCCACTCCCATCGTCTTGGCCTTTTCTTCGCACCTTCTTACGAACGTCAGGAGTTTATCAGCCACCTCTCTGGAAACGGCGCGCTTGGCGAGCAGATGCTCAGCCCCTATTATCTCGGTGGTCTCCGAAAACATGGATGTGCCGCCCAGTTCAATTAATTTATCTAAGACGTAGCCCGCCACCGGATTCGAAGCAAGTCCTGAAGTCGTATCGGAACCGCCGCATTCCACCGCGAGTATTAAATCAGCCATATCCACTTCTTCCCTCTTCAGCAGCGCGGCTTCCTGGGCCATCTGCCGTGCTATTCTGGTCCCGATCTCTTCAGCCTTCAGCGTCCCGCCGCAGTCTTGGATTGTTATATACTCCACCCTTTTGCCGGTCGTCGCTATTTCCCCGGCAACCTTTTTTGCGGGAACGCCTTCACAGCCCAGCCCCACCACCAGTACGGCCGCCACGTTCGGGTTCTTACCCAGACCGATGAGGGTATTGGTTACAAGATCCAAGTCGGCACCGACCTGGCAGCAGCCGTGCTGGTTGGGAAGAGCCACCGCTCCTTCCACGTGGGAAGCTATGCGCATGGCCACCTCGCCGGCACAAACCGAAGAAGGTATTACAACCGTGTGATTTCGAATGCCTACCCTACCGTCCGGTCTGACATAGCCCATTATTTTCATTTTTTCTCATCCTCCCAATCACCCCTGCCCCGCAGGCTTTCTATGTTCTGAACGTGAACGTGCCGTCCCGTTTCAATGGGCCGGGTGGCCCTGCCGATCACCTCGCCGTATTTTACAACCTCCATTTCCGCCCCGATGTCCCGGAGCGCAAACTTGTGGCCGAAAGGAATGTCATCCATCAGTTTCACCGATACCTCTTTGCCTTCTACATCCACATGCACCTCTTGCCCCTTGCTTAGATTCTGTACCGCAGTGGCCACATTATCTTCAGGGTGCACCACCACCGCCAGTTTTTTCATGGAAATCACCTCCGCAAAACAGTTATGCAAGGGTTGTGCCATAACACTGGTTATTGGCCAGCACGTCTATTCGAGCTCAGTTGATCATGGGGCGATAGAAGTCTGCAACAGATGGTGTTGCAGAATAAAACCGCTGCTGCCTTTTGCAACAGCGGTTTCAGCGACTATCCTTGAGCTCTCTTCCTCAGCTTCCTCCAGAGAGTCGTCCTGTTCACGCCCAGCTTCCGGGCGGCCTCCGATAAATTGCCTCCAGTCAGCTTTATAGCCTTGACAATATATTCCTTTTCCATCTCCTCCAGCGGCTTTATTTTAATAATTTCTTTTTCCGGCGTTGTATCAGTCTCCTCCCGGTAGTAAAACCGTATGTCCCCAGTGTCTATCAAAGTTCCTCGGCAGAGGGCGCACGCCCTTTCTATAATGCTCTCCAGCTCCCTCACGTTTCCCGGAAAGCTGAGGGTTCTCAAAAGGTCCATCGCCCCTGAAGTTATACCCTTTATACGCTTTCCGCAGCCGAGCGAATGTTTTCTTATGAAGTGGGGCACCAGCACATCCAGGTCATCTTTTCTCGCCCTGAGAGGCGGTATATTAATCTGCAAGACGTTTATGCGGTAGAACAGATCCGCCCTGAATTTGTCCTGTTTTATCATTTCAGCCAGATCTTTGTTTGTGGCACATATCACCCTCACGTCTACAGGGATCAACCTATCATCCCCTATCCTCATAACCCTTCTTTCCTGAATTACCCGCAGCAGCTTCGACTGCAGGCCCGGGGGCATTTCGCCGATCTCGTCAAGAAAAATGGTCCCCCGGTGGGCCAGCTCGAACAATCCGGCTTTTCCACCCTTCCGGGCACCGGTAAAAGCGCCTTCCGCGTAGCCGAAAAGCTCGCTTTCCAGCAGGTTTTCGGGTAGGGCGGCGCAGTTTATGGCTACAAAAGGGCCGTTTTTCCTCCTGCTGGCGTTGTGAATGCTCTGGGCAAAAAGTTCTTTGCCCGTGCCGGTCTCACCGAAGATAAGCACCGTGGAATCCAGCAGCGCGTATCTTTTCGCCTGATTCACCACATCCTTCACTTTTTCACTTGAAAAGACAATATCCTCGAATTTGTACACAGCCGCCAGGCCCTTGTCGACAAGCTGCCTCCTTATCTTTTGTTCCATTTTCTGGAGCATGGTGACGTCCTGGAAAGTCGCCACCGCCCCCACGACCTCGTCCCCTACTGTAATCGGTACCCGGTTAGTGGCGATCCTGGTCTCTGCAACTTCCTGCAGCTCACCGATCTGGGACTTACCTGTCCTCATCACTTCGTAAAGCCTGGTGTTGGGAATCACCGTCTCAACTTTTTGACCGAGGACTTCAAAACGCGGTTTGTTGAAGATTTTTTCGGCCGTACGGTTGTATATGGAAATTCTGCCTTCTTTATCTACAGCGATGATCCCATCGTGTACGAAGTCTACTATAGTCTTGATCTGTTCGGCTCTTTCCTTCTCCGCCTTAAGCGCGTAGGCCAGTCTGAAGGCCTCGTTTACGGCGGCCGCCACGGCCTGCTTTCCGGAAGTAATGAGACGGCTTTTCAGCCCTATCTTCTCGGCGCTGTGAGCGCCGACCGTGTCACCGATGATCAAACTTACACCCTTTTCTTGGGCCGCGGTGACCCGCCGCAGGCCTTCCTCTTCCTTTTCAATGATGATCGTGACCAAATTCAAATTTAATATCTCGCCGATAACTTCACAGCCGTAGATTACACTTTTATATCCGGCTACGCCTACAGTTTCTTTACATCCTATCAAGCCCTTAAACTGTCGTAAAATATCAAAGGCGCTCACCTTGATTTCTACTACGGGGACAGAAACCGAGTCTCTTATAAGCTGGTACGTGCCCCCGCGGCTTATTATGACGTCGGCGCCTCTTTTTTCCCAGTCTCTCGCCACTTTAACGCCTTCGCTCATATCCCCCAGCTCTAGTTCGACATCAACATCCAGGTCCTTCTTAACCTCCCTGGCGGTTTCTAGAAGATCCCTATATGGAGCAATAAGTACGATTTTCATTTTGCCCCTCCAAAACCAACGTTTTGTAAATCTTTCCTTACAGCCAACGAGCCGAGGCCCATGAATAACATAACACCTTCGGAGCAAATTAGACAAGCATTCGTGAGCCACGATGGTGACAATGCCATCCCAGTTATGTCGGACGTAAGTCCGGCACCTTTGTACTGCCTGTCGGCGGTTTTCCGTCTCCGGCGCGTTACCAGGTTGCCGCTTTACGCAGTGCCGTATCTTTCTCTTTGAGTCCTGGTCAACCGGCAAATTATCCTTCGTTCTCCCGTTAGGGCCGGGAGGCGCTCGAGAAAAAACCCTCGAGCGCCTCGGCATCTCCGCCCCGGAGCTCCGGCCTACACGATACATAGGCGGCGCGGCGAGATCACCTTCGTTTACACCGTTGACGTCGACGCAGTGCACGAGGCGCGCGCGGCCGCGCTCCGGACGCGGAGTATCGCCCGCCCGGGAAAGGAAGCGGGCCCCTGTCCCGCCGCCGTGTGGTGGTAGGCAGCGGCCCGGCCGGCCGCTCGCCGCCCTGCCGCTCGCCGAAGAGGGGCACGCACCCATCGTCCTGGAGCGCGGCCTCGCTGTAGAAAAGTGCGCCCCGTGCGGGAAGACCCGGCTGGAGGAGGAATCCCCGCCGTATCAGGAGAAGTATAAGCCCCAAAGGACCCGTGCAAAGGGGTGCCGCAATGTCGGAAACGCTGCTCAAACCCATCGTGGAACTCAGTTACCTCACCGCCCCCAATGTGGGGCGTTACCGCCTGGTAATGCGCTACTTTTACGAGCAGCACCAGCGCATGCGCAACTGGCTGCGCCCGGAGGATGTCCACGCCGGCGTCCTGGCTTACGGCCTTCTACCCAGCTACACCCCGGAGGAGTGCCAGCAAGACCTGGACCGCCTGGTGGAATGGAAGGACCTGATTCCGCGCCACGACGGCGGCCGGGCCACCAGCGTGGAGGAATACCTGCGCAAGAAGTTCCGCTACCAGATGACCCCTTACGCCATCGAGATCGAGCGCCTGGTGGCCGGCCTCGAGAACATCCGCGGCTACGGCGGTTCGCTGGAGCCGTCGCTTTTCGATGCCATCCTGGGCGGCCTGGAGCGCCTGGCCGCCTCGCGCGGGTTGCTCCCGGAAGGCGAGGCCGAAACCTTATGGCGGGGTATCTACAACCCCTTCCAGGAGCTGGTGAAGAACGCCTCCAATTATCTCGCCGCCTTAAACAGCGCCCGCGCGGAAGAGCTGATGCTCACCGAGGCTTTCCTGGCCTACAAGGATTCGCTCACTGTGTACCTGCGCGATTTCGTGCACAGCCTACAGCGCACCGCCCTTAGGATTCAGGGCGTCATCACCCAGATCCCGGAAGACACGCTCAGCGCCTTTGTCACCGCCCTGCGCCGCGACCGGCACCGCATCCCGCAGCTGGAGGAGCCGCCCACCCCCGAAGAAGAAGAGCAGAAGCTGCGGCAGGAGTGGGAAAACCTCAGGCGCTGGTTTGCCGGCGGGCCGAGCGAGGTGAGCGACGTGGCTTTTCTGGAGCAGGCCACCAAAGATGCCATCGCCCGCGTGGTGCGCTGCGCCCTGCGCATTCAAGACCGGCAGCGCGCGGGGGTGAGCCGGCGCCAGGAGCTGGACTACCTGGGACGCTGGTTTTTCGCCTGCCCCGACTTAGACGCCGCCCACCGCCTGGCCGCCTACGCCTTCGGCCTTTACCGCACGCGCCACTTTCAAGGGTACGACGAAAAAGGCACGGACAGCGCCGAGGTTTCCATGTGGCAGGTGCCGCCCAACGGCCGCGAGCTGAGGTCACGCAGCCGCAAGCGCTCCGGCGAGGGCGGCCCCCACCCCATCCGCACCCGCCGGCGGGAAGCTGCGCGCGCCCAGGCGGAGTATCTGGCCAAGCGCCGGGTGGAAGAGACCCTGCTCCGCTCCTTCTTGGCACGGGAAAAGGTGGTTCTATCGGCCTTGGGGCTCCAGCCTCCGGCGGTGCGCCAAACCCTGCTCACCTGGATCGGGCGCTGCCTGGCCAGCCCGAGCCGCCAGACCTTTACCCCCGAGGGCGTGCGCATCACCCTTGTGCCCCCGCCCGCCGGGGAGCGCACCGTGCTTCACTCTAGCGACGGGGACCTGGAGCTGCCGGATTTCACCCTGCGCTTTGCGGCGCTGAGCCCGCCGGCTGCCGCCGCCGCTTCCACGGGGGGAAAAGCATGAAACAGCAAGATCGCTTTCAGGAGGAAAAGCAGGCCTGCGTGGAGGCCCTGCTCAACCGTTACTGGATAGATAAAGCGGCCGACCTGGAGCTTTTCCGCGCCATTCGCCAGCACTACCTGGAGCTTAAAGAATGGTTTCTGGAAACGTGCGGCTTCAGCCTTATCCTCACCCGCCAGTTCGCGAAGCTGGAGAAGGTGCCGGGCGAAGCCCAACCGTGGATGGGTTTTCCAAGCTTCATGCACCCGCGCGACTACGCCCTCTTCACTTACTGCCTTTGGTACCTGGAGGACAAAGGGGAAAATGAGCAATTCCTCCTCACGGACCTGGTGGAAGCCGTTCGCCAGCACCTCCTGGGGCTGGGCGTAACCATGGACTGGAACCTCTACGACCACCGCCTGTCCATGGCCCGGGCTTTGCGCCAGCTCAAAGCGCTGAGTGCGCTGGTGGCGGTGGACGGAGATGAAATGGAGTGGGCCCAGAGTAGAGAAGAGCACAATGTACTCTACGAAAGCTCCCTCTACGCCCGCTACGTCCTGCGCCGCTTCCCGCGCGACCTCCGCGAGTACAGCACCCCGGAGGCCCTGGGGGAGGGAATGTACCCGGACACCCCGGAAGGAAAGCTCAAGGCCCGTAAACACCGCATCTTCCGCCGCCTGCTTCAGGAACCGGTGGTGTACGACGCCGAGTGGTCCGAGGAAGAACGTTACTACGTTTTGACCCAACGCCACTTTATCGTGGAGCAGCTGGCGCGCCTGGCGGGGCTGGAGGGCCAGCGTTACCGGGAAGGACTGCTCTTTTTTTACCCCGAGGCCAGCGGCGAGATGGAGCTTTTCCCCACCGCCCGGGCCATCTCAGACATCGCCCTGGCGCTGGCGGGGGAGGTGCGGCGCCGTGCCGCCGCCGGCCGCTCCCTGCCCACCGACGGAGAGGGGCGGCTCCATCTCACCCGCCTTGAGTTTGAAGGCCTGCTCCTTAAGCTGCGCGCAAAATACGGGAGCTACTGGTCCCAGCAGTACCGCCGCGCCACCACCGCGGAACTGGCCGCCGAGCTGCTCCAGCATCTTAAGGAATGGGGGCTGGGCGGCGAGCTGGACAGCGCCACGGTTTTCCTGGCACCGGCCCTGGCGCGCTGGAACGGCGAGTACGACGACGAGGAGGAATGAAAGCGTGGCCACGCGCTGGCACATAGAACGAGCCGGTCTCTTGAACTTCTGGCTCTACGACGAGGCGGAGTTTCAGTTCTCCGCCGGGCGGCTCATCCTGCGCGGGGCCAACGGCTCCGGCAAGTCGGTCACCATGCAGAGCCTCATCCCCCTGGTGCTCGACGGCGATAAGCGGCCCTGGCGGCTGGACCCCTTCGGCTCCCGCGACCGCCGCATCGAGTACTATCTCCTGGGTGACGCCGACAGCAGCACCACCGAGCGTACCAGCTACCTTTACCTGGAGTTCCACCACCCGGAGCAGGCGCACTACCTCACCATCGGCATCGGCCTCCGAGCCCGGCGCAGCTCCCCGGTGGGTTTCTGGGGTTTCGCCTTGACCGACAACCGGCGCATCGGCCGCGACTTTCTCTTGTACGAGCGTGACTTCAGCCAGGGCAAGGAGGCCCACATTCCCCTGACCCGCCCCCAGCTCGAAGCAGCCATCGGCAGCGGCGGCTGGGTGGTTACTGAGCAGGGCGAGTACAAGCGGCGGGTCAACAAGCTCCTCTTCGGCTACGAAGACCTGCAGTCCTACGACGAGCTCTTGGACCTCCTCATCCAGATACGGAGCCCGAAGCTCTCTAAAGACTTCAAACCCTCCACCATCTACGAGATCCTCACCTCCGCCCTGCCGCCCCTCAAGGAAGACGACCTGCGCCCTCTGGCCGAAGTCCTCGGCGACATGAACGAGATCAGCGACCGTTTAAGCGAACTCGCCGCCCACCGCCGGGAGGCGGAGCGGCTGAGCCGCGCCTACGCTCAGTACAACGAGTTCCAGCTTTACGCCGTCTCCCGCACCCTGAGCGAGCGCTGGGAGGAAAGAAGGGCGAGGATGGAGGCACAGGCGGCTAAAGAACAGGAAGCGGCCGCACTGGACGAAGCCTTTAAGGAGCGCCAGGACGCTGTTACCCACCTCGGGGAGAGACTCACCCAGGTGCGGGCCGAGTACGAAACCTTAAGCGCCAGCGAGGCGCTGGACAAAGAAAGGGACCTGGAACGCGTCCAGGCGGATGAAAAAGAAGTGTCCCGGGCACTGGCGGCGGCCGAGGAGCGCCTCCGCGACTGGGACAAGCGCCGGCGCCAGGCTGAGGAGGTAATCGCGCGCCAGGAGCCCGCGCTCCAGGCGAAAACCCGGGAGCAGCAGGATCTGCTCCAAGCCATGGAGGAACGGGCGCGCGCGGCGGAGTTTCTCACCCACGCCGCCTACCAATCCTACTGGCAGGCGGGCACGCCCAGCGGCACCGATTTCTGGCCCGCCTGGCGCCGCGACATCGAAGAGCGCCGGGCGGAGCTGGAAAAAGCCCTCGACCTGGCCCGCGCCGAAGCCCGGCTCAAAGGGAGCGCCGAGCAGGCCGAACGTGAGCTCAGCGCCGCCCGTAAGGTGCGCGACGAGCGCGAAGCAGCGCTGCGCCGGGGAGAAGAAGCGGCGGAAAAGGCCCGCGACCGGGTGCAGGAAGAGATCTTCGCCTGGAAAAAGGAGCTGCACCGGCTCCCCCTCTCCCCCGAAACCCTCCAGGAAGTGCTGTACCGCCTGGCGCACTTCGACGAGCTGCCCTACGACGAGGTGAAGGAGCCGGTGGCCACGGCCTACCGTGCGGCGGCGCGCGACCTGGACCGGCTCCACGCCAAGTGCGAAGCCGCACGGGACAAGCACCAAGAAGCCAAGGAGGAGCTTCAGCGCCGGCTCGAGGAGTGGCGAAGCCGAAGGGAGCCGGAGCCACCGCGGAGTGCGGCCCGGGAAGCTGCCCGGCGCCGCCGCCAGGCCGCCGGCGAGCCCGGTGCTCCGCTCTTCGCCGCCTGTGAGTTCCGCCCCGACCTCCCCGAAGCCGCCCGGGCCGCCCTGGAAGCTGCGCTGCAGCAGGCCGGACTCCTGGATGCCTGGGTGACGGCAGAGGGCCTGGCCCTGGAACCCGGCGAAGAAGAGGTGTGGATAAAGCCACAGCCCCAGCTTTCGGCCCGTACCCTGGCCGACTACCTGGTGCCCACCCCGCCGGAAGGAAGCGGCCTGGCGGCCGTGGATGCCGTGCTGCGCACCATCCGCGTCGACCACGGCGGGGAAGCGCCCGGGGGCTACGTGGCCGCCGACGGCACCTTTCAGCTCGGTCCCCTCTGCGGCCAGGCGGTGCCCAAACCCCGCGCCGAATTCATCGGCAAAGAGAGCCGCCGACGCACCCGCCTGGCGGAGATGGAGCGGCTCCAGCAGCTTATTGCGGCCGAGGAGGCAGAGATTGCCGCCTTGAGCGCCCGACTGGCGGAGCTGGAGGCACAGGCGGCGGCCCTCACCCGCGAATACGAAGACTTCCCCACCGGGGAGGAACTGAGAAAGGCCTTCCGCGAACTGGAACGCTTGCGCCTTGCCTTTGACAGCGCCCGGAAGGAGGAAGAGGAGCGCCATAAGCGGCATCAAACCCTGGTACAAGAGTGGTCGGCCGCCCGTGCACGGCTGCACCAGTTTATGGCCGGCTGGGGGGTTCCCCGGACCGAAGCCGGGCTGTCGGCGGCGCTTGACGCCCTCCGCTCTTACGAAAAGTTCTTCGGCGACCTGCGCCTCTGCTGCGAAGAATGGCGCCGCCTCCACGGCGAGCTGACGCAGGCGCGCGCGGGCCGGTCCGAAGCCGAGAAAAACCTGGTACGCGAAAGCGAACAGGCCGCGAACCTGAAGGAGCGCCAACAGGACCTGCTGGCCCGGCGCAAAACCCTGGAAGGCCTGCTGCGCGAGCTGGGCCTGTACGACCTGCACGCCCGCCTCGCGCGACTAAAAGAGGAAGAAGAGAAGCTCAGCGCCGCCCTGAAGCAGGAAGAAAAAGCCCAGCACGAGGTGGACAAACGTCGGGCCGTCTGCCGGAGCGAGCTACAAAACCTGGCCGCCGCCCGCAGCGCTGCGGAGGAAGCCTGGGCCGAACAGCTCGCGACCTGGCAGCGGGAGTGGCAAAGGCAGCTGCTACCGCAGTGGGCCGCCACGGAGGTCCCGGGCGGGGACGGGGCAGAGCTCGTGAAACTCTGCCGCACCATCATACAGCACTACCGCCGCTACGAGGGTACCCGCCCCGACCAGGCGGCCAACCGCCTGCACGAGGAGTTTTACAACACGCGCCAGACCCTGCTCCCCTACGTGCCGGAGCTGGAGGAAGACCCCGCCGGCCGCCTCTTGATCCTCCTGCGCCGCGACCGGCAGAACCCGCTGACGCCCGACATGCTCCTTACGGAGCTTAAGGCGGCCGAGGAAGAGCAACGCCTGCTTCTCAGCGAAAAGGACCGGGAGCTTTACGAAGAGATTCTCATCCACAGCGTCGGCCGGGCCATCAAGCAGAAGATCGCGCGCGCCCAGCAGTGGGTAAAGCAGATGAACCAGCTTATGCAGGCGCGGCAAACCTCCAGCGGCTTCCGCCTTTCCCTGCGCTGGGAACCGCGCGCCGCCGAGAGCGAAGAGGAACTCGACACCGAGGAGCTGGTGCAGCTGCTGCGCACCGACCCGCAGCTTCTGCGCGAAGAGCAGCTCGACCGCATGGTGCGGCACTTCCGCGCCCGCATCAAACGGGCACAGGAAGAATCCGAGGCCGGCGACACCCTGCGGGAATGGGTGGGCCGGCTCCTGGATTACCGCCTTTGGTTCCATTTTACGCTTTACTACGAAAAAGGCGAGGGACCGCGGCGCGAGCTCACGGACGGGCGCTTCAACGTGCTCAGCGGGGGCGAAAAGGCCATGGCCATGTACATCCCCCTCTTCGCCGCCGTGTACTCCCGCTACAACGATGCCAACCCCGAGGCACCGCATCTTATCTCCCTGGACGAAGCCTTCGCCGGCGTGGACGAAGAGAACCTGCGCGACATGTTTGCCCTTCTCACGCAGATGGACTTGGATTACATCATGACCAGCCAGCACCTCTGGGGCTGTTACGATACCGTCCCGGCCGTCTCCATCTACGAACTCTACCGGCCCAAGGACGCCCCTTACGTCTCCTTGATCCACTACGTCTGGAACGGGCGGCGGCGCGCGCCGGCCGCCGACACCGCAGCGGCCGAAGCAGCCGCTGCCGCTGAAGAAGAAGGAGAATAGGAGTAGAGCGCCATGACCGACCTGGAAGCTTACCTCAACCAGAGCGGCCTGAAACGCCTCTGGCCTGCGGTGAAAAGAAAATACGAAGCGCTGGGGCGGGTGGGCGGAAGCGTAAAGCTCACCGCCCTGACCCCTCCCGAGCGCGAGGCTATCGGCGGCCTGCTGGCGCTGGATCTCAGCGGGCAGGCGAAGTGTAAGGTGGCGCTGGCCCGCGTGGATGCGGCCCTGAGGGCCAGCCGTTTCGGCTGTACCCTGGTGGAAGCCCTGGAGGTTATCTACGGCGCCGACCTCAAGACCCGCCGGGACCGCCGCCGCGCCGCCGCACAGGCCTGGGAAGGCTTCTTCGCCGCCCTGGAAAAAACCCCGCGCCGAAAGGAAACCGCTCGCTGGCTGGCCGAACTGAAAGCCGGCCGCGGTGCCGGTTACCGCACCCTGCTCGCCCTCTACCGCCGGAGCCGCGAGCAGGCGCTGGCCACGCTGGACACCTGCCTCCGGGCTCTGGACAGGCTGCCCGTGTGGGAAATATCCCGCACGCGGCTGCCGGTTTTCGCGGCAGAGCTCACCGGCAACCCCCACGCTCTGGACCTGAACACTTCCCTGGGGAGGCTTGTCCTCTCGGGCATTACCTGCGTCCTCGGCCTGGGTGAGACGCCCCTCACCGCCGCCGAGCAGCGTGAGGCCTGGCGTCGGGCCGGGCTGGGCGATGACGACATCTCTTCCAGCGTGGCGGTGGCGGGGCTCAAGGTTCGGCCCCATGACCCACGGGCGGCAATCTTCGCCGCGTCCCAGGCCACCGCCACCCCACTGCTTCTGCCGCTGCGTTTCTTTCAGCAGGAGACCGCCTGGGCCGCGGCCCCGGTGTATGTAGTGGAAAACCCCACGGTGTTCAGCGCCATCCTCGATGCCGCAGATGCAGGCTGGGAGCTGCCGCCCCTCATCAACGTGAGCGGGCAGCCCAGCGTCGCCGCCCTCACCCTCCTCGACGAGCTGGCCGCAGCGGGCGCACCCATCTACTACAGCGGCGACTTCGATTGGGAAGGGCTGCAGATAGGCCTACGGGTGGCCGAGCGCTGCGGCTCCGCCTTTCGCCCCTGGTTCTTCGACACCAGGGCGTACCAGGCTGCTCCCGCCGGCCTGCCCCTCACGCCCACCCAAGCCGGGCGCCTGGCCGCCCTGAGCGTCCCCTGGGACCCCCAGCTGCCTGCCGCCATCCGGGCGCGCGGCGTCGTGGTCTACCAGGAAGCCATGGTCCCAAATCTTCTGGCCGACCTGCGCGGCAGGCCGCCGGTTCCGGTTCAGCGACGACGAGATTGACCAACCGGTGCAATTCCGGTAACGCCCCCTGTCACCGCGGAAGCCGCCGGAGGCTGGACCGATGGTTCGGAATTGGTTGCATATTTCTTGTCCAGGTAGTACAATGTGCTTGCAGTGCGCTGGTTCCCGTCCGGCTGGAGACTGGGGCAACCCGCGCCGGGGACTGGCGGGGCGGCGCAAAAGTATCAGGGAAGGGTTGTTGACTTTGCACGGCACCACAATGCTGGCAGCCTTTGAGAACATACTGGCCGCCCTGCCGGGCGCCGCGCACCAAGTATACGGGGAACGGCTCGTTTCTCTTGTGGTGTTCGGGTCTGTGGCCCGCGGTACCCCGCGGCCGGATTCCGACATCGATCTCCTCGTTGTGGCGGAAGGCCTGGCGCGGCGCCGGCTGGCGCGCGTGGAGGAATTCGCAGCGATAGAGGACCTCCTTGCCCCTACCCTTGCCAGCGCCAAGCAGGCCGGCGTGGAAACATACCTGGCACCGGTCTTCAAAACCCCCGCGGAAGTCAGGCTGGGCAGTCTGCTCTTCCTGGATTTTGTGGATGATGCACGCCTCTTGTACGACCGGGATTCATTCTTCGCTACCTTCCTCCAGGAATTCAGGGCCCGGTTACAGCGCCTCGGTGCTTACAAAGTGCAGCGCGGCGGCGCCTGGTACTGGGTGGTAAAAGCCGATTACCAGCCGGGGGAGGTTTTCGAGCTATGACCAACGAAGCGCTGGCTCAAAGCTACTTGACGAAGTGCCGGACCAGGCTCAAGGTCCTCGACCTGCTCTTGGCCGAGGGGGCTTTTTCCGACGTCGTGCGCGAGGCCCAGGAAACTGTAGAACTGGCCCTTAAGGGCATCCTGCGCCACGTGGGCGTAGAGCCGCCCAAGCTCCACGATGTCGGCGGCCTGCTGCTTGACTTTGCCGACCGCCTGCCGGCTCCCGTACGCGCGCAAGCCAAGGAGCTGGCAGAAGTCTCCAAGTGGTTGCGTAAAGAGGGCGAGTTCGCTCTTTATGGTGAAGTCGACTTCATCCCAACGGAAGAATACACGCAGGCGGACGCCGAGCGGGCCATTGCCGGGGCACGAGGGCACGCCAGGTACACCGGGCCGCCGATGCTGCCACCTGGCGCTTACCCCGGCGTCGCCCGCGCGATCCCCAAGAGGAACAACTGCTAACCCAGCTTGACAGGCGGCGTTGGCAGGAGGCCCTGGCTTCTGGGCTGCTGGAAAAACTGGGGCCGAGGAGGTACAGGCTCAATGACTAAGGATCCTGCCTGGTTCCTCGCTGAAGCTGCCCGCCTTCCTCAAAAGTAAACCTGGCACATCCCGGGCAACTTCAAGAGAGCCACCTCTCGACCACGGCTACAAACCTTTCCGCTTCCTTTACATCATGAACCAAGAACTCCCGGATGTACTGCCACTTGATGTCAAGATACTGATGCGCCAGCACATTGCGCAGCTTCGTTGCCCCGGCAAGTGCAGCAGCCACGTCCTGGTCGATAAAGCCCAACGCTCCCAGCCGAACGAAAACCTCTTTATAGGTCTCCGGCATCTCATCATCCGACTGCGCAATGATAATCTTCCCGATGTCTGTGAGCGCGTTGCAGATGTTCTCGATCATGCGCTCGACATTGCGCCGAATTACTCGCTGGGTGCTGTATGTCTGGTAGTCCAGGTTTGTGTACTCTTTAAGGTCGTTGAGCTCGCTGCGCGCGAACTCCAGCCGGCGGAGAAGGCTGTGTTTTGTCGCTTCTTCCAGAGGGAACACCTCCTTAGCCTACATCTTGGGACTGCCGCTGCCGCCGCTCCTGCCGCAGGCGCCAAAGGTCAAAGATGAACTCGCGAAAGTCCTCCGCCTCCCGCGAGACGTCCAACATGTATTCCAGGTAGAAGCCACGGTCCGCTATCCGGAGGGGAATGCCGCGCAGGGCCGACCACGCCAGGGAGGGGTTGGCGTCGTTGAGGACGATCAGGTCAACGTCCTTGTGCAGCAGGTTCTCCAGTTCCCCGCTTAGCTTCCTGAGTTTCTGCACATCGTAGGGAGTGCTGAAGTATACGGCTACATCCACGTCCGAGCGCTTGGTCGCCTTACCCTTGGCCACCGAACCGAAAACAAAGGCTAGTGCGACATCCTGCCGCGTACGAAAATAGTCCTTTAAGACGCCGGTCATAGCCTCTCTGTCCGCAGCCAGTTCATCTTCTGCCTGCAAGCCATCACCCCCCGGGCACGTCCCCCTCTTCAGCTTAACGATACCATGTTTTTCCTTTAGCTGCAAGGGAAGCCGCCCCGGCCCTGACTCGACCCTCCGGCAGCGGGACGGCATCAGTCCACGTTCTCTTTTCCGCTGATTTCCTCCACGTCTATCGCCAGCACCGCCACGCGCTCGAGCTCGGCCGCAGGAATCGGGCCGAGCTCCCGGCCTTCAGCAAACTTGGCCACCAGCCGGCTGAGGGCCGTTTGCTTTTCCGCCGGGTCGCTCACCACCCGCGCACGCCCGGCAAGGATCACGCTCTGGTAGCGCTGGCCGAAGCGGCAGGGCGTCTCCCCCCGCACCAGCTTCCCCGGTACATAGACCAGAAAGCGCACCTTGGGATTGGCCTGGATGTTCGCCAGTTTGCGCCCCGTGGGCGCCGCGTGCAGGTACACCCGCCGGGCCGCCGCGTCGTACACGAAGTTCATCGGCACCGCCCACGGCTGGTCCCCCGCGCACGTGGCCAGCACCCCCACCGGGGTCCGTTCCAGGAGCGCAGTGATGGTTTGTTCGTCCTTCAGCACTCGCTTGGGCATGGCACTTTCCCCCTTCTGCTCACGCGCGGCGCCACTAAACCCAGGCACACCCCGGGCCCTGGTATCACCTATCCATTTCGCCCTCGTCGGGCGAAATCCTTTTGACCCAAGCAGACACCTCTGCCGTCCATAACCAGCCCGTGTGACCAAGCTTACAGGGAGTACAACCACATCCTCATCAAGCGCCGGCGGGACGAAACGCCCATCTTTGACACACCTTTTAGAGAATGCCAGGGCATGAGTAGGGGAGGTGGCGTTGGGTCTCTGGCGCGGCGCGAGCCGTATTGGAAGCCATGCGGCGCGGCGCCTGGTGCAGGCGGGCTACGAGGTGGTGGTGTACGATAATCTCAGCCGGAGGCGCCGTGAGGCAGTGCCGGCAGGAATACCGTTTATGGCGGGGGTACGGCAGACAACCGGCTGCCCCACCCGTTACCAAAACGAGCATCGCACCCGCTCCTTTTGTATTTTTACTCTGGTATTTTTGCACAGGTTACTTCTCTTTTCCTGCCCCCAGTTCTACCCCCGGGACTGGTTCTTCGCAGGATTTCTGACGGAGCTTAAGGAGAAGCCGCCAGGGCCGGGGAGGTATCGCCCTAAGGACTAAAACGCCGGGAAGGCACGTACATGCCAACGCAGCGTTTGGCGGTCTATGCGTAGCGCTTCGCCAGTCTCATTTCCTTTCAGGATTAGGTTGGGGGGAACCAATAAGGAATGTCTATGTTTTTATTCTTTCGATTAGCGTTAGGTCGATTCGACTGCTAGCTAAAAGTCTGACATCCTCCGACCGGACGCCGGGCTCTATGTCAGCTCCTACTGCTCGTTGACCGCCACCACCTGCCCCTCCTCGAACCACTTAACGTCCGCACCCAGGTTTTCGCTCACAAAACGGAGCGGGACGACCATCCGCCCCGGCGGGACCACCCGGGCAGGCATGTCGAGGGCCATCTTCTGCCCGTCAACCATCGCCTCGGCGCGACCCAGGTAAAGGACCAGTGTCTTACTGCTGTCGGGGTTCGAGATGACGACCACGTCTTTCTTGCCGTCGTAGTCTACCTTCAGCCCCAGGGCCTGCGCGATAGCCCGGACCGGTACCATGGTGCGGCCATTCTCGACAAAGGGTTCAGCGTCACTAGAGAGTTTTCTGCCCTTCACGAACACCTTGATACCTTTCTTGTCCGCTTTCTTGTAGAGTTCGCCGACTTTCTTGTACAGGTCCTCAGCTTTCGGTTCGGTAGTGATGGCATTCTCCATGTCCTCCGTCGCTTCCTCTACCTTGCCGAGCTCCTCTTTCAGAATGCCTTCGTAGGCGTACACAGCACCTGGCACGGTCGCGGGCGATTCAAGCAGCTTTCCTAGTTCGGCGAGCGCTGCCTCGCGGTCGCCCTTGGCCCTGAGGCACTGGGCTAGCAGCACTGTAACTTTCGCCGTGGGGTGTGGCAATTGCTTCTGCAGTTCCCTGAGCACCGCGATGGCCTTATCGTACTCTGCAGCATTGCGGTAGGCCACCACCAGCTTCCAAAGCAGTTTCGTGTTGTTAGGATCTTCCGCCAGCTTCTTTTCCAGTTCGGCGATGCGCTTCGCGAGGCCTTTTGCTCCCGATTCAGTAAATTCCCCGTCTCCAACCTCTCCGTCTCCAACCTCTCCGTCTCCAAATTCGCCGTCTTCAAATTCTCCGTCTTCTCCCTCGGCGATCCCCCACTCGGACCCCTGCTCCATCCCTACCTGCAGTTCGTCGCCTTCGTCGTGTGTGCGGGTCTTGTCCTTAAAGTCGTCCTTCTCTCCATGCTGGTATACGTCCGCCGCAACGGAGTTCTCCTGGAATACCTTCGCAGCATCACCCGCACCACCGCGCCACCTTCTCTCCATGCTGAACGCCACTTTTATTGTCCCAAAGAGAAAGGCTGCCACAATCAACATAACCAAGAACAGCCTGGTTTGCTTGTTCATCTCTGTTCCCTCCTGTTGGATAAAATTGACGTATTAAAACACACCAAAAGCTAACCAAAAAACACCCCCGGCCGCAAGCTCCCACCCCCTTCTTTTTCCACGGACTGCTGGCCGCCGGGGGACAGTCTCGTTTTGCCTCCCCAGCAGCCGGGCTGCCGTAGCGGATTAACCGCTTTAGGCCCCATGGCTTTGCGCCCCCAGCTTTCGCCGGGTTTACCTTTGGTAGGGACTCCTTTATAAATAATACGGCATTTCTTTCCCCTATTTGTTAGGGTTTTCTTCAATAATCTTCTCTCGCCTTGTCGGGGCGTGCAGGCGAATACCGCCGGGTCAACCTATAGCTCTCCCTTCAGCGCGGTCATCCTCTGCCAAGCTGGAATCCCTCTGCCCGCAGAAGCCTTCCGCCGCTGTCGGACTGAAAAAGTATATGGCTGAATGAAGGAAGCTGGCGGACCAGTCCCGGATCATATACTCTTTCCTGTTTACTGAACACCTGCCTTTTCATACAAGAAGGTTTACTAGAGTTCCGGTTGGGAGGATCGCTGCGGTAAACCGGCTCTGGTTCAGGGTCAACAGGTAGGAATAAATCCTGGGAAAGAAAACCGTTTGGTAAGCCTGCGGTGCCGCAAAATTCCAGAGCGGACTGGTGGTGATTTCCTGGCCTAGAAGTGCCAGGTTAACTGCAAAACCGTCCGCCCCTCCAAAGGCAGATTTTACTGCTCCGAGGCTCTGGCTGACCGCCATGGTAAGTCTACTCTGGTCCACGGTCAGAGTTCCGTTGGAGTTGCGGGTAATACCCAGGGCGTTAAGCTCAGGAGCTTTCAACTCATAAGCATTAGTTAGGCTCTGGCCGATCCGGGGGACCAGGAAGCCTGCGTTCAGAGTAGCATAACTTTTAAGTGAGTTGTAGGCATTGACTAAGTTATTCACCGCACCGCTGATGGCCTGGGTATCCGGCCCGACCGTAAGGGTGACCTGAGCCGTGCTTGTTTTAAAAAAGTTTACGGTAAGGCGCCCCTGATCAAGCAACACCGTATTCGATTGGGAGGTATAGCTTATACCGTTTACGGTGTACTGCGCGTTGGCTGCCATAGTGTTAACCGTATTCGCCCCGGTGGCAGTAACTACGTTTCCGGTAACATCGGCCAGAGTGAAGGCGCTGGCCGTACCGGTTTTGTTGGCCATGATCTGAAGTCGCGAGGTGCCGGCAGTTGTGTCGTTAATCACCTTGGCGGTTACCCCAGCGTTGGCCGCGTTGATTACATTGGCAATCTTTCCTAGTGCAGTCTGGTTAGTATCAGTGCTGAGGATGTTCACGGAAAGGTTGTAAGTGGTCCCGCCTACTGTGAGCGTGAAGGTGTTCGTTCCTGGGGTAACTGCCGTAGTACTGGTACTGGTCAACGCTGTGCCAACGTTCTGCTGGGCGACCGCCAGTTGCGTAATCGTTATCTGGTAGGAGGTAATTGTAGCATTGGGAAGGGCCTGAGCCGTGAGTATATCTGGTGCCGAAGAGGTAGTTGCTCGCTGCGCGAAAACGTTGTTTACATTATTAAGAGTAAGCGCGTTAGCGGCCGTATACAGCTGCTGCCCATAACTTTGAAGCCCGGTTAACGTTTGGATAAGCAGCGCTTGCCGTTGGGCGATAGCTTGAGACGCAAGAAGCCGCTCAAGAGCAATGGCCTGGACTGCACTGCTCAGCGGGTTTGAAGCCTGAGTGCCTAAAAGACCGGTCCAAAAGGAAAAAGGATTAACCGCAGGATAGCCGTAAATGTTCAGTACCATGGTCTTCCACCTCTGCATTCAAAATTGCCCTTTTTCAATAAATTCACTTGACGTTTAGACAAATAAAGATGAGTAAGACCTGCATGGCTGCCCGGAAACGACCACGATAACGCATCCGGCCTGTAGCGTGTTAGATCTTAGCTTCAGCTTATCACCTCGGATTACCTTATATATGTTTCGCGCATAAGCGATTCATTTCCTGCCATTCTTTCGATAAATCAGTATTTGCACGTACTCTTAAGAAACCCCGCCTACTAATTCTTGACACTATCTCAGAAGGTTTCTAACTTGAAATTGCCTAGTTAGAAATTCCTAAAATAACCAATTAAAAAGTTCCGCTTTTGGCCGATAGCTTCGCCCAACGCTTCCCCGCCATCGCCCGCCAGGTCTACCGCGTAGCCTGCTTTCCTTAACCCGCCGAACGATACCTGGGCCAGGCCCGACTCATATTCCACCACTAAGAGACGCACAAGGCACCATCCCTGATGGGGCTATTGTACACGAAGCGCATTAAGATTCTGTTGAGAAAATCTGTCCACTTAGTGTCGCCGGTCGAGGAGCGTCGGCCTCGGTCCCCGCCGTTGTCTCAGCAGGCGCGCCCACCAGCCGGGGCGGTACCGCTGGTAAACCGCACTATTGGCCTGGTACTCCAACGTATCGGTGAGCGGTGCCAGACGCACCGGGCCATACCGGCGCGCCAGGGCCAAAGTCAAAAGGTAGTCCGCAAGGTGGGGATTCTTGGCCAGAAGCGGCCCGTGCAGGTACGTCCCAAAGGCGTTTTTGTAGCGGGCGCCTTCCAACCCCTCTGATGCGTTGTTGCCAAAGCCGAACAAAACGTGGCCCAAGGGAAGGGTGGTCTCCTCCCCTCTGCTTGCCGTATCACTCAGAAAGAAAGTCTGTCCTGAGTGGTTCTCAAACCCAATCACTGGACAGGCCGCCTGAAGGAAGGGCACGCTAACGGCAATGTTACCCTCCAGGCGGCGGGTACCAGCCTCAGTATAAACAGAAAATAAACCGATTCCCGGTATTTCCTCCCCCGCACGCGTCCGATAGTACTGGCCGAGGAGTTGGTAACCGCCACAGATGCTGAGGAGCACCGCCCCATCCTCCACAGACTCTAGCAGTGCGGCAGCCTTTTGCTGCAAATCCTGCCCGACAATTGACTGCTCTTGGTCGGGGCCTCCACCGAGAAAAAGAAGATCGTACGCACCGGCAGGTAAAACATCACCTAAGGAGAGCTCGTCTACTTCTACATCGAGATCCCGCCACTTGGCGCGCTGCGTCAGGACCAGGATGTTTCCCCGGTCACCGTAAAGGTTAAGAAGCCCGGGGTAAAGGTGGGCGATTCGCAGTTTCACTGCTTATGCCTCCTTGGCGCAGCAGAATGCGGCGATAGGCAGCCAGATTCGTGTAGGTGCAAAGAACGGCAAAGTGACGTCCCGTACCTTTGAGCCCTACGCGCACGCTTTCCTCTAGGTCGGGAAGCACACACAGCCGCTCGGGCGCCACCCCGTGGTACTTGAGGCAAACAGCTAGGTCGCCGGCCCGCCGGCCGCTGCAAACAACGGAGGTGTTCCCGGCAACGGCCAGCGCGCTGAAATCCACATCCCACAGCCAGGAAACATCGCGTCCATCGGCCGCTAGGTCGTTGATTGCCAGCACCAGGGTAGCGGGAGGCGTGTTTCCCTTCCCACCGGCTAACACTGTGCGCAGCGCCTGGCTTAGTCCAGCCGGGTTTTTCACTAATACCAACGTCGCTTCCTTGCCTACCGCCGGCCAGTGGAACCTTTCCGCTCGGCCGGGTGGACCCGCAAAACGCGCCAGTCGCTTGGGCAATGCCCCTTCAAGCGGCAGGCCGAGCTCGGCCGCGGTCGCCAAGGCGGCCGTCATGTTGTAAACATTGTACAAACCAGGAAGATGAGCCTGCAGGGTGATCTCCCGCTCTCCTGGCAGGCGCAGCCTAAAGCTGGTGCCGGCTCCCGCAGTTGTTGGTTTAAGGAGCTCGGCTTCGTACTGCGCTGGTGGCCGGGCGAACCCACAGCCAGGGCAGCGAAAATAACCCAAGTGGCTGTAGTTGCGCTGGGTAAAGCTGAGTGGACGTTGGCAGTGGGGACATAGTACCGTATCGTTGGCCTCCTGTTCACCGCCTGACGCGGCAACACTACTGCCTCCGGCTGCCCCAGCAACGCCGTAGTACACGACCCTGCTGCGCCCCACCGCAAAGCTGGCCACCATTGGGTCATCCGCGTTGAGCACCAATTGAGCGTCCGGCCAGGCTTTAAGGCCGCGCGCCATGTGGTTGGCTAAGACAGCCACCTCGGTGTAACGGTCGAGTTGGTCGCGGAAAAGGTTGGTCACTAGCACCACATCCACAGGTCCTATCTCGTTACTTAGCGCCTCGAGGCTCCCCTCGTCCACCTCCAGCACGGCAACACGTCGGCAGTACCCTGTCTGCCGCCCACGCCGGGCCAACAGCAAAGGCTGGGTCTTAAGGAGAGCAGTGGTGATTCCGGCCAGCATGTTAGCGCCCTCGCCATTGGTGACAACCTCAACCTCCCTATCTGCTCGAAGCAGTCCTGCCAACAGGGCGGTGGTAGTGGTTTTGCCGTTGGTACCGGTGATGAGCACCACCTGCTGACAGCAGCTCCTGAGGTGACCGAGGATGCTTGGGTCTACTTTTCTGGCCGCCAGGCCGGGGAGCGAGGTGCCGCCCCACCCGGTCCGAAAGCGGCTCAGCAGTAGGCAGAGGGCCAACGTCACTTTTCCAGTTAGAACAGCCAGCCAGGTCCGCAGACGCCGCACAGGGAAAACCTCCTGGAACGAAATACGACGAATCCTTCTCATATAGGATACCCCGCTTAGATTAAAAGGGCATGAAAAAACCTACTTATTGGTGGCCGGCAATGAGGTCGACGGCGCGTGAGCCTTGGGGTTTGGCATCAGGCCTCTTCAGCCAGAGCTCCAAATCCCATGCCCACCAGCACCACTACCGCTCCCAGGTAAAATGCTCCGGTAAGGCTCCCGGTGAGGTCCTTCACCACCCCGCTCACGAGGGGCGCTACAATGGCCGATGACATGCCGATGAGGTTGAACACCCCCACCGCGGCGCCCAGCGCCTGCGGCACCTTGCGGGAGGCATGGTCCCCGAACCAGGAGATCACGATGGTGTCCGAGACCGTGCGGCCGATAAGCCCGTAGATGATAAGGAGCGTAATCAGGGCCGGCAGCGAGCGCACGTACGCCAGGGCGAAAATGGCGAGCGCCGCCAGCGGATAGAGTAGAAGCGTCAGTCGCCGCCGCCCCACCCTGTCCGACAGCCGGCCTACATAGAGCGCCGCCGGTATGGCCGAGACGGCCGGCAGGGCCGTGAGCGCCCCCGCGCCGGCGATGCTCAGGCCCCGCTCCGTGGCGAAGAAGCTCGGGCCCCAGGTGAGGGCCACCCAGAAGCCGTAGCCCGAGCAAAAGGCCGCCAGGTTCAGCGCCCAGAGGTCCCTATCGCGCAGGATCTGCCCCAAAGAAAACCCGGCGTTCCCTGCTGCGCCCCTGGGCCTGGCCTTTCGCACCTCCGGCAGGCCGCGCCAAAAGAGCACCGGCGCGATAAGCGTGGGCACCGCCGGCACCAGGAAGGGCAGCCGGAAGTTTCCGGACCAGAGGTAAAGGGGGCCGGAAAAGGCAAGCCCCAGCGCCGTGCCCACCGACATCCCGGAGTTGATCACCGCCGAGGCCAGGCCCCGCCGCTCCTTCGGCACCGTGCCGATGTTGATGCCGTAAGACGTGGGGTACACGGCTCCCATGCCCACCCCGTGCAGCCCCACAAGGAGCACCAAGAGTGCGTAGCTCCGCGCCAAAAGGCCGAGCAAAAGGAGCGCAACTCCCCCCAAAGCGAAGAACCCGGCCAGCACGCGCTTCAGCCCCAGCCGGTCGCCTAGGAGCCCGGCCGGCACCTGCATGGCCACGTAAAGAAAGAAATAAGTGCTGGTTATCGCCCCGGTAGCCGTCCCGGAAAGGCCGAAACCCTCGCCAATTACCTTCAGCATGGGGTAGAGCGTAGTCCGGTCCGCATACATAAGGAGCGCGCCCAGCGCCAGAAGTGCTACTGTGCGGATGAGCAGCATGCCGTTCTGACCCGCACCCACCCCTTGTTCCTCAACTGCGCACCCTTGCATGCCCTGCCCCCGCGCCACACCACTTATGCTGATGTCCTTCCCCTCCCCGTAAAACTAAACCCGGGCGCACCCCGGGCCATAGCACTCTGTATTTATTCACCCTCGCCAAGCTAAATCCTTCCTACCCAAGTAGCACCAAAGGAAATAGTCTCCGCTGTTCGGCATATCCTAAGAACGCCACTCTGTACAGAATGCCGAGAATGGATTAGAATGGAGGTGGGAGGAATGTCAATGCTACCGGAGCTTAACCTTACTGCTGCCCGGAACAACTTCTCCAGCCTGTACGACCAAGCTTACAGGGAGTACAACCCCATCCTCATCAAGCGCCGGCGGGACGAAGAGGTTCTTATGCTGCGCCGCGACCTGGTGCAGGATACCCTGCGCGCCTACCCTTTGCAGGCACAGGAAGTGCAGGAACCGGACAGCTCAGTCACTCTAGTTATGCCCGTCCTCGAACTGGTGGTCAATGGACCTACCCGCGATAAGGCCGTCGATGAGCTGGTCACCGAACTGAAAGCCTACGCTCGGGACTTCTTTGCGCAGTCGGCGCTCTTCTTCCATGCCCCCAACCGGCGCCACCATTTCCCCTACCTGCTGCGGGTGCTGCTCTGCAACTCCGACGAAGAAATCCGTAGCCTTATTGAGGTTGAAAATGCCGCCTAGATTCCGCGATCTGAAGCGTTACTTAGAAACCCACGGTTGGGTCTTGGTGCGGAATACAGACCACTTTTATTATCAGAAGGTCCTGGCCGACGGCACCGTATTGCGGACTAGAGTAAGCCACGCCTTGCACAAGGAGATCCCACCAGGTCAGTGGCAGGCGATTCTCAAATACCAGCTCAAAGTAACTGAGGCCGAGTTTTGGCACGGGCCGGCCGTGGACTGAATGACCCTTTTTCCGGTGCCTGCAAGCGCCCATCTTGGACAAGCCTTATTGGAATGCCGTGTTCACATGGCATGACAAGTAGTGAACCCGGGGTTGTCCCCGGTCTTTCGTCTTTTTACCTATTATGTTCCCAAAATTCAGATCCCTGCCGTAGCCGATTTCTCGCCGCCGGCACTCTGCGATGGTTTGAGGGTTGCGCCGCCTTTTCCGCCCACCAGCAGGCTGCGGAAGGCCTCGACCACCTGTGGGTCGTACCAGGTACCTGCGTAATGCCGGATCTCCTCCAGCGCTTTCTGTGGAGACATGGCTTTCCGGTAGGGGCGGTCGGTGGTCATGGCGTCGTAGCTGTCCGCCACCCGGATTATCCGCGCCGGCAGGGGAATGCCCGCGCCCCTGAGCTTCGCCGGGTAGCCCGAACCGTCGTAGTTCTCGTGATGGTAAAGGATAACCCCCGCTATCTCCCGCAGCGCCGGTATGGAGCCCACTATCTCGCTCCCCCAGCGCGGGTGCTGCCGCAGCGTGCAGAGGTCCTGCTCGGTGAGCGCCTCCACCTTGTTCAAGAGGTACCGGTCTATTTCAAGCTTCCCCACATCATGGAGAAAGGCGGCGCAGCGCAGCAACCTGGCCTCCTCCGTGCCCAGGTGCAGGCGCTTCGCCAGGTCGCTCGCGTACCGGAGGACGCGCAGCGAATGGCCGTACGTATACTGGTCCTTCGCATTGATCACGGAAACCAGCGTCTGAACGGAGTTTATCAGCTCTTTCTCTTTTTCTTCCGCAGCGCCCAATAGGTCCTCAAACACGCCGGAGTAGACACACACCCGGTTCTTTTTGAGGGACTTGGCTTCATAGAGCGCGTGGTCGGCCCGCTTGATGAGCTCCTTGTAATTTGGGGCATGCGTAGGCAGCGAAGCCACGCCGCAGGAGACGGTAATGGCCACTTCCTCCTGCTTCGCCTCCGTAAAAAAAGGATGCTCCTCCACCTGCCGTCGGATCTTTTCCGCCACCTTGGCAGCCTTCTCCGTACTGTAGCCGGGCAAAACCGCTACGAACTCCTCGCCCCCGTAGCGCGCCGCAAAGGCCGGCGGCTCCAGCGCGCCCTGCAGGATGCCGCCGATAGCGGCCAGTACCCTGTCCCCCTGCTGGTGCCCGAAGACATCGTTGCAGTACTTAAAGTTGTCCACGTCGATAAAGACGAGCGACAGGGGCCGCAAAGCAGACGCCTCCCTGTCCAACGCCGTCAGGCGCTCGTACAGGTAACGCTGGTTATACACGCCGGTGAGGTCGTCGGTGTACATCAGGTGGGTCAGCTTCTGGCGGTGGTTCTCCTCCAGCTCGGACAGGCCGCCGGCGTACCAGGCCACAAGGGCGATAATAGCAAGGAGCACGAAGTTGGTATTCGCGGCCGCAGCCGGCGGCGTCCCCCGCCACACATCATAACCCAAGAGGGCCAAGCCGGCAAAGGTTCCCGTACCATACGCCGCCCCCCGCCCCGCCAGCGAACCGGCCGTGAGCACCGGCAGCAGGAGAACCACTTTAGCATAAGGCACGTGGTCCCCGGTGATGAAGAGAACCAGCGCAGCTACTACAGTAGGGAAAAGCGTATACAAGAGCCCCCGCACGCGCTCGCCCAGGCGGGATTCATCATAATCGCGGAGAATAAAGATTTCGACGAGAAAAAGGGAGGACAAGCCAAGAAAGTAAAGGATGAAGGTCGGATGCGCATCCTGGGGTTTCAGATCCAAGTACCGAAACACTGTGCCCATAAGAACAAACGTGCACCCCAGGTGCATGGCCATTATGTGATTATGAATACGTTTTTTCCGTTCCAGCTCTGGGCTCACCATCATCACCCCAAAAGGCAAAGAGGTGGGTTACCGCCACCTCTTTGCTGCTAAGACCGGGACTACTTCCGCAACGTCTCGGGAACCTCCGGCTGGTAATGCCCCAAGTAACAGGCGGATGCCGAAGCTGCGTTGGCGACAAGAGCAAGGCCTACGACGGCAACCCTTAGAAGCCAGTTCATAAGTTTTCTCACTTCTTTTCACCTCCTCTCCACCAAATACCAAGAGAATCAATGAATTGAAATAGCTTATGCCCAGCGGGAGTGAGGACGAACGCACTCCAGAGGATGCCCAGGCTTATTGCGACTCCAAGAGTACGGTTTGCCAGTACTAGAGCAAGTCCTGTAAGAAGTGTGACCATAAAAACCGAACCATTCTTAAGGCGCTTTCTCCTTGCTTGTGAGATAATCGGTGCTGCCGGACAGTCCACCGGTGCAAATGTAACCATCGCTACAATCCCAAGAATAAAGGCAGCAGTTAGTAGACCCATCGGTAGTGCGGGATTCAACCCTGAAACTGCTATAGAAGCTATGGCTAACAAAGGGAATACCGAACCTGTTACCATCGTACACCGAACACGTGAGGCACTGTGTGCTCCACCTGCAAAAGTCCTAACGGCAGCCACTGTTGCCATGACAACAAGTGTTTCGGGAAGTGCCCTGGCCCAGAGGCCAAGGAAGACTGTTACCAGTACGTTAGCCGTGTTTAATAACACAACTTCGACCGCGTAGGCAAGAACATCTTCCGAAACGCGTGTAGCCGTCCGTGTTGACAAGTATCCGGCGATTCGCCTACTTAAGCCGAGATAACTCATCTTTTTCCCTCGAATACGGCTTCATCACCCTGCTTGCGCCCCAAGCTGACAATATCATCACAATTCCCTGAGGAAGGCCTATTAGTGCCCATCTTATCGGGTTCGTCACCACAACCTCACCGCTAATGTGAAGAACGGAAAGAAACAACTCATTGAAAGCGAACTCCAGTAAACCAAGGAAGAAGAGGCTTAGAAAGGCCGCCATGAAGCTTCTAGCAACTGAAACCTTCTCACATCGGATTAGGTACACGGTGGATATCAGCAACCCGATTAGTGTATGTAGCCCAAAGAACAGAGGTAGGTGCCGGACAATCTGCAGGACAACAAACAACCCTGACCCGACAAGAAAGGCTTTTTTCCAGGAGAACTGCGTACGCGCAAGCACGAGAGACAAGCCCACCGTTCCCGTCATTTCCAGGAGCCCCTGTAAAATAATCAATCCCACTAACTTCATTCTACGGCTCCGTTTCCCATGAGTTTATAAGTCCAATTTTATGGTACATTATTCCACCGCAGGAGTCAACACCCAGTCACAAAGCTGCAAACACCGCCCGCGACTTTTTCCCGCGATCGGAAGGTAAGAGGGCGTAAAATGATTATCGAACGCTAGAACTACATTTACCTTCAGCCAGGTAGTGATCATGTTTGGCGGCAACATCTTTAAGACCGGAATCTCCGGCACCAACTAATTTCCAGATGGGGTCTTCTTTACTCAAGGGCTTCACCAGCCGAACTTTTTTTAAACGTAGCCCATCGCCATTAACCTGACGGTCAAATAATCGCCCGCCTTCAGGCCCAAGTTTTCTCTGACCCTTTGAGGAATAGTGATCTGTCCTTTGCTGGTTAAGCGCACTAACGGTGCGGACATGAAGCATCCCCTCCTTTCTTGTATTCGTTTGGTTTACTATAACTCGAGTCATAGATCACACCTCCTGTGATCTCTTCCTGCTTTAAGCTTCTGGTATCCATTAGCATCTACCAACAACCCAGGCTTGTCCTCTCACGACATTATCTGCTTCGGGGTGCCCAGCTCGCGGATCACTCGCCGGGCCTCCTCGTGCCGGCCGTGTTTTTCGTTCCACTTTACCAAGAGAGCCACCAGATTATCTCTGGCCCAACCGTCGCTTTGGAGAATAAGCGCGCGCACCCGCTCCTCCAGGGGAGGCCACTCCTCGGGAGTAGCGAGATCCAGAATTACCTCGAAAGCGCCTTCGCCGAAGTCCACCCCGCCGACCGCGATATCGGCCAGTTCGGCCTCCAAGAGAGCAGCCAGCCACGCCTGCCTCGTGCCCGTATCAACGCAGCTTTTCCTCAAGCATTCGCTTAAACCTTCCACGCAGTCCCCCGCCAGGGCAGCCAGGATCCCATCATCGTCCATGCTGCGCAGATTAGTTTCGTAACAGGCGGCCAGGACGGCCAGCAGCTCTTTATAAACCAAACCTGCTCCCACCCACTCTCCTTTAGCCGCCAGGCTTTCGGCCATCGCCAGCAAGTCCTGCAAACCCTCTTCCATGTCGTAGGGATCCCTGTAGCGCAAAATTCGCTGCACCTCCCGGCGCAGCATGGCCGCGTCCACCTCGTCGGCAGACAAAGAGACCGCCCGCCTCACCGCTGCCAAGAGAGAGGTGTCGCACTGAACCAGATCGATTATTAGCCTCACGAGTTCTTCTTTACTCAAGCGAGCCAGCATGGCCTCCAGCTCATCCAAGCCAGAAAAAGCCTCGGGTTCATGAACGTACGTGAGTAACAAGGCCACGATATGCTTGCAGAACCCGCCGCGGGGGCAGGTACAGTAGGCCTCACGAATACCGCTGTCCTCCAGAACAACTTTCACCCTGTAAGGCTCATCTCTCGATCCGTAACACAATCCGTAAAGCTCGTTTCTGCGGCGTGCCGGCTCCTGGACGGCCCCATCCTTGTAATAATCCCACCCGCGCTCAAAGCTACGCTCATCTGCCAGTTCGCGGATGGCCGCCTCGGTTAAACGCTGCGCACTGCCATTCTTCATGGAAAGCCGCTCTTCCTCCCGCTTAGCTTATAAATCTTTACGCATCGTTGGCTCGAGCTGAAAACTTCTTTTATCCAGAGGCTTTACTACTGAGCCTGTGTCTCCTCCAGCAAGTAACCTTCCTGCAAGATTTGTCCGGGCTGTGCAGGGCACGACTGATATCATCACGCCGACGGGGTGGCATTGTGCACCTCCTTAACTAGAGTCCCCTGAAAAACCATGGTGCCGAAATGGGAAAAGAATCCTCCGTGCGGTGGATGGTGCGGCGTTGGCTTTTGGGTGTTTCCATCCCTCGTAGGTAGGCTTAGAACGGTTGCTGCCAACACCTGAAGCCACCAGCGAGCATTGTTTCCATCCCTCGTAGGTAGGCTTAGAACGAATCCAGGGCGTGGGAACCGTACCATGTTTACGGGTTTCCATCCCTCGTAGGTAGGCTTAGAACAGCGAGCTGGCCGCTACGAGGAAGGCCGAGGTCGAGTGTTTCCATCCCTCGTAGGTAGGCTTAGAACTTCCCAGTCTCGGAAGTTTGGGTATGATGTGATTTGTTTCCATCCCTCGTAGGTAGGCTTAGAACCCGTCACGGGGCTGAAAATGCTGGCCTTTTCCTTACGCCTTCTTGGCTCTTTTGAGTCAGTCTGCTTGGGAAAAGGCCGTGACTCTGTGGTTTGTGCTGGTGTCGATCTCCACGGTTCTTGACACTACTGAGGATCGACGACAAGGGCTAAATCGGCTCCAGCATCCAAAGCCCTGGCTGTTCCTAGCGCCGATACCGCAATCGAGTGCCACCTGCAGCATAGCGGGGTCACCTTTTAATACATATTGTCCCAGCCGGCCCTTTTTTCCGTGAAGAGTTCCAGGAACCGTTTGTTCAAGTCAAGCTTTCCGGACGTGGATCTCACTGATTCTTCCACGGGTAGGAAGCGTTTCCCTTCCTCGGTTACGAGGCAGAGCGTGTTGGCTTCACGCTTTACGGGAACACTGCCTTTGGCACCGCGCACCAGGTCAATCTTGATGTTGCCGATAAAACCCAGTTCACGTAACGCCCCGCAAAATAGAGGAGGAGGTTCCGTATCCGTGGCGCCAGCAGATCCTCTCCGAACGGTACGAACGTATCAACGTGAGGGTAATCGGACCCAAACGGATCTTGGCCAGCTGGCGCGTTCCATCTCCCGCAGGCGGCCTCGAGTTCTCGTCGAACGGGTCTGGAACGCTAGAGATTTCATACCTTCTCGGCGATTCCACTTCTGGCGCCAGGGGGCAGTCGAAAAGAGTATCCGGCAGCCATTAAGCTCCGTTGCGGCCTGGAGCATTCGCAAGAAGAGGTTTCATACCGTCCCACCGATAAGGTTCGGCGATGATTATAAAGGCATCAGACAGGCTGTTCAGTCTCAAGGTGTGTTGAGCCCTCACCGGAAACAGTGCCCGGAAAAGCTGGTTGAACGTAGTCGTCACAATTGGAGACTGTGCCGCTTTCTCTTGCTTCACTATAACAAACTCACCCCGCCATCTACAGACGGTGTTGACTTTACGCGATATTTTTGATCAGGCTGCGTCTATCTACTTCAAACCTTCCCGGTAGTTCAGCAGCCGCATAGCGTTTGAGGATCACGAGGAGCACGCTGGCCTCGTGGACCAACATGCCGAAACCCAGTACTACCGCCTGTCCGATGACCCCGCCCACCAGGAGCAGCACCACCAGTACAGCGAAGGCAACACTTTTTTTGATGTTGCGCAGGGTCTGGCGGCATATCTCCGTGCTCTAAGATCCGCACCGTCTGTTGGCACCCCTCCGCCGAAAGCGTGTAGAGCTTCACACGGCCGTGCGCACAATGCAGAGCCGGTTCTCCAGCTCCCTGCGCTTAAATAGGAGCTCTCCCTTTTTGAACTCCTTCTTCGTCAGCAGCAGGTCGTTCACCTGCTGCAGTTCGGCCCGGCTGAGAGCGGCAAAGATCGGCACCGTGCTGAGACAGATGTGCTCGCCGTCGGCACAAGCGGGCAAGCCCGCCCCTTGACCCGTACACGCTGCCACCTCGGCACTGCTGGCGGTAGACATCACTTCCAACTCTTAGCTGTTCATCCCAGAGGTCGAGCAACTGAACCATCATGGTTAGACTCGATTAGTATCCAGCCGCAAACTCTCCAAGCAAAAAAGAAAGGCGGAGTGGCACGCTACCCGCAATAACCGCTGCAATAGTTAACTAGTATAACGTTTCAATCCTCACCTGCTTATCAATTCCCGATTTGCAGGTGCTCTAAAAAATGTCGGTAAGACCTTGTCAATCTTATCCTTTGCTGCTCGCGTTTCATTCTTCTCCTAGCGTAATGCAGCCCTGAATCGCTCCCAGACTACTGAAAAGAGATGCGTTTTATTGTAATTATGACATGCCAACCCGCCTGTTGCAATCCTTACCTTGTTTCAATCTTCACCTGGCTTGGATGCCGGGTGCGACGGCGGCGATGAGTTCATCGTCGTTGCCGGCAGGGCGTTTCAATTCCCACCCGGCTTGGAAGCCGGGTGCGACGGTGATGAGAAGGTAAAGGTTACGGTTGTGCTTCCGTTTCAATCCTCACCTGGCTTGGTGGCCGGGTGCGACGCGGCCTGTCTTTGATTACCAGTTTGCCGTTCACGTTTCAATCCTCACCCGGCTTGGTGGCCGGGTGCGACGGGTATCGGTTCAGATTTCGCGTTCTCGGGCCGGTTTCAATCCTCACCCGGCTTGGTGGCCGGGTCCGACTGGCAGGCTGCAGCAGCCGTTGTGCAGTTTGCTAGTTTCAATCCCTCACCCGGCTTGGTGGCCGGGTGCGACCTCCTTCCCGCGAATAACAGGCCGTACGCTAACAGGTTTCAACCCTCACCCGGCTTGGTGGCCGGGTGCGACGACCCGAGGAGGGGAGCGTGGTGCCCGTGGCTGAGTTGTTTCAACCCTCACCCGGCTTGGAGGCCGGGTGCGACGACTTTGCAGCGCTAGCGAGAGAAGTTGGGGAGTGGTTTCAACCCTCACCCGGCTTGGAGGCCGGGTGCGACGAAAACGTGCGCGTTTTGTTGCCCTTACTTCGGTGAGTTTCAACCCTCACCCGGCTTGGTGGCCGGGTGCGACTGAGCTTGTCGGCGGTTCTCACTCCCTCGACGGCGTTTCAATCCTCACCCGGCTTGGTGGCCGGGTGCGACTGGCCATGTGTCCATCAAGGGTGCCAGCTGGAGCAACGTTTCAATCCTCACCCGGCTTGGTGGCCGGGTGCGACACCTTAGTCTCTGCCCACCACTTACCACCATCACGGTTTCAATCCTCACCTGGCTTGGTGGCCGGGTGCGACGGTCAGAGGGCAGGACTATCATGTGATCCGGCAGGTTTCAATCCTCACCCGGCTTGGTGGCCGGGTGCGACCTGGGCGTGGCGTGGCAGGAACCACCGGCGGCGCCGTTTCAATCCTCACCCGGCTTGGTGGCCGGGTGCGACGGGACATCGCTGGTCAGGTAGGGCAGAGTATGGCGTTTCAATCCTCACCCGGCTTGGTGGCCGGGTGCGACGCAACTTCTTGAGTCTTGAGTGGAACCATATCCGGAGTTTCAATCCTCACCCGGCTTGGTGGCCGGGTGCGACGGGCGAAGCGCCAAGCCCAGAGGATACCAAGGACGTAGGTTTCAATCCTCACCCGGCTTGGAGGCCGGGTGCGACGCACAGTGCCGCCGGCCTTACGAGATAGGGTGCTGTTTCAATCCTCACCCGGCTTGGAGGCCGGGTGCGACGGCAGGGGGACGAAAGCAATGGCAACGTACTATGTCTTTCAATCCTCACCCGGCTTGGTGGCCGGGTGCGACTTCGACGCGGTGGCAGGAAGCAAAGATGCCATCCCTTTCAATCCTCACCCGGCTTGGTGGCCGGGTGCGACGCGTACCAGCGGCTGCATGAGGTTATTATGGGCGAGTTTCAATCCTCACCCGGCTTGGAGGCCGGGTGCGACTAATCGCCAGGATTCCAGCCAGCAATATCTTCGGTGTTTCAATCCTCACCCGGCTTGGAGGCCGGGTGCGACGACGTTCGTGATAGAGGGTGCGAAAAAGATAGCTGTGTTTCAATCCTCACCCGGCTTGGAGGCCGGGTGCGACACTAGAAGCCTATGTGATGGCACAGGACTTTGTGGTTTCAATCCTCACCCGGCTTGGAGGCCGGGTGCGACCTGTCCAGTGTGTGGCGGGGATGGCGGCCCTGCTGTTTCAATCCTCACCCGGCTTGGAGGCCGGGTGCGACGGGTCTGGTTCTCGCCGATGTTCACGCGCTCGACGTTTCAATCCTCACCCGGCTTGGAGGCCGGGTGCGACGTATCCAGGTCGCGCAGGTGCCGCTCACAGGCTAGGTTTCAATCCTCACCCGGCTTGGAGGCCGGGTGCGACGTTCACCGAAGCCCATGCTCGTGAACATGACGTTGTTTCAATCCTCACCCGGCTTGGAGGCCGGGTGCGACTGTGGCCTGGCTCCTGCACGACCAGCCGAATGACGTTTCAATCCTCACCCGGCTTGGAGGCCGGGTGCGACGAACAGACGTGCGTTAAATCTACCCCAAAGGTCGGAGTTTCAATCCTCACCCGGCTTGGAGGCCGGGTGCGACCTATAACGACTACGGCTATGATGCTGTGCTGGAAGTTTCAATCCTCACCCGGCTTGGAGGCCGGGTGCGACTCTAGCACAGTAGAGCAGGTTATGACCGCCGTAAGGTTTCAATCCTCACCCGGCTTGGAGGCCGGGTGCGACCTTTAAGCCATGTGACGACTTGATAGAGATACGGGGTTTCAATCCTCACCCGGCTTGGAGGCCGGGTGCGACCGGCGATCCGGAATACGTCTGCCAAGTACTTTATTGAGTTTCAATCCTCACCCGGCTTGGAGGCCGGGTGCGACGATAAAAACGGCATTGGAGAGTTGGAAAGCAAAAGATGTTTCAATCCTCACCCGGCTTGGAGGCCGGGTGCGACTTATACTGGGCGGACATCACTGCCCAGTATAAGCGGTTTCAATCCTCACCCGGCTTGGAGGCCGGGTGCGACGTGCGGCGGCGCGCAAACTGGTGCGGCTGTACGCGGTTTCAATCCTCACCCGGCTTGGAGGCCGGGTGCGACGTTAAGGTAGTCGAAGTGTGGACAGAATCGCCTATGTTTCAATCCTCACCCGGCTTGGAGGCCGGGTGCGACAGGCGCAGGTGCCTTTCTTCTTTAAGCAATGGGGGGTTTCAATCCTCACCCGGCTTGGAGGCCGGGTGCGACACGCTGGTGCCCGCTGGCGTGGTAGCATTCCATGGTTTCAATCCTCACCCGGCTTGGAGGCCGGGTGCGACGGGTCTTGACGGGCTGCTGGATCGACACCCGGTGCCGTTTCAATCCTCACCCGGCTTGGAGGCCGGGTGCGACGGCAAACCAATACGCCGGCGGCCTTGGCACCGAGGTTTCAATCCTCACCCGGCTTGGAGGCCGGGTGCGACCCACTCCACGGCGGTGTTGCCCGTAACGGCCTGCGTTTCAATCCTCACCCGGCTTGGAGGCCGGGTGCGACGGGTCTTGACGGGCTGCTGGATCGACACCCGGTGCCGTTTCAATCCTCACCCGGCTTGGAGGCCGGGTGCGACGCGATCTGCCGAATAGTTAGCTGGGCCGTCTCCAGGTTTCAATCCTCACCCGGCTTGGAGGCCGGGTGCGACACGAACCAAGCGGGCGGCAGCCTTTAGGGATATTGTTTCAATCCTCACCCGGCTTGGAGGCCGGGTGCGACAGTCTACGGCCTATTGATGGGATTACTTACTACCAGGTTTCAATCCTCACCCGGCTTGGAGGCCGGGTGCGACAAACACGCCGCCCCACGTGGTGGTCAGGTTGGTGTTTCAATCCTCACCCGGCTTGGAGGCCGGGTGCGACTGCCCACCTCGTACTGACGGTCATCCATAGGCAGGTTTCAATCCTCACCCGGCTTGGAGGCCGGGTGCGACCATAATCACCAAGACCCGCTGCAAGGCCTTGGATGTTTCAATCCTCACCCGGCTTGGAGGCCGGGTGCGACAGACGTGCTCAAAACCCTGTCCCCTGTAGACCGGGTTTCAATCCTCACCCGGCTTGGAGGCCGGGTGCGACTCCCGAGCAGATTGCAACCGTTACCCGGTTAATGGAGGTTTCAATCCTCACCCGGCTTGGAGGCCGGGTGCGACGTTAATCTGCTTGGGAAGTAAGTCCGACTCAATGTTTCAATCCTCACCCGGCTTGGAGGCCGGGTGCGACAGCATTCGCGCCAGCAGGCTTGGGCTCTTGGTTCCACGGTGCAAATGCGCGAACCCGCTCTTTCCAGCTCTTCTTCTAAAGGAGATCTTAATAAAAGAGCGGACAAGCCCTTGACTGGCGTGCATCGCGAATCCTCCTACTTTTTGTCACGGCTCCCGGTTCGCGCTACAGAACTAGCGGGTCGTTGAAGTCTATCCTTAGGTCTACGCCAAAGGTTTCTACATATTTAGCGCGGGGTTCACGAAGCATGTAGATGCGAAGGCTGTCTTCTTTTTCATCGATATACTCCAGAAGCCGCTGCTTTAGGCGCTCGTACTGGACGTCATTAACTGAGCACTCGAAGACAGACTTTTGGACCCGCTGGCCGTAGTCCTTACAAGCCTGGGCAACCTTTCGCAGTCGTTTGCGGCCGCCTTCTGACTCAGTGGAGACATCGTAGGACACCAAGATCTCCATAACTACCACCTACCGGTAAGTAAATGGCGGGTACTCTGGTAAATCACCCCGTAGTGTCCGGGCCAGCAGGCGCGCTTGGATATGCGGCATCATTCCCAGCGGCTCCGCTCGCTCCAACAAAGGGTGCGTAACCGTTTCCTGCTTCCTCTTTTGATAAGCCACCGCCACCTCCCTTCGCCCACTGTCGTTTAAGTAGACCGAACCACCGGGTCGCTCTTCGAAGTGATCGGGTGTAATCTGCCGCCGGTTCACGAGGGTTAAGGCGACGCGGTCGGCCAGAACAGTGCGGAACTCCTCCATTAAGTCTAGGGCCAAGGCAGGGCGCCCCGGACGCAGCGTGTGGAGGTACCCTACCTGCGGATCAAGTCCAACTCCTTCCGCCGCGGCCAGGCAATCAGTTAAAACAAGCGCGTACAAAAAGGAAAGCAAAGCATTGATGCGGTCCCGTGGCGGGCGTCGGGTTCGTCCCTTAGGGGTAAATGCAGCCCGGTCGGCACGAATGAGTCGGGCAAAAGAGCTAAAGTAGGTCCGTGCAGCCTCACCTTCAATGCCGCGCACCTCTTCTATTGCGGTGCTTCGTTCTAGATGCGACAAGGAACACGCCAGCCTATTGGCGGTTTCCCGCAAACCAGCTTCGTCTTCTTTTTCTTCTGCCTCTCGCGCCCCCCGCAGTACTATCGTTCGCGCGTTCCTTATTTTACCCGCCACCAAGTTGCGCGCAATGGCCAAGGTCTTTTGTGAATCGTCAAGGGCCTTATGTTGAGCGCGTCGCAATAGTACGTTGCCGGTAGTAGGTCCCACTACACGGGCTTTAAAGCGTCCGACATGATCCAGCATGACGATAAAGCGGCCATCGTCGGCACAGGCGTGTATGACCCCTGGGCTAATCAAAACGTTCCCTAAACAGATAATCCCGCCCAAATGGTGCAAGGGTACCTGCACCTGCGTTGATCCTTCGACCTCTACCTTGAGGGTTTCGTGATCCAAACGCACGTAGGCACCCTGTGTCATTACGTAAAGTGTGTTTAAGAGCTGCTCCATGTCCTTCAACCCTTTTCCGTTGGTCCTAAAGCCGGAAAAGGCCGGCCACAAGGGAACGCGCTTTGGACCCGTCCCCAATGGCCGACGGCATGCAGACGGCATTTAAAGAGCAGTTCCGGCAGCGTTTATCGTTTGCAGGAGGTGGCAACTCTCCAGCAAGCAGCATGGCACGTACGGCAGCAGTTATCGCCTGTACTTTGCTGCGCAGCTCTGACGTAATGGTAATCTCATACCGCCGGTGTGAGTTGTGGCAGTAGACCGCCCCCTTCGGTACGGCAATCCCCGTCATTTCCTCCAGGCAGATGGCCTGCCCGCCCAATTGTACAGCCGCGTGCTCGATGTCCCGTTCCCGGTACTTACCATACTTATACTCGACCGGGTAGGGTACACCCTCGTGAAATTCAACCAGATCCGCCTGCCCTACGAGCCCCAGCCGGTTACTCCACAAGGCCAGCGAATGCTCTACTCGCACACCCTCTTCCGAAAAAGAGTCAACCTCATGCACGCGTTGGTGCACAGCCCTGCCCCGCAAGGTGTAGATGTTTTCATCGAAGGTTTGCTCAACGTGAATGAGGGCACATTGGCGCGGACAGTAGCTGTAATGCTCTAGAGCAGAGAGAAAGACGGGTTCAAAGCCCGCAATGGTATAATCCTCGTCTTCCATGTCAGCCCACCAGGCGAGTCAAGGTCACACCAGCAGGCAGGTTCTCCTCCTCCACAGTAACATGGTAGTCCGCAAACGTCCTGGGAGGAGTCGTGGAAACGCGCTTAACCTTGACACGTTCAAAGAGGTCCTGCGCCGGCGCATTACCCACAGGTTTTTCATGGCTGAAGACGTAGAGCCCCCGGCAGGCCATAAGTCCCCGGCTGGCAGAACGGTCTAGCTCCCACATATGTTCTAACGCTTCCCACAGAACCTCCAGGTCTTCGCTGTTCATGCCGGTATCTTGAGCAAAGAAGGGGCTAAAAAAGCCATACCCCAGATAAAGCCCGTAGGGAACTACGGCTTTGCGCCCCATTTCCGTAACCTTGCCTTTTCCTTCCTTACCATCTTCACTGACTTGAACTTCAGCATCTTCAGGGCGGGTAACAGCAACTCTGGTAATCGAAAGATCGAGAGGAACAATAGGATCAATAGAGCGGGCAAAGGTAAGCTGCACGGGACCCAGGACTTGGCCACAGTTCACCTCCGTGGTCATCACAGCACCGAAGGTACGAACATCAAAGAAGTTTTCGCACATCCAGGCCCGGGCCTCGCTGACCGTGGCACGATCTTGTTTGCTACCGGAAGGTTTTTTGCCAATGGCCTTGTAGGCGCGCTCGTGCTGGAGATTGAGAATGCCATGATGTTCTACGTAAATCTTCATGCGCTCTTCATTGCCCCGCGTAAGGTCCACCCAATCGCGAATCTTCCGCTTCAGGCACACATCGGTTACAAGCCCTTGCATGGTTTCAGGGTCAACGCGCGGCAGGTTCCCGGCATCAGGGTCACCATTTGGGTTCCCATCTTTAACATCGAACAACAGTACAAAGTCGTGGCGCCGGTTCGTATCCAAATACACCTTCTCTGTCATCTGCCTTCTTCCTCCTTATTCTTCATCTTCAGGATGGTCTTTGGCCGCTGCCGTGACACCCGCCGACCACCCGGCTGCACGCTGATGGTAGTAGCCAAGTGCAAACAGGGCCTGGTCCTGCAGGTTCAGGGTTGCCGGGAACATCTTCAGCCCGGCTAAGACTTCTTCCAAAAGGCGCTGCAGAACTGTGTAAGCACCCTTCTTATCCTTGCGCAGTTTGGCCAGATGGGATTGCGCCGTTCTAAGCAGGCGGCCGTAAACAGAAGCCGGGGCGGAAGACGCAGTGCCGTAGTAACGGTCCACGATAGTAGCCTTGATGCCCGGCAAGGCCGCCTCCTGAATAAACTCCAGGACGGCAAGGAGCCTGCCACTCAGATACGCCGGGTTACGGTTAGCAAGGTCGAGCTGTTCCATATAACCATCCTCCCTCGTCCCCTTTTCTTGACTGAGCAGCGCCATTTTAATAACGCAGGCGCGTGGTCGTGTAACTCGTTGCTCCACTGCCGACCGGCGCACGGCTTCGTAAAGGATCCACCTGGGCAGAGGCGTACCTTTAAGCGCCAGGTTGACAAAGGCTTCTGGAATGTTCACTCGAATGTCTTTGCTGGCTGCTACCAAGCTGGCCGTTAACGGGAATAGGCCCACCGGTCGGCCATCGCGGTCGGCCAGGCGTTGCAACCGGAAGTACCAGGCCAGGTTTTGCTGCACTTCACCTACCGTCGTGACCAGCCAATCACGTACTGCTACCCGGCCACCACTGCTGGAAAGGGCTATAGCATAGAAATCCATCGGGTTGAGTGGCATGGCACCCCGGGTGCCGTACACCGAACGTAGAAGGGCTTTAACATCACCAGGCTCGGGCGACGCAAGGATACTCACCGGTGAGAACCCCTGGTCTTCTCGAGTCCAAAACAGGTAGACGCAAGGGCCGATGGTAAGATGGGTATCTTCACCACGAATCAGTTGTTCCAGCGCCCGCCCGTAGCCTTCCGCGCACTCCCGGCAGATAGGAGCAACCAATGACGCCTCTAGCCCATACGATTCAAAAGCAGCCGCGTTTGCCGAAACCAGCGCCATTCCGGAGGGCTGTCCGCCCGGGATGCCTTTAACCTTAATGGGCTGGCGCTTCATGGGAGGTTTAAGCTGTCCGCAGACCAGGCACTGCGCCAGTTCTTCGGATGATGCCTGCGTCTGGGCCCAGAATTCCCGTACCCTCTGAAGGTCTATGGGCATGGTCCCATCGACAACAAAGGTGACATTGTCGCCGGAGGAAATGTCGGCCGGAAGGGACAGCGTTGTCAAGTCCAAGTTGTCCAAGAACTTCTCCACGGCTAGGACCTCAGGCACGCGCGTAGCCCGCACACACTCCTTGATCAAGGCAACGAAGGCATTATGGCAGTCCTGCGCTCGTTTCTTATCTTTAGGCTTGGCGTCTTCCTCAATAAAGCCGAGCACATAATCCGCCCGGTCAGCCAGCAGCTTGGGCTTGATACCATAGGCACGAACCAACGAGGGAGCAGGGTACTCTTTTCCCCGGTCGTTCTTCTTTTTCGTTCCGCTCGAGGTAGAGACAAAGCCCAGAAACTTCCCTTCCTGGTCGAGATGAATCAACCATTTGATCGGGGTGGCCAGGTACATGGGTGGTAGATCGGCCGCCGGCGACCGGGCGGCATACTCTTTGAGCTTCTGCAGCAGCATACCCGCTCACACCTCCTTCCCTTCTTATAGTTCCTGCGGTATATCAAGGATGCCGCCTACCAGCTTTGCTCGAAAGAAGCGCGGCTTCCCGCGCCCGGATCCGTCCGGAGCATAGTCGATGTCAAAAAGCATCAGCCCCAGGTCCTCGGTAAGCGGGAAAGGTTGCTCACGCCCGTCCGGTGGGCTAAAGAAGGCGGCAAATTCGCGGCAGCCCAAGTACGGCTGGTGACGACACTGCCCCCGGGCAACGCGCCGCCGGAACTGGTCACGGTACTTGGCCGGATCAATCCCGCTCGCATGATGTGCCAGGTCCACGTCTGCCCACACCAAGTAAGCCACGTCCCTGAGCGCCAGGGTGTGCCGCTGGGCCCGATCCAGGTCGGCATAATAGCCGTGGTCCGGGCCCCAGCCCTTGACCGAAGAAACTGCCACCTTATTGTTGACCTCGTTGCGCAGCAGAGAAAAATAGCGAATGGGTTTGAGAACATCAATCCTCTTCACCCGCCAGCGAAACTCCGGTTTCCAAAAGATGGCTTCCAAAGCCCCGCGAGCGGCGGAAGGGGTCAGCACTGGGTAGCTTACGCGTTCCACTTTCATTTCCGGCCGGGTAAAGCAAGCAAAATCTCCCCACAACTTGACAACCAGCGGAGCATCTTCGTACATCCTTTCACCTCCTTTCAGTGTGCCAACCTATCCAATCAACTCGGCCGGGTCATGGTGGGACATGGTTAAGCCGCGTAGGCTGTCATACCCACCCAACCACTGCCAAAGACCCGGCGCCAGAGGAGCAACCTCCCCTTCGCTCTGAAGGCGCGGGAGCAGGTGCCGGTTAACCGCCACCAGGTACGGTTGGAGCAGCCGCAGCAGGCGCCGGCTGGGGCCGCTGTGTTTTATGGCTTCAATGTGACTGTTCACTTCCTCTACATCGCCGTAGCGCACGATTACCTGTTCCGTGTCATCAGCTATCAAACGAAAGCGATGGGCAACCTCGGGGTAATTTAACTGCCGGCGAAGCTCTTCAATACCGTAGCTATCGAGTTCCGCCGCCTGGTACAGCAAGCGGAAGTAGGCTGTGACAACGTCGAGCCGGGACAGGTCCATCTCTTTATCATTTCTCAACATGGTAGTAAAGGTTTCCATGCCCGCCCGGTAAGCGCCCCGCGGCATGCCACCGGCTTCGGGGTTGAAGATAATCACTCGCCCTGTGGGCCTTTTACCTTCCCGGTTGCACCGGCCAGCGGCCTGAATGATTCTATCCAGAGGCCCTACAGCCCTAAGAACAGTGGGAAAGTCTAAGTCCACACCGGCTTCCACCACCTGGGTGGAAACAACCCGGCACGGGTCACCAGCCGCAAGCCGTTTTCGAATATTTTGTAAGACGTCACGGCGATGAGCGCCGCAAAGAAGCGTTGAGAGGTGATACAGTCCCTCTTCCTCACCCAGGGCATCCAGCAGAGCAACAGCGTCTTTCTTGGTGTTGACTACCGCCAAAACTTGTTCCTCTTCACGCATTACTTCCGCGACCCGTTCCCAGCTCCACGTCTCCTCAGCCGACGGGAACTCATAGGAAACCCTTTGGAGAGACGTAAAGTAATGCTGCGGATTGCGTACGATCTCGCGGACGTTGCGAAGTCCCCGGCGTAGTGGTCCTTCCGCCAGGGCTGGTTGTGTAGCTGTGCACAATACAATGCTAACATGGTAATAATCAACCAGTTGCTGCAGTACCTCCAGAATGGGCGATAAGAGGTTGGTGGGAAGCGTCTGGACCTCATCTAGGATGAGGACGCTGTCCGCGATATTATGCAGTTTACGGCAGTGTGTGCCCTTGTTGGCAAAGAGGCTTTCGAAAAGCTGCACTGTGGTGGTAACAATAATCCGGGCATCCCAGTTTTCAGCGGCCAAGCGCGCCCTGAGCTCAGCCAATGAATTCTCGTCGTCCTCATTTACAGGTACCGCACTGTGATGTTCCAAAACCGCCTCCGGCCCAAAAATCTCGCGGTAGACATCTGCCGTTTGTTCTATGATGGAGGTATAGGGGATGGCAACGATCACCCGTTCGAAGTGGTGGGCAAGAGCATGGCGCAGGGCAAACGCCATTGCCGAGCGCGTTTTCCCACCCCCCGTGGGCACGGTTAGCGAAAAAGCACCTGGTTCCCAGCCGGCAGCCTCGACACAGTATTCATAAATCTCGCGGCGTGCTTTATTCACTGGGCCGTCCTTGCGCCCCATAAGGTGGGCCTGGTTTTGGGCAAAGCGGTCCCACAGCTCCGCAATGTCCAGAACCGATCCGCGTTCCTCAGCTTTTTCCGGTTCAAAGTGAGCCTCCGTATCAAGGAAGTCAGCATCCACCAATGCGCTGTAAAGAAAGCGGATGAAGAGCTCTGTCTTAAGCCGGGCGTCGCCCCCTGGTTGCAGCAAAAAAGATGGCAGTAAATGCTTGGCGTCTGGTACCTGTGGCAGTTCCCCTGCATCTTTTTTAGCAGAAGCCAAAGCTTCTTGAGCAAGCTTCTGCTCGGCGGGTTGGCTTAAACGTTCTTTTAGTTCGGAAGCAGCCGGCAAACCACCATGGTGTCCGGCAATGATAAACGCCAAAAGATCCAAGAAGCGCGACGCGTAAATGGCGCCAACCGCTGAGTGCTTGGGGCCATGCCGCCGTAAACCTTGCAGATATTCTTGAAATTGCGGATGATACTTGCCAAGGTCATGAAGCAACCCCGCTACATAGGCCAACTGCGGAGCACCCAGGGAAAGAGCAAAGGAACGAGCAAGGGCAGCCGTAGCGGTCAAGTGCTGTCTCAGGTCGTGGGTCTTGTGGTATTTATTGCCGGAATGAGCCAGCACAAGTCTGCCTCCTTTGAACTTACTTCGTTATACTAGTACTTCGACATATTTGAGGTAAATCCTTCTTCATCAGGAAGTCTTTTCTGACTAGGTCAATCTTTCAGCCAAAGTCGCTTTGGGCTTAGGTTATTTAGCTGGACTCCTTTCTCTTTTTCTTCAATATAACAAACTCACCCCGTCATCTGCGGACGGGGTGAAAAACTTTTGGGGTAAACTTTTGAGTCTGGAGAACGAGGCCGGTGAAATTGCGGCCCGGCAGGACCCGCGTTTCCATCCCTCGTAGGTAGGCCCAGAACCAAAAGTATTACGGTTGCCAGGAATCTTGGGTAGGCTCAGAACGTTGGGCCGCAGGTGGGTTATAGCAGATACAGTGAGGGTTTCCATTCCTCGTAGGTAGGCTCAGAACACATTGCTACCGTAGCTATGGAAGCTCGTTTATCCGGTTTCCATTCCTCGTAGGTAGGCTGAAGACAGGTACGCCGAGCAGCTCCCCACCATCATTACTTCGTTTCGGATTCCTCGTAGGTAGGCTGAAGACGCCCTCCTGGACATGGTGGTCCAGGGGCTTAACCCAGGTTTCCATTCCTCGTAGGTAGGCTGAAGACCACCTCCAACGCATCCCAGGTGAGGGCCAGGCCGTGTTTCCATTCCTCCGTAGGTAGGCTGAAGACTTGGGCCGCAGGTGGGTTATGGTAGGTACAGCGATGGTTTCCATTCCTCGTAGGTAGGCTCAGAACGGGCTTCATGCCGGCAGACACTGTAGAGCAGCGAAGGTTTCCATTCCTCGTAGGTAGGCTCAGAACTCCGGACGAGGTATGGGAGCAAGTGAGACCACACATGTTTCCATTCCTCGTAGGTAGGCTCAGAACGCCACGGCAAAAAGCTCGGTCTTGGAGCTTGCCAGGGGTTTCCATTCCTCGTAGGTAGGCTCAGAACACAGCAGCTGGAGAGGGGCCGAGGTAAATGCCATAGGTTTCCATTCCTCGTAGGTAGGCTCAGAACGGACGGTCAGGATTGACCGGGATGGCCTCTTCTACGTTTCCATTCCTCGTAGGTAGGCTCAGAACCACCCATTGTTTGAAAAACCGGTAGCTACCCATCTCAGGTTTCCATTCCTCGTAGGTAGGCTCAGAACTTCCAGCGCATGGGGATTACCCCTGACGAGTTCTACTGGTTCCAGTCCTCGTAGGTAGGCTCAGAACCACCTAGCGAACTGCGTGAGGCTGTTATTTTGGCTGGTTTCCAGTCCTCGTAGGTAGGCTCAGAACGCGCGGTCGGTTGCTCTTGGGATTGCGGTTGTAAGTGTTTCCAGTCCTCGTAGGTAGGCTCAGAACCTGCATCCCGCAGAATCTGCGCCTTGACGAACGCAGTTTCCAGTCCTCGTAGGTAGGCTCAGAACATCCGCGCCGTAGTAGTCGGAGACCTGCGAGCCAAGTTTCCAGTCTTCGTAGGTAGGCTCAGAACGTTGACATTCAAGGATGAACGCCCCCAGTTGGTGTGGTTTCCAGTCCTCGTAGGTAGGCTCAGAACCATTCCTGGTGTCAGGATTTTCGAGACTGAAACGCGTTTCCAGTCCTCGTAGGTAGGCTCAGAACGGAGAGGCGGCCACACCGCGAGAGGCGCGCCAGCGGAGTTTCCAGTCCTCGTAGGTAGGCTCAGAACCACAACACGACCACCAAAACCAGCTACAGAAGACCGTTTCCAGTCCTCGTAGGTAGGCTCAGAACCTTTTCCCGACCAGCGCTCCAGAACCTCAGCCCCTGGTTTCCAGTCCTCGTAGGTAGGCTCAGAACCTGGAGCTGACACTGTGCCATGGACTGGTGTGAGTGGGTTTCCATTCCTTGTAGGTAGGCTCAGAACGACACGACGTCGAATCTTGTCATTTTCTGCACCGTAGTTTCCATTCCTCGTAGGTAGGCTCAGAACATGTAAATCATAATCATGGTAAACACGGTTGCTGCGTTTCCATTCCTCGTAGGTAGGCTCAGAACTGCCTTTGCGGTTATCAGGAACATTCGCATTACGAAGTTTCCATTCCTCGTAGGTAGGCTCAGAACTCACGCCCCCAGCGCTTCCGGCTGAACATATGCGCGTTTCCATTCCTCGTAGGTAGGCTCAGAACCAATTACAGCGCAAAAAAGAAAATGGTCGAAAAATGTTTCCATTCCTCGTAGGTAGGCTCAGAACTCCGGGTCCGCGTCCCCAACCCGCTCCCAGCTTTCGCGTTTCCATTCCTCGTAGGCAGGCTCAGAACTAACTGATTCGCCGGACTTCCTAGCAAAAGAAACACGTTTCCATTCCTCGTAGGTAGGCTCAGAACGGTCGGCTTTCGATGGCCAGGGGTGAGAGGGGTGAGTTTCCATTCCTCGTAGGTAGGCTCAGAACTGCGGGTGGGGGCGTGGCGGGCGATTTCCACCCCCCGGTTTCCATTCCTCGTAGGTAGGCTCAGAACCCGCGCCCGCCGCGCCCTCCGCGCCTGTTCCCGCCGCGTTTCCATTCCTCGTAGGTAGGCTCAGAACCCTCAGTATGCGCGAAGCATTCGGGGCCATGCCCAATTTCCATTCCTCGTAGGTAGGCTCAGAACCTCGCTTGCTCGTGCCAGTCGTACTCGTCCTTACCAATTTCCATTCCTCGTAGGTAGGCTCAGAACTCCCAGTCCTGGACGATGATATATCCGTCCCCATGGATTTCCATTCCTCGTAGGTAGGCTCAGAACGTCGCAGGGCTGGTCCTGCGGCTGGAGAGCCTCATCGAGTTTCCATTCCTCGTAGGTAGGCTCAGAACGATGAGAAGCCACTAAGTTTTGTGTGTGGTGTCAGGATTTCCATTCCTCGTAGGTAGGCTCAGAACGAACACGATGGGCGTTGAGAGCGTAACAGATGCCGGGGTTTCCATTCCTCGTAGGTAGGCTCAGAACCCGCTGGGGCAACTTGCCTAAGCGCGGGCGCTCCCGGTTTCCATTCCTCGTAGGTAGGCTCAGAACAGGGAAACTACAATCGAGGAGGACTTTCAGACCTAGTTTCCATTCCCCGTAGGTAGGCTCAGAACATAGGGTACCAAACCACAGCCATCACAACGAAAAAGGTTTCCATTCCTCGTAGGTAGGCTCAGAACGCGAGGAGCATTAAAGAGGCAAAGAAAATGGGAGTTAGTTTCCATTCCTCGTAGGTAGGCTCAGAACCCGCGCCGAGTACGTAGGGCGCGGCGGCGAGGAGCATGCTTCCATTCCTCGTAGGTAGGCTCAGAACTCACCGATGCTCAGCTAAAGCAAATTATCGACACCAGTTTCCATTCCTCGTAGGTAGGCTCAGAACTACTGGTTCCAGAAACCGAACCAGGCCCGCGGGCCGGGTTTCCATTCCTCGTAGGTAGGCTCAGAACGAGGCGAAAGGAGAAATGACAATGCTTCTTGATGCGTGTTTCCATTCCTCGTAGGTAGGCTCAGAACGGTTGTTATGGGAGCTACGACAATTGGGAGGTATGGTTTCCATTCCTCGTAGGTAGGCTCAGAACTAGCCTCCCTCGCCAAACGTTCCTGTTGCCTGTAAGGTTTCCATTCCTCGTAGGTAGGCTCAGAACACTCCTTTATCTACCCCTTATATGAGGCTGGGATGGAGTTTCCATTCCTCGTAGGTAGGCTCAGAACCAGATTCGTGGCCTCAGTCATGCTGGCCGCATCCGGTTTCCATTCCTCGTAGGTAGGCTCAGAACGCAGCGGACGTTGCCAACTTCGCGATGATGATTGCAGAGTTTCCATTCCTCGTAGGTAGGCTCAGAACGTGGATGCACTGGGGGAAAACGCCCTAGACGTTATCCGGTTTCCATTCCTCGTAGGTAGGCTCAGAACCTTCCAGCATGGCCCTTTCCGATGGTACTGCACATGTTTCCATTCCTCGTAGGTAGGCTCAGAACGGGGTGACGGCCGTCACCAACACCGCTGCTTTCGCGTTTCCATTCCTCGTAGGTAGGCTCAGAACGGCCAGGTGGTGGACACGATGCTACGAACCTTTTTCAGTTTCCATTCCTCGTAGGTAGGCTCAGAACCAGGCGCGGCTAGAGAAGTTGGAGGTGCAGGTAGCGGGTTTCCATTCCTCGTAGGTAGGCTCAGAACGAGCGAAAGAACGCATTGATTTCCTTGACCTTTTTGTTGTTTCCATTCCTCGTAGGTAGGCTCAGAACGGGCAAATAGATGGATCGGGCGAAAATGTCATGCCAGTTTCCATTCCTCGTAGGTAGGCTCAGAACCTACGGCACTATCCCCTATTTGGGGGGCGAATGGAGTTTCCATTCCTCGTAGGTAGGCTCAGAACGCTGTATGCGCAGAAACTGGCCGCTGGGCGGGCCGAGTTTCCATTCCTCGTAGGTAGGCTCAGAACAAGCTGCAGCCTCTTTGGCATAAGTCTCTTTGAGCTGTTTCCATTCCTCGTAGGTAGGCTCAGAACTAGGGGAGCGCAAGGGCCGGGTAGTAGTGCGTAGGGGGTTTCCATTCCTCGTAGGTAGGCTCAGAACGCGTGCCCGGAGCGAAAGCGCCCCCGCCCGGGACGAGTTTCCATTCCTCGTAGGTAGGCTCAGAACCCGTCGCGGGGCTGAAAATACTGGCCTTTTCCTTACGCCTTCTCGGCTCTTTTGAGTCAGTCTGCTTGGGAAAAGGCCGTAACTCCGGTGTTTGTGCTGGTGTCGATCCCCCCGGTTCTTGACACTACTGAGGATCGACGACAAGGGCTAAATCAGCTCCAGCATCCCAAAGCCCTGGCTGTTCTTGGCGCCGATACCGCAATCGAGTGCCACCTGCAGCATAGCGGGGTCACCTTCAAATACATATTGTCCCAGCCAGCCTTTGACCACGGTATCTTTGAAGTAAAGCACCTTTTGATCACTGCTTCGTACCCGGACGGACTTGAGGGCGATGCTTTCGGTAATCTTGGGACCGAGGCCGAGGAGGGCCGCCTTTCTCCCCAGGTTTACTTTTATCTGCTGGGCGAACTCAGGTTCTGAAGGGTGGTAGTAATACGTTTTCTTCTTACCTTCGGAAGTAAAAAGAGTTGAGTAGACGGTCACGGGCGAGATGGCTGTGAACAGTGCACAGTTGCTTGGGAAACCGGCGGCCTTTTGTACAGATAGGCCGCTGAATACGAGCTTCACACCTGCAAGGTCGATGGTAGGCGTACGCAGAAGCCCTTCAGCCAGCGCTTCGATAAAACTGTCATGGGGACTGGCGACCTTGACGGCGACAGGGGCGCGGAAGACCAGGCAGCCATTCTTAACCTCAATCACCTTTCCCAGCAGGCGCGAAAACACGAACAACCTCATTGCGCGGCCGCTGCTGGTGTAACCTTCATCGTGCAAGTGAGGCAGTGTCGGCCGAATCAGTGCGTAGATAAGGCCCTGCACCGCCTTGTTGTAATGCAGGGGTACCCCTACGTGCTCACGGCCATCCGCCGGCACGAACTCTATTTGGACCCGCACAAACACCGCTCCTCAGTAGATTTTTTCTTCCCCACCTTTGACGATCCCCATGGACTCCCGCTCAGAATACTTCGTGGTGCGAAAGGTATAGAAGATTATTGAATCCTCTTCATTATTAATCGTCCGCGCCAGCTCGGCCTTCAGCATTCTAAAATAGGCTTCCGTGATCTCCCCTTCTAAGACGGAGTTCTGGACCCAGTACAGGTACTTACGGCTGATTTTAAGAACCTTGGCAACGCGCTTCTGGTTAACGTCATACACCTCGATGACAAACACGTTTACCACCTAGCCACAAAGGGCTCATACTTGCGCTCGCCCATCAGGTGCTTCTCCAACTTATACAACTCCATCCGCACCAGGCGGCGGTAAGTTACTTCACGCCCCAAGTCACGGTGTTTGAGGGTGGTCAGCATCTTCTGCTCGAACTCTTTGATGAACGTGGTCCGCCCCTTTTGGGTCAACGCCATACCGTTAAGATGCTTCTCAAAGTCGGTTTTCTTCAGCATGTGCTTTCCTAGTAAGGTGAAGATGACTCGATCTACTATGATTGGTTTAAAGATCTCAGCGACATCGAGCTGGAGGGAAAAACGGCGGAAATTGGACGCGTGCAAGAACCCGATTCTCGGATCAAGATGAGTACGATATATCTCGCTCAGTGTAGTGGTGTACATGAGGGAATTACCGAAACTGATTAAGGCATTGAGCTCGTTGCCGGGCGGGCGTTTGCTCCGTTCCACAAAAGGGAAATCCGGGTCCCCGATGATGGTGTCGAAACTGCCGTAATAAGCGTCCCGAATATTACCCTCAACGGCCATAAGCTGTTCAATGGTACTTGTCGACTCCAAGGCGCTTCCCAAATCATCTATGTGCGCGATGGTGGCACCCACCTGCTTCTCCCGTCGTTCGTAGTACACGAGAACCTGTCTGATGTTCTTATAAGCTCCGGTCACGAAAGAGCGGGCCAGTTCTAACCGCCGCACGGGGTCAGTATAGTGCTCCACCTGCTTGACGATCATGAAACCGGAATTGAGGTGTTGCCGGGGGTAGTAAGTCCCAGTGTAGTAACCATAGTGGTTATAGAAGTGCAGGATAACCTCTTTCTCAGCGAGGAATTCCAAAAGCCGTTTGTTTAAGTCCATTTCGCCTAGGATGTGTACCTCACTGATATCTTCAATAGGGAGAAAGCGTTTCCCTTCCTCCGTTATGAGGCAAAGGGTGTTGGATTCCCGCTTCAATTGGCCGTCCTTAAAGATATAAATAGACTTCTTCATGCCTTCTACCCCCGGCTGCTACGCCCAGCAGAATTCCGCATACGCACAATGGTTACACCGCCGCGTTTTCACCGGTGGATCTGGAGCAGGCATGGAAACAATTCTCTTCACCCCGGCTATGGCGTTCTCGACTTCTCTGATGCCTTCTTCATCCAGTACGATCTCTTCGTTGCGTTTCTCCTCCGGGAAGAACAGCATCCCCTTGATGTCCACTCCGTACTGTTTAAGGACATAGAGGTAGTACTTGAGCTGCAACCGAGCACTTGCCTCTGACCGGGATGATTTCTTGATTTCACCGACGAGAGCGCTGCCTTTAGCCCCGCGTACCAGGTCAATCTTGATGTTGCCGATGAGGATCTCATGCTTGTCGCGTTGATAGGTGCTTTCATGTATAAAGCGTCCCAGGACAACATTGTCGTCCTGTTCATCGGGGGTGAGGTGACGCGCCATCAGCCAAACCTGGCGGTGACACACTGTGTAGTACCAGATCAGGGTACCGTTTACCGGCAGATCGTGGTCGGTCACCACTCACCCCTCCAGCAGCTCAGCCATTTCCGGCGGCACAAACCCCACATCTGGCCGGTAAATCTGCCCGATCCCGGCGCCACGCACCACCCACTGGCCCGGTCCGGCAGGATAAACCTCTTCCTCATCCATAACCATCGAGCCGGTGCGCTGAAACCACTCGTCCAACAACTTTGGCGGCACCGGGACTGCCCGCATAGACAGTTTGCGAAAAATCCTCCGTACAAGAAAGCCCTGCTCACAGAACGCCTGTACTTACAAGATACTATCTGACACATCGTATCCATGTCCGACTTTGTGGGCGAGTCCAGTCTCAGGGCTATAAATCTTCACATCCACTATCCGGCATATGCCGATTTCCGGAGCTGGAACCACAATATGTCCCGCCACTCTTGGATCTAGCGAGACGACGAAATGTTGGAGGAGACCTATGAACCTTTTCCGTTCCGCAAAACTGAGCTTTGCCCAGTACCGTTTGTCCAGATACTTCTCATAGAGCTCCTCACATCCGCCGGGTGCAAAACTAAGAAGGAGATCCCACATCCGCGGCGACAGAAACTGCTCACCATATGGTACAAACGTATCAATGTGAGGGTAGTCAGGACCAAACGGGTCCTGGCTAGCCAGCGCACTCCATTTCCCGCAGGCCGCCTCGACTAGTGCCTCAAGCGCGGCAGTGTTCGTGTTGCGTGTCATGACATTGTGGTAAAACTCTTGTACCACTTCCAGTGTCTGAGGTTCCTCCCATGAAGGGTGGCGGGAAAGGCTCTCGTCTGTTTCCTGTGCTGCGGCCCCCGTTCCATACACATACCTCCGTGTATCTAGTTCGCCACCGCGCAGGAATCTAAAAACCATTACGCGAGCCAGACCCCCTTCCGCATGCCTGTTTACCCTTCCGGCAGACTGAACAATAGAGGGAATCGTCGACGTTGCTCTCAACATGGAACGAAAACTCAGGTCTACACCACATTCCAGAACCTGTGTAGAGATCACCATTACCTTGTCACCGGACTCTAGCCGGGAGGCGATCTCTTGAATACGGTGGGCCTTATGCAACGGCGTCATACAACCGGTAAGGTTGTAGCAGGCAACGTCTGCGGGAAGGCTTTCCTTCACTCTGGAGTAGATAGACGCAGCATCCGCTACGGTGTTCATGATTACCGCTACACTGCCGGACCGTTCGAGTTCTTCGATAGCTGCATGCGTCACACCTTCCTCATCAAGCGGGTCAGGAACGCTGCAAATCTCATATCTGCTCGGCGATTCCACGTCCGGCGCGAGTGGGATGATGTTGCGGCTAATTCCAGATTCCAATGGCGGTAATGTAGCGGTCGAAAGGAGTATCTGGCACCCATAAACCTCAGTCGCGGCCTGAAGCATATGCAAGAATAGATTCCATACCGCCCCGTCGATAACCTGAGGTTCGTCGATTATTAAGAAGGCCCGACATAGGCCGTTAAGTCTCAAGGTGTGTTGAGCCCTTACTGGGAATAGTGCCCGGAAAAGCTGGTTGAATGTAGTCGTCACGATTGGAGCTTGCCAGGACTCCAAGAGGAGGGAATCAAAGGTTTCCAGTTCCTCCTGAGCAAGCATGGATAGGTGATGGTGCTGGAGCACTTCAAGCCCTGTTGCATTTCTGATATTCTGAGTGGCCTGGGATAGGATGGATAAATAAGGTGCGACATATAAGATCCTACGACACCTTCCGCTTGCACACGCCGCCAAAGCTATTCGTAGCGAGGTTAAGGTTTTGCCCAGCCCAGTGGGCAAAACCAGGGTATAAAAGCCTTCGCCCGGAGTCCTGTTATACGCTTCGCAGCATACGTCCTGCAGGTGTCGCCTCTGTTCCAGAAGGTTGGCCGTTCCTTTACTGGATACAAGAGCTGCTGCCCCCTTGGCTTCACAGAATCTCAGGAGTCTGTGGAGACCGTGGACGGCATCATCACACGTCAGCCCAGAACTGTTCATCTTCGCAGCATCATACCTGTCTGCGACTATCAGCCCGCAAGTGCGTTCCCGCAGGCATCGCTGTGCGGCCAGGTGATACCTGTCCTGTGAGGAATTGATCTGATGTCGAAGCCTTGCTTCTCCCCTGCCCACCCTTTCTTCCCAGGTCTTCTCCGCCCCTCTCAACCATGAGAATACCTCATCGGCGAGAGCATCTGAATTGGATGCACAAGGATGCAGGGCACCTCCGGCGCCAAGCTCCGGAAAGAACATTTCAACAAATGTCCATATTCCGCCAAGGTCGCACTCTTCGAGGTCTTCTTTAGAGAGGGTGTTGGCCCACGGGGGGGCCAGGTTGTAGTCACTTAGTTCTCTGTGGTGGTCATAGATGTCATAGCAAAGTGCAGTAATTAAAAAGTGCAATTCTCTTAGCTCGCCAGGTGGCAGGTGTAGGAACTTGAGGAGAGTTGTCGCACAGTAGTAGAATAGCGCAGCCCCAAGGGGGGCATGGTTCACCGAGCCCCTTTTTTTCGTTGCTGGCTCATTTATATATTCCTGCCAGCGCGCTCTCGCTTTGCCAGCGTCGTGAAGCAGTCCTGCCAAAAACTTCAGGCGGGAGGGAGGATCCCCGGTGGGATCCCCCCATGACCTGGCAACAGCCAAGAGGTGGTCTGCAAGTAGGTTCTGCCCTTTGCTTGGTTCATCGTGTGGTCGCGCTATGCATTCTAGGAACGGGACTACCACAGGCAAATCACCTCTCCCTCTGGCAAAGTGCAAAAACGATAAGGATGCGTGCCAGTAGGTGGGGCCGGCTGAGGTACGAAGCTGTATCTCTGTCCGCACACCTCATATATGAGGTTGATAGTTCCTCTGAATTCCCGTTCCCCCAGATGCTCATACTGGAGCCCACCCACACGCCCATACTGGAGTCCCGCCTGAAGGATGAGCCTGGCGATGGCCTGGCTTGGCACAACAGTATAAGTAGTTAATTCCTGTGGGTAAGGCGGGAGTAGCTCATCTGCGTCAACCGTACCCACATACCGGGGGAACGTCAGGCAGTACGCGCTGCCAAGATACGTATGATAACAACTGCGTCCAGTTGAAATCATGTCGCGTAGGCGGTCCAGGTGCTCGCCAGCATAGTATATGCGGTAACTCGGCCGGACGACCAGTTCGATTGAAGTGGGACGGTTGAATTCCGGCCCGTTGCCGAGCCACCCTTTGCCGAGCATGGAGAGTTCCTGGGACACGGTGGCGACCCTAGACATTAACCGGATCCCAATCCAGTTCTCCCCGCGGAGTTGTTCAAGCCCCAGTATTGAACCCAGAAGTCCCCACAGGGCGGTACGCGTTATCAATGGATATGACGCGTGGGTGACGGTCGTATCGGGCCGCCGGAAATGGCCAATCTCCCCCTTCAGGTCGAAGACAAGCACCTCCAAGCGATTGTCACCTCCAATCCCGAACCCGGGAAGGTCCGAAGCCCGGCCTGCGCTTTGTCGCAGTACCCCGTAGTGTTACCATGGCGTGCAATGCTCTGCCGGAAGATCCCCATTCATTTTAACTTCTGGATGAGTCCAATAGCGCACCCTCGCAACCTTAGGGCAGTTGCGGATAACTCTACCAAGGTCAGTTACGTTAAGTGCGATGTCCCGAATCGAAGTTGGAGGGATGCTCCCAAGCCAGACGCTGCGCTCAGGGTGGATCTTGATGTAGTCCTCCAGGTACCCAATCCGGTAAAAAGGATCTGAATACTCGACATGGATTAGGAAGAGGGGTTGTTGGATACCCCGGCCCCTTGCCTGCCGGTGCTGAGTGCCTTTCCAGAGCCCTTCGAGGAGAAGTTCAACATCATCTGGGCTTACTCCGGTTTCAGCTGCAATTGAAGCATTAATGACCCCGGGCATCGCGAAGACGGCAAACGGGAGAGTGTAAGTTGTCCAAATCGTTCCCTGCTGGCTCCCCTTTTCCTTGCCACTTTCCCCTTCTTTGATATCTTTGCTCGGCATGACTACGGTCCCCTGCACATACTTGGTTTGGACCGGATGCAGGGAATGAGCCCATCCGAACTGAACCGGCCCGGTCTGGTGGAACGTCCCGTTCTTCACGCTGTACACGGCCCCGAATACGCGCACGTCGAACGCTACCTCCATAAGATTTTTCCGCACATCCGTCTTGGAACTGCGGCCTGCACGTTCGAGAATCCTTTGGGCCAGTGTTCCCCTGCCAAGCAGCTCACCGTCTTCCGTCCGTTCCTCACGGCAAAAGACGAAGTCCTTTTTATCCCCGCCACCATCGGGGTACTTGGCCAGTACGTAGTCCCTAACGTCCCTCTTGATGCTAACATCTGAAAGGGAGATGCGTCCGTCCTCCTCCCCGAATATACGTCGAGCGTCGCTGTCATTTAGAGGATCGCGATTGGGAATCCCATCCTTTACACACTTGACGAACAAAATCTCGGCACTGTTGATTGACATCTCGTTTACCTCCTCCTTCTTTAAAATGGAACTTTGATTCCCTGCATTGTCCTTCTTGTATACTCAGAGCCCTTGCTTGGATTCCCACTCCCGTTGAATACTGACCCAAAGGCAGCACTCGAGTTCGTAGTATCAAGATTCTTCAGCCTTGCTTGGAGCCCCGGCCAACTCGTACCCCGCCCAGAATGCTGCCATAAAGGCATCTCTGTTCTTCGCAATGTCTGTCCGGAGCTTACTGTATTCAACAAGCACAATCCCAAGGCGTTTCCTGAAGTCTGAAGTGAGGTGCATGTCAAGCCGCCGCGCATATTCCTCCATCTTCGAGAGGCCCTGCTTCCATATGCTATCCGGGCCAAGGTCACTTCCAAAGGTCATGACCCTGTGCTTGAGGAAGTCCTTTCCATCATCCCCAGTTTTAGTCGCCTTCCAGTATTGGCGGGAAAACAAGGAAATAAGGTGTCCACAGCCGAACCCTAGTTCCTCCGAATCCACAAAGGCCATCTCTTCTGCCGGCACCTTCTCCAGCATGTGTTGTAGTTCCTTCCATTCCCTCATTCTGCGATCACCTCCGTTGTTTAGTAAGAGATCGGCTTGGTAATTCCCAAGCATCTGTCGCCGTGCCTTAGGGTCATTAAAGTCTCCCATGAGTTCAGCAGTGTATTTCCTTAGAAGTTCATCAAAGGTCAGGTAGAAGATAACTTCCTCTATTAGGCTGCTGCGTGTATCCGGGAGCCCATGGCTTAGTTGTCCCATCCGGGCCGCGCTATTTGACAAGAACCTTTGCCGAGAGATAGGGGCTCTGTGCATAAAGCTCGCAAGTGTACTCCACAGATATGGGGCGCCGAATGCCGCATTTAGTAAGTAAGGTAGCGAAGAATACCTTATACGGAGGAACGCCGCCTGCCTATCTGAAACCTTGCCGTAAATGTGCTTTGCGACTTCCAGAGCGTAATCTCCAGAGTGTCTCGCAAGGTTAGTCAGGCTTCGTGCTGTTGACGGGATCACGTCCTCGACCGTCGCTCTCAGGTGAATATCCCCCCTGCCGGGGTCGCCTGAATAGTATGTGAGGGTGAGGCGGTAATCGTCCTTGGAGAATTCCTCAGGCAGCACCATCTCAAATCCCGTAATCTCTCCAAGATGCACGTCCAGCTTATTTCTGTGCTCATCCCGCGTCAGCATCCGCTGCAGCCCGGTAGCAAATCCCTCGGAGTCAACTTGCCCCGGCGACTCATCTAACAGCGGAAGAGCGTACGCGCACCCGAAAATTGTCGCTGCCCTTCCTCCTTTGCGCGATGTCTCCTTGCGGCGTGCACTTGCCACCGGTGAAAAGATCTCCCTGGTCAACCAATCATCAAGCGGCGCTGCAAGTTTCATGAACGCGTTAGCTCCGTAAACAAAAGACATATAGCATTCCGGACATACAGCTATCCCTTTGACCATATCCTTTTTCCGGTTCCATGTTATCGGTTGAGGGCAACTCCATTCTGGCAGGAACCACGGCCAGGCTTTGCAGTAGGCGGAAACCGCGTATCCCGTATTCCCGCAGAAAGCGCAGGTAGCTGTGGAACCCCGAATTTCCCCACCCTCCTTTCCTTCACCGAGTCTGCCCGCAATAAATGCTTTCAGTGCCTTATCCAGGCGTGCCACAATCTGCTTTCCAGGTGAGAAAAGGCTTGGTCCTATATTCGCAAGGTAAGGGTCTCCCTGGGGAATTCGATCCCTCAGTTCATATATGGTATCAGCCCCAGGTGCGGTCAGAACGACGAGCCCCATGGCTTTCGCCTTATCTCGGAAGCTGAACCTTTGCGAAGCCCTGTGAATTTCCCTTGCGACAACCTCTATCTGTTCGTTTGAAAGCCCCAGCCCGGGAGTTCTCTTAAGTCTGCCCGCAATAAATTTCCTTACTAGTTTGGGATCGTTAGGGAACTCTTTCAAGTCGCCGTCATATACCGGATAGATCGGAATTCCATAACACCCTTGGGCTTCTCTAGGATTGCCCCCCTTAGGTAAGACAAACGGAGCCCCAACCGCTCTCTGGATATCAGGCATGAAAACCTCTTTAGTCTTGGTTTTGGCTCTGGCCCTAGACTCTGCTCGTGACGTCGGTTTCTTCTCTGGCCCCGCGTCATCCTCAGACCCATTTGTATTCTCACTGGTGGAGGCTGATTCAACGGTAACGTAGTCTCCCCATTGCTGTACAGGCAGAACACAAGCCCGAAAATCCCCGTCAAGTCCGGACATTTCGACTACCATGACGTGGGCCAGGAAGTTTCGGGCATTTGGAGACGCAACGTCGGATATGAGTCTGAGGACCTCCCCCGGAGTTAGGCCCGCTTGTGCCAGAGGCCTTCCCAGCCTTATAAGTCCTTCGATTAGCAAATAGGCACCTCCTCAAGTTCAACGCATCCCAATTCCTGGCCATTTCGTCTGAACACCACATCTTGCAGTTAGTTCTACAATTACCAGACTTCGCCAAAAACAACCGCATTCCTGCCTTTTCCCCTAGCATGAGTACTTCTTTCCCATTGCAGAGAGAAACGGGGGGGATTGGAGTCGGCTGGTTCCACACGGCCTAGTCCGATTACACTTTAGCAAAACCACTCCGTCATCTACGGACGGGAGATGTGCTCGGAAAAGTCTTCTCCTCCATGCAAGTTCCAGGTCTTCCCAGTAGTAGAATTGGCTCTAGCGCCCGGGAACTAGTAAGGGGGCACTGGTAGAGGCAAGGGAATTTAGGAAGACGCTGCAGGAGACCGAAACCTGATAACTGGGCTTGGTCTCGGCCACCTGGCCAGGGGTGAGGCCCAGCTCCACGTGGATGTTCACCCGCTGGTCAAGTGGGTAGGTCTCACCCAGGACATACGCAACGCGGGCGGAGGCGGCGGTGCCGGCGGCGAGGCGGGGAGCGAGGGCGGCGGCCAGGCTGCGGCGGAGAAAGCCGATAGACCCGCCGGTAGGGGTGAAAACGTGGATGGCGTTCGGGTCGTAGGGGTTGGCGGGTTCGGGGACAAGAAGGAGCGGTGTTCCTTCCTTAAGCCCTTTGGCCCGTGCCCAGCGTTCACCGTGCTCCACTCCCACCACGCGCGTGGCGAAGCGAGTGGCGCGGGCGTAGTAGTCGTGCAGGTGGGCGATCTTAGGGCCTAAAAGAGCGCCCCACATCAGGTCCAGTGAGCGCTGGTTTTCCCAGGAGAAGGCCCCCCAGTGGTCTTCGGCCAAAGCGTTAAGGAGAATGTCTTGGCCAAGGCAGGCCTTAAGAAGCTTCAAGTGCCGCTCCCCCCAGCGTTCCACCTGGCGGAGCTCCCAAAGGGCCGCCGGGATAACGCCGCGTCGCAGGAGGGCCACCGCCTTGATGAGGTGGGGCAGGTCAAAGTCCGTATCCCCCCAGCCGTCCAAGAGCCCTTGACTTAAGAGTTGGGCCAGCAAATCATGCATGGCGCTAGACTCCCTTCGCTTTTTCTTCCAATATAGCAAACTCACCCCGTCATCTGCGGACGGGGTGAAGAACTTTTGGGGGAAAACTTTTGATAGGTTTTTGACAGGACCGAGCCGGCGGGTGTATTGTGATATCGGGATATTTGGATATTGGGATATTACGATAGGGGGGCTGGTACTTGCTGGGCGAAGAGCGACGCAGGCGCTATGAGGAAAAGGCCGCTCTCTTGAAGGCCCTAGGGCACCCGGTGCGCCTCTGTTATTGTGACCAACCTCTTGGGGCGTGAGTGCAGCGTGGGGCACATGCAGGACTGCCTGGGCCTGCCGCAGTCCACGGTGTCGCAGCACTTGGCCATCCTACGCGGGCGCGGTATCATCCGCGGCGAGCGCAAGGGGCTGGAGGTGGTGTACCGCGTGGTGAGCCGGGAGGCGGCGCAGGTTGTGCACCTGCTGCTGCCGGAGGGCGACAACCTGACGCTGCAGGACGAGGAAACGCACCAGGCCCGGGAGTAACCGCACCCGGCCGGACCCGCCCGCAGTCGGCGAGGGCTGCAGGCGGAAGCGCTGGGCGCATGGCAGCCCAAGTTCGGTGCAGCAACAAGGCAATAAGGTGACCTCTGTAGCGGTTCGGCACAGCAGGGCCCGGGAAGTCTTTACCGCTCGGCGCTCGTTTAGCGAGACACTTCTTTCCACCGACCGGCGTCTCTCGTGGTAAGAGGCCGCAAGCGTGCGCTGAGGCAACGCATCCCAAGCGAAAAGTCAGCAGCGACACGAAGGGAGAGGAAGAAAGATGGCGAAAAGGCTCGTGGTGATCGGTGCTGTGGCTTCGGGAACCAAGGCCGCGGCCAAGGCGAAGCGGGAGCACCCGGACTGGGATGTCACCGTGCTCGAGAAGGGGGACGACATCTCCTACGCCGGCTGCGGTCTCCCCTACTACATCGGCGATGTGATCAAAGAGCGCAAGGAAGTGGTGGTGAAAACCCCGCCGGAGCTCAAGGCCTGGCTGGGCATCACAGTCCTCACCGGGCACGAGGCCCTTAAAGTGGATACGGCGGCCAAGGAAGTTACCGTGCTCGACAAGAAAACGGGCGAGAAGAAGCTCTTCCCTTACGACAAGCTTATCTTCGCCACCGGTGCGGTGCCGTTTGTGCCGCCGGTGCCGGGGATTGACCTGCCGCAGGTGTACACCGTGCGCGAGGTGGTGGACGCCGACGCCATCCGCGAGCGCCTGGACAAGGGGCTGGTACATCAAGCGGTGGTGGTGGGCGGCGGCTTCATCGGGCTGGAGGTGGCCGAGAACCTGGTGCAACGCGGTGTCAAGACCACGCTGGTGGAGCTTCTGGACCAGGTGCTTCCCGGCTTCGATGCGGAGCTCGCCATTCTGGTGCAGAAGCACCTGGAGGAGAACGGCCTCACCGTGATCACCGGCGATAAGATCACCTCCTTTGCGGCGGATGAAAGCGGCAACCTGAAGGCCGCCGTGACGCCCACGCGGGAAATTCCCTGCGACCTGGCGGTATGGGCCACCGGGGTGCGGCCGAACACCAAGCTCGCCGCCGAAGCCGGCGTGGAGCTCGGGCCCACCAAGGCCATCAAGGTGAACGAGTACATGGAGACGAACATCCCGGACGTGTACGCGGTGGGCGACTGCGCCGAGAACGTGCAGCTGGTCACCGGCAGGCCGGCCTGGATGCCCATGGGCTCTACCGCCAACAAGATGGGCCGCGCGGCCGCGCTCAACCTGGACGGAGCCGCCGACAAAGATTCACTGCGCGGCGTGCTCGGGACCACGGTGGTGAAGCTCTTCGACATGAACGCCGGAAAGACCGGCCTCTCGGAGTTCCTGGCGAAAAAAGAGGGCTACGATGTAGAGACCGTGCTGGTGCCGGCCCACGACCGCGCCCATTATTACCCGGGAAATCACCTCATCCTGGTGAAGCTGATTGCCGATAAGGCCACCCACCGTGTCCTGGGCGGCCAGGTGGTGGGCGAAGGGGTCATCGACAAGCCCATCGACGTGCTGGCCACGGCCATCACCCTGGGCGCCAAGGTGGAAGACCTGGCCAAGCTCGACCTGGCCTACGCACCGCCCTTCTCCACCGCCATGCCGCCGGTGGTGACCGCCGCGAACGTGCTCCTCAACAAACTCACCGGCCGCATGAACGGCATCAAGCCCCAAGAGCTTAAGGCCCGCCTGGATTCCGGCGACCAGGACCTGGAGATCGTGGACGTGCGCAAGGAAGAAGAAGTTATCCTGGGCAAGATCCCCGGCGCCAAGCACATTGTGCTCGACGAACTGGATGCTCGGGCGGGAGAGATCGACCGCAGCAAAGAAGTGGTGCTCGTCTGCAAGGTGGGCCTGCGCGGGTACCTGGCGGCCATCAAGCTGAAGGCCCGGGGCTTCGAGCGCGTCACAGTCCTTGAGGGCGGCATGACAGCCTGGCCCTACGCTACGGAATAAAGCGCGAGGAGGGAAAAGTGTGGCAGACAAATATGTCAATGCACGTGGCCTGCAGTGCCCCGGCCCCATCGTGCAGCTCTTTCAGGCGGCCAAACAGGCCGCGAGCGGCGATATCCTGGTGGTGGAAGCCACTGACGGCGGCTTTAAGAAAGACGTGGTTGCCTGGTGCAAAAAGACCGGCAACGAGCTTCTCTCCCTGGAGGATGATGCCGGCGTGCTGCGGGCCCACATTAAGAAGGTCTAGGGGGTGAGAAGCCGTGCGGGAAGACAAGAAGACCCTCATCGTCTTCTCAGGCGACCTGGACAAGGCCATGGCTGCCTTTATCATCGCCACCGGAGCGGCGGCCATGGGCAACGAGGTGACCATGTTCTTTACCTTCTGGGGCCTTAATATCCTGCGCAAGGCCAAGCGCGTGCAGGTGAAAAAGAACTTCCTCGAGAAGCTCTTCGGCTGGATGATGCCGCGCGGGCCGGAGAAGCTGGGCCTGTCCAAGATGAATTTCGCGGGCCTGGGGCCGTGGATGATGAAACTCATGATGCGCCAAAAGAACGTGAACACCCTGCCTGAGCTCATCGAGCAGGCGCAGGCCCTGGGCGTCAAGATCATCGCCTGTTCCATGTCCATGGACATCATGGGCATCCACCCGGAGGAACTCATCGACGGCATCGAGTACGCCGGCGTCGCCTCCTATCTGGGCGAGGCCGACGAAGCGAACGTGAATCTCTTTATCGCCTAGAGCTCAAGCAAACTCTCAGTTCTCTCTTGCAAGGGGATGGGTAACCACGCGTTATCCATCCCCCTTGTTTTATCTTAGCCCCGTCCGCCGGCGGAAGACAAGCTTCCATTTTGTCTTCCCTCACGGGATGTCGATACTTTTCGGAAGGTGATTAGTGCATTCGGCAAGAAGCAAAATGATGGCTTTTCCTGTCGCCGGCTTTTCTGCCGCCTATTTGCTTTTTGCTTTTTTATCCCGCAAAGGTATACAGTATACGTCAAACCCTAACAGTGCCTTAGGGAGGAAGACCGATGAGAGAAGTTCTCGTCAACATGCAAGGAGTTACCTTTACTTATGAAGGGAGCTCCGACCCCGCCCTGAAGAATGTCGACTTTACTCTTCACAAAGGTGAATTTGTCCTCCTTACCGGACCCGGCGGGGCAGGCAAGACCACCCTGTGTTCCTGCCTTAACGGACTCATCCCCAACTTTTTTATGGGCAGATTCAGCGGCAAGGTAGAGGTGTGCGGCCTTGACACCAAAAAAGTAAGCATCGGCCAGTTGTCGCAAAAGGTCGGCCTCATCTTCCAGGACCCGTTGAGCCAACTGGTCTGCAACACAGTCATCGACGAGGTGGCCTTTGGGCCGGAAAATCTAGGGGTACCCTCGGCGGAAATCGAGCAGCGCATTCGACAAGCCATCGAGGCTGTGCGGCTGAAAGGTTTAGAGGACAAGCAACCGACCGGTCTGTCGGGCGGACAACAGCAGGCGGTGGCCCTGGCCGCCATATTGGCCATGCTGCCGGAGGTCTTTGTACTGGATGAGCCCACCGCCAACATCGACCCCCTGGGCAGTAGGCAGGTGTTCAGCCTGGTGCGCGAACTGGCGCGACAGGGTAAGACTGTCCTTTTGGTCTCCCACAAGATTGAGGATCTGGTGGACCTGGTGGACCGCATGGTGGTCATGGACCAAGGTGAAATCATCGCCCAAGGACCTCCGCGTCAGGTGCTCCAGGACACCCGTCGGTTGAAAGAACTGGGCCTGGCGCCGCCTCAAGTGGCCGAGTTAGCCCTAGAATTACGCAAGGCCGGCTTGGTTAAAGACGGTTTTTACCCGATCACAGTCGAAGAGGCCCTGGCCGGGTTGCAGCCGCTCGCAAGCGTCCGCTCCCCCCTCCCGTCGCCCAAGTCCGCGCCCGCGAATGAACCGAGGGCCGCCGGAACCCGGGACGGCGCACCGCCGGCCATCGAGGTTAGGGATCTGCACTTTCAATACCCAGGTAACGGCAGTGATGCCTTAAACGGCATTAATCTAACCATCGAGCAGGGAGAGTTTGTCGGCATCATCGGCCAGAACGGTTCCGGCAAGTCCACTCTGGTTAAGCACTTCGATGGATTGCTCATGCCGTGTGCCGGGTCGGTTAAGATTTTCGGTCAAGAAACGCGCGCCATGTCTCCTAAGACATTGGTCAGCAAGGTGGGGTACGTTTTTCAGAATCCCGACTTACAGCTTTTCAAGAGCGTCGTGCGTGAAGAGCTGGCCTTCGGGCTGCGCAACATCGGTCTGGGCGAGGCCGAGATCAATCGACGCATTGCTGAGGCCGCCCAAGTCATGGGGATCACTGACGTACTGGACCGCAACCCCGACTCTTTGGATAAAGGCCGGCGGCAGCGTGTGGCGGTAGCCTCGGTGTTGGCCATGGGGTCGGATATTTTGGTGGTGGACGAGCCTACCACAGGCCAAGATCCGAAACGGGCCCGGGAGGTTATGGAAGAAGCCCGCCGGTTCAACGCCTTGGGCAAGACGGTTATCGTCATCTCGCACGACATGAAGCTCATTGCCGAATTCGTGCACCGGGTGGTCATCATGAAGGCGGGCCGCATCCTATTCGATGGCAATGTGCGCGAGGCCTTTGCTCAAGAGGACATCCTAACTGACACCTGTTTGGATTCACCGCAGATTACCCAGTTAGGGATTAAGCTGGGGGCTGGTGTCGTGCTTACAGTTCAGGAGTTGGCAGCCTACTTGCAGAACAAAGGAGGTGAGATCGATGGGCCTGACAGGGATCGACTATCTGCCCGGTAACTCCTGGCTGCACCGTTTGGATGCGCGCACCAAGATTATCTGGTTTATTGCGCTCACCATCCTCATGCTTTTCCTTTCCGATCCTCTGTGGTTGGCGCTCCTTACGCTCTTGGTGTACAGTTCGCTCTACCTTTGCGGCATTGACCGCGAACCAGTGCACAGTTTTCTGCGCGGCCTTACCCCCATCTGTGTCATCTACTTCCTCTCCAACCTCTGGCTTAATCCGGCGGCCAGCGCAGCCCTGGCCGATCCGCGCAACATTCTCTTTTACGTGGTCCCACCGCTGCGGCTGCTCCCGATCACCGCCATCGGTATTCTGGTATCCATCGCCATGTTGCTCCGCCTACTCCTCATCGTCCTGGCGGTGCGTCTGCTCACCCTTACCACTCAAATCACAGACATTGTCCGCGGCCTCACCAAGTGGCACCTGCCGCCGGCCGCCGGCATCGCCGTAGGTATTGGTTTTGGGTTTATACCCGTTCTGGTCCGTACAACGCGCACCATCACCGACGCCCAAAGAGCCCGCGGCTGGGCGGGTGTAACCTCCGGCAGCTTCATCCAGCGTACCAAGGCGTTGCCCGCTCTCCTCTTACCCATCATGTTCTTCGCGCTGAAGAGCGCCCAGAATATCGCCGTGGCTATTGAATCCCGCGGCTACGGTTACAACACCCGGCGGCGGACCTGGCGGGTGGAACCCCGGTTCGGCCCTGCCGACCGCACCGCCTTTCTCCTGCTGGCGCTTATCGCCCTGGCGATTATCCTGCTCCGCTGGTACGACCTGGCCAGTTGGCGCTTTACCCTCGGTCTTTTCAGCTGATACATTATTATAATAATTACGAAGGGAGATGCACTCAGTGCCTAACACAGACGCTGAACCCGCCCGCCGCGGCCTCTTCAAGGATCCGGACACCCGTTATCCCGTTTGGCGTTTCGGCTCACGTGAAATCGGTTTTGCCGCCGCCTTCGGTGGCCTTGGTTTCGCCCTTCGAGCGGCCGGCGTCATCATTCCTGTCTTCGCCACCATCAACATCGACCCGCGCGATCTAGCAGCCTTAATCGGTCCTGCACTCGGCGGCCCCATTGCCGGCATCATCATCGGTGTGCTCTGCGGCGCCGCTTCCGCCCTGCCGGTGGTGGACGTAACCGCGGACGTGTTGCTCGGCTTCGCCCAGGGCCTGGTTTTCCGTTACCTGCGTCACCCGTTCTATTACCTCGGCCTGGCCTTCAACCAGTTCGTTCTTTGGCCGTTATCGTACGCCATCCTTCTCGGCCCGGTCTTGGGCGTTATGCCTTTTAAGGCGGCCCTGGTGGTGGTGGAACTCATTAACCTGGTGTACTTCCCCATCGCCATCTTCCTCATTGAACTTTTGCGCAAGTACAATCCCACCATGCGCAAGCTCCTTGAGTAGTTCTACCCTGAGGAGGTCTTAACGTGTTTCTTCCCGAGCTGACCTGGCCGGAGGTCGCAGAGGTACTGCAGAAAACCAAAACAGTGCTGGTGCCGGTGGGTTCCACCGAGCAACACGGGCCGCACCTGCCCGTCAACAACGATGCCTTTACCGCCGAGGCGCTGTGCCGCAAGATAGCCGCCGCCAGCGAGGCAGCCGGCATTCCTGTGGCCGTCAGCACCTGCATCGCCATCGGTCTGTCGGAACACCACATGGATTTCCCTGGTTCTCTGACTCTGTCGCCCGAAACTTTCCAACGCGTGGTTAAGGAGGTTTGCACCTCCCTTTACCACCACGGTTTCCGGAACATTGTGCTCGTCAACGCCCACGGCGGCAACAGCAGCGCCCTCGCCCTCACGGCCAGCGACCTGGCCCATACGTACCGCGACGCGAAGTTCATGCTGCTCGAGTGGTGGCACCTCATCGGCAGCACGCTGCAAAAGGTGGTTGAGACCGGCCTGTTCCACGGCTGTGAGGGTGAAACCTCCCTTTCGCTGGCCTTGGGGCAACGGGTCCTCATGGATAAGGCTGAGGCCGTGCTGCCAGAAAGCAGCTCCGCGTTTGTGGATTACAATCTGTTCACCAGTAAGCCCGGACTCGGCTGGACGATCAGCAGCATGAAGGACATAACTCCAACAGGCGTGGTGGGCGATCCCACGAAGGCTACTCATGCCAAAGGGGACGCTCTGCTGGCAGCAGTGCTCAAGCTGACGACTCAACTCATGGCTGAGTTGGCCGCGGGCATTAACTAGCAAGCCTGAAGACGAAAACTGGGTCTGCCTCCTCTGAGGCAGGCCCCTTTTTTTGAAGTGCCTGGATGTGAACTGACTATGGTGGAGATTGTGAGGAAAGGTCGTTGGGCACTCACAAAGCACAGCACGTCACCTGTTACTCCGGCGCGGGGCGAGCGATCGTGAGGAATGCGCAGCTCTCTATTGCCTGGCAGGGTATGATATTGATTTGTCAAACATTTGATATAAGGCTGTTTTTCCAGCAGGAATCTCCGCCTTGATAACGAATACACAAGAAGAAAAGGAGGTGCAGATACCAGACCTATCTAGGCGCAACAAGGGATGGCAGTGTTTCGAAGCGGCAGGCTGAGGGAGGGTCTTTATCGCCGTAGGTCTAACAATGAGGTATAAGATGTAGTTAAGTTTTTCACAATGATCTCGTAAACCAGTACACAGCATTTCAAGGAGGAGACCCAGTTGAGGAATAAGCTGTTTAGAGCCCTCTCATTCGCCCTGGCTGTCTTTCTTACACTTGGGCTCACCGGTTGTGAAACAAGCAAGGACTCCGGGCAGTCTTCTGCAGGAGGCTCCGGTAAAGACTACGATGTGGTAGTTGTCGGGGCCGGCCTGGGCGGCCTCACAAGTGCCGTCGCGGCAGCCGAGAACGGCGCCAAAGTTGCGCTGCTCGAGAAGCTGGCCTTCGCGGGCGGTAACTCCATTCTCTCAACAGGAATCTTCTATGTGGGGAATACTTCGATTCAGCGCAATGCGGGGATTAAGGACTCAGCTGAAGCCTTCTACAAGGACGCTATGGACAAAAGCGGAGGCAGGCGCGACCCTGAACAGGTGCGCATGATCGCCGAACGTGGCGGTGAGACAATTGACTGGCTCATGTCTTTGGGCGTCAAGTTCTCCGATAAGGTGACCCCCGTTATGGGGAGCTCGGCGCCCCGAGCGCACCAAGCGCTTCCAGACGCATCGGGGCCGATCTCGGCCCTGGTGAAGGCGGCAGAGAGCAAGGGAGTTGAAATCTTTTACGAAACCCCGGCCGTCGCCCTTATTACAGACGGCAACGGTAAGGTCACCGGTGTGGAAGCGAAGAACAAAGAAGGGCAAGTTCTTAAGTTCAACGCTAAGAACGTAGTCCTGGCAGTAGGCGGCTTTGCAGCCGATCCGGAACGTTTGGCGAAGTACACACCCGCGGCCAAAGGTGTTATTTATGCGGGCAGCCCCGGCACAACCGGGGAGATGCTTGATGAAGCGCTTAAGCTGGGAGCCGACACGGTAGACCTGGACGTGCCTTGGCTCACTCCCACGGTTGAAGTGGACAAGAAGCAACTTATCACGTCGTTGGTTCTTTCCAAGGGTGCCATCTTGGTGAATTCTCAGGGCCGACGCTTTTCCGACGAAACGGCATCTTACGCCGAAACCGCCCAGAAGGTACTGGAACTGGGTGAGCCTTTCGTCTACGAGGTCTTCGACAGCCGGGTCAAGGAGCTTGTCTATAAGGTACCGGAATACATCAAGAAGGGCATGGTCACCGAGGCCGCAACCTTGGACGAACTGGCCGAGAAAATGGGCGTTCCCGCTGACAACCTGAAGGCCACCGTTGCAGAGTATAATAAGGCGGTCAGAAAGGAACAGCCGGATCGGTTCGGGCGGGAAATCTTCGTTGAGGAACTAAAAACGGCTCCTTTCTACTTCATCAAGGTCAAGACAGGTACGATCATGACCCCGGGCGGCCTTAAGATCAATGCCGCCTGCCAGGTACTGAATAAGGACGGCTCTGTTATTCCGGGCCTCTATGCTGTGGGTGAAACGACCGGCGGTTACCGGGCCTACGGCTACATCGGCGGTGATTCACTGACACATGCGGCCGTCACCGGCAAGGTCGCGGGAACCAATGCGGCAAAAGAGTAAAAGGGTGGGAATCAAAGCAATGAAAAGATTAGCAGCGGCAGTAAGTTCGGCATTGGTCCTAATGTTGATCACTTCCGGTTGCGCTCCGGCAGCGAAGTGGAAAGACGGCACCTACAGCGGCAGCGGTAAAGGAATGGGCGGCCCGATCGCCGTTACAGTAAAGGTCGAGAAGGGTAGAATCACGGCCGTGGACGTCACCCAGCACCAAGAAACACCGGGCATCAGCGATTCCGCCATCGCCAAGATTCCTCAGCTCATTGTTGAGAAACAATCCACCGATGTGGAAGCGGTGAGCGGGGCCACGTACACCAGCAACGGGATCAAAGAAGCTGTCCAGAACGCTTTGAGCCAAGCCAAGAAATAGGCCTTCCTTTGCAGTTCCAACCTTCACCCCGTATCGTTTACGCCAGGCACAGGCGCGGGTCAAGCAGCCGTACTTCACCGGCGCCTGTGCCTGCAGTCCAAGAAGAAAAGCCGAGGACCTGTCCCGCAGTGGGGGCAGGTCCTTACGCTTGGAGGAAACCGGGAAGTCCAACACCGAAAACGGGAGAACCGTTTCCCGGCCAAGGGGTTTCTTAGGAATCTGCCGGAACGCGCTCCTAAGACCGCCGGTACACCACCCGCCCGGCAGAGATGGTGAGGCGCACGTCGTTGGCCAGGGCGGTTTCTTCCGGGGCGGCCAGGTAGTCGCCGGCGAAGGCGGTGAGGTCGGCCAGGTAGCCGGGGGCGAGGCGGCCGCGCTCGCCCTCGGCGCGGGCCACGTAGGCCGCACCCTCAGTGAAGAGGCCGAGGGCCGTAAGGGGCGCCAGCTTCTCCGCAGGCTGCCAGCCGCCCGCCGGGTTCCCGGCCGGGTCGGTGCGGGCGATGGCGGCGTGCAGGCCAAGAAGCGGGTCGAGCGGTTCCACCGGGCAGTCGGAGCCGCCGGCCAGGTGTAGACCCCTCGCCAGCATGGACTTCCAGGCGTAGCTGGTGCGCGCCCGCTCCTTCCCCACCCGGCTTTCCACCATGGGCCAGTCGGAGGCGACGAAGCGCGGCTGCACGTCCCCGGCTACGCCCAGCGCCCGCATCTTCTCCCAAAGGGCGGGGTTCATGATCTGGCAGTGCACCAGGCGATGGCGCGCGTCCGGTCGCGGGTACCTGGCCTGGGCCGCTTCAACGGCCTCGAGCGCCAGGCGCGCCGCCCGGTCGCCGATCACGTGGACAGCCACCTGAAAGCCGGCCCGATGCGCCAGGGTCACCATTTCTCTAAGCTCTTCCGCGGCGAAATTCATCAACCCCCGCTCGCCCGGCGCATCGCTGTACGGCTCCTCCAGCGCTGCCGTGCGGGCTCCTAGAGAGCCGTCAGAGACGATCTTGATGGGTCCCAGGCTGATCAGCTCCGAAGGGGACTGCCAGTCCTGCGCCGCCGCCAGCACGTCCTTCAGTTCCCCCAGGGAGCCCACGAGGAGCGCCATCCGGATGCGCAGGGGGAGTCTGCCGCCCTCGGCCAGGGCGGTGTAGGCCGCCGCAGCGCGCGCAAAGCCGCCGGCCGAGCCTAAGTCGTCTGAGTGGGCCTCGGTGAGCCCGGCTTGAGCGGCACGCGCCGTGGCCAGCGCCAGGGCCTCCTCCAGGTCGGCCGGCCCGGCGGCCGGAATGGCCCGCTGCACCAGCCCGATGGCTCCCAGCTCAAAGACAATGCCGGTGAGCTCGCCGCCCTCGCCCCGCTGCAGCCGGCCGCCCTCGGGATCGGGGGTGGCCGCCGTGAGCCCGGCCGCCTCGAGGCCCCGGCGGTTGAGGAGGGCGGCATGGCCGCAGATGCGCGAAAGCAGCATGGGGTTTTCCGGCGCGATGCCGTCGAGATCTTCCTTCCGCGGCAGGCGCCCCTCAGCCAGGAGGTTCTGGTCCCAGCCGCGTCCCAGCACCCAGCGGCCGGGCTTGATCTTGCGCTGCGCTACAAAGTCGGCCACGCGCCGGCGCAGCTCTCCCACCGAGCGCACCCCGCCCAGGTCCACCTGGTTCAACGCGAAGCCGTAGTGCAGCAGGTGCAGATGGGTATCGGTAAGCCCGGGGACCACCGTCAGGCCCTGCGCATCGATAACCTCCGTCTGGGGTCCCAGGTAGGCCTTAAGTTCGCTTTCCGTGCCCACGGCCAGCACGCGGTTCCCCCGGACGGCCACCGCCTCAACTTCCGGCTGCTCCGGCACCAGGGTGAGCACGCGCCCGCCGCGCAAGACTAAGTCTGCTTCCATAAGGAGGGGCGCCGACCCGGCCAACGCCCCCAACACCTCCTTGCACAAATTCTCTTCATTGCTCATTCGTGCCCTGAGGCAACGCCCTCCGCCGCCAGGCGTGCCTCGCGCCGCGCCTGGGCCGTCTTAAACCAGTAGTAGGCCGGCACGCCCAGGGCCGGGATCACCAGGCCGAAAAGCGAGGAACGCGGATCCTCTTTGAGACAATTGATCAAAAGGAAAAGCGAGGTGAGCACGGAGAGGACCGGCACCACCGGGTACCCCCAAACTTTATAGGGCCGCGGCAGGTCGGGATACTTCTTGCGCAGGATGAAGATCGAAACGATGGTGAGGGTGTAGAACACCCAGCCGGCGAATACCACCATGGTGGTGAGCTGCTGGAAGGTTCCGGTGTAAAGAAGGATGATCGCTACAACCGCCGAGGCGATAAGCGATGGGATGGGCGTGCGGTAGCGCGGGTGCACTTCGGTAAAGAGCGGGAAGAAGAGCCCGTCTTTTGCCATGGCGTAGTACATGCGCGGGAATACCAGCACGCAGCCGTTGGTGGAGCCGAAGATGGAGATGAGTGCGCCCAGGGTTACCAGGGAAGCCCCCCAGGGGCCGAAGATGAGTTTGGCCGCCGCGGCCGCCGGCTTGGCGTCCTCGGCAATGGCAGCCGCAGGAAGCACTTTGAGGAGCGCGAAGTTGAAAAGAACGTAAATCGCCGTAACGCCGCCGATGGCGATGAGCAGGGCCAGCGGCAGGTTGCGCTGCGGGTTCTTGATTTCCTCAGCGATGGTGTTGACGTTGCTCCAGCCCTCGTAAGCCCAGAGCGAGGCGATGAGGGCCATGCCGAAGGAGCTTATGAGGCCCGCGCCGCCGGGGAAGACCGTCATGGTGTTGCCGGCAGAGCCGAAGATAAGGCCCGCAGCGATGATGATGACGATGGGCAGCAGCTTCGCCACCATGAGGACGTTTTGCACCTGCCCGCCCAGCTTAACGCCCAGGGCGTTGATGATAGTAAGGAAAATGATGGTGCCGATGGCGAGCATCTTGATGCCAAAGGGGCTGAGGGGCACAACGGCGCTGAAATAGGTGGCGAAGGCCACCGCCAGGGCGCTGATGGAACCGGACGCCGAGACAAAGAAGGCCGTCCAGCCCTGGAGGAAGCCAAAGAGCGGCCCGTACGCCTCGCGCAGGTAAACATAGGCGCCGCCCGCCCGCGGGATGGAGGCGCCCAGCTCGGCGTAACAGAGACCGGCCAGCAGCGTAATAATGCCGCCCGCCAGCCAAGCGAGGAGCGCCAGCCCCGGTGCCAATTGCGAGCGCTGCAGCACAAAGGAACCCAGGAAGAAAATGCCGGAGCCGATCATGATGCCGCCGATGATGGAAACGCCTTCCCAGAGGCCCAACTCCCGCTTGAGCTCCGTGTCCAAGCTGGCAAGCTCGGCAATCTTGGCATTGCTCATGGTTTTCCCTCCCTCAAATCCTCTTAAACCAGTGTTTTGGTGTCGGCCCCGCTTCCGAGGTGGCGTTCCTTCGGGGTTGCCCTTGCCTGGGCCGCGCGGCAGGCGCCGCCGGCAAAATGGGTAAAACAAAAGCCAGGCAGACAGGCCCGGCCCTGAAGGCGCGTACAGCCCATCCCTCCTTTCCCCTGCGGTGAGATAGCTCACCACCGCCGGCCCGGGGAAGCCGGCGGTGACAGTCCGGCAGTTCTTAACTGCCGACCCAGCTCGGGGTTCCGGTGCGGCACCCCGGCTTCGGCGGCGGCCCCTTTCCCCACCCCTCGTCGCTGCCCTGCTCCGGGTGGCTACTCTTGACCTGCCGCGCCTCTACCTCACCTCAGCGGTGCCCAGCACCCGAAGGACTGAGATGAGGCATTGATATTATATTTGTTCATTATGATAACCCCTTAAAGAACAACCGTCAAGAGAAAATAGGGATTTTCTGGTGGATACCGGGTTAAGTTTTGTACCTTAAAAAGCAGGGTTTTCCCGTAACTGTGGCGAATACCAATTTACATATACACATTGTATACAGGTTGTATGGGGAGGTGGAGGGATAGGTTATGGGCCAAGACCCTGCTTACCGTTCGTCTAAAGAAAAGGCCTATAAGCTCATCAAGCAGGCCATAATCACCCGGGCTTTCGCCCCTGGTCAGTTTTTAAGTGAAAATGAACTCTCTAATTCATTCGGCGTCAGCCGGACGCCCATTCGTGAAGCCCTGCAGGCCTTGGAGGTTGAAGGTTTCGTAACGCTCATCCCGCACAAAGGAGCGCAAGTGGCCGAGATTTCCCTGAAAGACTTGGATGAAGTGTACGAACTAAGGTTGGTGCTGGAGCGCTTGGCCGGGCAGAAGCTGATCGAGCGCAGCAACGAAATCTGCCTGCAGCAAATGACCGACGTCCTGGGTGTGCAGACAGAGCTGGCGCAACGGCACCAGTCGGTGGAATTCATCGCGGCCGACCGGGAGTTTCACCTGGCCCTGGTGCGCGCAGCCGGCAATGAACGCCTCTACCGCTTTTACGACAGTTTGCGCGATCACCTGTTGCGCCTCGGGCTGGAAGCCATCCAGACACCTGGTCGCATGGCCCAAGTACTGGTTGAGCACCAGGCCATTCTTGCCGGGTTGAAGGAGGGGTCGTACGCCAAGTTCAACGATGCCATAACGGCTCACCTGAGTATCACCAAGCTGGCGGTGGGCAAGAACCTGCCGAACCTGTGGCGCCCCTAGCGCCGTGCCCGCTTGCCCGCTGCTTGCCAAACTACGCTGAAAAGACGCTGTTTACTGCGCTTGTAAGGAGGAGTGAGGGTATGTCACAACTGAGAGTCAGCGTGATCCAGATGCAGGTCGAGTTGGGTGAGAAAGAGCGCAACCTGGCGCACGCCGCTGAGCTGATCGCGCGCGCGGCCAAGGACGAACCGGATGTGCTTCTGCTCCCGGAGACATTCAACGTGGGCTTCTTCCCCACTGACTTGGCGGCCCATGCCGACGCCGCCGAAGAAGGAGAGAGCCGCCAGCTGCTGTCCGGGCTGGCGCGCGAGCACCGGGTGAACATTGTCGGCGGTTCGGTGGTACGCTTCGGCCTGGACGGCGAGGTGCGCAACACCACCTACGTTTTTAACCGCGTGGGGCAGGAGGTGGCTCGCTACGACAAGATTCATCTCTTCTCCCCCTCGGGGGAAAAGGACCGGTTCGCCGCCGGGACCACCCCTTCGCTCTTCACCCTGGAGGGCATTTCTCTGGCCAGCATCATCTGCTACGACCTGCGCTTTCCTGAACTTGTGCGTGGCCTGGCCCTGGCCGGTGCCCAGGTGCTCTTTGTCCCGGCGGAGTGGCCGCACCCGCGGGTGGAGCACTGGCGCACGCTCTTACGAGCCCGGGCCATCGAGAACCAGTTCTTTGTGGTCGCCTGCAACGCCTGCGGGCCGGTAGGCAACCTGGTCAACTCCGGTCACTCCGCGGTCATCGACCCCTGGGGCGAGGTCCTGGTGGAAGCAGGAGAAGAGGAGGTGATCCTGAGCGTCAACCTGAACCTGGACAGCGTCGCAGAGGTGCGCCGCCGCATCGCTGTCTTTGCCGACCGCCGGCCGGAAGTGTATGCTCCCGCACCGCAATGCAAGTAAACGAGCAGGAGGAACAACATGCAGCAATTATCCTTTACCATCGCACGGCCGCAGCGCCCACCGGAAACCATCGTCTACCCGGTAAGCCTGATCCTGTGTCTCGGTTTCGCCGGCCGGGATCAAGACAAGGTACGCGAACATATCCGTGAACTGGAAGCAATCGGCGTTGAATGTCCGGCCAAAACACCGGTGATTTATCCGGCAGGCGGTCTGCTTGCCACCACGGACAGCGTCATTCAAGTAGTCGGCGGCGAGACCGGCCCGGAGGTGGAGTTCGTCTTTCTCCCCTACCAAAGGCGCCTGCTGGTCGGCCTGGCCAGCGACCAGACCGACCGCAGTTTGGAAAAAACGAGCATCTACAAATCCAAGCAGATTTGCCCCAAACCGCTTAGTAACATCCTCTGGGACTATGAGGATCTAACCGATCATTGGGATAAGTTGGTTCTTCGCGGCTGGGTAGGGCCGGAAGGGCAAGAGACGTTATACCAAGACAGCCCGGCCAGTGCCCTCCTGCCGGTGCCAACCCTTCTGGAACATGTACGCCAAGAGTATCCCAATCTTGAAGGCGCCGTCATCCTTTCTGGAACAGTACCAACCCTCGGTGGGCTGGCGACACCTGCACGGTTTACCGCGCTCTTGCACGACCCGGTATTGGGGCGGGAAATTCGGCTCACCTACGGGGTGCAGGACCTCCTGGCCAGGTAAAGGAGGTGAGGTGGTTCCAAGAGGTTATAGCCACTAAGAGTTCATAACACATTGGACATGAGAGGGGATACGAAAGTGAAGCGCCAGGTTGTACTTATAGCAGTGGGTCTCTTGATCGCCGCCGTGGCCTTAGCAGGTTGTGGTGGACAAGGCCCGACCGGGCAGGGCGGAAACGCTCCGGCAGGTCAAGGGCAAGCCACGGGAAGCGTGGTAATCAAGTATGCCGTTGTCGGCCCCGACGAACATCCGTACACCATCATGGCAACTAAGTTCAAAGAGTTGGTAGAGGCAAAAACTAATGGCCAGGTACAAGTGACCATCTTCCCCAACGCCCAGCTCGGCAGCGAGCGGGAAATGGCTGAAGGTGTGCGCATGGGCACCATCCAGATGACCACCGTCACCACCGACGGCACGCTCCCCGCTTGGGTTCCAGAGCTACAGATCTTCAGCCTCCCTTATCTCTTCCGCGACCGTGATCACGCCTACAAGGTAATGGACGGCGACATCGGCAAGGAATTGGGCGATAAACTCCTGGCCCAAGGGCTGCGTTCACTCGGGTTCTGTGAACTTGGCTGGCGGCATTTCACAAACAACGTACGGCCCATTTTGAAACCGGAAGATGCCCAAGGTCTTAAGATTCGTGTACAGGAGGCCAAGGTTTGGTTCGGTCTGGTGAAGGCTCTGGGGGCGACCCCGACTCCCATTCCCTTCGGTGAGCTCTACACTGCGCTCCAGCAGCGGACCGTCGATGGAGAGGAAAACCCCGTGGCAACAATCCGTTCGATGAAGTTTTATGAAGTGCAGAAGTACCTCACCCTGGATGGCCATACCTACTCGCCCGGCAGCGTGCTTATTAACTCTAAGTTCTATGATGGACTCAGCCCTGACATCCAGAAAGCCATTCAGGATTCAGCCACCGAAGCCATTCTTTATCAACGTCAGGTTATTGCGCAGAAAGAAACAGAAGACCTCCAGTTCCTCAAGGACAAAGGAATGGAGGTTGCGGAACCGGACCGCAATGCCTTTGTAGAAGTCACGAAAAACGTCCCCGAAGAAGTTGCCGACATGGTACCGCTTGAGCTAGTCGACCGCGTGCGCAACACCAAGTAGGGGCTGGGCCTCCCTAAAATACCAGGGGGCGGGCTCTTACGGCTCGCCCCCTCATCCGGAGGGACTGTTATGTTGAACCGGCTCATCGACACGGTGGTTGATACAGTTCTCGCCATCTCCCTGGCCGTAATTTCTGTTGTAACCTTTGCCGAAGTCGTTTCGCGTTACTTTCTGCATTTTTCCATCCCCTGGTCCATGGACGTAGTCCGCATCGCCTTCGTTTACTGCGTGCTTTTCGGCGCGGTCGCAGGGGTGCGCAATAAGGCACACCTTAATATCGACGTGCTTCTGGTAAACCTCTCGCCTTCGCTCCGTCGGTATGCCGACCTTTTCATCAACCTTTGCATCGGCTTTTTCTTCGTAGCTCTTACCGTCCTCGGCGTGCAGTTTGTCGGCCAAGCGGGAACCCAGACCATGCCGTACACTCTATTGCCCATGCGGTACCTCTACGCCGCGGTGCCTCTATCCGGCATTCTGATGCTCTATTACTTGGTACAACAGCTATCGTGTGATCTGCGGCCGGGCAACAAGGAAAAGGTGGTGTAGCGCGTGGGGCCGGGAATTATTGTGCTGCTTTTCGGCGCTTTCTTTCTCGGTATTCCTATCAGTTTCGCCCTGGGGCTTACGTCCTTAATTGGCCTTGTCACAGCCGATTACCCGCTGACTGTAGTGGTGCAACGTATCTTTACGGGAATTGATAACTATGCCCTCATTGCCATCGCCCTCTTCATCTTCGCCGGCGACCTGATGGCGGAAGGGGGCATCTCACGCAGACTCGTTAGTTTTGCCAATGCCATTATCGGGCACTTTCCGGCTGGGCTTGCCATGGTGAGTATTCTGGCCTGTATGTTCTTTGCTGCCATCACTGGTTCGGCCATTGCAGCGACCGCGGCTATCGGCGGCCTGATGATCCCGCTTATGGTGGAGGAAAAGTACGAGGCCCGTTTTGCTGCTCCACTCCTGGCCTGCGCCGGTTCCATCGGGCCGATCATCCCGCCCAGCATTCCGCTTCTCGTTTTCGGCCAGCTGGCCAACGCTTCCGTAGCCCGCCTCTTCGTAGGCGGCTTTGTACCCGGTATCTTGATGGGCCTTGGGTTAATGGTCCTGAGCTACTTCATCGGCAAAAAACGCGATTACCGGGGGCGTGAGCACTTCTCCGGCTGGGGCGAGATTTTCCGCACCGGCAAGGAAGCAATTCTAGCGCTTATAACCCCCTTGATAATCATCGGCGGCATCGTCAGCGGCATCTTTACGGCTACCGAATCGGGCGCCATTGCTGTGGTGTACTCGCTCATCATTGGACTCTTTATCTACAAGGAGCTCACCTGGCGCAAGGTCTGGGAGCTGCTGAAGAAGTCCGCCATCTCAACGGGAACCGTCTTAATTGTGGTGGCCTGTGCCTCACTCTTCATCTGGTATTTAACTGTCAACCAGATCCCGCAAGCGGTGGCACAGATGATGCTGACCTTTATCCATAGCCGCTTTATGCTCCTTCTGGTCATCAACGTCATTCTGCTCATCGTGGGCACCTTCATCGACACCATCAGCGCTGTGGTCATTTTCGGCCCGCTCTTTCTCCCGCTCACCCAGGCGTTCGGCGTCGATGTAACCCACTACGGGCTGATCCTGGCCGTGAACCTTACCATAGGCATGTGCACCCCGCCGCTGGGAGTTGACCTCTTCGTAGCCAGCGCCATCGCGAAGGTCTCCATCCGCGAGATGTGGCGCGACCTAGTGCCGATGCTGGGGGCGTTGATTGTGGTCCTGCTGCTTATCACCTATGTTCCGGGCACGGTGCTGTGGCTGCCAAACGTGCTTGGAGTCAAATAAGGGTAGGAACCGACGTCGCCCGGGTCAAAAGCCGTTCCCCCTGCGCGGGGGGGACGGCTTTTTTACTGGCAGCTTTCCAGGTCTTTGCCCAGGTACTCGCCCACAAGGCGCATGGCGCAGTACTTGCCGCACATGGTGCACTCGGTTTTGCCGGCGGGGTTGCGGTCCTGCCGGTAGCGGCGGGCTTTCTCCGGGTCGATGGCCAGGGCGATCTGGGCCTCCCAGTCGAGGGCTTTACGGGCGCGGGCCATCTTGAGGTCCCATTCCCAGGCGCCCGGGACGCCCTTCGCGAGGTCGGCCGCATGGGCGGCGATGCGCGCGGCGACCACGCCTTCGCGCACGTCCTGGTCGGTGGGCAGGCCCAGGTGCTCGGCCGGTGTCACGTAGCAAAGGAAGTCGGCGCCGGCGACGGCGGCCATGGTGCCGCCGATGGCGGCGGTGATGTGATCGTAGCCGGGGGCCACGTCGGTGACCAGCGGCCCGAGCACGTAAAAGGGCGCGCCGTGGCAGAGGCGCTTCTCAAGCTCCATGTTCGCCCGGATCCGGTTGAAGGGAACGTGCCCCGGCCCCTCCACCATCACCTGGACTCCGGCCTCCCAGGCGCGCTCCACCAGTTCGCCCAGGATAATCAGTTCCTGGATCTGCGCGCGGTCGGTGGCATCCGCCAGGCAGCCGGGCCGCAGGCCGTCGCCCAGGCTGAGGGTCACGTCGTGCGCGCGGGCGATTGCGAGCAGCCGGTCGTACTGTTCATAGAGCGGGTTCTCTTTCCCGTGGTGCAGCATCCACCCGGTGAGGAAGGCCCCGCCGCGGCTGACGATGTCCGCCGCACGACCTTCCCGCTGCAGCCGCCCGATGCTCTCCCGGGTGACGCCGCAGTGGACAGTCATGAAGTCTACGCCGTCTTCGGCCTGCCGTTCGATTACCTGGAAGATGTCTTCCGCCGTCATGGCCACAATGGCCCCGTACTTCTCCTGGGCCTCCACCGCCGCCTGGTAGATGGGCACGGTCCCCACCGGCACCGGCGCGGCCTGAAGCACCGCCTTGCGGCTGCGGTCGATGTCGGCGGCGCAGCCGGTGGAAAGGTCCATCACGGCGTCCGCCCCGGCCGCCACAGCGAGCTTGAGCTTGGCGATTTCCTTGCCGGTTTCCGGAAAATCCGCGGAGGTGCCGATGTTGGCGTTCACCTTGGTCCGCAGACCTTTGCCCACGGCCAAGGGATCCAGGCTGGTATGGGCCGGGTTGGCCGGCAGGCAGATGGTGCCGCTCGCCAGCCCGGCCCGCAGGGCCTCCGGGGTGACCCCCTCCCGGGCTGCCGCCCGCTCCATCTCCGGGGTGATCCGGCCCGCGAGGGCCGCTTCGCGCTGCGTCATGATCTTACTCCTTTCGTGTTCGCGAAGTAGTTTACTGTTCCTGGGAGGCGGCGTGCGGCTGAACCGCGCTGTGCCGGCGCAGGGAGGCCGGCAGGGCGGAAACGATGGCAAAACCGACGATGGCGCCGACACCGCTTGAGAGCGCAAAGGGGAAGACGAACATGAAGGCGGCGCCGGAGGCCCCCAAGAGGTACTTGGCCACCGGGTAGGCCAGGAGCGCGCCGAGCAGCCCGGTACCGACGAGCTCACCCACGGGCGCAGCCCAGGTGCGCCCGGTGAGGCGGTAGAGCGTGCCGGCCAGCAGCGCCCCCACCATGCCGCCCGGGAAGGCCAGGAGCGACCCCACGCCTAAGAGGTTGCGCAGCAGCCCGATGAGAAACGCCACCACCACGGCCCGTTCCGGGCCGAGGAGCACCGCCGCCATCACGTTGATGGCGTGCTGCACCGGCGTGGCCTTGGCCACGCCCACGGAAAACCAGGCGACGCGCGCCGTGGCCGTCCCCAGCGCCACCAGGAGGGCCATTAAGGTAAGCTCACGGGTTTTCACGGAAGCACACCGTCCTTTCGCAAATTGTCCATTGTCCTCCACCGTCCCGCGCGCGGGCGAACCGCCCTCACACCAGGGTAAGGCGCGCCTGCTGCACCAGCTGCGCCGGCGTGAGGCGGTAGGCGGCATCAAAAAGGTGCGCCTGGAAGGTGCCGGGGCCGCTCGCCCGCTCTGCGGCCAGCTCGGCCGCCACGCCGTAGGCCATGAGCGCGCCGGCAGCAGCGACGAAGGCGTCCTCGGCGGCGGCAACCCACGCTCCGATCACCGCCGTGGCCATGCAGCCGCTACCGGTGATGGCCGTAAGCAGCGGGTGGCCGTTCTCCACCCGGGCCAGGCGGCGGCCGGAGGCAATGAAGTCCCACCTTCCCGTCACGGCGGCTACGGTCTGAAAGCGGTCCGCCACCGTCCTGGCGATTTCTGCCCGCCAAGCCGCATCCTCCGCCCGCGCCCCTTCCTCCAGCCGGCTGTCCACGCCGCGCGGCCGCACCGCCTCCCCGGCCAGGGCCCCCATTTCCGCTGCGTTGCCGCGAATGACGGCAAGCTTGAGCTCGGTGACGAGCTCGTGAGCGAGCTCCTGGCGAAACCGGGTGGCGCCCACACCCACCGGGTCCAGCACCACCGGGATACCCCTGCGGTTCGCCGCCCGCCCGGCGCGCAGCATGGCTTCCCAGCCGGCGCGCGACGGCGTTCCGGTGTTAAGAACCAGCGCCTGGGCCTGGGCCACCATCTCCTCTACCTCTTCTGGTGCATCCGCCATAACCGGGGCAGCGCCGAAGGCCAGGGTGATGTTCGCCGTGATGTTGGCCACCACGGTGTTGGTGATGTGGTGTACCAGCGGACGCTCCTGCCGGATCCTTTCCAGGATGGCTCCTACGTTTTCCTCAAGGGTCATAAGCATCCCCCTCTTCCCCGTTTCTTCTTCGTTCTCAATGTGCCTCGAGCCAGGCCAGGTGGTTGGTGGGGCCGTGGCCGTGCCCCAGGGGAACGGCGGCACGGATGGCGCAGGCGGTGAAGTCCTTGGCCCGGCGCACAGCGGCCGGAAGTTCCAGTCCCTGCGCCAACCCCACTGCCAAAGCGGCGGAGAAGGTGCAGCCGGTGCCGTGGGTGTTCTTGGTCGCGCAGCGTTCGCCCTGGAACTCGTGGAAAGCAGCGCCGTCATACAGGAGGTCGAGCGGCGGGCCTGCCAGGTGGCCGCCCTTGATCACCACAGCGCGTGCCCCCAGGGCTACAATGCGCCGGGCCGCTTCTTTCATCTCTGCCGCTTTCCGGATGCTCATCCCGGCCAGGACCTCGGCCTCGGGCAGATTGGGCGTCACCACCGCCGCCAGGGGCAAAAGTTCCGCCTTCAGCGCGGCCTCGGCCGTGCTTTCCAGGAGGCGCGCACCGCCCTTCGCGACCATCACCGGGTCCACCACCAACCGGCTGAGGCGGAAGGGCCGGATCCTCTCGGCCACCGCCCGAATGATCTCCGCCGAAAAGAGCATGCCGGTCTTGGCGGCATCGGCCCCGATGTCCGTGAGCACCGAGGTGATCTGGGCCGCCACCGCCGCCGGGCTCAAGGGGTAGATCCCCTGCACGCCCAGGGTGTTCTGCGCCGTCACCGCGGTGAGGGCGCTCATGCCGTAGGCGCCGAGCACGGTGAAGGTCTTGAGGTCCGCCTGGATGCCGGCCCCGCCGCCCGAGTCGGAGCCGGCGATGGTGAGTACACGGGGTAAAGTCATGCTGGTCCTCCTTACGTCAGGGCAAGGGCCGGGGGAAAATGGAAACCGCCTTCCCGTAAGGAAAGGCGGTAACTTTGCTGCTGCACCGCTTCCCTACGCTGGTATTACCCAGATCAGGTCACAGGGTCAAGGGACGGCTCCCTTATCTCAGCCCGTGCGGGCTCCCCTAGCAGTTGCCCTATGCTGTTGTCAGCCCCATTATAGTCCTTGCTGGTAGAAAAGTAAATGAGTTTTTACACCGTACAGGCTGACAGAAAGGAATTCCGTAGAACTGCAAGGCCGGCCAAGACGTCTTGAACCCTGCCCCGCCAAAGTCTGCCCCCGTCCCGAGCTCCGGCCCTCCCTCTCCACCGTCCGGGAAAATGGCAAGGTGATCGAGACAACCATGACGTTGGGATTTCCGGCCCGCGACGTGGAAATCAGCGAGCACAAACTGTAACCGGCGCGGCCTCCCCCCGACCTACCGCCGGATCGTGACTTTTTTTCGCAGGAGACATGAGAAAAACCCCTTGCCAAAGACAAACCCATGCTGCTAAACTTATGGTAAAGATAGTTACATGGCTGACAATCCTGACCCGGGTACGGTGCAGCCGCCCCGAGAAGGGAAGCCACCCATCCCGTTCCTGCGACCAGGGGTTGCACCCTGCCGCCAAGGGAAGGAGGAAAAAAGCATGGGACTCAGGAAGGCCCCTCTGGTTGCCGTGCCGGCGTCGCCGGCGGCCGGAGTGCGGCCTTTTTGGCGTTTAGGCCGGAGAATGCTGCTCCCGGCGGCGCTGGTGGCCGGCTGGTGGGCCGCCGCCCGCTTCGGCCCCTTCACCCCCTACCTCCTGCCTGCACCGCCCGCCGTAGCGCGGGCGCTGGGCGAGCTGATCGAGAGCGGTGAGCTCTGGGTGCACCTTACGGCCAGCCTGGGGCGGGTGCTGGCCGGGTTTGGCCTGGCGGTGGTCCTGGCCCTCCCGCTGGGGCTTGTGGTGGGGCTCTCACGCCGCGCGCGGGAGCTCCTCGCCCCTACCCTGGGCTTTTTGCAGCATGTGCCGCCCATAGCCTGGATACCGCTCTTCATCCTCTGGCTGGGGATCGGGGAAGCCTCGAAGAACGCGGTGATCGCCTACGCCGCCTTCTTTCCTCTTTTTCTCAACACCCTGCACGGCATTGCCGCGGCCGACCCGCGCCTCATTGAAGTGGGGCTCTTGTACCGCCTGCCGCCGCTCGCGCTCATCCGCGAGGTGTACCTGCCGGCCGCGGCCCCGGCCATCTTCACCGGCCTTAGGCTCGGCCTGGGCTACAGCTGGCGGGCGCTGGTGGCGGCGGAACTCATCGCTGCCCCGAGCGGTCTTGGGTACCTCATTGTAGAGGCCCGCGAGCTCTCGCAACCGGCGGTCATCCTGGGCGGCGTGGCCGTGATCGGGCTGGTGGGCCTCTCCCTGGAAGCGTTCCTTGACTGCGCCGAGCGCCGCCTGCGGCGCCGGCCGGCGCTCCCGGCCGGCCGCGGGGAACCCGCCCGGGCGCAGGCGGCGGCAAAAGGAGGGGCGCCATGCCGTACCTGGAGGTAAAGGGGATCGAAAAGGCCTTTTGCCTGGATGGGAAGGCGCTCACCGCCCTGGCGGGCGTTTCTCTGTCCGTGGAAGCAGGTGCAGCGGCGGCGGTAGTAGGCCCGAGCGGCTGCGGCAAAACCACCCTGCTGCGCCTCATCGCCGGGCTGGACGTCCCGAGCGCCGGCAGCGTGTTCCTCAAGGGGCAGCCGGTGGCGGGCCCCAGCCGGGCCTGCGGGCTGGTCTTTCAGGAGCCGCGCCTTTTCCCTTGGCTTACGGTGGCGGAGAATGCGGCCTTTGGCCTGCGCGGCGTGCCGGGGCGCGTGCGCACCGAGCGCGCTGCGGCGGCGCTGGACCTGGTGGGCCTTACCGCCTTCGCCGCCGCCTACCCGGACCAGCTCTCAGGCGGCATGGCGCAGCGGGCGGCGCTGGCCCGCGCCCTGGCCCCGGCGCCCGAGCTGCTGCTCCTGGATGAACCGTTTGCCGCCCTGGACGCCATCACCCGCAGCCGCCTGCAGGGCGAGCTGGTCCGGCTCTGGCAGACCACCGGCGCCACCCTCCTTCTCGTCACCCACGACATCGAAGAGGCGGTGTTCCTGGCAGGCCAGGTAGTGGTTCTAACCGCCCGCCCGGGGCGCGTGAAGGAGGTGGTGGCTATCGACCTGCCTTACCCGCGGGACCGCACCGCACCGGCCTTCGCCGCACTGCGGCGCCGGATTTTGGCTCTTTTGGAGGTATAATAGATGGCAAGAAAAATCATCGCCGGCCTGCTCTTCGTTCTCTTGACCTTAAGCCTGAGCGGCTGCGCCGGGGGAACGCCACAGAAAGGGGCCCTCCCCCGCGAAATCAACGCCACCTACGTGGCGCTGCCGCTGAACGTGCCCTCTATTGTGGCGAAAGACCAACAGCTCTTTGAAAAGGCTTTCCAGCCGGACGGTATCACCTTCCGGTATCACAACATCGTCGCCGGGCCGGCGCAGACGGAAGGGCTGGCTGCCGGCTCGCTGGACTTCGCCTCCGTGCTCGGCGGCACCTCGGCCCTGCTCGCCCGCGCCCAGGGCGTCGACCTTAAGGTGATCGCCAACTACAGCATGTCTCCACGCGGCTTCGGCATCATTGTACCGGCCGCCGCGCCCATAAAGTCTGTAGCCGATCTCAAGGGCAAGAAGGTGGGCACCGCCAAGGGAACCATCGCCCACCAGCTCCTGGCCGCCGCCCTGGCCAAGGCCGGGCTTTCCACCCGTGACGTGCAGTTTCTCCACATGGAGCTCGCCGACGCCGCCACCGCGGTGCAGGCCGGGCAGCTGGATGCGGCGGTGGTGGGCGAGCCGCTGCTTACAAAAGCCGTGGCTTCCGGGAAGGCGCGCCTCCTCACCGACGGGGAGGGGCTGATCAACGCGCAGATTGTGGTGGCGGTGCGCGGGGAGTTTGCCAAGAACTACCCGGACCTGGTGCGGCGCTACCTGAAGGTGCAGCAGCAGGCGGTGGACTTTGTGCGTGCGCACCGGGCAGAGGCCCTGGCCGCGGCGGCCCGGGAGAACAACATGGACCTGAAGGCGGTGGAGGCAATCTTCCCCAAGTACGACTTCTCGCTGGCACTGGACGACAAAGCGGTGCAGGAGCTCAAGCACACCGCCGGGTTCTTGAAAGAGGTGGAGCTCCTCAAGCCGGACGTGGATGTGGATAAGCTGGTGGGCGAGCTGGTCGATCCCAGTTTCTTGCCGCAGGAACCGGCGCAATGAGCTTTATCCCGAGCTGATCAAGGAGGATGCAGATTGGAGAGACGGCTGGGTGTAGTTGGAATCGTGGTTACTGGCCGGGAGAATGTGGCCCCCCGGCTCAACGCCATCCTCACGGAACACGGCGAGATCATCGTGGGGCGCATGGGCGTTCCCTACCACGAGCGGCAGGTTTCGGTGATCGCCCTCATTGTGGACGGCACCACGGACCAGATCGGTGCGCTCACCGGTAAGCTGGGTAGCCTGCCGGGGGTTACCGTAAAGAGCGCCCTCACCCCCAAGTGAGGCCCATATCATGGAAGATTCTTTTCGAGCCATTCTTTCCCGGGCGGCTCAAACGCACCGCCTCACGGCAGCGGAGATCATCCCCCTGCTCGCGGCCCGGGGCGAAGCGGAACAGGCCCTCTTTGCCGCCGCCGACGCGGTGCGGGCTAAATGGGTGGGGGACGATGTGCACCTGCGGGGCCTGATCGAGTTCTCCAACTACTGCCATAACGACTGCCTGTACTGCGGCCTGCGGCGCAGTAACGGCAGAACGCGGCGCTACCGCATGGAACCGGCGGACATCGTGGCTGTAGCTAAGGCCGGGGTGAACCTGGGGTACCGCACCATCGTGCTGCAATCCGGGGACGACCCCTGGTACACCAGTGCCGTGCTGGCACAGGTGGTGGAAGAGATAAAAAAGCTGGGCGTGGCGGTCACGCTTTCCATCGGCGAGCGGAAAAAGAGCGAGTACCGTGACCTTAAGCTCGCCGGCGCCGACCGTTTTCTTCTCAAGCAGGAGACGGCCGACCCGGAGCTTTACGCCCGTCTTCACCCCGGCCAGAGCTACCACCACCGCGTGGAGTGCCTGGAGTGGCTGGCCGAGCTGGGCTACCAGGTGGGCTCGGGAAACATGGTGGGGCTGCCCGGCCAAAGCCTGGCCACCCTGGCGGAAGACCTGCTCTTTCTGCAGGCAAAGGCGGTGGACATGGCCGGCATCGGCCCCTTTATCCCGCACCCGGACACACCGCTCGGCGGCTGCCGGCCGGGAGACGTCGGCCTCACCCTGCGGGTGCTCGCTGTAGCCCGGCTGCTCATCCCCTGGGCGCACCTGCCTGCTACCACTGCGCTGGCCACCCTGGACAGCGAGGGGCGCGAGAAGGGCCTCCGGTCCGGGGCCAACGTGATAATGCCCGACCTTACGCCGCCACCCTACCACGATGCCTACGAGATTTACCCGGGGAAAGGGGCGCCGCTACCGACGGATTATCATGCGGCGGTAAGAAAGCTGGTGGCGCGGGTAGGGAGGCGGGTGGCTGCCACCGTAGGGCATAGCGTTAAACCGGGGCAGATTAAGAGGCATGGGGACAGGTCGGCAGTCCAGGGATAGATGTGCGATAAACGAGGGCCCGACCTGTCCTCAGGGAGAACCCGTCCCCGATCGAAAGGAGGTATAGTTGTGGCTTTCGAAGAACCTGCTTTTAGCACGGCGCCGCGCGGGATACGCCTGCACATCGGCCTCTTCGGCCGGCGCAACGCCGGCAAATCCAGCCTCATCAACGCCCTCACCGGGCAGCAGGTGGCCATTGTCTCGGAAACCCCCGGCACCACCACCGACCCGGTGTACAAGCCCATGGAGCTGCAGCCCCTGGGCCCGGTGGTCTTTATCGATACTCCGGGCCTGGACGACGTGGGCCGCCTGGGAGGCCAGCGCGTGGCGGCCGCCAAGAAGGTGCTCACCAAAGTCGACCTGGCCCTCCTGGTGTTGGAGGCCGGGCGCGAACCCGGCCGGGAAGAAAGGGACCTCGTCCGGCACTTCCAGCAGGAAAAGATCCCTTACCTTATCGTCCTTAACAAGCAGGATCTCGTCCCTTCTACTCCAGCCGGTAAGGCTGCCGCCCCGCCGGCCCTTCCCGGAGAAACCTGGCTGGTGAGCGCCTGCACCGGCGCCGGCATCGAGGAGCTGCGGGGCCGCATTAAGGAGGTCGCCCCCCGGGAAGCGCGCAGGGAGACCATCCTGGGCGACTTGATCGCACCGGGTCAAACGGTGGTGCTCGTCACCCCCTGCGACATTGAGGCCCCAGCCGGGCGGCTCATTCTCCCCCAGGTACAGACGCTGCGGGACATCCTCGACCATGATGCCCACGCCGTAGTGGTAAAGGAAGATGGGCTGGCCGCCGCCCTGGCCGGCCTTAAGGCTCCACCCGCGCTGGTGGTGACGGACTCCCAGGCCTTTCCCCTGGTGGCCGCTGCGGTGCCGCCCAGCGTGCCGCTCACTTCTTTCTCCATCCTCTTCGCCCGCTACAAGGGCGACATCGCCGGCCTGGTGGCCGGTGTGGCCGCCATCCCCAATCTTAGGCCGGGCGACCGGGTACTCATCGCCGAGGCCTGCACCCACCACCCCATCGGCGACGACATCGGGCGCGTCAAGATCCCGCGGGCGCTGGAGCGGATCGTCGGCGCCAAGCTCAGTTTCACCTGGTACGCCGGCAGCGACTTCCCCGAGGACCTGGCCAGCTACCGCCTGCTCATCCACTGCGGCGGGTGCATGATCAACCGGCGCGAGATGATCACCCGCCAGGCCCGCGCTCTGGCCGCCGGCGTGCCCACGGTGAACTACGGCGTTTTCCTGGCCTATGCCCAGGGCATCCTGCCCCGCACCCTGGCCCCCTTGGGGCTGGCCCACCTGGTCCCGCCCCTCCCAGCGGCAGCCGCCGCCGGCGCTTAAAAAAAGGAACGGGGACAGGCCCGGTCACCCATTCCAGCCTAAATCGCGCGCGATGGCGGCCGCCTTCTCCAGCAGCCGAGGGAGAATCTCTGCCTGGCGTGCCGGGCCCAGGCGGGAGGCCGGCGCCGAGACGCTGAGCGCCGCCACCACCCGGCCGCGGTAGTCCCGCACCGGCGCCGCCAGGCAGGCCACATCCCGCTCCCTTTCCTCCCGGTCCAGGGCATAGCCCTGGGCCTTCACCTTTTCCAGCTCCGCCGCCAGGGCGGCGGGGTCGCAGATGGTAGCCGGCGTAAAGCGCTTGAGGCCGGTGCGCGCCAGGATGTCGGCCCGCTCCGCCGCCGGCAGGTACGCCAGGAGCACCTTGCCCACGCCGGTGCAGTGGAGCGGCGCCCGCTCGCCGATACGGGTGAACATACGCACCGTGCGGTCGCACGGCACCTGGGCCACGTAAACGGCGCTGTCGTCTTCCAGGATCACCAGGTTCACGTTCTCCTGCGCTGCGCGCATGAGCTGCTCCATGTGCGGCAGCGCCACCCGGGCCAAGTCCACCTGCTGTACGGCCGCCTGCCCCACCTCCACCGCCTTGATGCCCAGCCGGTAGCGGCGGCTCACCGGGTCCTGCTCCACAAAGCGGCGGGCCTTCAAGGTGGCCAGGAGATGGTGGCAGGTGCTCTGGTTAAGCCCCAGTGCGCGGCTGATCTCCGCCAGGGGCAGGCCCGCCTCCGGGCCTCGGGCCAGAACGAGCAGAATGGCCAGCGCCCGGTCCACGGACTGCATCACGAACCCCGCTCCTTCCCGGCTCACGCTCCGGCCCCCGGCTGCGGCCCGGGCGCCGCCAGGGTTTCCACCACCTCAAGGAGCGTCCGGTCCGTGCCCACATTACCGGGAAACACGACATAAGGCAGGCCGGGGAAGCGCGCCTCCTCGCCCAGGCGCCACACCGGCACGCCGGGCCGGATTTGCCCCAGTACAAGGGCCCTCCGCACGCCAAGGCCCTGGGTGGCAATGTCGCTGGACGTGATACCGCCCTTGGCCACAATGAAGCGCGGGGTCACCTTGATGCATCCCACCAGAGCAGCCAAGGCACGGGAGATGCTACGGCTGAGGGCCAGTCCTTCCTCTACGCCGGCCCCGCCGAGCACCGTGCGGCTCGTCGCCACTACCGCCACGCGCCCGTACCCCAGTTCTTGCTCAAGGAGCGCGGCGACGCGGGCAAGCTCCGCCGCGCGCTCTTCGGGAAGAAGCAGCCGGGCGGCACGGAGCTCGTGGACGGGATAACCCGCTGCGCGTAGCACCGCAAGCTGGCGGTTCGTCCGCTCCACGTGGGAGCCCACGACCACCAGGCCGCCGCTCCCTTCCGCGCCGGGGAGGAAGAGATCAGCCGCCCCCAGAAGGGGCCGGTCGGTGATCCCGCCGCGCACCTTGGCAAAGGCCGCCGCCGTGCGGTAAAGGAAGTGCTTCCCGCCCTCCTCCACTGCCAGCAGGCCGCGCACGATGATGTCCAGGTCTGCATAGCTTACGGCGTTCACCACCACCGGCTGGCCGCGGCGCACGCCGTCCAGGTATTCGGCTACCTTGTCCGGGCCTCCGCCCCGCACCGCCGTGAGCGGCACGGAAAACACGTCTTCCCGGCGCCAGAAGCCGCCGCTTTTTTCCTCCACCCACGCCTTAAGGTCTGAGCTCTTGTACCCGAAAGCTGGGTCGCGGGCAAACTCCGTCTCGCCGGCGGGGAACACCCGCTCGCCCTCGCCCACGTAGTGGATGTCGCCCACCGTGTAGCGCTCCCCCTCGGGAAAGGCCGGCACCAGGAGGTGACCGGCCAGGCGGCGGTCGTAGGCCGCTTCCCAGAGGCCGGCCAGCGTGAGAACCTCGAGCGGGTAGTGGCCGCGCAGGGTGGAATCGCTACGGCTCAAGAACACCACCGGCCGCCCCCGGCGCCGCGCTGCCTGCAGCACGGCGGTCCCCACCGCCTCGTTCACCGCCCTGGCAGCGGAAGCAGCCAGGCTGCGGGAGTTGGTAAGGATGAAGGCCAGGGGCTCCTCCTCCCGCACCAACTCCTCCGCCGTAGCGTCGTCCCAAACGGTGTACACGCGCACGCCGTGTACCGTCTGTACCCCGGTGGGGTCGTCGTCCAGGGCCACCACCTTAGCGCCGGAACGCACCACCAGGGAGCGGATCGCAGCGCGCAGGCCGCTCGAGTCGCCTTCCGGGGGCAAGGCGGCGAAAAATTTCACCCGCTCTGCTCCTTCCACACCGATCCCCTCTTTCAGCATCTGAAGTTCTCTTTCATATTCTCCTCGGATCGCCGTTTTTCCTGCGCAGTTTTATCATGCCCGGCGGTACCCTTGCCACCGGCGGTTCTGGGGCGCACGACCGCCCGGTTTAACCCGCCACCTGGGGCAAAAAGAAAGCCCGGGCGACGCCGGGCTGAGGGCACGCGAAGACAGCTACTTTTCGTCACGCGCCAGGGCCTGGAGATCGGTGTTGAGCTGGGAAAAGATGTAGACCGGCGCGCAGCCGGGGTAGGTGTAGCAGCGTTTGGCCAGGGACATGGCTTCTTCCACCTTGTCCCGGGAGGGAAAGTACTGCCAGCAGTCGCCGCAAACGAAGAGGTTCTTGCCCTCGGCGTAGGCCGGGTCGAAGTCCGGCACGCCGCCGGCGATGAAAACGCACTCACCCTTCTTCGCCACGAAGGCCGGCACGTCGATGCCGCTGTTCTTAAAGCTGTCCAGCGCCCCGCGGATGTTGGCGTAGCAGCCGCTGCAGGTCTGCTGCACGATCACCGTCAGGCCGGGGTACATGCCCACCGGGTTGTCGTTGGGCCGCTTGAAGCTGCGGCGCACCTCGTCCCTGCACTCGCCCACCACTTCGATGGCGCTAAGGTCCGCCACGCCCAGCCCCTCGCCGGCCGCGATGCGCACGGCGGGAATCTCCACCGGCTCAAAGCCCATGATGTAGCTGGTCACAGCGTCCACCGCCACCGTATCCTGCCCCGCGATGATAAGGTTCATCTCCACCGGCGTGCCGGCGTGCGGCCCCTGGCCCTCCATGCCGATGATGCCGTCGATGATGGTTAGGTCCGCCTTACGCACCCGGTAGAGGTCGGCGAACTTCTGACCCAGGTCGATGCGGTGCGCCCCCTGCTGCTGGCCGCTGGGATGGCGGTTGGGGATGATGCCGTTCCAGTTCTTAAGGCCCAGCGTCACCGTACCCGCCAGGTGCACCTTCATCTTGGGGAGGTTGATGACCACGTCGGCCTCTAGGAAGGGCCGGAACACCTCGGCCCGCTTAAATACCTTGGCCTCGGGGATGTCCACCACCACGGTGGCCGTCTCGTCGAAGTAGATCACCTTGTCGGCGCCGCCGCGCCAGGCCGCCTCTTCCATGCCGGAAACCTGGAAGGCCGGTTTGGCTTTGCCCACGTGCTTGCCCAGCGAGGGATTGTCGCCCACCCACACCTCGCCGGCCTTGGAATCCTCCTTAACGTAAGCCGTTACCGCCTCCACCGTGCGCGGGTCCACCACGGCGAAGCTCTCCGGCGGCGCCTGGAAGGCCAGGTTCGGCTTGATCAGCACCCGGTCGCCCGGCTTGATGATAGCGTCCAGGCTGCCGATGGACAGCTCTACAGCTTTCTTCACCGCCGCGCGGATGGCCGCCACGTCCTCGGCGTAGCGCACGAATTTCCCGCCCATGAACTCGGCGTTACCCTTAACGCCTTCCGCCTTGACCACCGCTACCTTCGGTTTGACCATGCTCTCCCCTCCTCAGCTGTTTTGCGCCGTTGCGACTCCCTCTGTACCCCTTCACCTCCTTTCTGTCGCACTTATCATTATTTTCCTTCTTCTACCTTCTTTTCTGTTTTCCTTCTCATGTGTATTAGGCTTCCATTAAACTTATGCGCCGGCCTGAAATTGACACAACTTCTCGGTTACATCTATAATTACCGTAGAACAGTAATGCTGAAAGGAGGCTTTGCAGTGGAAAAGGTTATTGGTAATGTAGTGGTGCAAAAGCGCGGCCTCGTCAGCCTGAGTCAAGCCAAGAAATACCTGGGCATTAAAGAAGGAGATATCCTGCAGGTGGCAGTAGAGGATAATCGTCTCGTCCTGGTGCCTATGAAACTAGTACCAGCCGATCAAGCCTGGTTTTGGACGGAGGAGTGGCAGAAAGGAGAGCAAGAAGCACAGCAGGAAATCGAACAGGGAAAAACCAAGTCCTTCGATAGCATGAAGGAACTGCTTGAGGATCTGGAGAAATGAAGTTCGAGCGTACCGAGCGTTTTAAGCGGCAATACAAGAAGCTGACCGAACCACACAGGGCGCTTCTTTATCGGGCGCTCAAGCTTTTCGCGACTGACCCATACCACCCGTCGTTGCACACCAAGCGCGTACAAGGAACCAAGGACATTTGGGAAGCGCGTGCTTCCGCCGCCCTCCGCTTCACCTTCCACCGGCGAGAGGATCGGATCATCTTGCGTACGTGTGGACTACACGATACAGTGTTGCACAAGCCGTAAGAGAATAAAAACCCCTGCAGCGAACTGCAGGGGCTTATTCGTGTCGGGGAATTCATGCCCGGCGCCGGTCCCAGACCTCGCGGTTCACCAGGTTGGGCGGAAGCTCGCCGCGCAGGGCGGCAGCCGCGTTCTCCGCCGCCATAGTGGCCATGCGGGTACGGGTGGCCACGCTGGCACTGCCGATGTGAGGCAGCAGGATGACGTTGTCCAGGGTTAAAAGCGGGTTGTCCCGCCGCGGCGGCTCCGGGTCCATGACGTCCAGGCCGGCGGCAGCAATGCGCCCCGTCTTTAGGGCGGCGTAGAGGGCGGCCTCGTCCACGATCGGCCCGCGCGCCGTATTCACGAGGACAGCGGTGGGCTTCATGCGGGCGAAGGCATCGGCGTTGAAGAGGTGGCGCGTCGCAGCTGTGAGCGGCACGTGGATGCTGATGAAATCCGAGCGGTGCAGCAGCTCGTCAAAGGACGCATACGCTGCCCCGAGTTCTTTTTCCAGCCCCTCCTGGCGGTGGCGGCTGTGGTAGATGACTTGCATGTTAAAGCCGCGGGCGCGCCGGGCCACCGCCGCCCCGATCCGCCCCAGCCCCACCAGGCCGAGGGTAGCACCGTAGACGTCCTGCCCCAAAAGGAGTGTCGGCCCCCAGGTCTGCCACCTACCGGCGCGCAGGAACTTGTCCGCCTCCACGAGGCGCCGCCCGGCAGCCAGGATGAGGGCGAAGGCCAGGTCGGCCGTGGTCTCGGTGAGCACACTCGGGGTGTTGGTGACGAGCACGCCCCGGGCCGTGCAGGCCGGAACATCGATGTTGTCGTAGCCGACGGCGTAGTTGGCCACCACCTTAAGGTGCGGGGCGCGGTCCAGGAGTTCGTCGTCCACGCGATCGGTAAGGAGCGGCACCAAAGCATCGCAGTCTTCTACTTCGTTAAGGAGTACATCCCGCGGGGGCGGCAGCTCCTCCTCCCAGACCTTAACCTCCGCCGCCCGGCGCAAGATGGCCAGGCCCGGCTCGGGGATGCGGCGGGTGACAAACACTTTCGGCATATAGGTACCTCCCCTGTCGGCAGTTTTTCGGGGGCAACGGCTATAACGCAACATCAACAATACTTTTTTCGACACCGGCGCCGGAAAACCTGCCGCGATCGCAGTAGTTTCCACACAAGAACGGCAGACCCGGGTGCCACACCTCCAGGGAAGGAAAGAGCCTCGGCCGCCAGTTATTGCCGAATAAATATACGGACCAGTAGAGGGCCGTTTTTCTTTAAGAAAATCCCACTAGCCCCGAGGGGAGGTGAGGCACTATGGTCCGGGTGTCAGACACTACTCAGATTGTAATAGCTGTTCTGCCTCTGGTATCCACAGTGATCTCCATCGTTAACCTGAGGAAATAAGATGCTCCCTAATCTGCCAGCAACAGATTAGAGAGCGTCCGAACCCGGTTCGGTGGGGCAACCACGCAGCTTAGTTTTGCCCTGTCTTTTTGGGCAGGGCTGCCGGCACTTATTGTTCGCTCCCTGGGCGCAGCTGCAGCGGGGAGTCAACGTGCGCCCGGGACGATGATCTTCTTGATCTCTTCGGCCAGCCTAAGGCCGATGCGCCGCTGGGCCTCGTGGGTGTTGCCACCGATGTGCGGGGTCACCACCACGTTGGGGAGCCCAAAGAGCTTGTTCTTCCCCGGCGGCTCCGTCTCCATCACGTCACCGGCAAAGCCGCCCAGGTGCCCGGAGGCGACGGCCGCATACAAGGCTTCTTCGTCCACAATGCCGCCGCGCCCGGCGTTCACCAGGAAGGCGCCTTCCTTCATCTGCGCCAGCTCCTCGGCACCGAGGAGGTGGTACGTGTCCTTGGTGAGGGGCGCGTGGATGCTCACCACATCCGCGCGGCCGAGAAGATCCGGTAGGGAGACCAGCTCCACCTTGAGGGCGGCCACCGCCTGCGGCGTAAGGAAAGGATCGAAGGCGATGACATCCATGCCTATGGCCTGGGCGATGTGCGCTACACGCGAACCGATCTTCCCCAGGGCAATGATGCCCAGGGTCTTTCCTTTGAGCTCATGGCCAATAAAGGCGTGCTTATTCCACTGGCCTTCCCGCACCGAGGCAAAGGCTGGGTTGATGCGCCGGGCCAGGTTGAGCATCAGACCGATGGTGAGCTCCGCCACCGAGTCGTTGGAGGCATCCGGTACGTTGAGAACGGCGATCCCTTTTTCTTTGGCGTAGTTCACATCGATGTGGTTCAGCCCGATGCCGTTCATGGCAATGACCTTAAGGCGCGCGCCGCGGTCGATAACCTCGCGGTCGATCTTGTGCTTCACCCGCACCACCAGGGCATCGTAATCCCCGACGATGTTGAGCAGCTCCGCCCGGTCCGCGTCAAACGCCAGTTTCACCTCTGCGTATTCCTGAAAGCCGGCAACGCCCGCCGGATCGATGGGCTCGGTGACGAGCACCCGTGGCCGTTCCATTTCCGTCAAGCTACCCCCTCCAACAATTGATCCCCTATGAATTCGCCAGAGAGCTGCGATTTCCTGCCACCCTTTTGCCAAATCACGTACAGAAGTAAAGCGTTGAACAAGGTGTTTTAGTCTAACGTTATCCTCAGGATACCGGTATGCCCCCCGGCCAGGTAGGTTGGGTTCACTTTTAAGCCGGGCGGAAATGCTATTTCTACGCTTGGATGCCCCACAGGAACGAAGGATCGTCCATCGCTTCTTATCAGCGCATCATGTCCGGGTACCAGCACGCCCTTCAGTTTTTGAAAACGCGCGATGGTATTGGCGCTGGCCTCTCTGTCGAGTGACAGGTCTACTGTTCCTGTCGTTAGTTCAGCCCGGTTTTTCACTGCATCTCCGACAAGATACCAGCGCTCTCCCCCATCATTCACCACTAGGGAGGCGCTGCCTGGAGTGTGCCCGGGTGACAACAGCGCCGTAACCCCAGGGACCACCTCCTGGCCGTCCTCGACAAGTTGCACTTTGCAGTGCTTAAGGTGTTCAGCCTCGAGCTTGGAGAGAAAGGGATCACTGGTGCATTGTTGTGCCCAGATAAACTCTCTTTCAGTGAGGCAGAAAACAGCCTTAGGGAAAAGTGCACAGTTGCCGCAGTGATCATAGTGGAGGTGACTTAGAAAAACCATGTCAATATCTGCCGGAACAAGACCGTGTGCTCCCAGCGCGGCTGTCAACTGTGTTCTCGCGCCCTGGCCCCCCGTGTCAAAAAGAATCCTTTTGTCCCCCACTTCAACCAGAGAAACTGTACTCCATCCCAGATAGCTGAGATCGGCCTTCCCTGGGAAGCCTGGTAAGAGAATCTTTACACGATGTTTCAATGGTTACCCTCCCTTCTATTAATCAGGTGCATAAATCATGCCAACTCTAGGCACTGCTGGTCTTCGTTCCGTCTTAAGTATCTTACAGTGTTGGTGCACCATTGCACCAGAGGTACAACTTTGATATCATGCTCTCGGAGGGATGGATGCGTGCGGTATACGAGTGGATCTAATGAACGTGAACTTCTTCTTGAATTGGAGGGAGTAATGAACAGCTCTTATGACGGTCTCTATGTGACGGATGAAAAAGGAACTACTCTTCGGCTCAATCCCGCTTTTGAACGGATAACTGGCCTGAAAAAAGAAGAGCTCTTGGGGAAAAATGTCCGCGACCTTGTCAAAATGGGGGTGCTTTCACAGTCTGGAACCCACAAGGCTATCGAAGAACAAAAACCCGTAACAATCCTGCAGACAATTCAAGGCAAAAAAGAGATCTTGGTGACCTGCACACCCATTTACAATGATCAGGGTAAGTTGTTCCGTGTCTTGACCAATGCAAGGGACATAACAGAACTGAACGCTCTAAAGAGACAACTGGAAGTATCCAGAGAACTGACAAACCGCTATCATACAGAATTGCAGTTGCATCGTGAGTTGAAAGCCCAAAACATCGTTGCTGAGAGCCCGGCCATGAAACGAGTCATTGAAATTGTCAGGCAAATTGCTGGCATGAATGCAACTGTTTTGCTTCTAGGCGAATCAGGGGTAGGCAAGGAGGTCATTTGTGACTTAATCCATTCCTTGAGTCACGTGCATAGCGGGCCGTTAATAAAGGTAAACTGTGGAGCCATCCCACGTGACCTTTTTGAATCGGAATTCTTTGGCTATGAAGCAGGGGCTTTCACCGGTGCTAGAAGTAAAGGGAAACCTGGTTTCTTCGAGCTGGCCAAGGGAGGCACCATTTTTCTTGACGAGGTGGGTGAGCTGCCACTTGAGGCACAATGCAAGCTGCTTCGAGTACTAGAAAGTAATGAACTGGTACGTTTGGGTGGAACCAAACCAATTAAAGTGCACGATGTGAGGATCATTGCAGCCACCAACCGCGATCTCAAAAAAGAAGTGGACGCGAAACGATTTCGACAGGACTTGTATTACAGGTTGAACGTTGTATCAATAGAAATTCCGCCCTTACGAGATAGGCCACAAGATGTGTCTGCATTAATAGCGTATTACCTGGCAGAATTCAACAACAAGCACCAGAAGAGGAAAACCCTTTCCCCTGAGTCATATAAGGCCCTTCTAGCATATACCTGGCCGGGAAACGTACGCGAGCTTAAGAATACAATTGAGCGCCTGGTAGTCCTCAATCCTACACCAGAAATACGCTTACAGGACCTTCCAGCAGATATGCAGCAAGTTGAACCGCGTTCTTTAGACAATGGCACCGGTATATCAATAGAAATTTCCAGCATCCTCCCTCTCCGCAAAGCCGTTAAGCTGTTAGAAGATCAGTTAATAAGATATGCGGTAAGCAAAACGAACAGTATTCGCCAGGCCGCAGCAGCATTAGGAATCAATCACTCTACCCTCATCCGTAAGATGCAGAAACGCAGTGGTTGAGCATTGCACCAATGGTGCATTGCTCAACCACTTTTAGGTTTCCACGCGCTTCAAAAGGCGTTGGCCCTGAAGCGATAGATGGCATGAAAATTGCAGTACTCTTAAACATGTAATCATTTAAGGGGGGTCTGTGATGAATCAGGAACCGGTTGCAGCCGCATCCCAGGTCACCAAGAAACAGTCGATCTGGTCCTACCTGAAGCAAGTCGGTCCAGGAATGTTGGTCGTAGGGGCATTCATCGGAACAGGGACAATAACCTCTGTAGCTGTTGCTGGAACAAATTACGGTTATGACCTGCTCTGGGCCGGAGTCACCGTTGCCATTTTGCTTACGATAATCCTACAAGAAATGTCGGCCCGTCTTGCCCTCGCAACTGGCCAACCCCTGGCCACGACCATTCGGCACCGTCTTGGTTTATTACCTGCAATTATTGCCATCTTAGCTATCGCGTTTGGCAATGCCATCTACTCTGTGGGCAATGAAAACGGTGTTGGTCTTGCCTTAGGAGCCCTGTTCCCTGCTGTTCCCAAAGTCTTTTGGATGGTATTGGTCACCTTCCTTTACTGGCTCTTGTTGATGACCGGCCGTTATAACCTGTACGAAAAATTCATCACCGGGATAGTTGCCTTGATGGGCGTCGCTTTCGTCATTGACCTCTTGGTGGTTAAGCCGGAAGTTGGAGCAATTGTTAGAGGGTTAACCATTCCAATAATTCCGGAAGGATCTATGATGGTCGTACTAGCGCTAATTGGAACAACGGTGGTGCCTTATAACCTTTTCCTGCAATCCGCAGGAGTGATCGAACGCGGCTGGCATAAGGATCCTCTAGGTAACCTCTCCTTGATGCGGGTGGACACTATCTTCTCCATTATTGTAGGTGGTATTGTAACCGCCTCAGTGGCCATCGTGGGTGCCGCCGTTCTTCACCCCCTCCACATTTCGCAAGGACTGGAAATCAAGAGCGCGGCAGACATCGCTCTGACACTTAAGCCTCTCCTGGGACAAGCAGCCTTTGCGTTTTTCTGCCTTGGCTTGTTCGGCGCTGCAGTCTCTTCCATGCCCATGGCCTCCCTTTCTGCCGCTTATGTTGTCACCCAGAGTTTCGGTTGGCCAAACAACCTGAAGGACTGGAGGTTCCGAGCCGTTTTTACCGTTGTCGCCTGGGTACCTGTATTCTTTGCCGCAGTTACCAAAAACCCAATCTGGACAATTATTTTTGCCCAGTCTGTTAACGGCATTATCCTTCCGGTTGCTGCTGCGTTTGTTCTCTATCTGATCAACAAAAAAGAGGTCGCCGGAGAACTAAAGAACAACACCTTGCAAAACCTTCTGGGCTTGATAGCCGTGGGTGTAGCTTTGTGGTTAGGCTTGCGGATGATTCTGACTGCGTTGGGAGCAATGTAGACAATGCCTGAAGACGAAAACGCGATTCTTGAAGGCGTCATCGATTTCCATGTGCACTCTCGCCCTGACACTGTAGAGAGAATTGCTGACGACCTTGAATTGGCACTAGAGGCTAAAGAAGCAGGCATGCATGGAATCGTCCTCAAAGCCCATGGTGCCAGCACCGTAGAAAGGGCTTACCTGGCCTCCAGAGCGGTAAGAGCCTTCGATGTTTTTGGTGGAGTCTGCCTCAATGCTTCTGTTGGCGGATTGAATCCAGAACTGATTAAAAGGATGATTCAGCTTAAAGCGAACACTCCGTCAGGACAACGAGTCGGAATGGTTGTCTGGTTACCTACGCTCGATGCTGAAAACCATATTGCCCACGGCAGTCACTCCAGTACCCCGGTACCGGTACGTGTGAAAGGAGATCCTGCTCCCGGCTTAATTGAGATCCTAAAGCTTGTGGGGGAGTATAACCTTATCCTGGCGACAGGTCACCTCTCCAGCAAGGAAACACTATGGGTTATTGACCTGGCGAAGTCCCTTGGAGTAAACAAAATCGTCGTCAATCACCCGGAATTCAGCGTAACTCGCATGACACTAGAAGACCAGGAGGCAGCTGCGGAAAAAGGGGCTTTTCTCGAGCACTGTTACTACCCATTAACTCCTGTTGCCCAACACGTACGCCCCGAGGAAATTGTGAAGAGCATCAAACAGGTCGGTGCCGGGCATTGCATTCTGGCATCCGACCTGGGACAGTATGAAAACGTGAAACCTATTGAAGGCCTGCGCTCCTTCATCAGAACCTTACTCCATTACGGGTTGACGTGGGATGAAATTAAGCTAATGACTAAGACCAACCCCGCTGCTCTCTTGTACTCGTAGCTGTTCATCTGAGACAACCGACCGGTTCACAGGCAAGCGTCGATAGGAGGGAGCGACAAGCCACCGTCCTCTCACATCATCGTACGTGCCGTTCACTATATGGCGGTGAACCAAGCTTGACGAATGCCTTGGTAACGTGCGGTTAAACTCATAAGGCCCTGGGCTTTCCCCCAGGGCTCTGTTCATCGGAGCCATCGATCATCTGGTATTCGCCGCCGCGGCCGGAAGGGAGGGCAGTCTCAGGCCTTCAACTAGTATATCTACGCTGGCATCGGCCGGAAGAGTCAAAAGATGCAGATAGATTTTCTGCGCCAAGTGCAATTCATTCGCAACGTCAGCCTTCAAAACAAGAAAGCCGAAATCGCTCTCTTCGGTGGACGAACCTTGACTACGAGAGCCGAACAAAATAGATGGAGATTTGGAGAAGGCTTTGGTTTTTGTCGCTCGCCGTGCCCGAGCATGGTAACAAACTCTCCTGTTGCCACCTCGAGGTTACACGCTTGCAAGCTCTCCATTGTCAATGGCAGTATTATCCAGCAAACTGTTATTGACTCTGACTACCAACCAAGGTATACTAACCTTAGCGCTACCCTGTACCCGTAGCTGGTAGCTTGAGGAGGCGGTACCTTGCGTTGGGACTACGGCTACTGGAACATCGTCCTGGCTAATGTTCTCTTCATCTCGTTCTTTCTTCTCGGGTTTTTGCGGCCTAAAGGCAGAGCTGAATGGCGGAACCTCGGCTTAGTAGAGGCCTTCTTTGTCGCGCTCTACGCAGAAATGTACGGTTTCCCGCTCACGATTTATCTTTTGACCTCGGTATTCGGCATGAGGTTGCCCGTGCTTAGCCCCTTTTCCCACACCAGCGGTCATCTTTGGGCCACCCTGGTGTTGGGCAGTCGCTTCACCAACGCGATTTGCACGTTGGGCAGCTACCTCCTGTTCGGCGGTCTCGTTATTCTAGGTATCGGGTGGTTCCAGATTCACCGCAGCCGCGGGCGCTTGGTCACCTGGGGGCTGTACCGCTTTATTCGCCACCCGCAATACCTGGCGCTGTTCCTAATCACCACCGGCATGCTGATTCAGTGGCCGACTCTGCCCACCCTCCTGATGTGGCCGGTCCTACTCGTTATGTATTCCCGGCTGGCACTCGAGGAGGAAAAAAACCTGCGGGCGGCGTTTGGCGCAGAGTATGAAGCCTACCGCAGCCGCACACCGGCCTTTTTCCCCCGCCTTTGGCCGAGCCCCACCCAGAGGGTTCAGGAATCGTAAGCGGCCGTGCTCCAGCTCTCACAGTGAAAGGATGGTAGCATGCGTCCCGTCCTCTTTACTGTAGGTCCCTTCGCCATTCACACCCTGGGGTTCTTTATCGCCCTCGGAGCTGTGGCGGCAATACTTCTCACCACACGCGAAGCTGAGCGCAAAGGGCTAAGCAGCGAGAGAGTCATGGATCTTCTAGTCTTTGTCCTCCTCGGCGGACTCCTCGGTGCGCGTCTAGGCTACATCGTGGTATACGCCCCCGGTTATTACCTGGCCAACCCTCTGGAGGCGTTGCGCTTTGACCTGGGTGGCCTTTCTATTCACGGTGGGATCGCCGGAGGCCTCCTGGCAGCCCTCGGGTACACCCGGCGCCACTCGTTACCTTTCTGGACACTGGCCGACGCAGCGGCCCCGGGGCTGATTTTGGCTCAGGCCATCGGTCGCACAGGTTGCGACGTGTTCGGTATTCCCATGGCACGGCCTTGGCCTTGGGGAGTCAGCAGCGGTGGTACGCTGCTTCACCCGGCCCAAGTGTACGAGTTCTTACTTGATTATCTGCTCTTATATTTCCTGTGGCGCCGGCGCACCCGGGTGCGTTTTCCAGGCCAGCTCTTCCTTATGTACGTGATAGGCTTTGCCACTATCCGCGGGGTCGTCGAGTTCTTCCGTTCCAACCCAGTGCTTTTCGGACCGTTTACCGTGGCCCACGCAGCAAGCCTGGCGTTTATCCTTGCCGCTCTTGCCGCTTGGCGCCGCCTGGCTGCAACCCCGGCACCAGTGCCGGTGTCCGGGTCCGATGTGGCAACCGGGCCCGCTTGGCGGGTGGCACTTACCACCTTGGTACTCGCCATCACTTCGCTCCTTTTTTTCTATCTCGTGCGCTAGCTTTTTAAGGGGGGAATCAGTGTGCGGCGTATAGTAGTCGCGGTACTTGTTCTCGCCGCCCTGGCCGTAGCCGTGGCAGGCTGGAGGTCGCTCTCCCGAGGTCCGAGCGCTGCAGCCGGCCAAGGCGGCGGCCCGGGCGCGGCGCCGGAGCCCCAGTATACGCAAACCGACAGCCGGAACGGGGTCTTTGTTACAGCCACCTTGCTGGGAAAAGGCGAGTCTGAACCTGGCCGGCTGGCCTTTCGTCTGACCCTGGAAACACATTCCGGCGACATCACAGCCTACAATCCGGCAGCAGGAGCAAAGCTGGTTACGGCCGACGGCCGGACAATCACTGAAGGATTCTCGTGGATCCCCGAGAGTGAAAACAGCCACCACCGTTTAGGCGTTCTATCCCTGCCTGAAATGGACTCAGAGGGGCATCCTTACGTGGGGGCGGACAGCAGTTCGCTGAAGCTGATTTTGGCAGGGCTCAAGGGAGGGCCGGCGCATTCCTTTGCGTGGGGGAAGCTCGAACTCGCCGCCTGGAGAGAGACACCGTGAGCGCTCTTTATAGCATCGCCTTCCTGGCCGGTGTCGTCTCGTTTCTTTCCCCGTGCATCGTCCCTATGCTCACCGCGTACTTCTCCTTGATTTTAGGCCTGTCACCTGACCGGTTGAACGAGGTTGAAGCAGCGTCTAAACAGCGCGCTGCGGCCAATACCCTCTTCTTCAGCCTGGCCTTCACGCTGGTCTTCACCCTGGCGGGAGGAGCCGCGGGTACAGTTGGTCTCTTCTTGCTGCAATACATGACAGTTTTCAACTGGGTGGGCGGCATCTTCTTGCTGCTCCTGGCCCTCAACCTCTTGGGTGTGAGGAAGCTCCCTCATTTCAGCCATGTTATGCCCGCCCGGCTCACGGCACAGGCCGGCAGGCCCTCGGCGTGCTTCGTGGGCGGGCTCTTCTTTGCCATCGCCTGCTCGCACTGCCTGGGGGCAACCCTCTACTCCATTCTGCTCGCCGCCGGCGCCACCGGCTCGCCGTCCTCAGGAATGCTGGTCATGTTCCTCTTCTCCCTCGGCCTGGCCGTGCCTTACCTTCTGGTCGGCCTCTTTCTCGACCGGGCGCTGCCAATCCTTAAACGGAACCAGGTTTTCACCGTCATCACTTCGCGCGTCTCCGGTGCAATGCTGCTTTTCTTCGCCGCTTTGCTCCTTAGCGGCCGCTTCACCCTTCTTACCAGTTGGGCGGCAAGAATACTACCCTTCTCCTTGTCCTTGGGAATGTAATATGCACACTGCGGCCCTTGTCCTGCCATCAGGCAAAACAAGGGCCGCTTATACTGCGCACCGAATGCTATATGTTGTTTTTTCAGCAGCAGCGCCGCACTCTTGGGGCTTACACCAAGCGGATCTGGCGAACGGCCGTGAGCAGCCGTTCGACGTCCGGTAGGGAATTGAAGTAGCCCACGCTGGCCCGCAGCGTCCCCTCGGGAAACGTGCCGACGGCTTTATGAGCAGCCGGTGAACAATGCAGGCCCGCTCTTACCCCGATGCTGAAGGCCTGGTCGAGTATTGTTCCGAGGAGGGCTACATCCTGCCCATCTACGGTAAAGGAGACAATCCCCGTTTGCGGGTCTTCAGGGTCACAGTACAGCCTTACTCCCGGGATGGTTTGGAGCCCAGCGGCTAAAGCCCGCGCCAGTTCCGTTTCCTTGGCGGCCACCGACTCGACGCCCACGGATTGAATGAAGCGAACCCCCGCCGTAAGGCCCGCAATGCCGGGTAGGTTGGGTGTTCCGGCCTCTAAAGCCCACGGTAGAGCTTCGGGCTGGAGCTCGTCTTCGGAATGCACGCCGGAACCGCCTTCGCGGAAGGGCTTTACCCGCAGGTCCTGGCCGACGATCAAAACGCCTACGCCCATCGGTCCGAACAACCCCTTGTGCCCTGGAGCCGCCAGGACGTCCACACCCAGCTCCGCCATGTTTATATCCGTCTTTCCAGCGGTTTGCGCCGCATCCAAGACCAGTATGCCGCCGGACCGGTGCACGGCTTCGGCCATCGCTGCCACCGGCTGAATGCGGCCGGTTACGTTGGAAGCATGGGTGACCACCGCGACGTCAACCCCCCGTCCGCACAGTTCCCGCCAGTGGTCGAGATCTACTTGATGGTCCGCCGTTCCCCGCGCCACCTCCACCCTCACACCTGCCCGGCGCAGATTATTTAGGGGCCGCATCACAGAGTTGTGCTCATACGGACTGGTTAGGACCCGGCTGCCGGGTTTTAAGAGGCCTTTGAGGGCGATGTTCAGAGAGTCCGTGCAGTTCAGGGTGAAGACGACGTGTTCCGGCGCAGGTGCGTGGAAGAACTGAGCCAGGGTTAACCGGGCTTCATCAACGGTTCGTTCCGCCGCGATGGAGAGCCGGTGCGACGATCTTCCCGGATTCGCACTCAGCTCCCGCAGGCAGTCATTCACAGCCTTATAGACATTTTCCGGCTTCGGCCAGGTAGTTGCGGCATTATCCAAATACACAAAGTCATCTTTCATCAGCTCAGCCACCGATATACCTCCCGTAGAGGCTTTTCGCGATTTTGGGGTCATCCGTACCGAACACTATGGCCCTGCCGTCTCGAAAAACCACCAGCTCACATTGCCCGACCTTGAACTTAAGGAGATACTGGTTGCTTTCTATCGGGACGGCCTTTTTCAACCTATCCACAGTGGACTCAAAGTCAAAGCTGCGGGCGACGGCAGGCACCACCTGGATGGCGTTGCGGCCGCAGAGGGAGGTCGTTGTAAGCGGAGCATTCCTGTCAAGGAGGCTGAACTCCCTGCGCCCGCAAACCCGGCACTCAAGATTGCGTTCGGCTGGGACAAAATGCACGTCATTGAGCCACAGATCAAGAAACATCAGCCGGCGGGAAACCTCCTCTTTCCGGCCGGCCAGTATCTTAAGCGCCTCAGCTGCCTCCCAGGAGGCCACAGCAAAGGCCACCGGACCGAGGATGCCGACAGTATCACAAGTGTTTGCCGACGTCATGGCAGCCGCATCTGGGAAAAGGCAGTTGTAGCAGGCGGTCTCTCCGGGCACAATTGTGGCTGCGGTCCCGTAAGTAGAGACGCAGGCTCCGTGAATCCAAGGGATGGTCATTTTTACGCTGGCCTCGTTGACCAGAGCCCGGGTGTAAAAGTTGTCCAGGCCGTCCACCACAACCGTGGCTCCGGACAGTATCTGTTCGATATTGCCCGGGTTCACATCGGCGACAATGCTTTCGTAACGGATTTCCGAGTTCACACGCGCAAGATGCCGGTGCGCCGCCACCGCTTTAGGCAGACACTTCCTGGCGTCTTCTTCCTCGTACAGACCCTGTCTTTGCAGGTTGGTCCAGTCGACGAAATCCCGGTCCACCAGTCTCAAGGTCCCGACCCCTGCCCGGGCGAGCAGGTTGGCGACGGTGCTGCCCAAAGCTCCCAGACCGATCACTACTGCCGTCGCTTCCTGAATAGCCTTTTGCCCTTCCACTCCGATTCCTGGAACCAAAATCTGCCGGGAATAACGGGATTCTGCAGGGAGCAAAGCCCCACCTCCTTGAACCTAACATCAAGCGGAAGTGCGCCGGATCATGTTCCGAAGTACGCTACCCGGGTAGTGTAATCATGTTAATTATAACATCAATAGTCTGAGATGCGGAAGGTTCAGGAGAAAAAATGGGAACACCATTATGCCTGAGGATGCGGACTGTATAAGCGCAAAAAACAGCCCGCGGCGCGTTGGCGCGGGCTCAAGATCTCGAGCGGGGGTATCCCCCTTCCCGCAGACTCCCTGCGGCCTCGGGGTGATCTTTGTCTAGCCGCGTGGCCAGGGCTTTGAGACTTTCCAGAGCACGGTCGGTGAAGTTAACCATGAAAACACCTAACCTAGTGGGACGCCGCCGGTATGCGAGGTACGCTTTGAAACGTGCGCCTGGGAGCCGATCAATCATGCAGCCGCAACGAGCAGTAGTTCGCCGTGCACTAGCACTAGAAGCACCTAGAGAACTGGCGCACTTGGCCCGGCTGCTTAGAAAGCCTTTGGTCGATAGGAAAGCTGAAAAGCGGAAGTTAATAAGGGATAGATTCAATTGCATACTCTTTAAGGCCGAGTTCACGTAGTTTTTCACGCGTTGGGATCCCTTCTTCGCTCCAACCCCGGTAGGCATAGTATTCACTGAGCATTTTGCCTAGGGGCGGCAGGTTGTCTGCTGCACCGCCGCTCCCTCGCTTGTGAGTCAGGATGCGAGGTGGCAGCGTGTCGTCCTTGCAGCTGCTGCCGCAGCGCACGTTATACAGGCGCTTTAGGTTAAAGATGCGCTCCCCTGTCTTGAGGAATTCCTGTAGCGAAACATCCCAACCAGTTACGTAATTGAGCCATTTGATCATGTGGGTGACCTTCACCCCGCCCGACAAAGAGAACTTGCACATTTTTAGTGCGTCCATCAGGCACATAAGGTCTTGGCACTTGGCCGTCAGCTCACCCTTGCCCTCAACGCCGAACCGATCCTGGATCTCGTCGTAGCCGAGCTCGGGCATGGTGACGCTCTTCTCGAACATATGGGTGAAGCCCTGCAGGTGGCATGCTCCCCTGTTCGAGGTAGCATACCCGACCGCCACGCTGTTATAGGCACGCGGGTCATGCGCGGGAAATTCCAGGCCCTTGACATGAATGGCGTATTCCTCCGCCCGGGGACCCAAAGCCTGGGCCGCCGCTCGGACTCCGTCCGCCAACAGCCGGCCGAGCCTCTCGCGCCGGGCAATGGCCTGCACCAGCGTCAGCATTGCTTCAGCGCTTCCCCACTCGAGCTTGAGCCCGTCGGTATCTTTCGCAGTTATCAGGCCATGCTCCCAGCACTCCATGGCAAAAGCGACGGCAGAGCCGGTGGAGATGGTGTCCAGCCCGTAACGGTTGCAGTATTCGTTGGCCAGGGCTACGGCTTCCAGGTCATCCACCAGGCAGAGGGCGCCAAGTGAAGCCAGGGTTTCGTACTCCGGTCCACCCTGTTCGACTCCGGCGTACTCCCCGCGGCCTAGCTTGACTACCCGGCCGCAACCGATAACACAGGCTCCACAGTGGTAATTCCGTGTCAGAATGCTCTCGGCCATACGCTGGCCGCCAATCTTAGCTGCTCCTTCCGGCCAACTGCCCTGATACCAGTTGCGGATGGGCAGGTCGCCCAGCTCCTCCATGGCCTGGAGGCCGCCGGCCGTGCCGAAGCGGGCCATACCCTGGGTTCGCTCCGCAATGGTCCTGGCCATTTCTTTGGTGAGCCCCTTAAGGCTTTCGGCGTCAGCCACCGGGAGCCGTTTGGTTCCATAGACGGCAAGGGCTTTAAGGTTCTTGGACCCCATGACGGCACCCAGACCACCACGCCCGGCCGCCCGGGCGTCGCGCCCATCGCTCATTACAACGGCTAGCTTCACCAGGTTTTCGCCCGCAGGACCGATGGAGCTTATGACAGCCTTCGAGTGGGTTTCCGCCTTGAGCAGTTCGGCCGTCTCAAACGTGTCTTTACCCCAGAGATGCCGCGCCGAACGGATTTCGACCCCGTTTTCGTTAACCCATAGGTACACCGGATCGTCGGCCCTGCCCTTGATGAGGATACCATCATACCCGGCTCGTTTCAGCATGACGCCCCAGGTGCCACCCACGTCCCCCTCGCCCCAGATCCCGGTAAGGGGCGAGCGCGCCACCACGGCATGCCGGCCCGAATTCGGAACGATTGTACCCGTAAAGGGACCCGTCATAAAGATCAACAAGTTGTCCGGCCCAAGGGGATCAGTACCAGCACCGGTTTCCTCGAACAGATACTTGGCAGCGAGGCCGCTCCCCCCAACAAACCTCCGCGCCGCACCCAGGTCCAAATCCTCGGTCCACGTTTTACCCTCTGTCAAGTTTACCCTTAGAATCTTGCCGGTGTAACCGCCGACCATGATTAATTCCTCCTTATTAATCAAGTAGCCTCGTTGCCTGCCTAAACCACCCAGCCATTTACACTTATCCTCTAGGTACACTCTGGCTCTAGCCGCCGGACGCCTGTCGATCCATCTTCCGGCAGTGCATTGGTACCTAGTCAGCGTGTGATCCTCGGGAAAAAGCCCCGCCGCTGAGGCAGGGCTTGGCGTAACCGACTGGGTCGCTCTCGGTGCGATAATCTTCTTGACTTCTTGTACCAACCTTAAGCCAATGTGCTGCTGAGCCTCGTGGGTGTTACCGCCAATGTGCGGGGTGACCACCACGTTGGGCAGGTTGAAGGGCTTACTCTTCACCGACGGCTCCGTCTCCATCACCTCACCGCTAAAGCCGCCCAGGTGCCCGGAGGTAAGGACGGCATACAGCGCCTCTTCGTCCACAATGCCGCCCCGTCCTCCGCTGCCCCAGAAGCAAGAATTGCTCGGGCCGAGACCGCTCTGAAAGACACAGCACACCTCTTAGTGGCACTGAGCATCTGGCCGCACGGCAACATCTATAAGTAAGCAGTGTGTGGTGAAGCGTAAACCCGCCTTTGAGGGATCTTGGCTTTATCTGCTCGCCACAGTAGCTAGGGCCTCTCCAAGAATTTCTGTAGCTTGATCGATCTGTTCTTTTGTGACGATGAGGGGTGCGATGAACCGGATGACGTTCTTGTCAGCGCCGCAGTTGAGGAGGATCAGGCCGCGTTCCAGGCAGGCCGCCTGCAGGTGCCTCACCAGGTCGGTAGCCGGCTCCTTGTGGGGGCCCACAAACTCGGCACCGATCATGAGGCCAAGGCCGCGCAGGTCGCCCAAGCAACTGAAACGCTCCTTGAGCTCTTGAAGGCGCGCCATGAAGTAGGCGCCCTGCACGCGCGCGTTCTCCACCAGCCCACCCTGCAGGAGGTCCAGGGTGGCTACGGCCGCCGCGCAGGCCACCGGGTTGCCGCCGAAGGTGCCGCCGTGCGCCCCGGCCGGCCACTTTTCCATGAGTTCCCGCTTGCCGATGACGGCACTCAGGGGGAAGCCGGAAGCGATGCCTTTGGCCACCGACATGATGTCCGGCCGGACGCCGAAGTGTTCGTGGGCAAAGAGGCGCCCCGTGCGGCCGAAACCGGTCTGGATTTCGTCAAAGATCAGCTTAATCCCATGTTCATTGCACACCTGCCGTACCGCGCGCACGAACTCGACCGGCGGAACGATGTAGCCGCCCTCGCCGGCCACCGGTTCCATGATGATGGCCGCCACCTCTTCCGGATCCACCAAGTGCTTGAAGATCTTCGTGAACTGCTGGGTGCAGGCAAAGTCGCACTGGCCTGCTTCTTGCCCGAAGGGGCAGCGGTAGCAGTAGGGGTAGTCGGCGAAGTAGACGCTGGGAAGCAGGCCCTCGTAGTGTTTGCGGTAGGCGGAGTTCGAGGTGGTAAGGGAAATTGTCCCCAGAGTACGCCCGTGGAAGGCGCCCTTGAAGGCGATCACGGCCGGCCGCCGCGTGACGTACTTGGCCAGTTTCACCGCGCCCTCGTTGGCCTCGGCGCCGCTGTTGCTGAAGTAGACCATGGTGTCGCCGCCGGTGGCCGCGACCAGCCGCTCGCCGAGCGTCACGTACGGTTCGTACCAGGCCACGTTATGGCCGACGTGAATGGCCTTCTTGAGCTGCTCCTCCGCCGCGTGCACTACCGCCGGGTGCCTATGCCCGGTGTTCGCCACTGCCACGCCGCTTGCAAAGTCCAGGTACCGGCGTCCGTCCTCGGTATAGACATAGGCGCCCTCGGCACGCACTACCCCGAGCTGGGTACTGCGACCCGCGGCCGGTGGGAAAACCTTTTGTGCACGTTCATACATGGTTAACATTATCTCTTCCTCCATTTATTAATTATTAATAGATTCTTTTTCCTGGGCATTCACAACTACTCGCTGCTCATCTACGAGGAAATCTGCTATTTGCTGTACAGCGGTTTGCAGTAGGCGCTGGATCGCATTTCTTGTGGCAAAGCCGATGTGGGGAGTAAGCACCACGTTGGTTAACCCTAGGTATGGGTTATCGTTACCTGGCGGTTCTGTAGGGAAGACGTCTAATCCCGCTCCCCTGATTCTTCCCGTTCTCAAGAGATGGGCCAAGAATTCATTATCCAAAACCTCACCTCGAGATGTGTTAATAACGACTGCGTCCTTTTTTAGCAATTTAAGTACGTCCGCATTCACCACGTTCTGTGTCTCTGGAAGTCCAGGCAAATGAATGGTAAGGTAATCGGCGGTTCTTACAACATTGCGTAGAGACATGAACTCAATTTGCTGGAAGCCGGGCCATTGTTGCGGTGGCACATTGTCATAACCGCATACCCGCATACCTAACTGTAACCCAATTTCTGCAACCCTGCGGCCAATTCTCCCAAGTCCAACGATCCCCAGCGTGCTGCCCGCCAGTTCCACTCCTGCCAAGCCACTTTGGTCCCAAATACCCCACAGTACCCTTTGGTGTGCCTCGCAGATATGGCGGTTAACAGCTAGCATCAGGGCCAATACATGCTCGGCCACAGCGTTGGTACCATAGTCAGCCACATTCATGACAGCAATACGCAGCTTGTTTGCAGCTTCCAAGTCTACATAGTCCCACACCCCCGTTCCCAGAAAACAAAGAAGTTTAAGATCCGGGCAGGCACTCAGGACCTCCTTGGTAAAATGGGACAGTCCAAAGCAGACAACGGTGGCATCGTGGACACGTTCTAGCAGCTCGCGGTTATTCTTTGGCACCGTCGTGTAGACCGTTAATCCACCAAACCGTTGTAGGGGCTCCAGCAGCTCTTGATACTTGGCACACTCCACATCGTCTAGAAAGACGATCTGTTCCATACTCCACACTCCTCAGCGTATCGTAACAGGCACCGCACCACTACCATGTAGGAATTGGGCCGGAATCCGAATGTACAAGTATACGTATACCATCAGGGTACCGCGCAGGCACTTGCTTGCCGACCAAGGCGAGAATCTTCATCGCCCAGCCCGGCACTCTTTCTGATGTCATTTGCTATGAAAACCATTTTGCTGGCACGTTCCTACTCTACCACAACAGGGGCAATCTCACCGCCACGGAACATTATTCCTATAGTCGATCGGCTGAAAGCCGATGACGATAACGCGGCAGACAAACTACTTATTTTGCTTAACCCTAGGCTTTTCACCATTTCCCGCGTTAGACCCCGAGAACAAATAAGGATCTCCGCCTTCTCCCGGTCTTGAGCGACTTCGCGCGCTACAGCCACTTCAGCCGTTGGCATGATATCTCCTTTTTCAACCAACATGTCCATTTCGGCCGGAGTGTATCGTGCAATTTGCATTAAATCGTCGTGTCCAGTCCCGATTCCTTCAGGGCACCGGGCTAGCAATACAATTTTCCCTCCTGGCTTTACTAAGCGCGTGGCTGTGGTGAGCGCTTTCGACGCTTGCCAAAAGTCCTGATCCATCGGATACGCATCGACTACTACAATATCACACGTTCCCTTGACTTGAGGGCACATTAATGTTCGTGCCACTTCCACGGCTTGTTTATGAGCCGCCAAGGGATGACCTGCGTGCACCGAAACCAAATTACCCGAGAAATCTACCACCGTGTTGACGATATAATCGAGGCTTGTAGTCAAGGCGGCTTCTTCCACTTCCCGTCGGATCGGGTTATCCAGCTGGCCCAAAAACCGTGGAACATGTTTAGCCGCAGTGAAATGCAGGTGGTCAATAGTCTCCTGACCACTGATACCAGGAACTATTGCTTTGCAGCCGCCGCCCCAACCAACGTTAACGTGAGGGACTACATTTCCTAGCGCTATTTTAATATCTGCCTCCATGTAGTACTGATTCAATACAAGGGGCATCCCATCTCCAATCGACCCTACTTTGACCAAATCCTTAGTTTCCCGCGATTTGTGTTGAACTACATTTACGGCTGCAAATACATCAGCACCTATCCTCCCAACAAGCTGAGGTTCGGCCACAGGGGCATGCGACCCGGTGGCCACTAACAGGATTATGTCGTCCAATGAAACTCCGGCACTAGACAGTTGGGAAAGCAATTCCGGCAGGATCAACCTGACCGGCGTAGGTCTGGTAACATCGTCAATGACGATCACTGTACGACGCCGCTCGACCTCTTTTCGTCGTACCACGTTCGTTAGCTCCAGACCGTATGGGTTCGGCGCAGCCAAGGCTGCCCTTACTAAAGCCTGGGAGTCACGAACGTGACAGTACTTTTGGGGCCTTATTATCCATTGAATCTGATGTTGGGGAATAATAACAGATTGTTGCAGCGCCGGAAAATACATCTCCAGGTCAGCAGTCATTTAAGTTTCATCTCGCTCGATGGGGAAGCTCATGCACCGTGGTCCACCACCGCTTTTTAGGCATTCCATAAGCGGCAGTTCTAGAACGTTTAACCCCAAAGCCCGCAATCGCTCATTGACCTTTCGCGCTTTTGGATGAGAAAAGATAGTGTTGTTGCCAATGCTTAACAGGTTACACGCATGGTCAAATACTTCTGAAGGCGAAACATTGATAAACGTAAAGTTGCGTTTCTTAAGCTCTTTATAAAACTCAGGAGATACAGCTTCGGTGCAGATAACACAAACTTGAGGAGCAATGATATTACAAATCATATCTAGATGGAGGTAATCTTTGTCGAAGTCCACTGGCATTAATGTAATTCCGGTATCTGCCAGCAACGCCTGTAGCCAGTGCACACCGATCATGTTGGTCCGGCAGCCAATACCAATGCCGGCAAAGTCTTTGTCGACATACATGAAGTCACCACCTTCAAAAGTGCCAAAGGGCAATTGTGTCAAGATGGGAATTCTCTTTTCATGTAAGGCTTGCTCTGCTAATCGGTGCTCACCCCAATGCAATTCACGCAGATATCGGCCAAAAATGATACCCTTGGGCGTAGTGACCCCTAGGTCCCGGGTGTTGACTTCATACGGATAGCGTTTACTAGTGGGGGCCAATAGTACTTCTACCCCGTATTCTTGAAAAGCTCGAACGAATTCGTCATGCTCGCGGCATGCTTGTCCTACGTTTACCCCTTTCTCTTTGTTATTCGCTGCGATAACGTTGATGGGAACAGTAATATCTAGATACTCTGGTCGGCAAAGCAAAACCCTCTTAAGTGGACCATATTCACTATTAACAAACGGCATTGAGCAAACTCCCCCTTCTTATGCGACCACATGCGTACCACACTTTCCTTCCAAGGCAATACTGGCTTCTGATAGCGCCGCTATTATTGCTTCGCCACCGCACCTCTCAACAAATTGGACTGCAGCTTTTACTTTAGGGAGCATGCTTCCCTCGGCAAATTGCTTTTCTTTAATGTATTGCCGCAGGTCCCTCGACCTGACATAATGGAGTTCCTTGGCTTTTGGTGTACCATAATTCAACATCACGGCGGACACGTCAGTTAAAATCATTAAGCGTTCAGCGCCAACAGCTTCAGCTAACCTCGAAGCAGCCAAGTCCTTGTCGACTACCGCATCCATACCCTCTAGCGAACCATCTTTTTTTTGTACCACTGGCACACCGCCACCACCGCAGCAAATTACCACGCTTCCGGATGAAAGAAGCACCTTAATAGCGTTCTTTTCTACTATGTCAATCGGTTTCGGGGAGGCGACTACCCGTCGCCATCCCCTGCCACAGTCTTCCTTGAGAGTCCAACCTCGTTCTTCTCGCAAACGTTCGGCCTCGTACGTGCTGTAAAAAGGCCCAACCGGTTTACTTGGTGCAGCAAAAGCTTGATCTTCGGTATTCACCACTGTTTCTGTTACCACTGTTACAACATCTCGGTCGATACCGCGCCACCGCAATTCGTTTTTTAATGACTGTTGTAACAGGTACCCTAAAAAGCCCTGACTTTCCGCTCCGCATACTGCTAGTGACATAGGTGGTACTGTATGTGCCGCAATTTCATTTTGTAGAAGGATATTGCCTACTTGGGGTCCATTACCATGGGTAATTACCAGTTCGTAACCAAATGCTATGAGATCTGCTAATCCCCGACAGCTAGATTGGATATTTGCTAATTGCTCTTCAAGAGTACCCCGTTCTCCTTTACGCAAGATCGCGTTACCACCCAGAGCAACTACGATTCGATGTTTCAATGTTAAACTCTCCTCTAATAGACCACTGCTGCTAAGACGGCTTTTTCGGTATGCATACGGTTTTCGGCTTCATCCCAGACCACAGAATGCGGTCCTTCAAGAATCGATTCGGTCATTTCTTCTTCTCGATAGGCGGGTAAGCAATGCAGGAATATAAAATCGTCTTTGGCTACCTTTACCTTCTCCTCGTCAATGCGATATGGAAAGAAGATGGCTTCCCGTTGCTTTCGTTCTTCTTCGGTTGTGCCCATGCTATGGTAGGTATTGGCGTAAATGACATCTGCATCGCGCAAAGCCTCACTCATGTCGGTTGTAAGAACTACTTTTGTACCGTTCTTCCGCGCTGTTTCTTCGGCAAACTCAACTATTTTCGGATCCGCTTTAAGCCCTTCAGGATGGGCAATAGCAATGTCTATGCCCATCAGCGGGCAAGCGATAAGCAGGGAGTGGGCCATGTTAAAAAGATCAGCAGCAAAGGTCAATTTAAGCCCTTCGAGACGTCCCTTTTTCTCCCTGATGGTCATTAGGTCAGCCAATATCTGGCAAGGATGCTCTTGGTCAGTAAGGGCATTTATTACAGGGTTTTTCATATAGTGTGCGAATTCTTCCACCCGCTCTTTGCCGAAGGTACGGATGACCAAAGCGTCACAATAGCGGTCGATGACCCTTGCGGTATCTTTAATAGGCTCCCCGCGGTTAAGTTGCATTTCATCGGGCCGCATGTAGAAGCTTTGACCACCCAGTTGAGCAATTCCCGCCTGAAAAGAAAGGCGAGTACGTGTGGAGTTTTTTTCAAAAATCATGGCTATGGTCCGGCCTTGTAAAGGTTTGGGGTCGTCTCCAATTGCATGTCGTCGTTTTAACTCAACTGCCAAATCCAAAAGCTCATAGACTTCTTCCCGTGTAAAATCCATCAAGCTCAGGAAATCACGGCCTTTAAAATTGTTCTTCATAGGTAAAGCCTCCTTACTAACAGAATCATGCCTAAACCCACCTTTCGATTTAGAAGACCAGATGTGCCGCCAGTGCAAGGACTGGAATGCAAACTAACGTTCTTTCTAGAAAGACAAGAACAAGATGGGAAAAGTTTACTGGAATCTCACACATTAATATAAAACTACCTACCTCGGTCATGTAGATAATCTGAACCACAGACAGACCAGCTATCACGAATTTAGCAATTGGGCTTACGAGTGTACTGGCAACTACCGCCGGGATGAACTGATCAGCAAAACCAATGATAGTTCCAGGAGCAGCCGCAGCGGCTTCCGGTACCTGGAAAAGCTGCAAGAGCCAAACCATCGGGGTAGACAAATATCCAACAACAGGAGTATAGGTTACTACCATTGTACCGAGGGTACCGAGCGCCATAGACTGAGCCACAAGACCAAACACAATACCAATAAACACTTTGCTACCCTCGATCACGATTGCTTGATAAATGCTTTTTTGTTCTGCACGTTTAAGGGCTTGTTCTAAACCCCATCGCGTCCGACTTATTCCGATAGGAATTTGTTCGTTGATTCTCTTCCCTACCGGACCATAGTAGTCATCAGGGATTCGAGAAAGAGGGGGCATGCGTGGCACGACAATCGCCGCCACAACCCCAGCCACTGCAGTCGCTAAATAAAACTGAGGAAAAACATTTGCAATACCAGCAGTATTAGCTATCACTAGACAGAAAGGAAGCGAAACAGCTGAAAAACATGTTGCAATAACGGCTGCTTCACGCGCGGTGTAATAGCCGGTTACATATTGCCAACGGGTGATTTGGACGCCTACATTACAATTACCGACCCAAGAAGTTAAGAGATCAAGTGCGGAACGCCCTGGCAAAGTAAACAAAGGTTTAATGAAGCCACGAATCAGCACGCCGACGAAATCCATGATTCCAAATTCCGTAAGAAGTGGCATCAGATAAGAAGCTACAAAGAACCAGACAATTAACATACCAAGCAAGCTGAAAAGCATTAGACCACCGGTATCATCGGAGATGATTGCCTCCGGCCCTACCTGCAATAGTGTCATGGTAGCGAAAATGGCTCCTAACCACCGAATAATGAACCAAAACGAAGATACCTGAAACAGGTCTTTAAGAAACGCATTTTCTGTAATTTGTTTTACCTTAAACGTAGTTCCTAGAGTAGTGCAAATAGCGGTAATCCACATGGCAATAGTAGCTACGGTAGGTAATGATGGTTTAAGCAGCTTTGCCAAGCTTTCAGACATAACACCAATTGGGATGTTCCAATTGCCATGCCAGTATACTGGGCATAGGAAGAAAAACAGGCCAAGTCCAGACGTCAACAAAAACTTCCACAACACCGTATTTTGATTACCATGCGCTACAGACGGTCTTGTCACCTCGACATCATTCACAAGCTCGCCCCCTTCTACTTTCCACTGATTCTCCTGCCCACAGTCTATATGTTTTCCTCTTACCCCTCCTCCCTGTTTCTTCTCATCTGTACTTGAATACGTATACAAGAACCGCGCTAACTTTAAAAGCTTGTATACAGTAAGCAAACACATACACATGTGAAGAGACACATTGTTTGTAATGGGCTTCTCGTTCTACGAAAGTTTTTTAGCCTCAGCTTCTCTAATACTTTGCAAAACACTCCGTATGTGGGCAATAATCTTCTGCTCAACAAGCGCTGGATCTCCTTGCTCTAAAGCATCCAAGATATCCTTGTGTTCTCGCAGTGCCTTTGCCGCTCTACTTTGGATAGTATTAGATAGTATCTCAAAACGTAAGATGCGATCTTGAAGGCTCAGGATGATCTCATATAACTCTCGGTTCTTTGATATACGGGCCAGTTCAGCATGAAACAGCATATCTGCTTCAAGAAATGGAAGATAGTCTGCGTTAGCCAAAGAATCTCGTTGTTGCTGTAGAAAATGCTTCATTTGTACCATTTCTTGTGCTGTAATGTTTTTGGTAGCCAACTTTGCAGAGACACCTTCTAGAGCCTCACGTACTACAAAGAGGTCTTCCACATCCTGTAACGAAATATCTGCCACCATAGACCCCCGCCCAGGTATATTAGAAACGAGTTTTTCCATTGCCAGGCGCGACAAGGCTGCTCTAATTGGAGTGCGGCTAATACCAAGATCAGCAGCAAGCTTTTCCTCAGAGAGGATTTCACGTGGTTTAAACTTATTGTTTACAATAGCTTTTTTTAAGATAGCGTAAGCTTGCTCCGCCAGAGTATCTGCGTTGTTTTTCAACCTAGGTAAAACAGCCAAAGCTATTTCCTCCTAAAACCTGTTGCTGTGCTTGTATACGTATTCTATATCCTCGCCCAAATTCCTGCTCTCGTAACCTAAAATTTTTTTCTTACGACGTAGATTGTTTCGCGGCCTCCAGTAAGCAGAACCAGTTCCTTTTTAAGGTCTCTTCACGCTTGAAGGGCCTGCGTGGTTCCATTTCCATAATCAAAGTGGATCTCTTTCTGGTTATATGTTTTGCATAAGGCTCATTCTGTAAAAATAGCCGGCAAGGGCACACTACCCCGCCGGCCAAGAACTGCGAACCTTGCGTGCCTCTACCCGCAACGGAACGAGACTGCTCTGTCCGTTAGTGACATACCAGCCACAAGAGCCGATCTCCCAGAGATCGCATCCAGCGACTACCAAGCAAAAGCTCGACAGGTTCCCCGCAACTGAACGAATACCAGACTTCCCCAGCGGAACCAACCAGTTCCAATCTCCGTAGCCCGAATCCTCCGACCGCGGGACAATGAGCCTTGACATACGATCACCTCTTCCTTTCGCTGTCCCTCTTGCGGGCAAAAAAAGCTCCTTTCGCCGCACCTCCAGGAGTGAGAGCGAAAGGAGGCAGACATAAGAATGTTGCTTCTGGAAGAGAGCTGCTCAAACACTGTACATGTACTAACCAAGACAGGCACTCCGAGTTTGATCCAAGCGAAACAGCCTGGGTAATGTCCTGACGATGCTGGCCAAAATTGAGAGACCTGAGCTAACTTAGAAGTGACCAACTCAATAAGTTCTGTACGCGCGCGGCCTTTCCACGCGAGACATTGAAGAGGCCTTTAAGAGCAGCACCGGTGACAACCTCATTAGCCGAACGCAGTCAGCCAGGTAATGGAATCCTTTTGGCGCCTTTTCGGGTAGGTTGCGGGCAAGGATCAGAAACCGCTGCACCTGTGTGTTCAGGTTGGTTATGATGTCGGCCAGGAGCTCATTTCCCGTAGCCACGGCCACCCGGCGGTGGAAGTCGCAATCGAGCTGCAAATAGCCGGCATAATCCCTGTCTTTAATGGCCTGTCCCTGGCCTTCCAGTGTCTCCGCCAGCTCGGCCAGGTCTTCTTCGTAGGCGCGCCCGGAAGAAGGTCCGGCAGATCGAAGTCCGGGAGGCTTAGGCGAAAAGGGTGTCCACGGTGGCTTCACCGCCGACGAGGCCCAGGTCGCGCGCCAGGTTGAGGAGGTTCTGGGCCACCACAGGGTTCAGGTCGATACCCTTTTGGGCCCGCTCCTCTGTCTTGGTGTACTCGATCTCGCCCGGGAGGAAGAGCTCTTTAAAGCCTTCCGCCGGCTCCGAGTTCTTGATGCTCAGGATAAGGCTGTCCATGGTATTCTTGAACTCGCTGAGGGGCCGGAAGCTGTTGACGTCCAGGGCGAGCATGAAGTGCCCGATGTTCTGAGGCCGATCCAGATCGCCGAACAGGGATCCGGTATGAGCCCCGAAGGCCGCCCCGCTGAGCACCCCGCAGAGGATGTCCAGCACCAGCGCCAGGCCGTAGCCCTTGGGCCCGCCCATGGGAAGCAGGGTGCCCTTGAGAGCCTCTTCCGGTTCCTGGGTGGGCCGGCCGTCCTTGTCGATGGCCCAGCCCACGGGAATCTTTTCGCCTTTGCGGGCGGCGATCTCAATTTTACCGCGCGGTACCAAGCTGGTGGCCATGTCCAGAACCACCGGACGCTGGCTGCCGGCCGGGATGGCAATGGCCAGGGGGTTGGTGCCGAGGAGCGGCTGCTTACCGCCGAAAGGTGCCATGAGCGGTGAAGTGTTGGTGCCTACCATGCCGATCATGTCCTCTTTGAGGGCCATCATGGCATAGTACGCGCCGATGCCGAAGTGGTTGGAGTTTTTCACCCCGACCACAGCCACGCCGTGCTGCCGGGCCTTTTCCAGGCAGAGCGTCATGGCCCTATGGCCCACCACCTGGCCCAGGCCGTTGTCACCGTCCACGACGGCCGCGCCGGGACGGTCCCGCACCACCTTGATGTCAGGCCGCTTGTTGATGAGGCCGAGTTTGAGCCGCTTAACGTAAATCGGCAGCCGGGCCACGCCGTGGGAATCGATGCCCCTCAGATCGGCCTGCACCAGGATTTCTGCCGTCGTCTCAGCATCTGTGGCCGGAATCCCAAGGCTCTCAAACACCTTCACCGCAAAGCTCTTAAGCTGTTCGCCCGTGACATGCGCCACTGCCCATACCTCCCAGATAAAATATCGAACAGGCATAGTTTCTCCCTTTTCTTCATTTTTCCTCCCGGGGTTCCAATTTTTGTGCACCCTGCCACCCCAAAAGGAAAGGAGAACTTTTGCGCGGGATTACTCCACCTACCCGGGAAGGAGGAATTAGGCATTTTACGGCGAATACAAGAGATATTATCCAATAAATTGTCACTTTATTGTCAGGGGCTGTTTGTCTGTGTGTTGGTAAAGGTGGCTCAAGGGGGGTGATTATGAAGTAAAGCATAATCTTGTATTTAATTCAGTTAAAGTGAGGGGGTAAGTCAGCATGTTTAGGTCCAAATGGCTGAAGATCAGCCTTGTTCTCATCGTTTTGGTCGCCCTCCTCGCCGGGTGCAGCAGCGCGCCCAAGCAGGAAGCCAAGGGCGACCAGGGGCAGCAGAGTGCCGGGCAGAAGGAAATCACGCTTAACATCGCCACCGCAACGACCGGCGGCGTGTACTACCCGCTGGGCGGTGCGTTCGCGCAGGTCTGGAACAAGTACGTACCGGGTGTTAAAGCCTCCGCTCAGGCCACAGCCGGCACACCGCAGAACATCGAGCTGATGCGGGCCAAACAGGCCGAGATCGCCTTCGGGCAGAACGGCGTTTCCTATTACGGTTACAAGGGCACAGAGCAGTTCCAGGGGAAGGCCTATCCGGAGCTTCGCGCCATGACGGCCCTCTACTCCAACGTAATGCAGATTGTGGCCCGCAAGGGCGCCGGCATCAAGTCCGTGGCCGACCTGAAGGGCAAGCGCTTCGCCCCCGGTGCCGTGGCCAGCGCGACGGAAATCAACAGCCGCGAGATCCTCAGCGTCTACGGCCTGAACTACATGAAGGACAAGGGTGAGGTTAACGTAAAGGCCGATTTCGTCGACTACAACGCCGCCTCCGACCTCTTGAAGAACGGCCAGGGCGATGCCTACCTGATCGCCGGCGGACTGCCGACGGCGGCGGTCATGGATACCTGTGCCTCGGCGGACGTTGAGGTGATTTCTCTCGAACCCGAGAAGATTAAAGAGATTACCGAGAAATTCCCCTGGTATTTCGAGGTGGTCATTCCGGCCGGCACCTACAAGGGCCAAGACAAGGACGTGCACACCGTGGCCGTCTCCAACCTGCTGCTTTGCCGGGCCGACCTGCCCGATGATCTGGTTTACAACCTGACCAAAGCCCTTTACGATCACCATGATGAACTGGTGGCCGCCCACAAGGCCGCTAAAGAGATGACCATCCAGAACGCCCTCAACGGCATGACGGTTCCCCTTCACCCCGGCGCAGCCAAATACCTGAAAGAACAAGGGCTGAACGTAGACGTTTCGGTCAAATAAGGTGCAGGTGTATAGAAGAGAGAAAGGAAGCCTGCCGTAGTTTTGGCCAAACCCGAGTTGCCTGGGGCACCCGTCCCAGGCAACTCGAGTATTCGCCACCTTTCCGTCTTGCGTGAAATGACTTACAAGGTGGGATGAACGATGGACAGCGTTAACCAGGACGAGTACAGCCTGGTGGACACCAGTAAAATTGTGGAGGAGTTCCAGGCCGAGTCACGCTTCAGGCGCTACACCGGCGTGTGGGCCAAGGTGATCAGCGTCATCGCCATCGTCATGTCGGCTTTTCATCTCTACACGGCCGGCTTCGGCACCCTGCAGGCGATGAAGCAGCGTTCCGTACACCTGGCCTTTGTCCTCGGCCTCATTTTCCTGCTCTATCCAGCCAGCAGAAAAACAGCACGCCGCAACAAGCCTACCTGGCTCGATATCCTCTTCGCCGTCCTCGGCATCATCGGCGGCCTCTATAACTTTCTTTACTTCGACACCATGGCCATGCGCGGCGGCATAGCCAATAACTTCGACTACTTCTGGGGCGTCGTCACGTTGCTCCTTATCCTGGAGGCCGCGCGGCGCTGCATCGGCAAGGAGCTGCCGCTCCTTTCGCTCGTCTTCGTCGCTTACGGCCTTTTCGGCAACAGGATTCCCGGTATCTTCGGCCACACCGGCTTTACCTGGGACCGGATCGTCTACCACCTTTACTTCTCGACCGAGGGTATTTTCGGCGTCGCCCTCAGCGTTTCGGCAACGTACATCTTCATGTTCATCCTTTTCGGGGCCTTCCTGGGTGAGACCGGCATGGCCAAGTTCATCAACGACATCTCCATGGCCCTGGCGGGCGGCTCCGCCGGCGGGCCGGCCAAGGTGGCCATCTTCGCCAGTGCTCTCCTGGGTACCATCAACGGCAGCGCCGTGGCCAACGTGGCCACCACCGGCGCCTTTACCATCCCCCTTATGAAAAGCATCGGCTACAAGCCCCACTTTGCCGGGGCGGTGGAAGCCGTTTCTTCCACCGGCGGGCAGATCATGCCACCGGTTATGGGGGCCGCCGCCTTCGTGATGGCCGAGTTTCTCGGCATGCCCTACGCCAAGATCATGATCGCCGCCATTCTGCCCGCCCTGCTCTACTACCTGGCCGATTTTGTGCAGGTGCACTTCGAAGCGGTGAAGATCGGCCTGCGCGGCCTGCCGCGCAGTGAGCTTCCCAGCCTGCGCCAGGTGCTGCGCACGCGCTGGCACCTTGCCATTCCCCTCCTGGCCATCGTCTACCTGCTGCTAACCGGCAAAACGCCGCTCTTTGCTGCCTTCTACGGCACCCTCATCACCATCGTCGCCAGCTGGTTCAAGAAGGAGACGCGCCTGAGCCTGGCCGGCCTGCTGCGGGCCATGGAGTCCGGTGCGCGCGAGGCCATCACCGTGGCCATCGCCTGCGCCGTGGTCGGGTTTATCGTAGGGATCGTCACCTTAACGGGTATCGGCCTGACCATCGGCGACAACATCCTGGCGCTGGCCGGCGGCAACCTCCTGGCTACCATGTTCCTGACCATGGTTCTGTCGATTATTCTGGGCATGGGTCTTCCCACCACCGCCTGCTACATCGTAGCGGCTACTGTGGCGGCACCGGCCCTTATCAAGATCGGCGTACCCGACCTGGCGGCCCACATGTTCGTCTTCTATTACGCCTGCCTGGCCAACCTTACCCCACCGGTGGCCCTGGCGGCCTATGCCGGCGCCGGGATCGCGGGGGCGAATCCCTCGAAGACGGGTTGGACGGCGGTGCGCCTGGCCATCGCCGGGTTCATCATCCCCTTCCTCTTCGTTTACTCGCCTATCCTTCTCCTTCAAACGCGCAACACCCCGGCACTGGTGCAGGCAATCGTCACCGCCATCTTAGGGGTGACTGCCCTGGGGATCGGCGCCGAGGGCTACTTCCTGCACCTTACCACCCTTGTGGAGAGGGCGCTCTTCTTCGCCGGCGCCTTCGGCCTGATGATCCCGGGCGCCTACACCGACCTGGCCGGCCTGGTGCTGGTTGCTCTGGCCGTGGCCAGCCAGGTGCTGCGCTCCCGGCGCGGCCTCCCCGCCAAGTCGGCCTAGTACCGGAAAGAAACGCCAAGAGGGACGGAAGCCATGCGCTTTCGTCCCTCTTTTGTCCTGAGCGGTTTCCGGCCGGCCCCTACCTGCCCGCGCCGTACACGGCGTCGGCCGCTTCCAGCGCTGCGCCGGCCGAAGCCTTGTGGCCCTGGGCACTCAGCGCCGCGGCCAGGGCGGTAAGGAGCAGGGTGATGGTGCGCCGGTTGGAGTTGTAACCCATGAGGCCCACGCGCCAAATCTGGCCTTTCACCGGGCCGAGCCCGCCGCCGATTTCAATCTTGTATTCGTCCAGGAGGAAACGGCGCACGGCGGCATCCTCCACCCCCGCCGGGATGCGTATGGTGACCAGGCTGGGCAGCCGGTGCCCCTCCTGGGCGAAGGGCGCCAGGCCCAGCGCCTGGCAGCCGGCGATGAAGGCACGGGCGTTGAGCTCATGGCGTGCCCAGCGCGCTTCCAGGCCCTCTTCGGCGATGATGCGCAGCGCCTCGCGCAGCGCATAGAGCATGCTGATGGGCGCAGTGTGGTGGTAAAATCGCTCCTTGCCCCAGTAGCGCTCGATCATGGTAAGGTCCAGGTACCAGCTGGGCACCTTGGTTTTGCGCCGCTGCAGGACGGCCCGCGCCTTTTCATTGAGGGTAACCGGCGAAAGTCCGGGCGGGCAGCTCAGGCACTTCTGCGTGCCGCTGTAGGCCGCGTCCACACCCCACTCGTCGATGAGCACAGGCGCCCCGCCCAGGGAGGTCACACAGTCCACCGCCAGGAGGGCGCCGTAGCGGTGGGCGATGGCCGCCAGGTCCGTGAGCGGTTGAAGAATCCCCGTAGAGGTTTCGCCGTGCACCACCGCCAGCAGCTTGGCAGCCGGCATCTCCTTAAAGGCAGCCTCCACCGCCTCCGGCTCGACGATGCGGCCCCACTCGCCCTGGACCACTTTCACCTGGGCACCGCTCCGGCCGGCGATGTCCACCATGCGCTCACCGAAGACGCCGCAGACGGCCACGATGGCCTTGTCCCCCGGCTCGAGCAGGTTGGAGAGGATGGTGTCCATACCGGCGCTCCCGGTACCGGACATGGCCAGGGTGAGGTTGTTCTCCGTCTGAAAGACGTAGCGCAATAGTTCCCCGGTTTCGTTCATAATCTCGAGAAACTCAGGGTCCAGGTGACCCAGGAGCGGTGTGCTCATGGCCCGCAGCACCCGCGGGTCCACCCCGCTCGGCCCCGGCCCCAGGAGGAGCCGCTCGGAAGGGGCCAGCTCGCCATACTGCTTCTTAAGGGTCAGCAACTCGACACACTCCTTTCATATATTGAAATTGGATTTCATGTCTATAAACCATATTCGTCGTCACCCGCAGTGTTCCTTCCGCCCCACCGATTTTTTCCTGTCCTCCTTAAGCGCGTCCCAGCTCTTCCCGCACCCAGGGCAGAATGTCCTCCCAGCAGTGCAGTTCCAAATCACAGGGCACCGCATCCGTGCGCCCGTGCGGATTGAACCAGAGGGCGTGCATCCCCACCGCTCGGGCTCCTTTAACATCGGTCCGCGGATCGTCACCGATGTGCGCGGCCTCCTGCGGCTCAACCCCCAGGGCCGCCAGCGTGCGCTGGAAGATCGCTGGGTGCGGCTTGGCCACCCCCTCCTCATTGGAAAAGGTGAGGTGCGTAAAATACCCGGCCAGCCCCAGCCGTTCGAGAATGATCCGGGCGGTGCTCCCCGGCGTGCGCCCGGTGTTGCAGATAACGGCCAGCCGCAGCCGCCGGCTCAGCTCCGGCAGCACCGCCGTGACCCCCGGCACAGGTTCCGGCATCTCCTCCAAGGCCGCTGTTATGTACGCCGCATGGACCGCCTGTACGAGGTCCGGCGTGAGCTCAACGCCCAGCCGCGCCAGTATCCAGGCTACCTGCTCTTCCGGGGGCGTCTCCCGCCCCTCCTTAACCTGGCCCGCCATCACCAGGTCGCGGCAGGCGCCGGTGGCCTCCGCCACCACCGCCCGCGGCCTTTCCTGGCCGTACGCGCGCAAAATCCGCGTAAGCCGCTCCATCACCACCCGGCCGGTGGTTTCGGACCCCTTCTCGCGCACCAGGGTATTCCAGTAATCACAGGTTAATACCTTGAGCACAACCCCACCTTCCTCCCTACATAGCCGGTCTGCTCACGTCCCTCGCCTTCATGTTCTCCACTTTTCCCGGCAACACCTGCTTCCGGCAAGGCCGGTGATAAATCTTCCTTCCGATGGCTGATTATTGCCTGTTTCGGGCATGCTATGGAAGAAGAAGGATTCTTTGGAGGTGAAAGCGTGACTTACGTCTGCAGCGTCTGCGGCCGTCAATCCCGCCTGCCCGACTACTGCCACGGCCAGCCCATGAGCGTCCAAAGCACCTACACCTGTCCCAACTGCGGCGCCACTTCCAGCACGCCGGGCGTCTGCTGCGGCCAGCAGATGGTCCGCAGCTGACCGCCGAAAAAAGCGGGCCAGTCCCACACAGAGAAAGGGTCACCAAAGGGTGACCCTTTCCCGTTCCTGCCAACTTAACTCCATTTCCAGCACCCTGTCAGTCGTTGCGCCGTCCGAGAAAACCGGCCAAGAGCAGCAGGCGGACCAGCTGCAGCACCGCCGCCAGGGTGGCGGCCACGTAGGTGAGCGCCGCCGCGCTGAGCACAGCCCGTGCCCCCGCCATTTCCTGCCGGGCCAGGATACCCTGTCCTTCGAGCAGCGCCAGGGCGCGCGAGCTGGCGTTAAACTCCACAGGGAGCGTCACCAGCTGAAAGAGCACCGCGGCGCTGAAGAGGACAATGCCCAGCTGGAGCATGAAGCCGCTCTGGAAGAAGAAGCCGAAGAGCGCCAGCGGCAGGCCCAGCTGTGAGCCGATATTAGCGGCCGGCACCAGGCTGCTGCGCACACTCAGCGGCACGTAGTCGGTGGCGTGCTGGATGGCGTGCCCTGTCTCGTGGGCGGCCACTCCCAGGGCCGCCAGCGAGTCGCCGTAGAAAACCTGCTGTGACAGCCTCAGGGTACGGTCGCGCGGGTCATAATGGTCGGTTAAGGTGCCGGGAATGGCCTCCACCCGCACCGTCTCCAGCCCCCGCTTCCTGAGGAGCTCGCGGGCCACCTCGGCCCCGGTCATGCCGCTGGCGGAACGCACCCTGAGGTAGCGCTGGAAGGTGCCCTGCACCTTGAACTGGGCATACATGGCCAGGAGAATGGCCGGCAGTACGATGATGATATACGGGTCGTAGTAGTAAGGAAAGAAAAGTGGCATATCCGCACCTCCTCGTGAGCTTTGCCAACCTGCTTACACCATACACAAAAGCGTGACGCAAGTCAACGCCCGTCTGGGACTTTAGGCCGGCTAGAACTGCAACCAGCCTCCCTGGTACCTGGTTTTTAGCTACCCCCTGGGTGTATACGGCTTCCCATTGAGCAGGAGACGGCCTTCCTGGGCAAACTCCGCCAGTTGGGCAAAAGACAGCAGGTGAAACTGCCCCCCATCATCAAAGAACTTGATGATGTTGCCCGTAGTGCCGATGATCCGGTAGCGGTGCGCCGGGTTTACGGCGGCGTCCGGTTCGAAGCCGATGGTATCCCCCACCATAAGGACTGCCTTGATGGCCTGGGCCAGCTCTGCGGCCTGCATACACTCGCCTCCGCTCATAGTATTCGCCCTGGGCAGGGCTAATTCCTAGCTAATTTTGGCAAGGAAAAAAGGCCTTTCGGCCTAATGTTGCCTGCATCACTGCGCCCGTTTCGTCTTCTGCAACGCCGCCGTCACCTCGCGGCAGCGCCGGTAGAGCCGCAGCCGGGCGGCCATCTGCTTGACGGTGAGCCCGCGCACCTTATTCTTCCCCCTTTTGGTCTTCCCACCAGGAAGTATCACCAAAAAGGAACGGCCTTAACCTAATGCGCGGCCAGCGCGCGCGTCGCCAGGACCACCAGGTGCGCCGCCGGGAAAAAGAGCACCTGTCCGAGGAGCGTTCCCGTCACCTTGCCTAGGACCAGGAAGACCACCATGTTCGTTACATCCCGGGCCGGCCGCAGGTTCTGCAGGGCCTGGTCGGTGATCAGCGCCGCCTGCGGGTCCACCAGCAGGGCGTAGAGGATGGTGGCCACCCCGTTAATCAGCCCCGACAGCTGGCTGGCCGTCAGCCGGTAGGCCGGCAGGAGAACCCCGCCGTAAATGGAGGCCAGCACGCCGATGGTGTAAACGGAGGTGATGAACACGTTCAGGATAAGGAAGAGGCGCGGCAGGTTGCCCACGTCCAGGTGGCGCCTGGCCTGGGCCACGTGCGGGACGGTGACGCTTTCTTTGAGCGTGCGCATGCCGTGACGGGAAATACCGTGGTAGAGGAGGCGCGGCACCGAACCGGCGTTCTCCAGGTGACGGATGGCGCGCACAAAAACGTTGACAAAGGTCGGGATGAGCGCCGCCCCCACCAGGCTCCCCGTGGTGGCCGCGAAGATGATAAAGCGGAAAACCCAGGGCAGGGGCCCGAGCTCGTGGGTGTTGATGGCGCGGTCCACCACCGAGCCCAGAAGCGGCGCCTGCACCATGTTGGCTGTGCGTGAAACCAGAACGATGATGTTAAAGAGAGAAAGCGCGAGAGCCAGGCGCTTGGTCCGGATGCCTGAGATACGCACCGAATAAGAGAGCGTGTCCACGGCGTGGATAACGGCGGTGAGAAAGAAGATGGCCAGGACGCGCTCCGAGAGCACTGCCAAGGTAGAACCCCTCCTTGTACCTGTACCCCCTTATTATACATCAGCCCCGGCGACTTTACAGGGGGTGGGACAAAGAAGGTGAACAGTCACAGCTTGAGCCCGGTGTAGGTCGCCTTGTTGCCGCTTAGGGTCACCAGCGCGAGGTGCGGTGCCGCCGGTGGTGCGGCCGCACCTAGACGCTGGTAGCGCACCCCATCCTCCCAGGCCGTGCCGCTGGCGGCACCGGGACTAAAGGTCCAGACGGTGGCCCCCAGCCGCTCCCTGCTCTCGGCGAGCCGCTGCCGCAGGAGCTCGGCTTCCGGCCGGCTGCTGAAGCCGTCTTCGCCGGGGAAGGGGTAACGGTCCAGGAAGACAAACACCTGCCGCCTGCCCTTAAGCGCGGCCAGGTCGCTCTGCAGCCACTGCCACTGGCTGCCGTCGCCCTGGACCAGCGAGCCCCCGGCAGCCTTGAGGGTGTAAAAGGTGGCCGCGCCTGCCTCCCAGCGTGCCGCCGCGCCGGTGGTCTTAATGGGGATGCCCAGGGCTTTCTCCCAGCTGGAGCGCGCCGCTTCCGTCAGCGGGCTGAGGCTTACCAGGAAGGCCACCTGGTTTTTCTTCAGCGCCGTCTTCAGACCCGGCAGCCACTTCAGCCCTTCCGGCTGCGCCGGCAGGGCGGCGGCCACCAGGAAGCGCTGGCTGCCGGCAGCCGGCGCCTTGGTGTAGTGAGGATCGGGCAGGGGGCGCTGCGGGCGCGCCAGGTCGCCCTTGAAGGGCAAGGCTGTAATCGCGGTGAGATCGTCCAGGTAGATGCGCCCGGCGTCCTTCTTGCCGGCATCCGGCTCCACCAGGTAGATGCGTTTCAACACGTAGGGGCCCGTCCCCGCCGGCAGCACCCCTTCCACCCGCTCCCAGCCGCTCCAGTCCACGCTCCGGGCCAGGTCCACCGGGAACTCGCGCCCGCTGCCGTCCGCCACCAGGGCGCGGAGCCAGTGCTCCCGGCCGTCGCCGTACACCCAAAGCGCCAGCTTTTCCGTGTACTGGGGCAGAGCCAGGCCCTTGTCGAACACCACGTAGGCCGCCCGCGTCCCGCTGCCGGCGGTGAAATCGTACTCCAGGCGCAGGGAATGGTTGTGCCCGTGGAAGGGTTCAGGGAAGGTGGCCAGGGCGATGCCCCCCTTGACCTCCTGCGGGTAGCCGGCAAAGGAGATGCCCTGCAGGAGTTCAAAGTAAAGCAGTGGCTTCTCGCTCGCGCCCACGCTCACCAGGGTGCGGGCGCTGAGGTTGGCAAAGCGGGCCTCAAGTGCCCCGCTGGCAGGCGTGCCGGCGGCGGTAAGCCTGCCGCCGGCCACCGTGCCCACCTCGCCCAGCACCCGCCAGGTTACATCGGCCGGGTCCAAAAGGGCGCGAAAGCCCTGCCCGTCGCGGGCGTAAACCGTAAGCGGCGCCGCTTGGCCGGGCGCCAGCGTCAGCTGCGCCGGCGCCACTTCCAGGCGGTAGGCCGGGCCGATCACCTGAATAGGCAGTTCGCCGCTGGCACCGCCCAGTCTGGCCACAATCTTGCCCCGGCCGCTCCGCGCAGCGGTGAACACGCCGTCCTTCACCGTCCCCAGGCCGGCCGGCTCGACCTGCCACTTGAGCTCAGCCACATCCACCGGCACAGGGTTGTAGTTGGCATCGAAGCCCTTAACGGTGAGGCTGCGTCTACCCTGCAGCACCACGCGCGTGTCGGCTGCCTTGAGGGTGAGGCCGGCCAGCTCCCCCTGGGGCGCTGCGGTAAAGAGGCCGATGCCGTCGCCTACCGGCCGTTCTACACCATCGGAAGGACGATTCACCAAGCCCGCCGCCGCCTCGCCGGGCAGCCGGGCCAGCACGGTGGTGGAACCACCCCCGTCCAGGTTTAGGGCCTGGTAGGCCCCGAGCTTGAGCAGGAGGGCCGCAAACTCCGCCTGGGTGAGGCCGCGGCTTTCCTCCTGCCGGCCGTCCACCGCCACCAAAAGGAGCTCCCGTCCATCCCGGCTGAGCGCCACGGCGCTGCGGGGACTTGTGCCCTTCACCTCGTGGGTGAAAGGAACAATGCGCCCATCCTGCACCAGCACGCTGCCTCCACCCAGGGCCCAGGCCAGGTCCTGCCAGGAAGGTGTGGTGCTAAGGTGCAGCTCAACCGGGGACCCCACAGGTAGGTGGGCGGAGAGAAACTCCGCCGCCGGCCCGGCGCCCACCAGCACCATCGCCCCGGCCGGGATGGCCACGCCGCCGTTGGCGGGCAGCAGCTGCGTTACCCGCCCGCCGCTCACCACCGCCGCCAGGCCGTCCTGGGTGACGCCCGCCGGCGTGGTGGGACCCCAGCGGCCGTCGTAGGCATAAAGTTCACGGTAGCTTTCCCCCGGCTTGTTGAAACCGGCTACGGAAAAACTGGTCCCGTCCGGTGCCACCACGCTTCCTTGAAAGCTCCAGTGCGCCAGCAGGGCGCTCCCGTCGCGCCGCAGGCCGAAGGCGGCCAGGTCGTGGCGCCTGGAGGGGCTGGAAAGAAGTTCGCCCGCTTTCACCACCGGGCCGATGGGCGTCCCGAAGCCGCGCCCGAAAAAGAAGTCGCCGTTGATGGCCGCCACCGCCCCGGCGCGCTGGGCCATCTGGCTCAGGCGCTCGCCGGCGGCCAGGCCGGCGCTGGGAAGCATCAGGTCCACCCGGACATCGCTGCGGCTAAGATCCGCCCGCAGCACATGGAGCTTCAGCCACCCGGCCGGGGTAAACTCCCAAGACTGTTCATAAGTGATCCCCGGCGCCACCGGTTCGACTCGGTTTTCCTGGTAGATCACAGTGCCCGGCGCCGCCAGGGCGGAAGCGGCGACCGCCAGCAGGGTTAAAACGGCCGCCAGTAACGGAAACACTTTACGCAATGACAATTCTTTTCCTCCCCTAGCACACTTTATCTGTAATACATTTCGTTGCCGGAGGAGTAAATCCTATCCTGGCAGCCCCTGGTTCAAGTCCTCCGCCCGCACCGCGGCACCGTTGCTTTTTCTCATCGCCAGGGTTAAGATTAAGTAAAGACAAGCAGGGAGGTTCGCCCAGAATGGATCCCCACGAACGCATTCAGACCTGGCTCGATAGCTTCGGGCTCGGGCTTAAGGTGATCGCCACCCCCGCCGACACCGCCACCGCCGAAGCGGCGGCCGCAGCCCTGGGCAAGGAGGTGGGCCAGATCGCCAAGTCGCTCCTCTTTCGCGTCGGAGACCAGTATATCATGGTGGTGGCCGCCGGCGACGTGAAGATCAAAGCCGGAGCGCTCAAGGCCGTGGCCGGCGGCAAACCCCGCCTTGCAACGCCGGCGGAAGTGGAGCGGGTTACCGGCTACCCCGTGGGCGGTGTCTGCCCGTTTGCGCTGCCGCACCCCCTGAGGGTGCTCCTGGACCGGAGCTTGGCCCGTTTTCCGGTGGTTTATGCCGCCGCCGGCACGCCCCACTCGGCCGTACCTGTAACGCTGGAGCAGCTCCAGAAGCTTACCGGCGGCGAAATCGTCCAGGTTACGGCCTAAAGGAGTGTAGGACATGTTCTGGCGGCGCAACCTTTATGTGCTCTGGACGGCGCTCTTTTTCGGCATGCTGGCCACCACCTTGATCCTTCCTTTTCTTCCTCTTTACGTGGAGGAACTGGGGGTCACCGACCAGGATGCCGTAGCTATGTGGTCGGCCCTTCTTTTTTCCGGCAACTTCCTCACGCAGGCCCTTTTCTCACCCCTCTGGGGCTCGCTGGCCGACCGTTACGGCCGCAAACTGATGGCCCTGCGTTCTTTTCTTGCCGTTGCCATCTTTAACTACTTGATGAGCTACACCGCCACGGTGGGACAGCTCCTTGTGGCGCGCGTGCTCATGGGGAGCCTGAGCGGCTTTATCGCCGCGTCGGTGGCCATCGTGGCCACCGGCACGCCGGATGAGCACCTGGGCTACGCCTTGGGGTTTCTCCAGACGGGTCAGGTGGCCGGCACCGTGGTGGGGCCTCTGGTGGGCGGTTTTTTGGGCGAATTCCTGAGCTTTCGCATGGTCTTCCGCGTGGCCGGAGGCATGGTTTTCCTCTCTTTCCTCCTCGCCCTCTTTCTGGTCAAAGAAACCTTCGTCCGCTCCTCCCGCACCAGCTCCGGCGGGCTCTTGGCCGATATGAAGCTGGTGGGAACGAACCCGGGGCTGCTGCAGATGTTCGTGGTACTGCTCCTGGCCCAGTTCTCCATCCAGATCGTCGAGCCGATCCTCACGGTTTACGTAAAGTCCCTGCAGGGCAGCGAAGAGCACCTGACTCTGGTGGTGGGCATCATCTTCGCCGCCACCGGCTTGGCCAACGTCGCGGCTTCACCCTTTCTCGGCCGGCGGGGGGACTGCGTGGGGCACACGCGCATTCTTTTCTTCACGCTGCTCGGGGCCGGCATCTTCTACCTGCCGCAGGCCCTGGTGCGCTCGCCCTGGCAGCTCCTCGCTCTGCGCGCTTTGCTCGGCGTTTTCATGGGCGGCATCATCCCCTGTGCCAACGCCCTCACCGGCACCTTGGTGGCGCCGGAGCTGCGCGGGCGTGCCTACGGTGTCACCTCGAGCGCCGTGGCGTTGGGGAACCTGATCGGCCCGCTGGCCGGCGGGGCGCTGGCCTCTCTCTTCGGCCTGCGCTCCATCTTTCTGGCCACCGGACTGCTGCTGGTTGTGGACGCCTTCTGGGTACGGCGCGCCGTCCGGGCCGCTGGGCTTTCCCCGCTGGGCATACCGAAAAAGCAGCGTGGGCAGGCGGCCGCCGCCCACTCGTCACCGCCCTCCGGCCGCTAGCAGCCGCTCCCAGCCGTACCATTGTGCGTTGGCATCCTACCCTGTCTCGGCACCGTTCATCCCGAGCGGTGATTCCTAAGTTCTCGCGACCATGCCCAAGCCAAGAGAGCCCGGCATAGTCGGTGTGGAAAAGGGTATCGAGTAGACCCTCTATGTCAATAGGTGGTGGCGCAAAGTTGTTTATGCTAGGCTGCACGAGCTTGGTGGGCTGCCCTAGCGTTCAAGAACTCGGTCGGGTTGTACTGTTCATGCTTAAGCCACATGGCGTGGATAATTCGAACCCAGATATTTGACAAAGCACGGACAGCAACACTGTGACTTTTGCCCTCACGTCTTTTGCGCAGGTAGTAGTCTTTGGCCCACAACTCGGTACGTGTCGACTGCCAAGCGAAGCTGTGGAGAGCAGCGCGAAAAGGCTTCACACAGGCATAGCGTTTGTGGGCTCGGCTGTAGCGCCCACTCTGGAAGGGAACAGGAGAAGTCCCTGCAAGGGCAGCCACGCTCTCATATGAGGCGTAGCGGTTACGATCATCGCCCCATTCTGCCAAGAGTCTTGGCGCCAGGCGCTTCCCGGCCCCAGGAAGGCTCTGGAAGATCTCGTTGTCAGGATGAGCGGTAAAAACCTTGTCAATCGCCTTGTCGTATTCCCGAATAGCGTCAACAAGCGGGGCCAACTGGGCGACGATGGCTAGCATGAGCCTAGACTTAGCCCGCTTAGTCACCGGATCTGCATGAAGCTGGGGCTCATGGGCCTTAACGGCGATGTGCTGCGCGGTTTCATTGGGGCGTGGATGCCGGAACTTCTTCAGAAGGGCAGCGATCTCATCCGTGTGAGCCGCCCTAACTGCCTCCAGTGTAGGGTAGGCCTGCAAAAAAGCTAACGTAACCGGTTGCTGGAGCTTAGTGAAGAACTCTAGGGCTACTGGGTAATAGGCTTTTAGGCAGGCTGTTAGCTGATTAACCAAACGGGTTTGCTGTTGGATTAAGGCCATCTGATCCTGAGTCAAAACCTTGAGTTCTTGGATCATGGGGTTGTCCGGCTTAAGAAGTCGCAGCTCATCGAGTCCCTTCAGGCCATGCCGGGCGAGGATGGCAGCATCAATGGCATCTGTCTTAGCCCGAGATGGCTTGCGGTGCCGATCTACAGTCTTAGGGTTGACTGGATAGACTGGGAAGCCCGCTTCCAGCAAGGTAGTAACCAGAAGACCGTGACGGGTTTCAATGATACAGGCAACATCCTCTGGACGCCCGGTCAAACCCCTAAGCCGAATTATGAGTTCCTTGAGGCCGGCCAGAGAGTGCGTCACGCGAAAGCCGGCTTCTAGAGATCCCGTGGGACCCAAAATGACCACGTCGTGGTGGTCGTCGGCCCAATCGATGCCGGCGAAAAACACACCTATCAACCTCCCGCCTCTCTTTGGGCTTGGCTTCGGGGCACGGCATGGCCTAATACACCGGCGCTCACAGCGCGACCCTCTATAACCCGTGATACCCGAATAATGTTCCGGGGAAGGACGGTCTACTCGAAGCGGTCGAGCCGTCAAGGAGGGGTAGCCTTTCCCCGGAAAACCAAGTCTCAGTTAAAAGTTCTGCTATGCTTTCCGATACCCTGCTAGTTCTCCTAAGTTAGTTTAACGTATTAGGAGGGGGCGGCTAGCCCCCGTCCTCTCACACCACCGTACGTACCGTTCGGTATACGGCGGTTCACCAAGCTTGACGAATGCTTTGGTAACGTGCGGTTAAACTCATGAGGCCCTGGGCTTCCCAATAGGTGATGCCCAGGACCCTGTTCATTGGCCCATGGGCCATGCGCCAGGGTCCTTTGCGGGCATTGGCAAGCTGGTGAACAACCCGTTCTGGTAGACCCAGTGCGCGAAGTTCGCGGTAGCGCGTCCGAACCCGTTTCCACTGCTTCCAGAGGCACATGCGAAGGCGGCGTCTCAGCCACTCGTCGAGGTTCTGAAAGACGCTGGGAGTTTCAGCCAAGGCAAAGTATCCGAGCCATCCGCCCAGGTAGGCATTGATGCGCCGGATCCGGTCGGCCATGCTCACGGGTTTGCTGCGGGAGGTGAATTCCCGGATCTTGTTCTTGATCCGTTGGGTGGTCTGCGGAGCCAGGCGGATGAGGATTCTCTCCTTGCTCTTGTACATGCTGAATCCCAGGTACTTTAGCTTCCACGGCCGGTCCACGCTGCTCTTTTCTTCGTTGACCTTGAGTTTTAACCGTTTCTGCAGGAAGTCGCGGATACTCTGCATGACCCGCTCGGCCGCCCGCCGGCTTCGGACATAAATGTTGCAGTCATCGGCGTAGCGGACGAACTTGTGGCCCCGCTTCTCAAGCTCTTTGTCGAGGTCGTCGAGGTAGATGTTGGCCAGTAACGGGCTTAAGGGACCTCCTTGAGGGGTGCCCTCTTCTGTCCGTACGACCACTCCGCCAAGCATGACCCCGGCCTGCAGGAAGCGGCGGATTAGCTTTAGGACTCTCTTGTCCTTCACCTTCCTGGCCACCCGGGCCATGAGGATGTCGTGGTTCACTCTGTCGAAGAATTTCTCGATGTCCATGTCCACGACCCAGTCGTATCCGGCTTCTACGTACCGACGCGCCACTCTGACCGCATCGTGGGCTCGTCTACCGGGTCTGAACCCGTAGCTCGCCTCGGAAAATGTCGGGTCAAAGATGGGCGTAAGTACTTGCAGAAGTGCCTGTTGGATCAGGCGGTCTAAAACGGTGGGAATCCCTAGAAGCCGCGTGCCTCCGCCTGGTTTCGGGATTTCGACTCGGCGGACCGGCTTTGGCTGGTAGGTCCCTTGGAGGAGCTGTTCTCGAACTTGGGGCCAGACTTCTCGCAGGAGGTCGCGTAGTTCATCTACTTGGACTCCGTCGATTCCGCCTGCTCCCTTGTTCTCCTCGACCTGCTTCAGTGCGGCCCGCATGTTCTCCCGGGCCACCACCTTCTCCATCAGGCCGTCACCTTGGTCCTCGCGAGGTGATCTTCCGCTTCGTGCCGACGAAAGGCTCCGCCCTTCTGCGGTCCCCCGCGTATTCACCGCTTCCTCCCGCAGACAGGCCCTCTCTTGGGTTTTCTGCTTTCTTTGCCTTCCGTGCGAACTCATCGGGTTCACCTCTGACTTGATGTTCGGGCCTTTCCTGGCCGGGTGTGCGCTGTTTAGGTCCGGCCTATCCGTTTGCTGCCTCTTTCGTCTGGCAGTGCCTCACTAGCCGGGCCGTGCATCGCTCTTCGTTCCAGGTACTATGCCCTCTGCTGACTCCTGCCGGTTCAACCGGGCCTCTCGACCCGGCTTGCCAGTACCCCTGGCGTACCGACAGCACCCACCTCCGGTGGGTCCCCGCCCCGGGTAAGGACGCTGTCTTTCCCTCCATCTACCCGCCCCATATACTCTTGGCAGCCTTCGAGAGCCGCGACTTTGCGTTGTCATGCACGCTCATCCGGCTGCCACTAGCCTCGCCTGGGGTTCGTGGTCCTCGGGCCGGAGGTTTGCCGCCGGCTTCCTTCAGCACCCACCTTCGGTGGGTACCCGACCTCGCGGTGGACACCCTTGCCTTAAGCTACGGCTACTGCTACCCTCGCCGTTCGGGACTTGCACCCTAGAGACAGCGCCCATGCCGGGCGCACATGAAAAAAGAGACGGCGCCTGCCGCCTCTTTGCTTTTCAGCCCGGAGGTGTATCCGGCCTTTCAACCGGTGACCGGGCCGCAGTGTTCTTGTGACAGCGGTTAGAGCAGATCGACGCTGGGCGTCGCTTTGTCCACCCAGAGCACGCGCGTTGTGGCACCGCAGTGCTGCTCAAGAAGCGCCGCAAGTTCCGCCCGGGCCGCCTGCGCCGCCTTGTCCGTGACACCGTAGAAGGCGTCGATGGGGAAGAACAGCGTGCGGCTCTCCGGCACCACCTTGGCCTTCTCCCCCTGGCGCCACACCCACTTGCGCGTGCGAATCTGGTTGCCGGTGGCGTACACCACCTCACCCTCGTCCACCGGCTCCGGTTCGGTGGACCCGAAGGGGACGAAGATGTCACCCGGCCGGGCCGGGCGGATCTCGATGTCGCCCGGCAGGATTGCCATGTCGTGGGCGCCCATGGGGAGAATGTACTTTAAGGAGAGAGCGTTCACCAGGTCCACCACTTTGTTGATCACGGGCAGTTCCGGCTTTTTCGCCGTGCGCTTGGCCAGGGCCTCGATGGAGCTGGGGTACTTGTTCGGGTTGAGCCCCAGCTTGCGGAAGGCCTCGCGCCACACCTTAACATGCGGGTGCTCACGCACGTCCGTCCCGCCCAACTCCTGGGCCAGGGCCAGCGCCTCAGTACGCACCAGGTTCGTAATCTCGGTGCTCTCCCCCTGGTTGTCCACGTTCTGGGCCACCACCACGCCAAAGCACGCCTCCGGAAAGAGCTCAAATATCTCCCGCGCCACCGTAAACCTCGTCACCCGTGCTGCCCCTCCTCCGAAAAGTATTGCCTTTATTCTACCACACGGGGGAGGATTCACCAAACTACTGTGATTAAAGGAGACATTTACACGCCAAAAACACTGGGCATGAACGTAACAAGGCTTGGGAAAACCGTAATCAGAATAAGGATAGCTATCATAGCCCCCAAGAAAGGAAGGACCGTTGGAAAAATCTCGCGGATTGTACGTTTCGTGATACTACAGACGACAAAGAGTGTAACCCCCACAGGCGGTGTGGCCATGCCAATAGCCAAGTTTACTACCATCATCACGCCAAAGAAAACCGGATCCACTCCCATTGTCTTCACCAATGGAAGCAGGATCGGAGCCAGCATAATAATGGCAGCATTAGTCTCTATAAACGTGCCCACGATCAACAGCAAGACGTTGATTAACATAAGAATGACTGTGCTGCTTCTTGATATACCAAGAAAGGCCTCACCAATCATCTGAGGTACCCGAGCGCTGGTAAGTATCCAGGCGAAAAGGGATGCCGTTCCTATGATCAACATGATAGTACCAGTACCAACCACTGTTTCGATAAGGATATCTGGAAGTTTTTCCAGTGTCAGGCCTTTATAAACGAAGAAACCCACAAATGCTGCATACACAACAGCAATGGCGGCTGCTTCCGTTGGAGTAAATATCCCGCCGAGAATCCCGCCAAGGATTATCACAGGCATGACAAGTGCCCATACTGACTCTTTGAACGACTGCCACACCTGAGCCAAGGTTGCCCGTGGATCTCCTGCGTATCCCCGTTGTCCGCCGATAAAATACGCTACAGCCATCAAGGAAAGGCCGACCAGTACTCCGGGAATGAACCCACCCAAGAAAAGATTGCCGATTGATACACCAGCCGTGACCCCATATATGACCATAGGAACACTCGGCGGAATAATTACGCCAATGGATCCGGCTGTGGCCTGGACTGCGGCAGCATAATCCTTGTCGTAACCCTTACCCAACATGGCTGGGATTAGTACCCCACCAACTGCCGCCGTATCAGCAACGGCAGAGCCGGATATACCGGCAAAAAACATACTCGTCACGACAGAGACCATGGCTATACCCGCGCGGATGTGTCCTACTAATGAGCTAGCAAAACGAACCAACCGGGTAGAAATGCCTCCGTGCTCCATTAATTTACCTGCCAGAAGAAAGAACGGCAGTGCCAACAAGGGAAAAGAATCCATGGCGCTATACATGCGTTGAGAGATTAAGGCAATAGGCATGGTGCCCGCAAACAAGAGCGCAGCAGTAGACGCCATACCCAGGGCAACCCCAACAGGTACGTTGAGAATAATCAGGAGGACCAGTGCACCAAACAGAACTCCTATCATAGGGCTCTCACCTCATCTCTGCTTGTCAAAGCCTGCCCTTTAGTGGGGCATAGTGGCTATTTACCCTTAGGACGGAATAGTTGCCGGAGATGGTCTAAAGAAATCAGGAGCAGCACCAGCCCGCTAATAGGGATAATGGCGTAAACCCATGACATCGGAAGCTGCATGGCAGGAGAAACCTGGTCTGCCGCTGAGCGCCAAAGCCCCAGTCCGCCCCAGCCAAGAAATGTCCAAAACAGCGCCGTTATCACAATCGAAATAGCAGTAACCACGCCGCGTATTGTATGTGGTAGCATGCTTACAAAAGCATCCACGCTGATGTGTTCTTTCCTTTGAAGTCCAATTATGGTCCCCAAGAACGCCACCCAAACGAGCAAGAACCGCGCAGCTTCTTCGGCCCAGCTCAACGAATGATGAAACACGTATCTCATTACCACTTGGGCGGTTACGATGGTCACCATCAGAGTCAAAGTCACTATCGCACCTGTATTCAGACAGGCGCTCAAGAAAGTACCTGGTTTCTCTTGCTTCATCTACGTCCCCTTCTTTCGACTTGTGATGCGGCCCTGGGAAAAGGGCATCCCAGGGCCGCACGGTTCCAGACGATTGTCTGGCCTTCTACTTGGTGTTAACGGCCTTATCAATCAAATCCTTACCAATAACTGGCTCGTATTTCTGCCAGACCTGCTGCACAGCTTCCCGGAATGGCGCCAAATCAGGCTTAGTAATCTCGATGCCTTTCTCACGAAGCTTGTTTTCAGCGTCCTTGCTCTGCTCTTGATACACTTGGCGTTGATAGTCCCTAGATTCTGTAGCCGCCGCTGCCACGGCTTCCTGAATGTCCTTAGGAAGGCTGTTCCACGTTTTTAGGCTTATTGATAGCGGGGCCGGGTCATAGATATGATTGGTTATAGCAATATACTTCTGCACTTCCCACACCTTCGAGTACCAGATGTGGATCAAAGCATTCTCCTGACCATCCATGGTACCTTGTTGAAGCGCAGTATAAACTTCACCAGACGCCATGGGAAAAGAGTTGGCTCCCATAGCTTTCAGCGTATCTAGGTATATTTCGGCTTCCGGTGTGCGGATCTTCAGCCCTTTAAGGTCGGCTGGAGAGTTGATCGGGCGTTTGTTGTTCGATACTTGACGAAAACCATTTTCGTAAGCTGCCAATACTTTTATCCCGTTTTGTTCCAACAGCCCATAGAGCTCTTGACCAATCGGCCCATCGGCAACTTTATAGGCATGTTCTGAATCGCGGAAGATATATGGTAGACTGAAAAGTGATAGCTTCTTTTGATAGTTTTGCGTAACGCCAGTGCCAGTTAGAGCCATCTCTAGTGTACCAAGTTTGAGTCCTTCCAGCATGTCACGTTCATTCCCGAGCTGGGACGACGGGAAGACCTGCACTTCCACTTTACCATTCGTCTTCTGCTCCACCAGCTCTTTGAATTTCAGAAGTCCAAGATGATAAGGATGCTCTTCTGAAAGCACATGACCCACACGCAGTACAATTGGTTTCCCAGATTCTTGCTGTTTATCCGCAGTTCCTTGTCCTGCCGGCTTGGATCCCGAACAGCCAGTGATCACAAAAGCCATTGTAACCAATAACGCAAAGGCCTTGACATAGAAGCAACGTCTCACGTAACTAACCTCCTAGCGTTAGAATTGTAAGAGGACCTTAATGGAATTATCAAGTTTTTTCTCGACCATCTCAATTCCTTCAGCAACGCGTTCAATCGGTAGGACATGAGTAATCAATGGGCGGGCGTCCACGGATCCAGTGCGCAGAGCATTCAGGACCTGCTCAAAATCCATTCGCGTGTACATATTACAGCCTAGAAGCCCAATTTCACCCACTTGTAGCTTGCTAATCTCAATTCGAGGTGCAGTATCAAACAACCCGATCTCTACAATGCGCCCTCCTCGCCTTACCAACTGCAAAGCTTGCTTAAGAACTGGCTCTAATCCAACAGCAATAGCAACACAATCTGCTCCAAGCCCGCCAGTGTCGCCCTTTACCGTGCCTGCGATGTCCTCTGTCTTAATATTAAGAGCGCGGTCGGCTCCTAATAGTCTAGCAACTTGAAGGTTGAAATCCATCGCGTCCGTTACGACAATGGTCCCAGCTCTGGCCAAGCGTGCCGCCAACACCACAGCCAAGCCGATTGGTCCAGCGCCCAAGACTACAATTGTCTCACCAGGCTGTAGGTTAGCTACACGTATGGCATGCATGCCAACCGCTAGAGGCTCCGTAAGCGCGCCCAGTTCATTGTCCACTTGATCAGGCAACTTAAGGACTGTTTTCTCAGGAACCTTAATGTACTCCGCAAACGACCCTACCCACTCTGGGGTACCGAGAATCCTTTTCTTAAGGCAAAGATTGTACAAACCTGCCTTGCAGTAGTAACAAGTGCCACAACCCACGTGTGGTTCTACCGTAACCCTGTCACCGACGCTGACAGACGTCACCTTGGCCCCCACTTGAACAACCTGGCCAGCCATTTCATGCCCTGAGATGACTGGTGGAACGCGCCACGGGTGTGTGCCCCTGAAGGCATGCACTTCCGAACCACAGATACCTGTGACCGACACTTTTATCAAGACTTCATCTTCTGCAGGCAGGCCAGGGTCAGGCACTTCTTGAAGCTCAATTTTATAAGGTTCCGGTATCACAGCAGCCTTCAAAAATAGTCCCCCCCTACGTTGAAATGCCGATGCAACGTTTTTCCAATTTCACCTCCCTCACTGGGGCTGTCACGACTTGCACGAGAGACTCTTGCAGTACGGCTTTCTATGACACTTTCTTGCTAAGTGCAGCCTCAGCCGCCCGCTTGATATCTTTTATCCCCAAGCCGTACTTCTCTAGGAGCAACTCATATTCCCCGGATTCCGCAAAGGTATCGGGGATACCGACGCGTTTCAGCGGGACAAGGCATTCCTCGGCCACTACTTCCGCCACGGCGCTGCCCAGGCCACCGTAGATGTTGTGATCCTCAACGGTAACCAGCGCGCCGGTTTCTTGCGCGGCCTTGACCACTGCTTCCTTATCCAGCGGTTTTAAGGTGTGCATGTCCAGCACGCGCGCGGAGATTCCTTCCTTGGCCAATTCTTCTGCAGCTTCCGCTGCCCATGCCACCATATCACCGATGGCGATCAAGGTGACATCGGAGCCGGGGCGAAACTCTACCGCTTTGCCGATGCTGAACACTGTGTCTTCCGGATAGATGACAGGCACTGGATCACGCGTCAGGCGCACATAGACCGGGCCGTGCATTTGCGCCGCCGAGCGCACCAGGGAACGAGTGGCCACGGCATCCGCCGGCATCAGCACGGTCATGTTGGGGATGCTGCGCATGATTGCCAGGTCTTCAATCGCCTGGTGCGTCGGCCCGTCGTTGCCTGGAGTTAAACCGCCATGGCTGGCGACTATTTTGACATTGAGGTTCGGGTAGCAGATGAAGGTTCTTATCTGTTCGCACGCGCGCATGCTGGCGAAAACCGCGTAGGTGCTTACAAAGGGCAGCTTACCCGTTGTCGCCATGCCGGCCGCAGCGCCCAGCATGTTTTGTTCTGCTATGCCCATTTCAAAGAACCGGTCCGGAAACTCTTTGGCAAAGTAGAGCGTCTTGGTGGACTTAGCTATATCGGCCTCAAACACTACCACGTCCGGATTCTCTCGTCCCAGCTCCACTAGGGTGCGGGCACAAGCCTCGCGTGTTGGAATTCGTTCCATTGGCTATTTCACCCCCAGTTCCGCCAACGCCTGTTCAAGCTGGGCGTCATCCGGCGCCATGCCGTGCCATTCCGCCTTGTTTTCCATGAAGGAAACACCTTTGCCTTTTACTGTGTGAGCTATTATGCAGGTGGGCCAGTTGGCGGTCGCACGAGCTTCGGACAGCGCCCTGAGGATTTGGGCGATGTCGTGCCCGTTGATCTCCAGCACGTGCCAGTTGAAAGCCTTCCACTTGGCACTGAGGGGATCGAGCGGCATCACCTGGTCAACAAAGCCGTCAACCTGCAGGCGATTGTAATCCACAATGGCCACCAGGTTGTCCAGCTTATACTTGGCCGCAGCCATGGCCGCTTCCCAAACCTGGCCTTCGTCCAGCTCACCGTCGCCCAAGAGTACATACACACGGAAGTCCTTCTTCGCCAGTTTGCCGCCGAGCGCCATGCCGACACCGCAGGACAGGCCCTGGCCCAAAGAGCCGGTGGTCATGTCCAGCCCGGGTGTTTTCTTCATATCGGGATGGCCCTGCAGGATACCGTCGATGCGGCGCAACGTCGCAAGAGTCTCCACCGGAAAGAAGCCGCGCTCGGCCAAGCAGGCATACCAGACTGGACAGGCATGGCCTTTCGAGAGGATAAAACGATCCCTATCCGGCCACTTCGGGTTAAGCGGGTCAATACGCAGTTCGTGAAAGTAGAGGGTAGTGACGATGTCCGCTGCAGAAAGCGACCCGCCCGGATGGCCTGAGTTCGCAGCATGGATCATCTTCAGGACATCCACCCTTATTTGCCTGGCCCGCGCCTCCAGCCTTTGCACAAGATTCTCATCAGCTGTCATGTTCTTCCCTCCCTGGTGTACACGGTGCTAAAGCTCGGTGGTTTTTCACTTTTCCGGCAGCCCCACAGGATTGGCGTACAACCAGCTCGGCAGCGAAGACAACGGGTTGCACGGTGAGCTGTCGCTCCCGCCGGCCTTCAATAAGATCCAAAAGGATTTGCGCCGCTTTTTCCCCAATCTCCAAGGGATGCTGGCGCACGGTGGTCAAAGGGACGGGAAGCATGCCGGCAAAGTCGATGTCGTCGAAACCAACCAGGGCGATATCGGCCGGGATGCGCACCCTTTGTTCTGTAAAGTACCGCATCACCCCGAGAGCCACCACGTCGTTGGCAGCCAGCACAGCATCCGGGAGCGGGTCAAGCCGCAGCAGGTCCTGAGCCCGCCGGTAACCATCTGCGTAGCCGCCGCGCGTCTCAAGCACGTATTCTTCGTGCAGCGGCAGGCCGGCCGCCTGAAGTACATCGTGGTAAGCTCGGAGGCGTTCCTCTGCCGCGTAGCCGCCGCGGGTTCCCACGAGGAAGGCGATGCGCCGGTAGCCGAGCTGGACAAGATGTTCCACCGCCTGCTTGGCGCCGCCGTAGTTGTCGCTTACTACGCACTCTACGGGGAGATCCGGGAAAAAGCGGTCGATGAAAACCAAAGGGAACTTGTCCAACCACAGGTCAACGAAATGCTGCTTTTCTTTTTGCAGCGGTACCACCAGCATACCGTCCACCTGCTTTTCGCGGAGGAAGCGGACGTATTCGATCTCTTTTTCCTGCCGGTGGTCCGAGTTACAGACAACCAGGCTGCAGTGAGCGTCGACGGCCACCTTTTCGATTCCCTTGGCCACCTGCACATAGAACGGGTTGGCCATATCGGGCACCAGGAGACCTATGCTCTGGCTCCGGCGGGTCACCAGCCCTCGGGCGAGGGCGTTGGAGCTGTAGCGGAGCCGTCGGGCCAGCTCCAGGATGCGCGCCCGGGTTTCTTGGCTCACTCCCGGCTGTCCGTTCAAGGCGCGCGCCACGGTGGTGTGCGAAACCCCCGCCAGGCGGGCAATATCTTTGATGGTAACGTTCAACAGGCCTCCCCCCCTTCCCGCTTTTCTATCTATCTACTCAGGCCGGTACGTTAAGGGGATACGTTAACGTGTGCTCGGCCAGCTCGGCATTGGCAAAGTGAGTGACCAGCCAGTAGAGGTCTAGATCTGTGTCTTTCCTTACACCTTCGCCAGGAAAAGCTATCGGCCGGACTTCTCCGTGCACGATGCCCATGTACTTACCGCTGCCGCCATCGAGAAGAAAATCCACTGCAGCCACGCCCAACCGAGTGGCAAGAATCCGGTCCGCCGGTGTGGGCACGCCTCCCCGCTGTAGGTGTCCAAGGATGGCGACACGAGGTTCAATACTAAGTCTGGCCTTGATCTCTTGAGCAATAGCGCATGCCCCGCCGGCCCCCTCGGCCACGAGGAGGACGCTGTACCGGCTCCTTACAATACTGGCGCAGATGGCATCTAAGTCATAAGGTACCTCAGGGATGATGGCCCAGTCTGCTCCGCTGGCCAGTCCCGAATACACCGCGATTGCCCCCAGATCCCGCCCCATTACCTCCACCACGAAAACTCGCGGTTCGGCAGTAACAAGGGAAGTGGCAGTGTCCTTGACGCGGTCCACCGTTTCCACCACTATACTGACCGCCGTGTCAAAGCCGACCGTGCTTTCGGTCCCAGGAATATCGTTGTCGATGGTGCCGGGAATCCCGGCGACTTGAACGCCCAAGGCCGCCAGGCGTGCGGCGCCACGGAAAGAACCGTCACCGCCGATGACTACCAGAGCACCGATGCCTTCTCTTTGTAACTGTGCATAAGCCTCATCCAGCCCCGGTTTTGTCGCGAATCGGGGAGAACGAGTGCACTGTAAGACAGTACCCGCTTTCCCGATAATGTCTCGAACGTCAGCCGGGCCAAGCGGGCAAAACTCGCCTGCCAACAAACCCTCGTATCCACGGCGAATTCCTACCACTTCTGTTCCCCGCTGGCTTGCTCGGAGTACTACCGCCCGAATGGCGGCATTCATTCCCGGTGCATCACCGCCGCTGGTTAAAACGCCAATACGCACGTTCTCACCTTTCTCCTGTTGAGGACAGAGATAGTAGTGTTGCTTTATGTATTGCCGCGATTCTTCTGCTGGAGTCTCTTGGTTTAACGTTCACCTAATTCCAAGTAAGGGAATTCGACATGTAGTGGTAAAATCCTGCTTCCCAGCAAAAGATATTTTTCTTCGGGAAATAACCAACCTAGAAGGCAATAAAAGAGCCCCCGAAGGGGCTGGAGAAGGATCCGCTAGGATCTCATCGACGTCAATTAATTTGTGCGGCTGGTAGAAGCCAGGGTGTGGCGGTGTGTAAAGCGTTGCCAGAGCTCGGCCAACTTGAAGCGGACGGCCACCGGCCGCGACTCTGTTGGGGCGGTGGTGCCGCCGGCGGTACCCAGCGCCGGGGAAGTTACGGGAGCGACGCCCTGACCGACGCTGGCGTCCACGAAGCAAAGCGGCGGGAAGAGGACGCACCACCAGTTGGCGCCTTTACCGGCGCCCAGGACCACGCGCAGGGCACGGTAGCGGCCGGCCGGGAGGCTAAGGGTGCCGTAGCTGCGCTCGGGAAATTCATAGACACCCACCTCGGTGTGGCTGCGGTAGCTTACTCCCTCCGCCTGCAGCACCCGGTCGGCTACCTGCTGGATTTCGCTCAGATGGGTGGTAAGAAGAAGCTCGGCTTCCGGTTCGCTCTCGGCACCCCGGAAAAGCGCCCCGGTCTCGGCGACGATGCGGTCGCGCACCTTGAGCTTTACAGCTTGATCGGCGGGGCTGTCGCTGTTGGCGACGACGTGCAGGCGGATGAGATCCCGCCCCGCCGGGCTGAGCGCCAGGGCCGGGGAATGGGCGTGGTAGACAAATAAAGCCGCTACTGCCAGAGCGGTGACGAAAAGCGCGCTGCGGGCCGCCTTAAGCACCTGTTTTTCCCCCTTAATAGCTCCCCGGCAGGCCGGGCCCTCGCCGTCCGGCCCGCCGGGAAAGAAGTTCCAGTACGTATTATTACCAATAAGGGGGAAAGGCATACATAAGCGCGGTACGGGGACAGGTCGGCAATCCGGGGATAGATGTATGGGAACAGGTCGGCAATTCGGGGATAGATGTATGGGGACAGGTCGGCAATCCAGAGCATAGACGAGGGCCCGACCTGTCCCCAACGATAAAAAAAAGGCGGGCTGCCCGCCAGGAGCAATCCCGCCAGGGGAAACGTTGTCGGCTTGAGGCTACTCGATGGGCTGGAAGCGGCCCTTGAGCTTCTCCGCCACCAGAGGCAGCGTGGTGTATTCCAGGTGGTCCAGGGCCAGCCGGTGGGGCTCGAAGGGGCCGAGGCGCCGCAGGTAATCGGCCAGTTCCAGCGCCTTTTCGCGCGCCCGGTCGAAGCCCTTGTCGGCGAAGAAGTCCACCGGCCCCACCAGGCGGCCATTGCAGAGCTGGAAGCCCAGCGCCACCACGCGCGCCGGCCCGTCAAAGCGCGTCGGCCGGCTGTCCGCCTCGGCCACGGGAAGGAGCGGGCCGTAGTGCGAACCACGCATCCAGCCCGCCACCAGGTGCGGCTCGGCAAAGGCCTCGAGCACCTCACCCACCGCCGGCAGGCCGTTCTGGCAGCGCACGATGCACACCGGATCGTCCTTTCCTACGTAGCGGCCGGCGATCTGGTTCAGGCGCTGGGTGCTGGTGGCGGCGGCGAGTTCGCCGTTTTTCTTGCTGTAGACGCGTTTGATGCAGTAGCGGCCCGGGGACCCGATGAAGACCAGGAGGTCGTAAAGCTCCTCCGGCAGGGAGAAAGTAACCTTCTTGTGCTCCACCAGGTCGTGGACCTCAAAGATGAAGCCGTCGTGCATCTTGGGGTCGATCACCAGGCCGATGGTGGTGAAGGGGTCGGCGAACATCTTGTAAAGGGGCAGGTTCCAGGCGCCGGGATCGGTTTTATCGGCCATGAAGACCACCACCGGCTCACTGGGCCGTTCGTTAAAGGTGATCTCCGCCACCCCGGGGCCCATGCCCTTGACGTTGCCGGAGAAGGCATCGGACAAAAGGTCCTGCCCGGCCGCATAGAGCTTAAGCCGCCGCGCCACCTCCGCCGCGGCCATGAAGGCGTCCCACGCCAGGCCATGGATTTTCTCGCTGTCGCTACCCCGGTAGTGGGTCATAATGAGCTCGATGTCGTCGCCCACATTGGCCACATGGTAATCGGCCAGGAGCTGGTCCTCCGTGGCCCGGGCCAGGTGCTCCTTCACCACAGTCAGCATATCGGGATGGGCCTGCACGTGGCCGACCAGGCTACCTACGTCGGCCTTAATCACGCTTAAGGTTACCGGTTTGGTTTCCATGTTTTCCTCTCCCCTTAAACATTTTACCCATTGGTATGTCTTAGTGCTTTTATCTGGGTGTAATATGATATGCTGTAAGGTAAATGTGCTATGCTATTTACGTATATTAGACGCCGGCAAGGGTTTTCCTGCCGGCGGGAAGAAGTTTTTATTGTGCGACACCGGCTCCGCGCAGGCGCTCGTCCAGGGCGGTGTAGCGTTCCTGCACGGTGCTGTTGGCCACGGCGCGCACGAGGGCGCGGCGACTGCCGACCAGCATGACCAGCTCCTTGCCGCGCGTCACCCCGGTGTAGAGGAGGTTCCTCTGCAGCATGTACCAGTGCTGGGTGCTGAGGACAAAAATGCAGCAGGAAAACTCGCTCCCCTGTGCCTTGTGCACGGTGGCGGCGTAGGCCAAGGTGAGCTCGTCCAGTTCGGAGCGGCCGTAAGGGACAAGCAGCCCGTCAAAGTCAACGAGCAGGGTGTCCTCCTCCACGTCCTCGTCTTCACGCGCCAGGATCACGTCCACCACGCGGCCCTGGTTGCCGTTGAAGACCCCTTTGTCGTAGTTGTTGCGCACGGCCATCACCTTGTCGCCGGTGCGAAAGAAGCCATCGCGGAAGGGGTACTCTTTCTTGCCCGGCGCAGCCGGGTTGAGCTTCTCCTGAAGCAGTTTGTTCAGGTTTTGCACGCCGGTGACGTACTTATGCATCGGGGCCAGCACCTGGACGTTCTCGAGCCCGAAGGTACCCACCATGCGGCCGGCCAGATCGAGCACAGTGCGCACCGTTTCTTCGGGGTCCTCAGAGCGCAGGAAGTAAAAGTCGGAGGCCGGCTTCAGCACCAAACCCTGCCCCTGGTTGATGCGGTGGGCGTTCACGGTGATGAGCGACTGCTCGGCCTGCCGGAAGATCTGGGTGAGGCGCACGGTGGGCACCAAGTCGCTGGCGATGATGTCCCTAAGGACGCTGCCCGCCCCGACGCTCGGCAGCTGATCCTTGTCCCCCACCAGCACCAGCCGGCAGGCGGTGGGCACGGCCTGGAAAAGCTGGTAGGCCAAAAGGACATCCACCATGGAGAACTCATCGACGATGACGAGGTCGGCCTTCAGCTGGTTTTCGCTGTTATACGTAAAGGTGGGCTCGCCCTCGGCCAGGGTGTAACCCAGGAGACGATGGATGGTGCTGGCCTCACAGCCGGTAAGGTCGGTCAGCCGCTGCGCCGCCCGCCCGGTGGGCGCCGCCAGGAGAATGCGCACGCCCGGCTCCAGCTCGGAGAGCACGCGGATGAGGCCGCTGACAATGGTGGATTTGCCGGTGCCGGGGCCGCCGGTGAGCACGGTCACCCCCTGGAGCACCCCCTGGCGCAGCGCCAGCTCCTGGGCCGGGGCAAAGGTGAGCCCCAGTTCGGCCGCCGCCCGGCGGATGGCCGCCTCCAGCTTGGCAGGCGGCACCCGCCGCTCGGCCTTCAGCAGCCGCTGCAGTTCCCGGGCCACGCCCCGCTCCGCCTGGTAGAGGTAGGGCAGCCAGAAGCGGTCGCCTTCCACCACCACCTCGGGTGAGCGCTGGCTTAAACCGGCCAAGGCGGCCTGCACCTCGTCTTCCTCCACTGGCTCCTCCTCGCCGGGCGCGTTCACCAGCTTCAGCGTCTCCGCCACCAGTTCCTGCGCCGGCAGGTAGCAGTGCCCGGCACGGGTCGCCGCCTGGCGCAGGGCATATAGGGCGGCCGCGGTGAGGCGCTCCGGTGCGTGCCGGCGCAGGCCCAGCTCGCAGGCCAGGCGGTCGGCGGTAAGAAACCCCACCCCAAAGATGTCGTCGGTTAAGGCGTAGGGGTTGTCCTTCAGGCGGGCAATGGCCTCCCGCCCGTAACGGCGGTGGATCTTGAGGGCCAGGCTGGTGCTGACGTGGTGGTGGCGCAAAAAGACCATGAGGCGCTCTACGTCTTTATGTTCATTCACGGAGCGGGCAATCTTGCCGGCGAGCTTTTTCCCCACCCCCGGTACCTGCACCAGCCGCGCCGGCTCCTCGCTGATCACCTTGAGGGTATCCGTGCCAAAGTGTTCCACCAGCCGCCGGGCCAGGCGCTCACCCACCCCGGGGATGAGCCCGCTGGCGAGATACCCGACAATCCCTTCCTCCTCCGCCGGCACAATCTCCTCCAGCGCGCCGGCGGCGAACTGCTGCCCGTACTTGGGGTGGCACACCCAGTCGCCGTAAAAAACGTAGCGGCCACCTGCGCGCACCGTGGCCAGGTGACCGGTTACGCGTACTTCCCCCTGCGGGCACTTGAGCGCCGCCACCGTGTAGCCCGAGGTAGGGTTGCGGAAAACAATCGCCTTGACCTCGCCGGTTAGGGTGGCCTCGCCGGCTGGTTGGCCGGCCGTCTCCTGCATCGTCTCACCCCCCGCTAGCGCAAGAAGCGGAGCAGCTTGCTGTACGGGTCTTCTTGCGTGGTGTAACGCTGGTCGAAGTTCTCCAGCTTGAGCGTCTGCCAGATGCTGCGGAAATTGCTGGAGATGCTGGTGGCCGCCACACGATACTTGCGGCTCAGTTCTTTTTGCGTGACACCGCTCATAAACTCCAGCCGAGCCATCGTGTATTCCAGCGCCGCCAGCCAGGTCTCACGCTTTTTCACCTCGGGGCGCGCCGTGCGGCAGTAGTCCGCCCACAGCTGGACGGCGTTTTCCACCTGCGGCTTGAGGTAACCCGCCTCCGCCAGGCGCCGCCGGAGCTCCTCGGCCACGTTGCTGTACACCGGGTGCGACCACTTGATGCTGGGGCGCTCCACGCAGGCGCCGTCCTCCGGGGGCAGGTTCAAAGCCTGGCGCAGGCGGCTGATGTCGTAGTGTATCTCTCCCGCCTGCTTCTTGCGTTCCTCGATAAACTCCAGTTCCTTCAGCATCTCCCGCACCCGCCGCCGCCCCGCCGGGCTCTGGCAGTACTGCCGGGGCGTGGAGCCGCGCAGGCTGGGATGGGGGGTATCCGGCCACTGCCGGAAGTACTCCTCGTAGTACTGGCGCAGGAGCTTCTCCTTGAGCTCCGGCGACAGCCCCAGGGGTGCCCGCGGGGATTTCCCCTCGTCGCGCCAGAGCAGCTCCTCCTCGCGGCTGAGCTCTTCCTGGCCGGTGACAAAGAGGCGGGCCACGGTGATGTTTAAGCTGTAGCCGCGCTCCCTGAGGTAGGCGCGCCAACCACCGCCGCCCCGGCGCTGGCGCTGCCAGCGCCGGAAGTCGGCCTGGGCCTGGCGCAGGATGTCGCGCTTGAACATGGGGGGCACCTCCAGGGCCGCACCGGAGGGCTGGTAGGTCTCGCCCACCGGGAGCACCCGGCAGAGAAGCAGCGACCAGAGAGTGACGCCCGCCGCCATGTTCTGGTCGGCGATGCGGATGCGCTCGCCGGTGAAGAGGTCCTCGGCCCAGACCCCTTCCTCGTCGATGCGGTTCACTTCAAAGAGGGAGATGTTGGTATCCTGCCACGCGGCCAGCACCTGGCGCTCCAGCTCGCCCAGGTAGGCCGCCTCTTCGCGCTGGAAAACCTCGATGAGGCGCTCCCCCTGGGGTGCCAGACGGTAGTCGTAGACAAACCACTCAATGAAGGAGATGAAGGCCGCTTCTTCCTCGGGGTCGAGAATTTCGGCCGCCTCTTCAGAGAAAAAGATATGGAAGGCGCGGTCGAGGTCGGCCGCAAAACGCTCGTCCTCCGCAAAGTCCACCAGGGAATCGTGCAGGTCCTGGGCTACCCGCTCCAGTTTGGGCCGCAGGAAGTCGTAGACGCGCGGGGAACCGGCCACTGGCGCCCGCGCCTGGCGCTGCTCTTTAGTTGTCGTCATAGCGATCGCTTCCTTTCCCAAAGGATCGGGCACCTTACCCTACCAGTATACTATATACGCTGCCGCCGGCAATGGCTAATCCTTGGCCAGTGCAAAGGTGAACTCTCCCTCCGCCGCCAGCTCCTCACCCACGTAGGCGTGCCCGACGCCCTTGCCCACCGTGCCGCGCAGCTTGGTGAGCTCCACCTCCAGCCGCAGCTGGTCGCCGGGCACCACCGGGCGCCGGAAACGGCACTTATCGATGCCGGCAAAATAGGCCAGCTGGCCCTTGAACTCGGGCAGGCTGAGCAGCGCCACGGCCCCGGTTTGAGCGAGGGCCTCAACGATGAGTACCCCCGGCATCACCGGTTGTCCGGGAAAATGGCCTTGGAAAAAAGCTTCGTCGGCGCTCACGTTCTTCAAGCCTACCGCCCGCCTGCCGGGCTCGAGCTCCAGCACCCGGTCGAGCAGCAGGAAGGGGTAACGGTGGGGCAGGATGGCCTGGATGGCCTGGATGTCCAGCATGGTTACCCGCCTTTCATTATTACTCTATCCCTGGCTGCAACGCAAGATGCCAGGATGTAAGCTTTACCTTTCATCCCCAGTCATTCGCCATCTTTGCCTTTTTTCCTCCCGGATAAACAAAGAAAGGGGCCCTTGCGGTACCCCGTTTCACCTAATGGGGACTTACCCGGCCATCAATTCTTACCCCACTACAGGCGTGTCCCCTTTTCCACTACAACGCCTTTTGCTCCAGCTCCGACACCAGGTACCCCAGATGCGCCGTGCTGTTAAGGAGCGCCACCCGGAAGCCGCCTGCCGCCTCTTCCAGCACGTTGAGGCAGGCGTTGTCCTGCTTGATGCGCCAGAAGGCCTCTTCCCCCAGCCCCAGTGCGGCAGCCAGGAGTACCTTGTTCACCGCGTCGTGCGCCACCACCAGGATGGTCTCTCCGGCGTGCCGCGCGGCCAGGGCGGCCAGGGCGGGCCAGGCCCGCTCCCTTACCTCCTTGAGGCTTTCCCCGCCCGGCATGGTCACGCGTTCCGGCCGGGTCTTCCAGAGCCGCAGGCGCTCGCCGTCCGCCGCTGCCACCTCTTCATGCCGCCTGCCTTCCCAGCTGCCGTGGCTGATCTCCCGGAAGGCCGGGATAAGCTCCACCTTGAGCCCGTGCGCTCCCGCCGCCAGCGCCGCCGTCTCCCGCGCCCGCGCCAGCGGGCTGGCATAAACGGCGGCCAGGGATACAGGCGCCAGAGCCGCGGCCAGGCGGTGGGCCTGCTCCCAACCGCGGGGCGAGAGCTCTGTGTCCTGCTGCCCCTGAAAACGGCCCTCCAGGTTCCACCTGGTTTCCCCGTGGCGCGCCAGGATTACCCGTGTACCCATGCTTTCCCTCCCCGCTAGATGGCGCGGGCCGCCCGGCAGCCCCTAACCTCATCCCAGTTGAGGGCGTACCGCGGGCGGCCGCCGGCCAGGGCAGCCGCCACCTGCTCCGCCGCCTGGACGGCCACATGCACCTGGGCCTCGCGCGTGGAGGCCCCCAGGTGCGGGGTGATGATGATGTTGTCCAGGCCCAGGAGCGGGCTGTCGGTGCAGGGCTCGTGGGCCAGCACGTCCAGGGCGGCGCCGGCCACCCGTCCCGCTTTCACCGCCGCCGCCAGGGCGGCTTCATCCACAATCCCGCCGCGGGCGGCATTGATAATGCGTACCCCCGGTTTCATGGCCGCCAAGGCCGTCGCTGAGATGAGCCCACGCGTCTCGGCGGTAAGGGGCAGGTGAATCGTGAGAAAGTCGGCGTTTTTAATCACGCGCTCGAGCCCGGTGAGTTCCACTCCCCGGCGGCCGGCCTCCTCGGGGGAAACATAGGGATCATATGCTAGAACGCGCATCTCCAGCGCCCGGGCGCGGGCCGCCACCTTGGTGCCGACGCGGCCCAGCCCCAGAATGCCCAGGGTTTTCCCGGCCAGCTCCACTCCCAGGAAGGCCTGCCGCTCCCAGCGGCCGGCGCGCAGGGCGGCAACCGCCTGGGGGATGTGGCGGGCCAGCGCCAGCATAAGGGCAATGGTATGCTCCGCCGCCGCCGTGGTGTTGCCCTCGGGGGCGTTAACCACCAGTACGCCATGGCGGCTGGCCGCCGCCACATCGATGTTGTCCACGCCCACCCCCGCCCGGCCGACCACGGCCAGCGTGTGCGCGCCGGCGAGAACGTCCGCCGTCACCCGGGTGGCGCTGCGCACGATGAGCCCCGCGCAGCCCTCCAGGCGCCGCGCCAGCTCTTCGGGCGTCAGGCGCCCGCTGCGCACCTCCACTGTATGACCGGCCCGCTCCAGGACCTCCGCCCCTTCACGGGCGACGTTATCGAGTAAGAGAACCTTAGCCACGCCCGCCACCTCCCGTAAGGAGTTCTTCTTCGGCCGCCGCCACGGCGGCCCCCGGCTTCACTGGAAAGCCGAGCCGGGCAAATGCCAGCTCCAGTACCGCCAGCGCCCCGAGAAGCTCCAGCTCATCCACGTAGCCCATGTGGCTGAAGCGCAGGATCTCCCCTGCGAGTTTCCCCTTGCCGCCGGCCAGGCTGAGGCCGTACTCGCGCCGCGCCAGGGCACGCACCTCGTCGGCCGGGACGCCCGGGGTGCGCGCCGCCGTGACCGTGGCCGAGGCGCACGCGTCGGCGGCCAAAAGCTCGAGGCCCATGCCCTTAAGGCCGGCCCGCACCAGGCGGGCGTAGCGGCGGTGGCGCGCCCACACCTCGGGCAGGCCCTCGGCGAAGAGCCGGGCCAGCGCCGCCTCCAGGCCGTAGAGCAGGGCGATGCTGGGCGTCCAGGGCGAGAAGCCCTTGGCCCCGCTTTGGCGCCAGGCCAGAAGGTCGAAGTAGAAGCTGCGGGGCGCCGCCGCCTCGACGGCCTGCCAGGCCTTGGGGCTGACGCTCAGGAAGGCCAGGCCCGGCGGCAGCATGAAGGCCTTCTGGGAACTGGTGAGCATGAAGTCCACGCCCCACTCATCGGTCCGGATGTCCATGGCGCCCATGCTGCTCACGGCATCCACCATGAGGAGGGCGGGCGTATCCCTAAGCAGGGCGCCCAGGCCGGCGATGTCGTTCACCACGCCGGTGGAGGTTTCGTTGTGGGTGGCCAGGACGGCCTTCGGCAGCGGCCCGCGCGCCAGCGCCTCCTTGACGGCCTCGAGGTCGAAGGGCTCACCCCAGGTGGACTCCAGGCGCTCCACCCGGGCCCCCCAGCGCTCGGCGACGGCGGCAAAGCGGTTGCCGAAGTGGCCGGTCACCAGGGCGAGCACCCGCTCGCCCGGCTGCACGCCGGCGGCCACCGCCGCCTCCATGGCTCCTGTGCCGGAGGAAGAAAAGATAAAGAGGTCGTTTTCCGTCTGGAAAACCTGTTTCACCTGCGCCACGAGAGATCGCTGCAGAGAAGCGAACTCTGAACTTCGGTGGCCGATGAGCGGCCGCGTCATGGCTGCCGCCACCTCGGGCGGAACGGGCGTCGGCCCTGGAATGAATAGGTGCTGCTTTCCCTGCATTAGAATCTCTCTCCTTCCTTGCGCTGATCTCTGGGTAAATTAAAAAGCCCCCGCCCCCTGATATGGGGCGAGAGGCCTTCCCGCGGTGCCACCCAGCTTGGTGCCGCACGTGGGCACCTTCTTTGGATACGGTAACGGGTATCAACCGTACCGGCCTACTAGGCTTCGGCCGCCCGCTTGGGGATGGATTCGAAGGGCTTCGCTTCGCCGGTTTGCACCAACCACCGGCTCTCTTGGAAGGAAAACCCTCCTACTGTTCCCCGCATCGCTCTTGGTATTGTGACTTATTGTAATACAACTTCCCGCCGCTGGCAAGCGTTTCTCGGATCAGAAACTTTAATTTTTCGTTAAGGGCTTGAGCTGCCGGAAGAGAACCGCGGCCAGGCTCCCTTCGGCGCGTGCCACCTGGCGCGCGTACTCGCCATCGAGGAGCCCCTGAAAAACCTCTTCGCCCGCCCCGCCGTCGAGGAGCCCTGTCTTGGGCACCGTGCGCCGCATGGCCCGCACGGCCTGTTCCCAGAAGAGGGCGGCGAACTCCTCGCACGCTTCCTTGAGGGCCTGCTCTTTGTCCCGGCCGCGCGCCGGGGCAGCCGGGGCAGAGGGCGCAGTGGTAAGCTCAGCTCGCATTGTTCTTCACTCCTACAGGTCGGCCGGGCCGAAGGCGGCACTCAGCGCCGCAGGTTGTTGGCCACGCCCAGCATCTCGTCGGCGGCGGTGATGGCCTTGGCGCCGATCTCATACGCCCTTTGGGCGGTGATCATGTTCACCATCTCCTCCACCACCTGCACGTTGGACATCTCCAGGTAGCCGGAGGCAAGGCTGCCGCAGCCCTGCCCGGGGGTGAGCCCGGCGGTTACCTGGCCGGCGGCCGCCGTGGCCCGAAAGAGGTTGCGCCCCATAGCCTCCAGGCCGGCCGGGTTGGGAAAGAGCGCCAGGGTGATGGGGCCATCGGTGGTCTCGATCCCATTTACTTTGTAGGAAACCGTGCCGTCCTCGGCGATGGCGACGTCCGTCGCATCCGGGGGGATGGTGATGGGCGGTTGCACCAGGTAGCCATCGGTGGTCACCAAGTTACCGTCGGCATCGAGCTTAAACGAGCCGTCGCGGGTATAGGCCATGGTACCGTCTGGCAGCTGCACCTCGAAGAAGCCGTCGCCCTCAATCGCCACGTCCAGCGGGTTCTGCGTAGGCTGGATGTTACCCATGCTGAAGAGGCGCTGGGTGGCCGCCGGGCGCACCCCGTGGCCCACCGCCAGGCCGGTGGGGGTGTAGCCGCCCAGTGCCGTCGGCGCCGCGCCCCGGATGTTTTCATAGATGAGATCCTGAAACTCCACCCGGCTTTTCTTAAAGCCGGCGGTGTTCACATTCGCCAGGTTGTGGGAAATAACATCGATGTTGAGCTGCTGGGCCAGCATGCCCGTGCTGGCCGTCCACAGGGCCCGGATCATCGCATCTTCCTCCTTCTGAAGGCATTGTGGGAAAGATGGGCCGCTTCCGTCAGTCCACGGCCCGGGGCCCCTGCCAAGCAGTCCGGCCCCTGGATACACTAAACCTTGGCCACTTCGTTAAGGAGCTTGTCCAGGGTCTGGTCCTGGGTTTGGATGGCCTTCTGGCCGGCCTCGTAGGTGCGCATGGCGCTGATAAGCTCCACCATGGCCTCCACCGGCTCCACGTTGGCCCCTTCCAGCCCACCCTGCACCACGGGAGCAGCCGCCGGTGGCAGCGCCTGCGGGGCGGCGTAGAGGCTGTCTCCCACCTTGGTGAGCACAACGCCCGGCGGCGCGTCCACCACCGCCAAGTTCGCGGCCAGGTTCGGGTCGTCTGCCCGCGCCACAGCGCCCGCGCGCGTCAGCACCGGGTCGCCCTCGCCGGTCACCAGCTCCCCGTTCTGGTTCACCTCGAAGGCGCCGTTTCGCGTGTAGCGCAGCCCCTGGGGGGTGTTCACCACAAAGTAGCCGGGGCCGCGCAGGGCGAAATCGTGGGGATTGCCGGTTTCCCGATACGGCCCCGGGCGCTGGAGCGTGGCCACCTGAGCCACCGCCGCCCCGGTGCCAAGAAAGCCCACCGGTGCCGGGCCGCCGGCCGGAGCGCCGGGGAAAGCCGCCAGGGCGTCGTTGAAGCGGTAGAGGAAGAGATCGGGCAGGGCCGCCGTAACCGCCGTGTCGGCCCGGTAACCGGCCGTGGCGGCATTGGCCAGGTTGTTGGCCAGCACGTCCAGGCGCACCTGCTGGGCGACCATTCCGGCGGCGGAAGAGTAAAGTCCGCGCAGCACAGCATCACCTCCCTACTTTTTAAGCAGAAGCTCGGAAACAAAGGTGTTTTTGCTCCGGAGCTTGTCCAGGTACTCCAGGGCGCGGCCCGTGCCGAGGGCAACCGCCGTCACGGCGTTCTCGGAGACATACACCGGCATCTCCGTCTCCTGGGCCAAAAGCTTGTCCAATCCGTGCAGCAAAGCGCCGCCCCCGGTGAGCACAACGCCTTTATCCACTATATCGGCGGCCAGCTCCGGTGGGGTTTTCTCCAGCACCGACTTCACGCACTGCACAATGGCCTGCACCGGCTCCATGAGCGCCTCCAGGGTTTCCTCGGAGGTGATACGGATGGTTTTGGGCAGGCCTGTCACCAGGTCCCGCCCGCGCACGTCCATGCTCTCCTTGCGGCCGGCCGGAAAGGCGGTGCCGATGTTGATCTTGAGCTCCTCGGCCGAACGCTCGCCGATCATCATGTTGTAGACGCGGCGCACATAGCGCACAATGGCGTCATCGAACTTGTCCCCGGCCACGCGCAGCGACTCCCCGAGGACGATACCCCCCAGGGAGAGCACGGCGACATCGGTGGTCCCGCCGCCGATGTCCACCACCATGCTGCCGCTCGGCTCGGCGATCTCCAGCCCGGCGCCCAGGGCCGCAGCGAGGGGCTCTTCGATAAGGTACGTGCGGCGTGCGCCCGCCTGCATGGCCGCCTCCAGCACCGCCCGTTTCTCCACGGTGGTCACCACCGCCGGGATACAGACCATGATGCGGGGACGGAAGAAGAGGTGCTGCCCGCAAACCTTGGTGATAAAGTACTTCAGCATCCTTTCGGTAACGTCGTAATCGGCGATAACACCGTCGCGCAGGGGACGGATGGCAACGATGTTGCCTGGGGTACGGCCGAGCATACGTCGGGCCTCTTCGCCCACAGCCAGGAGCTGTCCGCTGTCCCGCTCGATCGCCACCACGGAGGGTTCCTGCAGGACAATGCCACGGCCGCGCATGTAGATGAGCACCGTGGCCGTGCCGAGATCAATACCGATGTCCGCACCCCAGAACATGTACCTAGCCCCTTTCGCTCCCTTCCTTCTTTAGGATGTATTTCTACATGCTTCCACAAATATCCTCTTTTTTGGTCATGCTCCCAGGTATTTTTTGCGGGTGGCGGCGCCGCCCCTTAGGTGCCGTTCGGCCTTGTTCTGGTCGAGAATGGCCCGCACCTTCTCCGCCAGGTGTGGATTGATTTTGGGTAAACGCTCGGCCATGTCCTTGTGGACGGTGCTCTTGCTCACCTGAAACTCCTGGGCCGCCTGGCGGACCGTCGCGCCAGTTTCGGCGATGAACTGGCTTATCTTAAGAACCCGTTCGTAAATGTGGTCGCGCACGCCCGTCCCCCCTCTGAGCTTGAATGCAGTAAATGTATATGCCCGGACGGGCAAAAAATGCGCTCGGAAGCGAGAAGGGGCCACCTCCGCGGGAGGTGACCCCTTCTCGTCACGCTGTCGGTCGTTGGTTTCAATGGGGCGCGGTCAAGTGCCGTCAACCGGCGCCTAGTGCCCGCTATTGACCGCGGTACCCGCTCCGCCGGGTACCGCCGGCAGGTAGGGAACCGGGTCCACGGCCTCCTTATCGAGCCTGAGTTCCAGGTGCAGGTGCGGCTCGCCGGCCAGGCCCGTTTGGCCGACGGTGCCGATGGCCTGCCCGCGCTCCACCGCCTGGCCCACCTCGACGTCCACCCTTTCCAGGTGCCCGTACGTGCTGCGCCGCTTTTCGCCGTGGTCGATACTGACCACCTTACCCAGCACCGCGTCGTCCTTGACCTCGGCCACCGTACCAGGCAGCACTGCCTTTACCTCGGTGCCGAGCGGAGCAGCCAGATCCACGCCGGGATGGAAGCGCCAGTCGGCAAACACCGGGTGTTTACGCCAGCCAAAGGGCGAGGAAACCTGGGCCAGCACGGGGAGGGCCAGGTCGTGGAAGGCCTGCCCGGGCGCCAGTACCGGCTGCAGCGGCTCCTTAGGCTCCGGGCCGGGTTCTCCGGTGCCCTCTTCCGGGCCGGGCCGGGCGGCGACCGGCTCAGCAGGCTTGGCGGTCCCCTCCCTCGCCGGAGCGGGAGCGGCCGGCTTGGGCGCCGCGGGCGCCTCCTCCGGCGCGGCCGCCTCCTCCGCCGGAGCGGGTTCCGCAGGCGGAGCAGGCTCCTGCCAGAAGAAGTCCTCGCCTTCGTCGTAGCGCGGGCTGCTCCAGTCGCCGGCCAGGTAAAAGAGGCCGGCCACCGTAACAACTACCATCAGGACAAGGGACGCCAGCGCCATCTGCCGCCGCAGCAGGCTCTTCCAGCCTGCCCTCAAACTAGCGAAGAGGCCGGAACGTCGTTCTTTCTTTTCCTTTTCCATATTCTTCACCCCTACTCTAGTCTTACCAGAGCAGGGGTGAGCTATACCGGCATCGGGTGTTAACTTATCAACTTACTCGCTGGTGACGGCATCTTCCCGCGCCCGCACCTCCCGGCCGGCGGCGGAACGCGTCGCCGCAAACTGGCGCACCAGCACGGCGGAGAGTCCCACCAGCCCCACGAGATCGGTAACGAGACCGGGCCGGATCAAAAGCAGCGCTGCACCCAGGCAGACTACCCTCTCCCACAAGCGGGTCCGGGTAAGAATCCAGCCCTGGATGCCGGCCGCCAGGCTGATCACCCCCACCGTGGCGGTGAGGGAAGCCAGGATGATCTCGCCGGCACTGCCGATGAGCACCAGCGAGGGGCTGTAGGCGAACATGAAGGGGACGATGAACGCCGCTAGGCCGATCTGCACCGCCGCCCAACCCGTCTTCATAGCGTTGGCCCCGGCCACACCGGCGCCGGCGTACGCCGCCAAGGCCACCGGCGGGGTGATGTCGGCCACCACGCCGAAGTAGAGAATGAACATATGGGCCGCCATGGGCGGTACGCCCAGGCGTACCAGCGCCGGCGCCGCCAGGGTGGAGAGCACCACGTACTTGGCGGTGGTGGGAAGGGCCATGCCCAAGAGAATGGAAGCCAGCATGGTAAGGGGCAGGGCCAGGGCCAGAAGGCCCTGCGACCAGGTGACAATCAGCCCGGCCAGTTTCAGCCCCAGGCCGGTCATGGTAACCACCCCGACGACGATGCCGGCGCAGGCGCAGGCCGCCGCCACCTCCACCGCTGAGCGGGCGCCATCCTCCAGGGCCGCGACGAAGCGCCGGGGTGTCATCCGGGTCTCCCGTTTAAGGAAGCTGAGACCCACAGTGAGGACAATGGTCCAGAACACCGCCTTCATAGGCGAGTAGCCGCGCACCAGCACCACAATCAGCGCCGCCAGCGGTACCAGCAGGTGCCAGCCGCGGCTGATCGTCTCTTTCAGGCCCGGTAATTGGTCGCGCGTAAGGCCGCGCAGTCCCAGCCGCCCGGCACGGAAGTGCACCTGGGCGAAGAGGGAAATGTAGTAGAGAATGGCGGGGATGGCCGCGGCCGCCGCCACCTTGATGTAGGCTACGCCCAGGACCTCGGCCATGATGAAGGCCGCCGCACCCATCACCGGGGGCATGATCTGCCCGCCCGTGGAGGAGGCCGCCTCCACAGCCCCGGCGAAGTAGGGTTCGTACCCCACCTTTTTCATCAGCGGTATGGTGAAGGAGCCGGTGGTCACCACGTTGGCGACCGAACTGCCGGACACGGAGCCCATGAGGCCGCTGGAGACCACCGCAGCCTTGGCCGGGCCGCCCTGGGAAGAGCCCGTAAGGGCAAAGGCCAGGTCAATGAAGAACTTGCCGGCCCCTGTTTTTTCCAGGAAGGATCCGAAAAGGATAAAGAGGTAGACAAAGGTGGCCGAAACCCCAAGCGGCACACCGTAAATCCCTTCGGTGGTGAGGAACTGGTAGGGGAAGATGCGCTGCAGCGAGTAGCCCTTGTGCGCCAGGAGGCCCGGCATGTAGCGGCCGAAGTAGGCATAAGCCAGCGCGGCGACAGCCACCACCGGCAGGGCCCAACCGATGGTACGGCGGGCGGCCTCCAGGACCAGGAGCACCATGATCAGGCCTAGGATCACGTCCGCCCGGGTCGGCGCCCCGGCCCGGGCCACAATGTTCTCCATGTCGATGAGAATATACAGCCCGCCGGTTAGGGCCAGCACGATCATGATGACATCGTACCAGGGCAGGCGGTTACGGGCCGCGTCCTTGGTCGCGGGGTAGAGCAGGAAAATAAGCACCGACATGAACATCCAGTGAATATCGCGCTGGGTAAGGGCGAAAAAGAGACCGAACTGGGCCGTGTACAGGTGAAAGAGTGAAGCGGCAATGGCGATCAGGCTGATGATCACGGCCGGAACGCCCCGGAAGCTCCGCGTCCTCGGCCCCAGCTGTTCAACGTCAATCTGGAGGGCAGCGGTCTGCTTCAACCCCCCGGCACTGCCGGCTCCTGTTTCAGACATGCTCTCACTTCCTTCCTAAGTCAAGGGCCCGGCCCGAACAGGGAGGCAATCCAGGGCAGGCGCTGCGCCGTAAAAAGCACGCGGCTTCCGGGAGGGGCAAAGCGGCTCAAGGGAACCTCCACCTCCCCCAGCGCCAGGCGGTGGCCGGCCACTGTTCCCACTGCCAGGCGCAACTCGCCGATGGTCCGGTTCCGCCGTACCCGCACCCGCCCCCCGCTGAAATCGAAGTCGGCGGCGGGCTGGAAATCCAAACCCGCCCCCATCCAGAGATAATCCTCTTCCAAAAGAACCAGACCGCCCTGCCCGTCGACGGTGAAAACCTCCCACACTGGGGTTTTGTCCCACGAGTGCGTGTAGCGCAGCTCGAACCGCCGTGTAGGAGGAAGGGGCACACGAAGGAGAAGCTGACCGCCCGGCAGTGCCCGCACCTCCAGGAAATACACCGGACGGGAGAGAAGGCAGCCGGCCACCACGACGGCCAGGGCTGCCGCCGCCCGCACCTTTCGCCGCACGCAGGCCCCTCCCTTCCAAAGAAACGCCCGGCCCTCGCCTCTCTCTGCGCCTCCCGGCGCTTTTTCGCTCGTTACTTGAGGACGCCAACCTCCCGGAAATACTTGGCCGCGCCCGGGTGAAGTTCAATGGGCGTCTGCCAGCCCGACTCCGGTGTCATCTGCGCGGCCACGGGGTGGATTTCCGCCAACCGCTTCACGTTTTCATAGAGGGTTTTGGTGATGGTGTAGGCCAGGTCTTCCGGCATGTCTTCGCGCACCACCACGGCGTTCCCCACTTCCAGGGCGGCGATGTCCTCGTCCACCCCTTTGTAGGTCCCGGCCGGGATCTTGCCCTTGACGTAGTACGGGAACTCCTGGGTGAGTTTATCCAGGATTTCATCCTTTATGGGGATCATCTTGATGTCGCGCGCCGAAGCTACGTCCATGACCACCGCACCTGGGTAGGCGAAGTTCCAGAAGACAGCGTCCACCGTGCCGTCTTTAAGCGCCGTCGCCGCCTCGGGCTGGGAGAGGAAGGCCTCTTCAATGTCGTCGTAGGTCATGCCGTAGGCCTTGAGGATCTCCTTGGCCATGGCCTCGCAGCCACTGCCGGGCGCGTCCACCGAAACCCGCTTCCCTTTCAGGTCTTCAACCGAGTTGATGCCGGAGTTCTTCAAGGTGACGATGTGTTCGGGGGCGGGATACATGGAAAAGAGAGCCTTGAGCGGCAGCTTTTCCTTGAAGGGGTCGATGCCCTGCACGGCTTTGAAGGCGGCGTCGCCCATCATAAAGCCCATCTGCGACTCGCCGGAGGCCACCAGGCGGCCGTTCTCAATGGAAGCCCCGGTGGATTCCGAAACGCACTGGATGCCCGGAAGCTCGCTCAAGACATCGGCGATACCGCCGCCCAGCGGGTAATAGGCACCGCCCACGCTGCCCGAGGCGAAGGTAAGGTACGTGGTCTCCTGCTTTTCGCCTTCCGCCGGTTTCTCCCCTTCGGCGGCCGGTTTCGGCGCACACCCTCCTGCCGTCAGCAGGAGCAGCAGCGCCACACAAAGCACCGTTCCCAGTTGCCAGCCAGCCTTCCTCATCGCTTCTTACACCTCCCGGTAATCTTCTGAATACTTCCTCTCCTGATTCCTTTGCAGCCAGGGCCGGGCAGGCCCGGGGAAACACATCTCGCGCGCCAGGGAAACACAAGGTAAGAGGTCAAGGCCACCGGCCGGACGGCCCCGGCAGGCCGCCCGGCCTGCAGCCGGTCATCCTTAGGGCTGCACGTAGCCGTTCGGGTACTTGAACACCTTGCCCTCCCAGTTGCGGATGAGAACGTAGTCGCGGCCCATGGAGATGAGGTACTGCGGCACGATTGGGGTCTTGCCGTGGCCCTCCGGCGCGTTGATGATGTACCACGGGATGGCGAGACCCGAGGTGTAACCGCGCAGGTTCTCCATGATCTCCAGGCCGTCCTGCACGGTGGTGACAAAGTGCGTCGTTCCCTGCACGGATTTGGCGTGGAAGATGTAGTACGGCCGCACCATGATCCTTAAGAGCTCGTGGTTCAGCTTTTTCATCACATAAGGATCGTTGTTGATGCCCCTGAGCAGCACCGCTTGGTTGCCCAGGCCCACCCCGGCCCGCGCCAGGCGCAGGCAGGCCTCCTGCGCCGCGGGAGTGACTTCTTTCGGGTGGTTGAAGTGGGCGTTTAAGTAGAGCGGCAGGTGCCGGCCCAGCATGTCGCACAGCCTTTGGGTGATGCGCTGGGGCAGCGTCACCGGGGTGGCGCTCCCGATGCGCTTTATCTCCACATGCGGCATGCTGTCGAGCTCAGTGAGGATCCAGTCGATCTTGTCGTCCTCCAAGGTGAAGGGGTCCCCGCCGGTAATCAGAACGTCCCGGATCTCCGGATTGGCGCGGATGTAATCCAGGGCGGCCTGGATCTCTTCGTCGCGCGCCGGCTGGTCCACCTCGCCGATGTTACGGCGCCGCTGGCAGTGGCGGCAGAACATGCCGCACTGGTTGGTCACGTTGATGATGAGCCGGTCCGGGTAGCGGCGCGTGATGCGCGGCGCCGGGGAGGTGTACTCTTCCGCCATCGGATCCGGCACGCCGTAGACATCGGTAATTTCATTGATGCTGGGCACCGCCCGCAGGCGGATGGGGCAGCGCGGGTTGTCCGGGTCCATGAGCGAGGCATAGTAGGGCGAGATGGCCCAGCGGTACCTGGCCCCCACCCGGGCGACCTCGTCGGCCTCCTGCGGCGTCAGGTTAACCAGCTCGGCCAAGGTCTCCACATCGCTGATGCGGTTTCGGATCTGCCAGTGCCAGTCGTTCCACTCTTCCTCGCCGGCGCCGAAGAACTTCTTCAGTTCCTCCTTACGCCGGGCAAAGCGCTCCGCCAGCTTAAAGCCCGTCTCAATTTCCTCCGAGGCTTTTAGGTACGGCGCAATGCGCCCGCGCAGTTCCGCCGTTCGCTCGATGGCTATCCGCCGTTTCTCTTCTTCTGTAAGAGCCATGGTTGCACCTCCAGTAGTCTTTACAGGAGGGCCACCCTGGTGCTACAATGAGACCAGGTATACGGTCCTCCGGAAGGTAAAAGGAACCTTTGGCACCGGTTTTGCTGCCACAAAACCGGGCCGGACCGTGACCGGCTGCAGAGACCGCACCACGTGTGCGGTCTCTTTTGCGTTTTATACTTGATGCACTCCTTAAGCCAAGCACTTAGCGCCCCTGTGCAGCCAAACTGGCTAGCGCATTTTGGCTTCTGTAGTTTGAACCCCTCTGTCCTGCTCTTGGCCACGATGAATTTCTCCGCTAAAGGCGTTGAGTTCTAACAGCACCGCACCATTCGGGAAGTTTATCTCGGCTAACCAGTAAGGCAATTGAACAGCTCTGCATTCCTTTGTAGTGACCTCGGGTGTCCAAAAGCTGCGGTAAAACCGCAGTGTATGCTGCAATGCTGTATAATGAGCTACGGTTTCGGCTTCCTTCTTATTTAGTGATGGAGCGTTAGATTCGTCAACTATATAGGTTGCATTGATCAATTCCGGCAAGTCAGCTGTCCGCAAAACCTGCCCGGTAAGTGCGTTCACCCAGAGGTAAAAAGTTAACAGCCGAGGTTTCAGACCAAAGCCGCGTCTTATGGTTACTATTACTGTGAAAAGGTAGAACGGCCGGAGTGCCAGTTTAGGGCGGACATCAAGTGTTGACGCGCATCCAAGTTTTCTTTGGTTCACAAAGTCGGCAAGAAGTCTGGCTGCCAATTCCGGCGTTATCGGGGACGCGACAACCGGGCTGAACACAGATCATTGCCTCCTTTCATGCGTTTTTCCGAGCGATACTAGTCTCCTGAACGTGTCCACTTTAAGATCGGAGAAGTAGGGAACTTCGCTACGATATGCTGCTACATCCTCGAGGTCAATCGTTGCACAGATGACTTGCTCTGATTCCCTCAGGGCTTCAATTACAGTTTCTCCGCGTGGATTCACTACTTTGCTTGCCCCGCATATCCCCTCCCCAATTGTGTTTACGCCGACTACAAAGTACTGATTATAAAGAGCTGCCGCCGCCAGTTCTACACTCCATCGATTACTTGCGCGCACGCTCCAAACCGAAGGGATAAAGACCAGTTCCGCACCCTGCAAAGCCACAATCCGCGGGGGCTCCGAGAACTCAGCGTCGTAGCAGATTAGAATAGCAAGTCGCCCTAGTGGTGTATCGAACACAGGAAAAGTGGAGCCAGAACGGAATTTCAGTTTTTCTTCTCCCCAAAGATAAACTTTTCGCATATTGCCTACGGCATGGCCTTCAGGGCTGCATAATAACGCAGAATTATAGATTATCCCGGGGATCTTACTTTGCTCTGCATACGGAGCAACGATGTACAGGCCCAATTCGCGTGCAACTGGTTGGACACGCTGAACAACCTGGTCTTGCGTTTCGGCTAGGGCAACAAACTCTTCCCGGGATAAGTGATAACCCTGGAGAAACAGTTCTGGAAGGCAAGCAATTTGCGCTCCTTGACGTGCAGCAACAGCCAAGAGTTCCTTGGCTTTCGCCCAATTCGCTGCTTTATTAGCCAATTGAGAAGCCATTTGAATGGCAGCTATAGTTATGTTTCTTGGCACAGGGCTCTCTCTCCTTCCTTGATCCATCGCGCAAAAACCGTCCGTCACCCTCGTGCTGCCAACGGTTTGCTTCTCAGTTCTCGAATCTGAGACTGGATCTCGGTCGGCGGTGCCGGCGTAAACAAGCTTACCACCCAGGTGACAACATAGGTGGCAAGACATCCACCAAAGGCCTGGAACAAGTTGAGTTTCGCTTCCAGGTTAAGGGGACCCCAAATTGCCATGAGTATGAAACCTGTGGCGAGCCCGGCGATCGCACCCTCACGGCTGGTTCGCGGCCATAGCAAGCCTAGAATCACAGGGCCCCCAAACAATCCCAGAGTGTTCCATCCGAACCAGGAGATCCACAGCACTGATCCACCCCTAAGGCTAAGAATTACACCCAGAACACCCAACAGAACGGTGGCTATGCGGGAGTAGGTTAAGGCCTGGCGAGGATTCACGCTGGGGTTGAAAATCTTAATGTAGATGTCGTTAACAAGAGTCGAGGCGCCGATAAGCAGCATGGAATCAGCCGTGGAGAGTATGCCCGCAAGTATACTGCCAACGAAAACGCCCGCAAAAATCGGATGTGTCATCGTGGAAAAGAACTGCAGTAGAACTGTCTCGCTATCGTTACTTACAGGGAGAAGCTCAGCACTTGGAAACTTCGCGCGCATATACAAAGCGGCCAAGAAGACCCCAAAGAATAGTATGCTTTGGATAAACACAGCTAGTACGGCAGACAAGGTTAATGTCTTAGTATCTTTCGCTGACATGTAGCGCATCATCAAGGTAGGCTGTCCAGCCCAACTCATAATCCCATCGCCAAGAAAGAGGGAAATCCCGTAAATAACAATAGGCACTGTGGCAAATGGGGAGATGATAAAGGCCGGGTCAGTTTTCGCCACTTTGGCTAATCCGACAGACAACTCTTCTATTCCACCCGACAACGCAATGGCAAAAGCGCCTGCCATGGCACTTCCACATACCATTAGAATTCCCTGAACGAGGTCGGTCCAAGAGACAGCAAGAAGCCCACCTAGTGTCGTCCAGGCTACGAATGTAATTGCGGCAATAACAATGGTTACGTTGTAATTCCATCCTAACACCGTGGCAAAAAGCTTACCGCATGCAACTAATTGCCCGTTAATGTAGGCAATAGCTGCGGCTAAGATAACAATACTTCCAATGATTCGCAGAACTTTTTTTCGATCATAGTACCGGATCTCAAGGACATCAGGCACCGTTAAGGCGTTGACGTCCTCAGAGTAACGACGAATGAGCTTACTAATTAGCACAAAGCTGAGAAAAATGCCGATCGTCGCACTTGGCACCATAGTCCAGACGCCCTCGAATCCAGATCGATACGTATATCCAGCAAACCCTAGTCCAAGCCAGCCGCTCATTCCCGTAGCACTAAAAGTAAAAGCCAGAGCCCAAGACCCCACTCGACGCCCAGCCAAGACATAGTCTTCCAGGCTCTTCATGTACTTTGAAGCTGTGTATCCTACCCCGACAAGGAAAACAAGATATAAGAAAAGGAAGATTGGAAGGGCTAAGCCCACAAGCACACCTGTTCACTCCTTCTTTTACTGATTGAATTTAAGATAGTAGTAGATGGCCGCGATGTAGGTTAAGAAACTAGGAACAACGATAAACAACCAGGTTGAGGTTGGCACCCTATCCATTAGCGACCCTCCTATAGTCTCGAATTAAACAGCGTTGACCGAATGGGTAAACACCTGTATACTGCTCCGCTAGCGGTTCGGATAACGAAAGACCTTACCTTCCCAGTTACGGATTAGCACATAATCTCTGCCCATAGAAACAAGGTACTGCGGCACGATTGGGGTCTTGCCGTGGCCCTCCGGCGCGTTGATGATGTACCACGGGATGGCGAGACCCGAGGTGTAACCGCGCAGGTTCTCCATGATCTCCAGGCCGTCCTGCACGGTGGTGACGAAGTGCGTCGTCCCCTGCACGGATTTGGCGTGGAAGATGTAGTACGGCCGCACCATGATCCTTAAGAGCTCGTGGTTCAGCTTTTTCATCACATAAGGATCGTTGTTGATGCCCCTGAGCAGCACCGCTTGGTTGCCCAGGCCCACCCCGGCCCGCGCCAGGCGCAGGCAGGCCTCCTGCGCCGCGGGAGTGACTTCTTTCGGGTGGTTGAAGTGGGCGTTTAAGTAGAGCGGCAGGTGCCGGCCCAGCATGTCGCACAGCTTTTGGGTGATGCGCTGGGGCAGCGTCACCGGGGTGGCGCTCCCGATGCGCTTTATCTCCACATGCGGCATGCTGTCGAGCTCAGTGAGGATCCAGTCGATCTTGTCGTCCTCCAAGGTGAAGGGGTCGCCGCCGGTGATCAGAACGTCCCGGATCTCCGGATTGGCGCGGATGTAATCCAGGGCGGCCTGGATCTCCTCGTCGCGCGCCGGCTGGTCCACCTCGCCGATGTTACGGCGCCGCTGGCAGTGGCGGCAGAACATGCCGCACTGGTTGGTCACGTTGATGATGAGCCGGTCCGGGTAGCGGCGCGTGATGCGCGGCGCCGGGGAGGTGTACTCTTCCGCCATCGGATCCGGCACGCCGTAGACATCGGTAATTTCATTGATGCTGGGCACCGCCCGCAGGCGGATGGGGCAGCGCGGGTTGTCCGGGTCCATGAGCGAGGCATAGTAGGGCGAGATGGCCCAGCGGTACCTGGCCCCCACCCGGGCGACCTCGTCGGCCTCCTGCGGCGTCAGGTTAACCAGCTCGGCCAAGGTCTCCACATCGCTGATGCGGTTTCGGATCTGCCAGTGCCAGTCGTTCCACTCTTCCTCGCCGGCGCCGAAGAACTTCTTCAGTTCCTCCTTACGCCGGGCAAAGCGCTCCGCCAGCTTAAAGCCCGTCTCAATCTCCTCTGAGGCTTTTAGGTACGGCGCAATGCGCCCGCGCAGTTCCGCCGTTCGCTCGATGGCTATCCGCCGTTTCTCTTCTTCTGTAAGAGCCATGGTTGCACCTCCAGTAGTCTTTACAGGAGGGCCACCCTGGTGCTACAATGAGACCAGGTATACGGTCCTCCGGAAGGTAAAAGGAACCTTTGGCACCGGTTTTGCTGCCACAAAACCGGGCCGGACCGTGACCGGCTGCAGAGACCGCACCACGTGTGCGGTCTCTTTTTTACACGCCATTTCCACCCCCTCCCGGTTGGTAAAAGATGCTGTGCCGGGCAGCCACCTCCTCCAACTCGTCCAGGCAGGCCAGGGTTTTTTCCTTATCCCGCCGGCCCACCGCCGTCACCAGCGCATTGATCACCGAAAGCGGGGCCGCGAAGGACTCGATAAAGGAACCCAGGTTGCTCTGCGCCGTGAGTGTAATGTCCGCCAGCGGGGCGAGCGGTGAGAGAATGCTATCGGTGAGGGCCAGCATCCGCGCGCCCCGGGCGCGGGCGTACTCAAACCCCTGTACGGTGAGGCGGGTGTAGCGGGGAAAGCTGATCCCGATCACCAGGTCCTCCGGGCGCACCGTGGCCAGCTCCTCGAAGATGCTGCTCACCCCCTGGGGCACCACGCGCACGCGCTTGCCGATCATCTGCAGGTAAAAGGCCAGAAAGAGGGCCAGGGAGTGGGCGCTGCGCGAGCCCAGCACGTAGATGTCGCGCGCGGCGATGACGGCGTCTACGGCGGCGTCGAAGTCCTCCTCCTTCAGCTCCTGGAGCGTGCGCCGCAGGTTCTCCAGATCCGTGGTGAGAATCTCGCGTGCCACCGATTCCTTCTCGCCCGCCACCGGAGCCGCCGAAAGGCGCAGGCGGGCCGCTGTGCTGAGGCGGTTCTTCACCATTTCCTGCAGGACCCCCTGCAGCTCCGGCCAACCCTGGTAGCCCAGGGTGTAGGCGAAGCGCACCACCGTGGACTCGCTCACACCCACCAGCGCCCCCAGCCGGGCCGCCGTGAGGAAGGCGGCCTGCTCGTAGTTGCTCAGGATAAACTCAGCCAGGGCGCGCTGCGCGCCGGAGAGCTCTCCGAAGGCCTTCTTTATGCGTGCTTCGAGGCTGATACCTGCGTTTGTCACCTTTTCAACCCGCCTTGCATCATTTCTTGCTGCCTTGTGTCAGGTTTGCTGCAGGAGTTCCTGCAGTAGTGTATATATTCGCGCCCGCCGCTCAAATTCCTGCTTGCTTCCTCGGGGTCAGGTATCAACTTTTTAAAGTATTTTGCAGGTTTGAGAAGAACTTTTAAAAGTTGATACCTGACCCCGAGGAGCCGGGGGGTGGGGAGACGGTGGTGCCGGTGTAGTAGTGCTGGAGGATGGCGCGGAAGTCACGGCCCGCTTTGGCCAGGCCGTCGGCACCGTACTGGCAGAGGCCTACGGCGTGGCCGTTGCCGGAGGTGGTAAAGACGACTTTGCCGCCCTCAGCCAGGCGCCAGCTGAAGTTGGTGGAGTTGAGCCCCAGCCGCTTTCGCACCTCGGGCCCGGAGAGGGTCATCCGGCCGGCGCGCAGCTCCTTAACCCGGCCGGCGGCGGTGCGGCTCAGCACCGCCAGGTCCAGGCCCTGGCTGGCCGGCACCGCCACCTCAAGCCCAAGGCGCTCCCCCAGCTCGGCCAGGGTGAAGGTGACCTCGTCGCCCATGTGGGGCGGGTTGCCGTCGAAGTTGCACTCCACGTGGCGCAGGTAAGGCACGGAACTCCCCCACACCGCTGCGGCGTCTTCGGTGCCTAAGCCGCCGCAGCTGGCGTGGTACACCGGATCGATGAGTTCATGGTCGTAGGTGATCACCAGGCCGGCGGTGGCCGCCACGGCCTCGGCGATCTTTTCGTGGTAGCGCGGATAAGAAAAGAGCCCCCAGCGCTGCCTAAGCTCGCTCTCGCTCAGCCAGCCCTGGCAGCACGCCGGATCGGTGCAGATGTCCGCCTCGGGGTGCTTCGGGCAACCGGCGCCGCCGAAAGACTTGAGGCGCCGCAGGGCATAGGTGCGGGCCGCCACCGCCTGGGCCTTAAGGGCCTCGGGGTGAAACTCCGCCGGCATCTCCGCCGCGGTGACGCCCACCAGGTAGCGTTCGAGCGGCATCTCCTCCACCTCGCCCCGGGCCGCCACAAACACCTTAAGGAGGGGCCCCTCGTCGGCGCGCGCCGCCTCCAGCGCCTCCGGCGCCGGTCCACGCGCTCCCCCCATGAGGCCGATAACCGCCGCCGGCAGCACCAACACGGCCAGCAGCACAAAGATGATCACACCCGCCCAAAAGCTCCGCAAGCGCTTCTCCTCCCCCTGGACCCCGCCCAGCTAAAGCTCGTGCTTCTTAATCTATATGAGAAGCCGCGGAGCGGTATGCCAACGCCCGGGCCGCAGCCCGGGCGCCTTCTCTCCCGCTATACATTTGTGACGTTTACTCGCTTAACCTGCGCTCCCAGTCCTACCAGCTTCTCGGCCAGGCGTTCATAGCCACGGTCGAGGTGCTCTAGCCGCGTAACGCTGGTTTCTCCCTCCGCCGCCAGGCCGGCCAGCACCAGGGCTGCTCCGCCCCGCAGGTCGGGAGCGGTGACCTCGGCGCCTGCGAGGGGCGTCCTGCCTTCCACCACGGCCGTACGTCCCTCAGCGCGGATGTTGGCACCCAGGCGCTTCAGTTCCGGCACCGCCAGGAAGCGGTTTTCAAACACGGTTTCCGTCACCACGCCTGTTCCGCGGGCCTGCGTGAGGAGCGCGAGAAAGGGCGACTGCATGTCGGTGGGGAAGCCTGGGTAAGGCAGCGTCTTTACATCCGTGGCCTTCAGGGTACCGGTCGCCGTCACCCGGATGGCGTCGCCGGCGTCGGAAAGCTCCACCGCGCAGCCCATCTCCGTAAGCTTGGCCGCCACCGGCTTTAAGTGCTCGTAGACGATGTTTTCCACCGTGACGCTCCCGCCGGTGATGGCGGCGGCCGCCATGAACGTGCCGGCCTCGATGCGGTCGGGGATCACCGTGTGGCGCAGCCCCCGGAGCCCGCTCACTCCATTCACGCGGATGACGCCTGTGCCGGCCCCCCTGATGCGGGCGCCGGCGGCACAGAGGAAGTTGGCCAGGTCCACCACTTCCGGTTCGCTGGCGGCGTTTTCAATGACGGTTTCGCCGTGGGCCAGGCTGGCCGCCATAAGGATGTTCTCGGTGGCCCCGACGCTCGGGAAGTCCAGGTAGATGTGGGCACCAGTGAGGCGCTTGGCGCGCGCCCGGATCATACCCTGCGTCAGGCTGACCTCGGCGCCCAGAGCCGCCAGGCCCTTGAGGTGCAGGTCCACCGGCCGCCCGCCGATGGCACAACCACCCGGCAGCGGCACCTCCGCCCGGCCGCGGCAGGCCAAGAGGGGCCCCAGCACAAGAAAAGAAGCCCGCATGCGCCGGACCACGTCGTACGGTGCGGCCACCTCGCCCTCCCCTTTCGCAGGAGAGGTAAGGTGCAGCCGGCCCGGAGCGCCGTAATGGGTTTCAGTACCCAGGTGCGCCAGCACCTGGAGCATGGTGCTTACATCTTCCAGCGCCGGAACATCTTCCAGCACCGTTTCGCCTTCCACCATGAGGGCAGCGGCCATCAGCGGCAAAACAGCATTCTTGGCTCCTGCCACCCGTACTCTGCCCGCCAGGGGATGACCGCCTGTGATCACCAGTTTCTCCACCCGTATAATCCTCGCTTTTCCCGCTTATTCTGGGTGCCAACCGGTTTGTTGTCTCCGCGCCCAGTGTACCACTGGGCTTTACAGCGGAGCAAGTGGTAAATCCTACCTGGAGTCGCGGATGTGCCGGTAAAGATTGTAGAAGCCGCCGGCAATAGCCAGGAGCACCAGCCCGCTGGAGAAGATGCTTCCCGAAGCGAAACGCTCATCCAGCCAGCTGCCGACATAGTAGGCGAAGACCACGGCAATTGCCAGGCCCAGGGTGAAGGTACTGGCCGCAAAAATCCACTGAATACGCCGCGGCGGGGCCATACTTCTTCCTCCTTTCCGGGAGGGACTGGAGCCTACGCGCCGAGTTCCTCCGGCGGCTCCGGGCGCAGTCCAAACCAGTGCTCGAGCCCGGTGCGGATCCGCCGGGCCGCGCGGCCGTCACCATAGGGGTTGGCCGCCCGGGCCATGCGCTCATAAGCGCCACGGTCGGTAAGGAGCCGTTCGGCCGCCGCCACAATGTCCGGCGCCTCCGTCCCCACTACCTGTACCGTCCCGGCCGCCACCGCCTCCGGCCGCTCCGTGACGGACCGCAGCACCAACACCGGCCGGCCCAGGGCCGGGGCCTCCTCTTGGATGCCGCCGGAGTCGCTGAGGATAAGATACGAACGCGCCAGCAGGTTGGCAAAGTCGCCGTAGCCAAGCGGGTCGAGGAGGTGAATGCGCTCGTGCCCGCCCAGGAGGCGGTAAACCGGCTCCCGTACCTTGGGATTGAGGTGGACGGGAAACACCACCTGAAGGTCGCTGTGCCGCTCGACCAGGGCGGCCACGGCCCGGCAGATCTCCTCCAGCGGCCGGCCCAGGTTCTCGCGCCGGTGCGCCTCCACCACTATTATTCTATTCCGCTCGTGGTCCAATGCGTTAAGGAGCGGCACACTGAACCGGTAGACAGGTTTAACAGTAAGGAGCAGGGCGTCGATGGCCGTGTTGCCCGTCACCTGAATCCGCTCCGGCTTCACCCCCTCCGCCAGGAGGTTGGCGCGTGCCGCCGCCGTAGGGGCAAAGTGCAAGTCGGCCAAGGCCCCGGTGAGGCGCCGGTTCAGCTCTTCCGGAAAGGGAAAGTACTTTTCGTGGGTACGGAGCCCCGCCTCCACGTGCCCCACCGCCACCTGGTGATAAAAAGCGGCCAGGGCGGCGGCGAAGGTGGTGGTGGTGTCGCCGTGCACCAGGATCATGTCCGGCTCTTCCGCCACCAGCACCTCCTCCAGGCGCGTCAGCACGCGCGTGGTGATCTGGCTAAGGCTCTGCGCCTCCTGCATGACATTGAGATCGTAATCGGCCTGTATGCCGAAGAGGTTCAGCACCTGGTCCAGCATCTCCCGGTGCTGGGCGGTGACCACCACGCGGGCGCAAAACCGCGGCGCCGCCGCCAAGGTTTTTACCACCGGCGCCATCTTGATGGCCTCGGGGCGGGTTCCGAAGACAGAAAGGATCTTTACCGGCCGCTCCACGCTATCCCTCTCTTCGTAGAAAAGCGGAGGTACCCGCGGCGGGCCTCCGCTCCGTATTTTCTTCCCTGGCTGCCTAGCCGTGCAGGTGCTTGCCGCTGTGGCGCGTCGCCGGCGCTCCGGCGCGACCGATGGCCAAGGTGAGCCCCAGCCCCACCAGCAGCAGCGTGGCCGCCACCAGCTGGGAGCTGACGTCCGCCAGGGCCACGGCACTGAGGCCAAAACAGCCGCTGACAAAGTAGAGGATGAGCACCGCCTGGCGCTGGTTCAAACCGAGGGCCAAGAGGCGGTGATGCAGGTGACCACGGTCGGCCTGGAAGATGGGCCGGCCGTGGACAAAGCGGCGCACGATGGCCAGGGTGGTGTCGAGGATGGGAAGTCCCAAGGCCAAAAGCGGTACCGCCAGGGCAATGGTGGTGGCGCTCTTCAGCGTGCCCTGCACGGCGACGCCGGCCAGGGTAAAGCCCAAAAACATGGAACCCGTGTCGCCCATGAAGATCTGGGCGGGGTGGAAGTTGTAGGGAAGAAAGCCGAGCGCGGCGCCGGCCAGAGCCGCCGTCACCACTACCACGTAGGGCTGCCCCTCCTGCAGGGCCACCAGGAGCAGGGTAACCGAGGCAATGCTGGCCACGCCGGCCGCGAGGCCATCCAGGCCGTCGATGAGGTTCAGGGTGTTGGTCACACCGACCAACCAAAGGATGGTAAGGAGTATCCCCCACCCGCCGATGTAGGTCATACCGGGGAAGGGGCCGGCCGCCCACGGGTTGGTTACCCACTCGACGCTGTTGCCGAAGAACACAAACACGCACGCCGCCAGCACCTGTCCGGCCAACTTCACCTTGGCCGGCAGGTTCACGTAGTCGTCCACCACTCCTACCGCCGCCACCAAAAAAGCCCCCAGCCAGAGGCTCACAAGCTGCGGCCAGGCCACCAGGTGAGCCCAAAACACGCCTACGCCTGCTGCGGCGGTGAAGCCGGCAAAGATGGCCAAGCCCCCCAGCCGCGGGGTCGGCCGGGTGTGAATATGCCGGGCCCCGGGTCCGGAATCGGGCTTGTCCAACGCTCCCGTACCCACCGCCAGGCGCCGTACGGCCGGTGTAGCCAGATACGCCACCAGGGCAGCCACGACAAAACTGCCGATTACCGCAGGCACTGCGCAACACCTCTGTCCCTTACTAACACTCGTTTCATTTTACCCTTCACCTCTGCCGCTTGTCAATTCACCGGCGGACGCGGGGAAAGGTAGCCTTTGGCTTCCAGCTTGGCCAGATGGTCGCGCAGGGCCTCTTTTAAATCCACACCGTACTGTTCTTCCAAGACGAACATCATGGAGACGGTGGTTTGGGCCACGTCCAGGAGTTCCCGGGTGATGATCTGCAGCGCCTGCTCCTGGGTAAGCGTCACCCGCTCGCCGTTCATCCCCCGGAACTTGCCCACCGCCTGCGCCAGCTCACCGGCCTCCTCCAGGAGCTTGAGCAGGGTCGACTCCAGGGTGGGGCTCAGCCGGTCCAGCTTGGGAAGCAGGATCCCCTTCTCCTCCATAGGTTTCTCCTCCCAGTTTCTCAACCTTGACGCCGGCTTCGGCCAGGATGCGCACGGAAAGCTCGTCCGGGTAGGAGCCGGCGTAAACCACGCGCTGAATGCCGGCGTTGACCAGCATCTTGGCGCAGACGGAGCACGGATAGTCGGTGGAGTAGAGCGTACCGCCCCGGATGCTCACGCCGTGTACGGCCGCCTGGATAATGGCGTTCTGCTCCGCGTGCAGCCCCCGGCAGAGTTCGTGCCGCTCGCCGGAGGGGATGCCGCGCCGCCGGCGCTCGCAGCCCACCTCGGCGCAGTGGGCCAGCCCGGCCGGCGCCCCGTTGTACCCCGTGGTGAGCACCCGTCGTTCCTTAACAATAATTGCTCCCACCCGGCGGCGCAGGCAGGTGGAGCGGCGGGCCACCACCCGGGCGATGTCCATAAAGTAGGTATCCCAGTCCGGGCGGGCGTCAGCGGGTGCCATAGAGACGGTCCCCGGCGTCCCCCAAGCCGGGTACAATGTACGCGTGTTCGTTGAGCCGTTCGTCCACCGCGGCGGTAAAAATGTCCACATCCGTGTGCGCCGCCTGAAGCGCTTTGATCCCTTCCGGAGCGGCGATGAGGCACATCAGCTTGATGCTGCGCGCCCCGCGCTGCTTGAGGAAGTTAACCCCCGCCACGGCGGACCCGCCGGTGGCCAGCATGGGATCCACCAGGATGATGTCGCGCTCCTCGATGTCGGCCGGGAGCTTGCAGAAGTATTCCACAGGCGCCAAGCTCTCCGGGTCACGGTAGAGGCCGATGTGACCCACCTTGGCCGCCGGGATCAGGCGTAGGATGCCGCCCACCATGCCCAGGCCCGCCCGCAGGATGGGCACCACGGCCAGCTTTTTGCCGGCGATCACTTTGGTGTGGGCCAGGCCGATGGGGGTTTCAACCTCGGTATCCTCCAGCGGCAGGTCGCGCGTCACCTCGTAGGCCATGAGCATGGCCACCTCTTCCAGGAGTTCGCGGAACTCTTTGGGACCGGTGTTTTTGTCGCGGATGAGGCTGAGTTTATGCTGGATCATGGGGTGATCCAGGATATGCACCGTTGACACTGTACCTTCCTCCCCGGTGTTAGTTGCCAATTCGCCAAGAACCGGTGGGTACCCTAAATGCGCCCCTCCCTGTGGGTTCAGCTGGGGCTCGCCCTGTTCGTTCGTTGAACCCTGGGACCATCGTGCCTAAACGCCAGGATCCGCGTACAGCGGGTAGGCGGCGCAGAGGTCGCGCACGCGGGCGCGCAGTTTTTCCTTCACGCCGGGCTCCCTGCCCCGGGTCAGGGCCAGGGCGATGATGTCGGCCACCTCAACCATATCCTTCTCCGTGAGCCCGCGCGTTGTGACCGCCGGCGTCCCCAGGCGCAGGCCGCTGGTGACAAAGGGGCTCTCCGGGTCGAAGGGAACGGCGTTCTTGTTGGCCGTGATGCCCACCTCGTCCAGGATGGCCTCGGCCTCCTTGCCGGTGAGGCCCTGCGGGCGCAGGTCGACCAGCATAAGGTGGTTGTCGGTGCCGCCCGAAACCAGGCTGAACCCACGCTCCATCAGCCCCTGGGCCAGGGCCCGGGCGTTTTTCACGATGCGCTCCTGATAGGCCTTAAACTCCGGCGTGAGCGCCTCCTTGAAGGCCACGGCCTTGGCGGCGATGACGTGCATGAGGGGCCCGCCCTGGATGCCGGGAAAAACGGCCTTGTCGATGGCGGCGGCGTTCCTTTCCGGGCACAGGATGAGGCCCCCGCGCGGCCCGCGCAGGGTCTTGTGGGTGGTGCTGGTCACGTAATCCGCCACCGGCACCGGACTCGGGTGCAGCCCCGCGGCCACCAGGCCGGCGATGTGGGCCATGTCCACCATCAGGAGGGCGCCCACCTCGTCGGCGATGGACCGGAAGGCGTCAAAATCGATGATGCGCGGATACGCGCTCGCCCCGGCTATGATCAGGCGCGGGCGCTCGCGCCGGGCGATGGCCCGTACCTCCTCATAGTCGATGCGACCGCTCTCCTTGTCCACCCCGTAATCCACAATGTGAAACCACTGGCCGGAAAGGTTGATGGGGTGCCCGTGCGTCAGGTGGCCGCCGTGGCTGAGGCGCATGCCCAGGATGGTGTCGCCCGGGTTCAAGGCGGCAAAATAAACGGCCGTGTTGGCCTGGGCGCCGGAGTGGGGCTGGACGTTGGCGTGCTCCGCCCCGAACAGCCTGCAGACCCGCTCCTGGGCCAGGCGCTCGGCGATGTCAACGAATTCGCAGCCGCCGTAGTAGCGCCGGCCGGGGTAGCCTTCAGCGTACTTGTTGGTGAGGACTGAACCCTGCGCCTCCAACACCGCCCGGCTCACGAAGTTTTCCGAGGCGATAAGCTCCAGGCGTTCCTGTTGCCGCTTGAGCTCCAAAGAAATCGCATCCGCAATCTCGGGATCAACCGCTCGCAAAGACCCCATAGAACACTAACCCCCTCATAAGAAGACCCTAGTAGCTTTTCATCTCCCTCAGGGATCAAACCCGGCGCCCCACACGCCTACTTTTCGTCCGGCGGCGCCGGCCGGCCCGGTTTCACATACACGGCCCGCGCCCCGCCGATGAGCTTGGGCCGCGTCCGGGCGGCCACCAGCGGGGCGGCCCCGATGTGGTCCACGCTGAGGCGGGTGGGTACCGCCACGGGCCGCAGGTGCATGCCGATCAAGGTATGGCCGATGTCGAGCCCGGCATGGGCCTGGATGCACTCCACCAGCACCGGGTCCTTGAAGGCGTCCATGGCCAGGGCGGCAAGCGAGCCGCCGGCATGGGGCACCGGGTAAACGGCTACCTGCTGCAGGTGGTACTCTTTAAGGACCGGGCGTTCCACCACCAGCGCCCGGTTGAGGTGCTCACAGCACTGCACCGCAAGGTGAATCCCCGCTTCCCCGGTCACTCTAAGGAGCGGTTCCAGGATGGCCGCCGCTACCTCACAGCTGCCGCTCGAGCCGATCTTTTTGCCCTGTACCTCGCTGGTGCTGCAGCCCACCACCAGGATGCTGCCCGGCTCGAGCTGCGCGCGCGTCAAGAGTTCCCGGGCCGCCTGCTCTGTGGCCCGGGCGATCTCCTCCAGCAAGCCTACTCCCTCCCGTACTTCTTCTCGATGGCCGTGATTTTCTCCACGCGCCGGGCGTGGCGCCCGCCCAGGGGGCCGGCAGCCAACCAGGTTCGCACGATGTCCAAGGCCAGGCCCGTACCCACCACCCGGGCGCCCAGCACCAGAATGTTGGCATGGTTGTGTTCCCGGCTGGAGTGGGCGGAGAAGGTGTCACCGCAGAGCGCGGCCCGCACCCCAGGCACCTTGTTGGCCACCATGGACATGCCGAGGCCGGTGCCGCAGACGAGGATCCCCAGGGGGAAGTCCCCGCGGGCCACCGCCTCGGCCACCGCCAGGCCGAAGTCGGGGTAGTCGCAGGAGTCGGTGCTGTGGGTACCGAAGTCCTGATACGTCAGCCCTTGTTCATCCAGGTAGGCCTTAATGGCTTCTTTCAGCTCGTAACCGGCGTGATCGCTGCCGATGGCCAGCCGCATAAACCTCACCTCACGATATTCATTCCCTAAAGGGCTGTACTTCTTCCTTCCGGTGCCCATTTCCTGCCCGGGCCGAAAAATATTTGAGGCGCCGTAGCGCCTCACAGCCGGATATCCCCGCCCAGTACCCCCACGATGTCGCCGTCCTTGTCCCGGAGCGGGCAGGAAAGGGTGAGGCAGGGGCGATACGTGGCCGCCGAGATGTACACCTCCGAGACGTACTCCTTGCCTTGGCGCGCCTCCTGATACCAGGGACGGTGGCTGACATCGAGGGTACCGAGTTCGGTTTTGGTAATGGCGGTGGTCTTGCCCTGAGCGTCGGCGGCGAAAAGGAGCTCAAAGAGGGGGTGGCGCGCCAGCGCTTCCTTAAACGCCTTGAGTTGTCCGGCCCCGTCGAGCGCCGCCAGCCGCCCGTCAACCGCCAGGCGGCGCAGGATCTCCCTACCTTCCTGCACGCGCGCCTTAAGCACCTCCGGAGCCACCTTCACGCCGCCGAACTTCCGGCTCAGGCCGTACAGCCGCTCCGCCATCTCGCTGAGGCGTCCGGCGGCGTGGGCCATCTCCTCCACCGAAGCCGCCTGCTCCTCGGCCGCAGCGGCGGCTTCTTCGGTCCCGGCCGCCGTTTGCTGGGCGCTCGTGTTGACGCCGCCCATAAGCTGCCGCACCTGGGCCACCTTTTGCGCCTGGTCCTCGATGTACCGGGTGATCTCGTCCACCTGGCCCTGCGCCTCGCCCAGAACCGCCGTCATGCTCTCGAGCGCCGAACGCGCTGCCTGCGATTCCGCCAATGCCCGCTGGGCCCGGCCGGCCTGCTCGTCCATCGCCTGGGCCAGGGCCGTGTCCTCGCTGTGAATCCGCTCCAAGATCGTTGTAATCTCCTTGGCGGCCGCCGCGGCCTCTTCGGCCAGTTTGCGGATTTCCGCCGCCACCACTGCAAAACCGCGTCCCTGTTCCCCGGCCCGGGCTGCTTCAATCGCCGCGTTAAGGGCCAGGAGGTTGGTCTGCTCGCTTATCTGGGTCACGCTGTCCACAATGGCCCCCACCTGGCGCGTCCCCTCGGTATGCGTGCGCACCTGCTCGGCCAAAGCCCGGCTCTTTTGCGCCGCCTGATCCACCGCCTGCAGCAACGCCTCCAGCGCCGTGCGGCTGCTGCTCACATTCGCGCCCACCTGGCTCATGGCCTGCCCGGTGGCCTGGGCCCGCGCGGCGATGGCGGCGGCACCCTCGTGCATGGCCTGGGTCGCCTCCAGCGTGCCGCGCGCCGACTCTGCCTGCGTGCCGGCCTGCTGGGCCATCTCCTGCACCGCCTGCGTGATCTGCTCCGTGGCAGTGCGCGCCTGGTCGCTGCCCGTCTTCAGCTCCCCGGCCGCCGTCCGCATCTGGTCGGCCGCCACCTGCAGCTCGCCCAGCACCTGCTGCAGCCGGGCGGCCAGCTCACGCAGGGGTGCTCCCAGCTGAGCGGCGGCACCCGCCAGGTGCTCCGGGAAGGCGGCAAAGGTGTCGCCCGCCGCCAACGCCTCGAGATACGCCTTAAGTGACGCCAGAGAACGGCGCTGCCAGGTGGCATCCAGCCACAGGAACCCCAGGGCCACCACGACCCACCACAGGGCCAGGCCTGCCGCCAGCGCCGGGCCCCGCTGCGCCCGGGCGGCAGAGAGCCAGAGAGATCCGCCGCCGCACACTGCAGCCACCACCAAAGCCAAGAACACGCGCAGGACCGCCCCTGTTTTGTTGACCACGCCGATACCTCCTTCCATTCCAGCACAAAAAAAGAGAGCGTCCTTTTCGCGTAGATTCGCCCTCGAGGAACATTTTTCCTGCTGTTTATACCCTGCCCGCCAACATTTTCTTGATCCGGCTCACCACCGGAGCGAGCGCCGCTTTGAGCTGGTCGCGCACCCGGCGGTACGCCTCCTTCGGCCGGCCGAAGGGGTCTTCAATGTCCCCTATCCGGGCCGGGTCTTCTCCCACCAAAGCCGCCATCTCCGTGAGCGCAAAGGTTTTGCCGCCTAGGGCCGGAAGCCAGGCCACCAGGTGTTCTTTTTGGGCGCGCGTCATGGTGAGCACCAGGTCAGCCTGTTTGAGCATCTCCTTGGTTACCTGCTGTGCCCGGTGGCCGCTCAGGTCAAGCCCTTCTTCGCGCAGAACCGCCGTCGCCTGGGGCGTGGCCAAGGTTCCCGGTATGGCGGCCAGCCCGGCGGAGGCCACCTCAACCTCGCCCGCGCGCGGCCCCAGCTCGCGCGCCAGCGCCTGCTCGAGCAGGGCCGCCGCCATCGGGCTACGACAGGTATTGCCGGTACAGAGGATGAGAACCTTCAGTTTGGCCACGCAAGTTCACCCCTTCCGCATGAGGAGGAGCACCCCGAGAAGAATGAAGGCCAGTCCCGCACCCCGCTGCAGGTAGTGGGGCGGAATAAAGCGCGTCAAGGCCTCGCCGGCCAGGACACCGATGAGGGACGAAAGCACCAGGGCGCCGGCAGCGCCCAGGAAAACCGACCACAGGGCACGGCTTTCCGCCGCCAGAAGCAGCGTGGCCAGCTGAGTCTTGTCCCCCAGCTCCGCCAGGAACACCAGTGAAAAGGTGGTCAGCACCGTCTTCCACACCAAACCCCGTACCCCCTGCTGCGCCTCAGCGCCTTCCTTTAACATTATCGCGCCTGGGCTCCAGTTATACCGCTGGGCATAAATGCCAGCGGTTCTAGACTTTTACGATGTGGTACCCGGCCGCCTTGCGCAGGCGGTTCATCACCGCGAGACCCAGCCCTACCATCTCCACGCCTTCCGCCAGGACCACCTCGACCCCGGCGGCGTCGAAACGGCGCAAGAAATCAAACAGGTTGTTAGCAATGCTCCCCAAGTCCGACCGGGCGCCCACCACCGCCGTCCGCCGTTCACCGTAGGCGCCCGCCGTCTCGGCGGTGGCCATGATGGCGACTTTCCTGCCTTGGGCGGCGTACTCGTCGTACAGCGCACGGATGCGCTCCTCAATGCGTTCCGGCGGCCCCTCAAACACAATCACGTCGGCTTCAGGAGCGTAGTGCTTGTACTTCATCCCCGGCGCCCGCACCCGGCCGATGGCAGGAGGTGTGTCCTCTACCGTGGTGGGATCCACCGTGACGTCCGGCACCACTTCCCGCAGCTCCTCCAGCGTAACTCCGCCGGGGCGCAGGATTTGCGGCGGGTCCACCGTCACGTCGAGTACCGTGCTTTCCACCCCCACACCCGTGTGCCCGCCGTCGATGATCATGGCGACGCGCCCGGCGAGGTCGGTGATCACATGCCCCGCCGTGGTCGGGCTCGGCCGCCCTGAGAGGTTGGCGCTCGGCCCGGCGACGGGGCGCCGGGCGGCGGCGAGGAAGGCCAGCGCCACCGGGTGCGACGGCAGGCGGATGGCCACCGTATCCAGGCCCCCCGTGGTGCGGCGCGGCACCTCGGGACGGGCGGGAAAAATGAGGGTGAGCGGCCCCGGCCAGAAGCGCGCCATGAGGCGTTCTGCCACCTCGGGCACCGCGCGCACCAGCGGTTCGATCTCCGCCGGGTGGGCCACGTGCACGATGAGCGGGTTATCCGAGGGGCGGCCTTTGGCCGCATAGATCTTCCCCGCCGCCTCGGGGTCCAGGGCGTTGCCGCCCAGCCCGTAAACCGTCTCGGTAGGGAAGGCCACCAGCTCGCCCCGGCGGATGAGCTCCCCTGCTTCTTCCAGGGCCTCCAGGTCCTCCTTGTTCCGCACCTTCAGCACCTTGGTGCCTTTTATTTCCTCTATATCCATCCTCCATTCTCCTTATCTCTTGCGCCTGCTTCTGCGCCCTTTGGGCACACGCCCGTCCCCGTCGTCCTCGTATTCCTCGCAAGCTTTGTCCCAAGTACCGTGGAAAGCCGCCCGCCTGCCTTCGGCCGGCCGTCGATAACGTCGCATCTCGATGGCCTTAACCACCTGACCCCAGAACTCTTCGCTCGACAGCGTTTGTGCCCCGCGGCGCCGCGCACCTTTCTGCACCTCGATATCCGAGCTTACCACTACGGTCCCGGGACCGGCCAACTCGATAATGGCTGCATCAGCCGGCCGGGCAAACTCCGCGCGGATGCCGCCGCGCGCCCAGAAACCGCTTCCGCCCGGTCCGTCGAAGACCACGGTGATCTCAATGTTCTTCCCAGCTTTGTAGAGAAAGAGCCGGTCGAGGAGGGCCTCGCGCCCCGCCTCCAGGCCCCGTTGTTCACTCCCGGCCAGTGCCGGCGTGCGGCGGATGAGGTTATACCCGTCGACGATGTAATGTACCAGATTCACTCCCCTTCTCTTCCGAGGTTTCTTTCCTGATTATACCTTATCCGACTGGAATCGGCAAACGAACAAAAAAGCCCGGGTGAAAACCCAGGCCGACTGCAGGGGCGACTTAAGCTGAAGAATTCACCGCAGGAGGTAGTACGCTACCCCCGCCACAATCAAAGCGACAAGAAGGATCAGGCTCCACCTCGCGCCGCTCGGCGCAGCCTCACGGTGCGCCGGCTCGTACACCGGCCGGCTTGCGCCGTCTGGACCGGTCCCCGGCGCTTCGTGTCCCGCATGAGCGTTTCCGCTACCGTAAATCGGGCCATGCCCGTGAGGACCGCAGCATCCCATGCTCTCACCTCCCCAAATACCTCTACCCCCTTAGGGTAGTTGCCTGCCTTCAGTATAAACCTCGGAACGCCTGCTGTCAAGCGGTGTGAAGGCGCAGGGCAACTGTTGACGCTCATCGCGGCTCACGAGCAGACGCTTGACACTCCCTCCCCGGCTTGTTATAATCTCAGGCAAAGAAGTACGCTACCCGTGTTGGGTAGTTAGGCAGGCTAAGAAGGGGAAGAGTAAGGCCGCCCCGCCCGGAAAGAGAGGGGTTGCCGGCGGCTGAAAGCAGCCCCCGGGACGGACGGCCTGAAGTGCACCCCTGAGCCTCCCGGCCGATAAGGTAGGTCGGGACGGGAAAGGCCCGTTACAGCCCACGAGTGGAACCTAAATGAAAAAGGGGGTAGACCGGGCCGGCCTTTCGGCATTGGCCCCGTTATCTGCCTGGAAGGCGTTTAGGTTCAAATAGAGTGGAACCGCGGAAAAGCTCCGCCTCTACAGCAAGGCGGAGCTTCTTGCTTTCAGGAGGTGAAACCATGCGCGTTTATACGAGTATGGAACGATGTCGCCCGGGCACCGGACTCAAAGCTCCGGCGAGCTTAGACCCGAGACTTTTTAAGCTAAGTGGAGGTAAACAAGATGAAGAAGCCGACCGCACTTCTTTTGGCCGTGGCTCTTTTCTTCAGCCTCGTTCTTGCCGGGTGCAGCGCGTCCCAGCAGGCCCAGGACGCAGCCAAGACGCCAGGCAACCTCACCCCGGTAAAGGTGGCTTATTTCGGCGGCGGGCTTTGCGACGCGCCCTTTTATGCGGCCTATGAAAAGGGCTTCTTTAAGAGAAACGGCTTAGCTGCCGAGCTCGTGAAGGTGGATTTCAACACCTTAAAGGAAGGTGTGGCCACCGGTAAAGTGGCGGCCGTCACCACATCCTGGGGCTCCCTGAAGGCCGTGGAACAGGGCCTTAACCTTAAGGTTACGGCCGGCCTGCACGCCGGTTGTGTTCAGGGCGTGGCGGCCGAAGATTCGCCCATCAACACCCCGGCCGATCTTAAAGGTAAGCGCATCGGGGTGGAAGCCATCGGCGGCCAGCCTATGACCACCCTCATCCGCGAACTTACCCGTCTGGGCATCGACCCCGAAAAGGATGTAACCTGGAAGGCCTATCCGTCGCCGCAGCTGCAGCAGGCACTGGAAAAAGGCGAGATTGATGCTTACGTAACCTGGGATCCCATCCCTGAAATCGCCCTTCAGCAAGGAAAGGTAAAAAGGATCTTTTCTACCGCCGCCTCCGCCCCTTACAACCAGGAATACTGCTGCTACCTGGGTGTTAACGGCGACCTTGTGAAAAAAGATCCCCAGACCGCCGCCGCGCTGACCCGGGCGATTCTGGAAGGCGCCGAATGGTCCCGCGAACACCCGCAAGAGCTGGCCGCTCTCGCCCTGGAGAAGGGGTACATCAGCGGCGACAGCGGGCTTAACGCCCGTCTTGTCCAGAACTACCATTACGCCCCCGGCTGGGACGTGAAGGACCAGCTTACGAACATTGCCCGGGAGCTGAAAAAAGCCCGCGTCTTCGAAGCCGACACCGATGCCGAAAAGTTCGTCAGCGATACCTTCGTCCCCCTTCCGGGGGTGGCTCTGGAAAAGAAAGGTTCTTAAGGCAGGGATCAATGTGGCTAGAATAAGAGAAGCCGTTCCGCTGGCAGCAGCGGCACTGGCTCTGGTCGCCCTCTGGCAGCTCCTGACGGATGGGTGGGGGCTCTTGCCCCTACCCTTTTTCCCTTCCCCCGTTAAGGTTTTCAGCGTTTTCTTCTTGGACTACCGGTCTTTAGCCGTAAGCGCACTTCATTCTTTGAGGCTCCTCTTCCTCGGCTTCGCCGTAGGTGCCGGGGCAGGACTCATGACGGGCGTGCTCATGGGCTGGTACCTCCCCGTGCGCTACTGGTTGGGCGCGGTACTCCGCTTCATCGGCCCGCTTCCGGCCACCGCCTGGATACCGCTCGCCCTGGCCATCTTCCCCACCAGCTTCAGCGCCAGCGTTTTCATCCTGGCCCTCGCCACTTGGTTTCCGGTGACGGTCATGACCTGGTCCGGGATCAGCAACGTACCTCGTGCCTACTTTGAAGTGGCCCAGACGCTGGGAGCTGGGGAAGGCTTTCTCATCCGGCACGTGGCCGTCCCGGCGGCGCTTCCTTACATCTTCGTCGGGCTTTTTATGGGCCTCGGTACGTCCTTTACCACGCTGGTGGTGGCGGAGCTCCTGGGCGTCAAGGCTGGGCTGGGCTGGTACATCCAGTGGCACATGGGCTGGGGCGAGTATTATAAGGTCTATGCCGCCCTGCTCACCATGGCCGCCCTCTTCTCCCTTATCATCACCGGCCTCTTCCGCCTTCGCGACCGCGTGCTGGCCTGGCAGAGGGGGTTCATAAAGTGGTGAAAGAAAAAGAAACCCCGGCGCTGGTCCTGAAAGAGGTAAGCAAGGCGTTTCAGCAAAGAAACGGCCGGGCCCTCCCGGTTCTTACGGACGTTAACCTGCAAACAGCGCACGGAGAGTTTGTTACGCTGCTCGGACCGAGCGGTTGCGGCAAGTCAACTCTCCTGCGGCTCCTGGCCGGGCTGGATACGCCGACGGCAGGTGAAATCTCTGTTTTCGGCTCACCGGTGCGCGGGCCGCACCCGGAGCGCGGCCTCGTCTTCCAAGACCCAACCCTCTTTCCCTGGCTCACCGTGGCCCAAAACGCAGCCTTGGGGCCTACCGCGCGCGGTCTCCGCATCCCCCGGGAGGAGGTCCTTGCGTTTCTTGACCGGGTAGGGCTCGCGGACTTTGCCTCCGCCTTCCCCCACCAGCTGTCGGGAGGCATGGCCCAGCGGGCCGCTTTAGCCCGGGTGCTCATTAACCGCCCGCGCGTTCTGCTGCTCGATGAACCCTTCGGCGCCCTGGATGCTTTTACCCGGATGGACATGCAAAACCTCCTCCGCAGCCTTGTGGCCGGCGAAGAGATCACCACCGTTCTGGTCACCCACGATGTCGACGAGGCGCTCTTTTTGAGCGACCGCATTGTGGTCCTTACCGCGCGCCCCGGCCGCATCCAGGCGACCCTGTCTGTCCCCCTTCCTCACCCCCGCGATCGCTCGGCCCCGGCCTTCCTCAAGCTCCGGGGCGAGCTGCTCAGGCTGTTCGCCCAGGCGCAGGAAGCAGGGCGGGAAGGAAGCGCGGGCGGACTACCGAACGCGGCCGGTTAAGGGGGCCCCGGCGCAGGCGTTCGGCCGGTCTCCTGCTGAAAAAGCCGCGGGGCCGGGTGTAACCCGGCCCCTTCTATACCCCCCTTCTTGTCGGAAAAGGCAGCGGCGGAGAGAAAGCCCCCTCCGGCCCAGGGAAACTAGAGCGCGGCCAGTTCTTCGTTTTTCAGGTCGGTGATGAACATATGCCCGGGGGCATGGGTGATCATAAAGTCGGGTTTAGCCTCCATGGCCACCGCCTGCGGCGTCACCCCGCAGGCCCAGAAGACGGGGACCTCGCCGGGCTTTATGGTTACCGCGTCGCCGAAGTCCGGCTGCATGACGTCGCGGATGCCGATGACGGCCGGGTCGCCGATGTGCACCGGTGCACCGTGCACGGCCGGGTAACGCGACGTTACCTGCACCGCCCGCACGACCTGCTCCGGTGGAATGGGCCGCATGCTCACCACCATGGGCCCGTGGAAAACCCCGGCCGGGGTGCACTCGCGGTTGGTGATGAACATGGGCACGTTGCGCCCTTCCTCGATGTGGCGTACGGGAATTCCGGCCGTAAGAAGCGCCGCTTCAAAGGTAAAGCTGCAGCCGAGGAGAAAGGCGACAAGGTCGTCGCGCCAGCAGGCGGTGATGTCCGTCACCTCGGCCGTGAGCACCCCGTGCTCCCATACGCGGTAGCGGGGAAGGTCCGTCCTGAGGTCCGCCCCCGGCGCCGCCAGGCGCGGCACGGGCGAGCCTACTTCGGTCACGTCCAGCACCGGGCAGGGTTTGGGGTTGCGCATACAAAAGAGGAGAAAATCAAAGGCGTACTTCTGGGGCAGGATCACCAGGTTGGCCTGGGCGTAGCCGGGAGCCAAGCCCGGCGTAGGCTGCGTGTACTCGCCGCGGCGGATGGCCGCCCTCAGTTCCGGGAGCGGAAGGTCGCGAACATCCATCTGCCCGCCCTCCCTTTCCTAACCTACTACCTTGGCCAGCGATACAACCTCCACCCCGGCCGCCGTTAAAGCCTCACGGATACGGGCCACAAAGGCGATGGCCTCGGGGTTGTCACCGTGAACGCAGATGCTGTCGGCCTGAATGGAGACTTCTTCGCCGCTGATGGCCGTTACCTTACCCTCGGTGACCATGCGCACCACGCGGGGGATGGCCACCTCCGGGTCATGGATCATGGCGCCGGGCTGGGAGCGCGGCACCAAGGTGCCGTCCGCGGTGTAGGCGCGGTCGGCAAACACCTCCTGCGCCACCTTGAGTCCCACCTCCCGGGCGGCCGTAACCATCTGCGAGCCGGCCAGGGCGAGCAGAATGGCGTCCGGCGCCGCGGCCTTCACGCCTTCAGCGATGGCCTGCGCCAGCTTGGCGTCCTTCGCCGCCATGTTGTAGAGGGCGCCGTGGGCCTTGACGTGCTGCAGCGGCCGGCCCGCGGCGCGGGCGAAGGCGGCCAGAGCCCCGACCTGGTAGATGACGAAGTTCTTAACTTCGTCGGGGGTGAGGTTCATGTTGCGCCGCCCGAAGCCCTGGAGGTCCGGATACCCGGGATGCGCCCCCACGCCCACGCCGTTTTCCGCCGCCAGCGCCACGGTCTTGGCCATCACCATGGGATCGCCGGCGTGAAAGCCACAAGCGATGTTGGCCGAGGTGACGTGCTTTAAGACCTCGGCATCCAGACCCAGTTTGTACGCGCCAAAGCTTTCGCCAACGTCCGAATTCAGATCCACGCGAACCATAAAATGTGCACCTCCCAAGGAGAAAGCAATGCGAGCGCCCCGCCTTAAGCAGGGGTGCCTACGTTTCAGACGGTCTCACAGCTCTTCCACAGTGGCTTCAAACTTCTTTCCCTGCACGGTGATGCGGAAGTGGCGCACGCGCCCCGCCGGGCGGGAAAGGAGCTCGGCCAGGCGCCAGAGCTTCTCTTCCTGCCCGCGCAGGAGCTGAACGGCTTCTTTTCGGCTCACGGCGGCAAAGCGCACCTTGTCACCCGGCTTGGCCTGGCCGATGCGGTAGAGGTCGGCGCTTATGACCGTAGCAATCTTGGGATAGCCGCCGGTCGTTTGGCGGTCGGCCAGCATAACGATGGGAAGGCCGTGGCCCGGCACCTGCACCGCCCCCAGGGGTATCCCGTCGGATATAATGTCCGCACTGCCCGCGTGCTCGATCTTCGGCCCTTCCAGGCGGTAGCCCATGCGGTCGGCCTCATTGGTCACGGTGTACTCGCCGGTGAGGAAGGTCTCGCGCCCGGCGGCGGTAAAGTGGTCGTCCTGCGGGCCGAGGACGACGCGCAGGGTAAGGCTGCCTTCATAGGTTGGGATGAGCTCCGGCGGCACGCGGCGCCCCACCAGCGCGCGGGCCGCCGCCGCCGGCTCCCCGGCCGCCAGCCGGTCCCCGGCCTTGAGCGCCCGGCCTTCCAGGCCGCCGATCTTGCCGCGCAGGTAGGTAGAACGGCTGCCCATCACGACCGGCACATCGATGCCCCCGGCCACCGCGAGGTATGCCCGGCAGCCGCTTCTTACCCCGGTGAAACTGATTTCATCGCCCGCCTTCACCGCCGCCGCCTGCCAGAGCGGCAGCGGTGCACCGTTGAGCATGGCGCCCAGGTCAGCTCCGGTAAGGGCGATCACGGCCGGGGACAGCACCTTGAGCGCAGGCCCGAGGAGGGTGATTTCGAGCGCCGCTGCCCCTTCGGCGTTCCCCACCAGGAGATTGGCCGCCCGCAGGGCGTACTCGTCCACCGCGCCGGCCACCGGCATGCCGAAGGCCTGGTAGCCGTGCCGGCCGCGGTCTTGCACTGTGGTAAGAAGGCCCGGCGCCAGCACTTCAAAGACCGCCGCCATCACGCTCCCCTCCCTTCGCCCTTGGGCTCAACCTGAACCCGGTACGTGCCGGCGGCCACCTGGGCGGCTATAGCGTCGTATTCCTCGTTCGTGACGGCCGTAAAGCGCACGTAGTTTCCCGCCGCCAGGAGCACCGGCGGTTCGCGGAAGGGGTCGTACAGCTTCAGCGGGGTGCGCCCGATGAGCTGCCAGCCGCCCGGGCTGTCGATGGGGTAAATGCCCGTCTGTTTCCCGGCGATCCCCACCGATCCGGCCGGGATCTTGGTGCGCGGCGTCTTGAGGCGCGGGGTAGCGATGCGCTCGTCCATCCCCCCCAGGTAGGAGAAGCCCGGGGTGAAGCCCAGCATGTAGATGAGGTAGTCGGTCCCGGTGTGGATGCGGATTACCTCCTCGGCGCTGAGGCCCGTGTGCTCGCAGACGAACGGCAGGTCGGGGCCGAACTCGCCCCCGTAGCACACCGGCACCACCGTAACCTCGGGCTCAGGCAGTTTAAGCTCCCCCAGGTTACCCGCCAGGTGAGCCAGGCGCTCCTCCAGCGCCTCCGGCGCCACCGTCAGCGGGTCGAAGTGCACCAGCAGCGAGCGGTAGGTGGGAACCACTTCCACTACCCCGGGAACAGGCGCGGCTTCCAGGGCCGCCGTCAGGGCCCGGAGGCGGGCGTTGATCTCCGGAGCGATCTCGTCACCGAATTCCACCACCAGCGCCCGCTCGCCGGCCGGCAGGAACCGCGGTTCGCTGTACATGGAGCAACTCCCCCATAGCGTTCTTTTTTAACGGCTCCAGAGCGCAGCCATACCTTTAAGTGAACTCACCCCGGCGTAAAGGGCAATAGCCACCACCAGCACACCGAAAGCAATCATCCAGTTGGGGTGTTTGTAGTCGCCAATGATGTCTCTGCGGCGCGAGGCCAGGAGCATGCTGCCCAACGTGATGGGAAGGATAAGGCCGTTGAGCGACCCGGCCAGGATGAGGAGGGCTACCGGCTTCTCCACAGTGACGAACAACAGCGTTGAGGCGGTGATGAAGCCAATGATCCACTTGGCGTTGTGGCGGTCGATGGACTTGTGCAGGGTCCGGAGGAAAGAAACAGAGGTGTAAGAAGCACCCACCACCGAGGTAATGCCGGCCGCCCAGAGAACGATGCCGAAGATCTTGTAACCGATGAGCCCGGCCCCGATTTGAAAGGCGGAAGCGGGCGGGTTCGCCGGGTTGAGCTTGGCACCCGTGGCCACCACGCCGAGCACGGCTAGAAACAAGAGGATACGCATGACGGAAGCCACCACGATGCCGGTAACCGAACTCTTGGTCACCTCGCCCAGGTGCTCCGTGCCCTTGATGCCGGCATCCAGCAGCCGGTGGCCGCCCGAAAAGGTGATGTAGCCGCCTACGGTACCACCGAGCAACGTCACAATGGGCAGGAAGGGTATGTGCGTCGGTGCCACCATGCGAACCACGGCCTCACCCACCGGTGGCCTGGTGACAAAGGCGACGTACAGGGTCAAAGCCAGCATGACGAAGCCCAATGCCTTGGTGAAGTTGTCCATGGCCTTGCCCATTTCCTTGGAAAGGAAAATATAGAAGGCGATCAGAGCCGAAATGATGGCGCCGGACTTAAGGTTGAGACCGAAGAGGACGTTGAACCCCATGGCGGCACCGCCGATATTGCCCACGTTAAAGGCCAGGCCCCCCAGGGCCACCAGAAAGGCGACAAAGTACCCCAAACCAGGAAGCACCTTGTTGGCCACGTCCTGCCCTCGCAGGCCGGACATGGTGATAACGCGCCAGACGTTGAGCTGGGCACCGATGTCGAGAATGACGGAGGCTAAGATGACAAAGGCGAAATTGGCCTTGAACTGCTCGGTGAAAACCGCCGTTTGGGTGAGAAAACCGGGACCGATGGCCGACGTAGCCATGAGAAAGGCGGCACCCAGGAGAACCCCGGCGGTGTTCTTCTTGCCCACCTCTGCCGGCGATGTCGATGGCGATGGCATGACTTCTTCCTCCTTTCCGTCTCTGCCCTTCATGAGTCCGGGACACCGGTCTTACGCCCTTTCACCTCCTCCCATAAAGCCGGGAAGGGTATTTGCCTTAATAATTCGGCACCCCGGGCCATTCTCCTGCCGCAGCAGTAAAGGAACCTGCCTGGTCTCAAGGCCCGCACGCGGCCATATACTCAAAAAGAGACTTCGGCACTTGGTAAGTCCACTTCGTTCGGGGGGGAGAAACGTTGCCGGAAAGCCGCTTCGTCTGGGCCATGGCGCTGATGCGCGTTTTTGCCGGTTGTCTGGAGGTGACGGCGGCGCTTTTTATGCTGCGGTTGGGCCGGGTGGAGAGCGCTTTTCGCATCAATGCCTGGCTCGGGATCATCGGCCCCACCATCTTCCTCGTTGTCGGCAGCCTGGGACTGGCCGGCATGGTGGGCCGGATTCCGCCGCTTAAGGTCGCCCTGCTCCTCGGGGCGGTCATCTTCATCCTGGCCAGCACGCAGTTTTAGGTGCCCAGGCACCAGTCGCCCCTTTCCCGGCATATACTGCCCACGGATCGGCGCTCAGGGGCCGGCCTGCGCGCTCACTTTCCGGGAAAAGGGGTGATCGTTTGCCTAGGTACCTGCACCAGGTGGGGTTTTTGTGCGCCCTGGCCCTGGTTTGGGAGGTCCTGGCCCGGCTCAACATCTGGCCGGAGCTGCTCTTTCCTTCCGTTACCGGCATCCTCGCCAGCCTGGCCGGCGAGATCAGCCGGGGCGAAATCGCCGGCCGCACCTGGTACTCGCTGTCGCTCATCGGCACCGGGCTGAGCCTGGCCATCGTGTCCTCTTTTCTGGCCTGCGCCCTGGCCATGCTCCTGCCGGCCTGCGCCGACGCTCTCTCGGCGCTCATGGCCGTGCTCCATCCGCTGCCCGCCATCGCTGTCCTGCCCATCCTGCTCCTGTGGTTCAAGACCGGCCCACACTCCATTGTGCTGCTCATCCTCTTCTCGGCCTTCTGGCCCCTCACCGCCAGCATCCACGCCGGCCTGCGCTCCGTCCCGGTAACCCAGGTAGAAGTAGGGCGCAACCTGGGCCTGCGGGGCTTCGGCCTGGTGGGGAACGTGATGCTGCCGGCAGCTCTTCCGGCCATCATCGCCGGGCTGCGGGTGGGCTGGGCGCGGGCCTGGCAGGCCTCGGTGGCTGCAGAGATGGTCTTCGGCGCTTCGGGCAAAGACGGCGGTCTGGGCTGGTTTCTCTATAAGAAGCGGTATTTTTTGGAAGTGCCGGCCGTTTTCGCCGGCATGCTGGTGATCATCGCCATCGGCCTCCTGGTGGAAAACTTTCTCTTTAAGTTCCTGGAACGTCACACCATCGAACGCTGGGGCATGAGTTCCGAATAAGGGGTGAGAACATGAAGCAGGTGGAGTTCCGGCAGGTAAGCAAGGTCTTTGTCGCCGGCGGGCAAAAGATCGTCGCCCTTAGGGAGATTAGTTTCGCCGTCGAGCCGGGTCAGTTCTTGACGGTGATCGGCCCCTCCGGCTCCGGCAAGACCACCCTGCTGCGCTGCCTGGCCGGTTTTGAAACCCCCACCAGCGGTGAAATCCTGGTCGCCGGGCGCCGGGTGACCGGCCCCGGGCGCGATCGCATGATGGTGTTCCAGGACCTGGGCCAGCTCTTTCCCTGGCGGACGGTGTTGGGCAACGTCCTTTTGGCGCTGCGCCTGGCCCGGCCGGAGAAAAGCCGCCGGGAGTGCCTCAACCTGGCCCACTCCTACCTCAAGCTCGTCGGCCTGGAGGAGTACGGCCACCTTTATCCCCACCAGCTCTCAGGCGGCATGAAGCAGCGCGTGGCCATCGCCCGGGCGCTGGGGGTGCAGCCGGCGGTGCTCCTCATGGACGAACCCTTTGCCAGCCTGGACGCCATCACCCGGTCGGGGCTGCAGACCGAGCTCCTGCGCATCTGGGCGGAGAAGCACGTAACCATCATTTTTGTCACCCACAACATTGAGGAGGCCCTGCTGACGGCCGACCACATCGTGGTCCTGGCCCGCGGCGGCGGTCTGCGCGCACTGGTGGCCAACGCCCTGCCGCGTCCCCGTCGGGTGGAAGACCCGGCCTTCGCCGCCGCCTGGCAGAACCTGCACCGGCTGCTGGGCCAGGCGCAGGCACAGCCGGAAGGGGGCACGGCGCCGCTGCGCGAGCCGGAAGCGCACCCTCTGGTGCGGCCCGCCGCCGGCGGCGCGCCCCTCGCCTGACCAGCGCGCTGCGCACCTGCTGCGGACAAGGGCACGCCGAAGCGCGCCCCCGCGGTCCGGCGGCGCAGCCCTCCTTTTGCCCGGAATGTTAACCAGATATACTTTTTGAGTTGACAATTTCCCGGGAAATAGGTACACTCAAGGAGTGAAGCGCGGTACGCGCCGCGCCCCCCAGCCTATTGAATAAGGAGGTATCCACCCAAGTGAAAAGGCCCACGTTGCGCGAGACAGCCTACATAGGTGTCTTCGCCGCTCTCATGACCGTCCTGGGTTACGTGGAAATCCCGCTGCCCTTCAGCCCCGTACCCATCACCGGACAGACGTTCGGGGTGATGCTGGCCGGAGCGCTGCTGGGGAGCCGCCTGGGTTTCCTGGCGCTCGCGGTTTTTGACCTCGCCGGCCTGGCCTTTCCGGTATTCGCCGGCGGAAGCGGCGGACTGGCCGTGCTGGCCGGCCCCACCGGCGGCTACATCCTCAGCTGGCCGCTGGCCGCCTGGCTCATCGGGCGCCTCACGGAGCAGGTTCCACGGCCGGGCTTTCTCCGGCTCTTTGTCGCCAACGTCCTGGGCGGCGTCATCGTCATCTACGCTCTAGGGGTAACGCAGCTCGCCCTGGTGGCGCACATCGGCTTCCTCCCGGCCGTGGCCAAGGGAGCGCTCCCCTTCCTCCCGGGCGATCTCATCAAGTGCGCCGTCGCCGCCGTGGCGGCGCAGCGCCTGGCGGCCCACCATCTCGCCCCGCGCCAGGCCGGCGCCCAAAGTTAAAACCGGCCTATAGGAAAGGGCCACCCCTCGCAGGGTGGCCCTTTCCGTTGCCCGTACTCTTACTCCACCAGGCCGTAGACGTTTTGTACCGGCATGGTAAACATGATCCCTGATCCCGGCTCCTTAAGATCCAGGAAAGCCTGCACGGCAGCGACGGCCGCATCCAGCACTTCATTAGAGTCCAGTACAGAAAAGATAGTCTTGTTCATGGGCGGCGAGCCTTTGAGGGCGCGGGTAAAGCTGGCCACCAGCGGACCGGAATAACCGGATTTTGCCAAGGTTCGCCCCATGCCCACGCTGTCGATGATGGTGGCGCCTTTAGCTCCCTTCGCGGCCAGAAGCTCCAATACCTCTGTCAGTAAGCTAGTCTTGTTCAAGACTATTACCAACAGATGCAAGTTATCCCCTTCCTTCTTCATCCGGTCCCCACTACCCCCTTTTGTATATTCGCCACTCACCGTACAAAACCTGCTGCGCAGCCGTTTTATGGCTCCGTCTAGGGCTCACCGGCCTTCTCACCGCCCAGCGCGAACGCCAGCCTGAGAAGCGGCGGCGTAACCAGCGTCGTCAAAAGCACCACCAGCACCGCCATGGAGTAAAGCGCCGGGTCGATGATGCCGCCCTTCAGGCCCAGGTCCGCCACAATGATCCCCACCTCACCGCGGGCAATCATTCCCACCCCCACCCGCAGCGCACTCACCCAGGGGTAGTGGGCCAGCCCGGCGCCCAAGCCGCAGCCCAGCACCTTGCCGAGGACGGCGACGACAACAAACGCCGCACTAAACGCGATGAGGCCGCCCCGGATGCTGCCCAGCTGGGCGTTGAGGCCGATGTTGATGAAGAAAACCGGCACCAGCAGGGCGTAGCCCAGCGCCTGCACCTTGTCTTCCACTTTATGGCCGTACGGGGTGCGGGAAAAGAATACGCCCGCCAGGTAGGCCCCGGTGATGGCCGCCACGCCTGAGGCCTCCGCCCCCCAGGAAAAGAGCAGGCACGCCACCAGGCTAAAGGTCAAAAGGCCTTCGGTGATGTCAAGCTGCGTTACAAACCCGGCCAGGCGCGGCAGGACGAAGACGCCGGTCAGCCCGGCCGCCAAGAAATAGCCGGTCATGTGCTCAAAGGCACCGGCCACGGATGTGGTGGCCCCCTTCGTCCCGGTGAAGCTCGCCACCAGGGTGAGCACAATGATGCCCAAGACGTCGTCGATCACCGCCGCGCCCAGGATGGTTACCCCCTCCCGGCTCTTGATGCGGTTCATCTCCATCAAGGTCTGGGCCGAGATGCTGACGCTGGTGGCGGTAAGGATGGCGCCGGCGAAGGCACTCTGCGCCCAGGAAAGGCCGAAGGTGCGGCCCACCAAAGCGCCGCCGAGAAAAGGCAGCACCACGCCGCCGCCGGCCACCAGGAGCGCCGGCCCGCCCGATTCGCCCAGCTGCTGCAGGTCGGTTTCGAGGCCGGCGATAAACATGAGAATGATCACGCCCAGCTGCGCCAGATCGGTGATCAACTCCGACGGGTGCAGGAGCCCCAACACGGAAGGCCCGAGCACTACCCCCGCAATCAGCTCACCCAGCACGGCCGGCTGGCCCAGCCTTTGTGCCACCCAGCCCCCGGCTTTTGTCGCCAAAAGAATTGCTATAAGTTCCATCAGCATTCTTTATTTCCCCTGTCTAGCGCCCTATTAGTGGCCTGGACCACCCGTTCGATACCGGCCAGATCCTTCACGGGTGAGAGCGGCGTGAGCCCCGCCCCCATGAGCAGCCGGCAGACGGCAGGGGCCTGGCCGGCGCCCACCTCGAGCAGCACCCAGCCCCGCGGCGCCAGCCGCGGCCCGATGCCCGTCGCCAGGCGCCGGTAAAACGCCAAGCCGTCCGGTCCCCCGTCGAGGGCGGCCGGCGGCTCGTGTTTGACATCCGCCGGCAATTGCTCCAGCTCGCCGGCCGGGATGTACGGCGGGTTCGAGACAATGATGTCAAAGGGGTGCCCCGGGATCACGTCTTCCTCCCGCAGGGCGCCCCAAAGGTCTCCCAGCCTGAAGGCAATGCGTTCTCTGACGCCATGGCGCTTCGCGTTCGCGGCCGCCACTTCCAGGGCGGCCGGGGAACAATCGGTGGCCACCAGCCGTACCGTCGGCAGCCCCACAGCCAGGGTAACCGCGATGGCCCCCGAGCCGGTGCCGAGGTCCAGGATGCGCAGCTCCCCTTTGGCCGCCACAAGGTCGGCCGCTACCTGCAAGGCCCGCTCCACCAGGATTTCCGTCTCCGGCCGGGGTATGAGCACGGCCGGCGTCACCTTGAAGTCAAGCCCGAAAAACTCCTTGTGCCCGGTGAGGTAGGCCACCGGCGTGCCCTGCACCCGCCGGGCCACCAGGGTGCGAAAACGTTCCAGCACGCCGGCCGCCAAGGGCTCCCCCAGGTCACGGAAGAACTCCGCGCGGCCTTTTCCCAACACATGCCGGAGCAACACCTCACTATCCAGCCGGGGGGACTCCACCCCGGCCTGGTGCAGCCGGTCGCTCCCCTCCTGCCAGGCCTCCGCCAGCGTTACCATCCTAGCCCACCCGCTTGAGCTTTTCAGCCTGGTCGGTGGTGATGAGGGGTTCAATGACGGGGTCCAGCTCCCCTTCGAGTACCGCACTGAGCTGGTGGAGGGTAAGGTTGATGCGGTGGTCGGTCACCCGGTTCTGGGGAAAGTTGTAGGTGCGGATGCGCTCGCTGCGGTCCCCCGTACCCACCTGGCTGCGCCGGGCTTCCTCCAGCTCCGCCCGTTGCTCCTGCTGTGCCTTGTCCAGGAGCCGCGCCCGGAGCACCCGCATAGCCTTGTCCTTGTTCTTCAGCTGCGACTTTTCGTCCTGGCAGGTCACCACCATCCCCGTGGGGAGGTGGGTGATGCGCACGGCCGAGTAGGTGGTGTTCACGCTCTGACCGCCGTGGCCGCTGGAGCAGTAGGTGTCAATCCTGAGGTCTTCGGGATTGATCGCCACATCCACCTCTTCCGCCTCCGGCAGTACCGCCACCGTCACCGTGGAGGTGTGAATGCGCCCGCCTGATTCCGTCACCGGGATGCGCTGCACCCGGTGCACACCGCTCTCGTACTTGAGCCGGCTGTAGGCACCCTCGCCGCTCACGGCAAAGATGACCTCCTTAAAGCCGCCCAGCTCCGTGGGATGGGCGTCCAGCACCTCACTGCGCCAGCTGCGGCTTTCAGCGTAGCGCTGGTACATGCGAAAGAGCTCGCCGGCGAAAAGGGCCGCCTCTTCTCCGCCCGCCCCGGCGCGGATCTCCATAATGACGTTTTTTTCATCCAGAGGGTCCTTGGGCAGGAGGAGAATGCGCAGCTTCTGCTCCAGTTCTGCCTGCCGCTTCTCCAGCGCGTCCACCTCGCCGGCCACCAGCTCGCGAAAGTCCGGCTCCAGCTTTTCTTTCAGGAGCTCCCGGTTTTCCGCCAGCTCTTCCTCGACCTTCCTGTACTCGCGGAAGGCGGTGACCACCGGTTCCAGCTCCGCGTGCGCCTTGGCGTGCCGCCGCCACTCGTCCTGGCGCTGGATCACCGCCGGGTCGGCCAGGAGCCGGCCCAGCTCTTCGTAATGCTCCTCAATCGAGGCCAGTTTTTCCATCATCTCGGTCATTTCTCTCACCTCAAGATTCCCTTTTCACAACCTCTTCCAGCGCCCGCAGGGCCACTTCCAGTTGCGCGCCGTCAGGCTCACGGGTGGTGAGCCGCTGCAGCAAGAGCCCCGGCCAGGAAAAGGCGCGTACCAGGGGTGAGTTGCTGCGCCCCGCCAGGCGCAGGAGCTCGTAGGACAGGCCGGCCACCGCCGGCAGGAGCAGCAGGCGCGAGAGCACCCGCAGCCAGAGCGCCGGCCACCCCAGAAAGGAAAAGAGGATAATGCTCACCACCATGACATAAAGGAGAAAGCTGGTCCCGCAGCGGGGATGCAGGGTGCTGAAGGGGCGGGCTTCCTCCACAGTAAGGGGCCGGCCGTGCTCGTAGGCGTGCACCACCTTGTGCTCCGCCCCGTGGTACTCGAAAATGCGTCGGATGTCCTTCAGGCGGGTTATGCTTAGGATATACAAGAAGAAGATGGCCATGCGCAGCACGCCCTCGCCCAGGTTAAGGAGCAGCGGGTTGCCGCCCCCACCCAGCCAGCGCATGAGCACTGTAGGCAGGAGGATAAAGAGCCCCACTCCCAGGCCCAGTGCCGTGACGAGTGTCAGCACCAGGTCGCGCGGTGTAAGCTTTTCCTCCTCGGCGCCGAACTGGTTGGCGGAAAAGGCGAGCGCCTCCAGGCCCACCACCAGGGAATCGACGAGGGCTGCCGCGCCCCGTACCAGGGGCCAGCGCAGACAGGGAAAACGCCGACCGGCGCTCCACGGCTCCTTCACCTGTACCACTATCTCGCCGCTCTCGCGCCGCACCGCCGTGGCTACAAAGCGCCGCCCGCGCATCATGACGCCCTCGATCACCGCCTGGCCGCCGACCTGCCGCACCATGCCCAGCCCTCCTCTCCCCGGTTGCGCGCCGCCGCCGCGGCCGCCCGTGATCAGATAGAAACGCCGGCTTTGCCCCCCTGCGCCGGGTGCGCGCCCGGCACAGAAAAGCAGAGCCGGCGCTCTGCTACTTAAGCCCGAACTTCTTCGTGAAGCGTTCGACCCGGCCGCCGGTATCGATGATCTTCTGCTGCCCCGTAAAGAGCGGGTGGCAGTGCGAGCAGATCTCAACGCGCAGGTTCTTCTTGGTGGAACCAGTCTCAAAGGTCGCCCCGCAGGCGCAGGTGACCACGGTCTTGTAGTATTCAGGATGAATCCCCTTCTTCACAGTTCTCACCCCTCTCACATCCGGCAACTACGTAATTATAACACACCGAGTTGCGCCTTGACAACTAAACCCCCTGCAGGCGCCGCTGCAGCCGCCGTGTCAGCCAGCGCACGGCCGCATTGAAGAGGAGCACCACCAGCACCAAAGCGGCGGCCGTGCCATCGGCCACGCGCCGGATGTCGGGGATCTTCCCTTCCGTGTTCACCTTCCAAATGTGCACGGCCATGGTCTCGCCCGGCCGGAAAGGGTTTAAGGGCGAGCGCGGGCTGGTGATGTCCCAATTATGAAAGTCCAGGGCGCCGATGCTCTGCCCGGCCGTGTACAGGAGGGCGGCGGCTTCGCCCAGCGCGCGCCCGGCGGTGATGATCCCGCCGGTTACAATACCGGGGAGCGCCACCGGCAGGAGCACATGCCAGATGGTCTGCCACTTGGTAGCCCCCAGGGCCAGGCTGGCCTCGCGCAGGGAAACCGGCACCGCGCGCAGCGCGTCTTCACTCACTCGGACCATCACCGGCAGGTTGAGGAGGGTCAGCACCAGGGCCCCGGCCACCAGGGAGTACCCCCAGCCGGTGAGATTAACGAACACCAGGAGACCGAAGAGACCGGCCACAATGGAAGGAAGCGAAGCCAGGGTCTCGGTGCTGGTGCGGATGAGTTCCAGCAGCCGCCCGGGGCGCGCATACTCGGACAGGTAGATGGCCGCTCCCACGCCCAGGGGCACCGTGAGCGCCAGGGAAAGCACCAGGAGGTAGAAGGAATCGAAGAGCTGCGGCCCGATGCCGCCCCCGGCCCGGATGGACTCCGAGCGCCCGAAAAGGAACTGGGGCGTGAGCACCGGCAGGCCCTGGTAGAGGATGTACCCCACCAGGAGCGCCAAGACCAGCAGGATAATGCCGGCGGTAAGCCAAAAAGCCCAGGTGGCCAGCTTGTCGGCCGTCTTGTTGTTCACCGTAGCACCCCCCGTCTCGCTATGGTGCGGCTCACCAGGATAAAGGCCAGCGAAATGAGGAGCAGCAGCAGGGCCATGCTCCAGAGGGCGTTGTTCCAGGGGGTGCCTATTACAGTGTAGCCCATGTCCAGCGTGATACCGCTGGTTAAGGTAATGGTCTGGTCGAGGAGCGAGTGCGGGATGGTGTGGGTGTTGCCGATCACCATCTGCACCGCCAGCGCCTCACCGAAGGCGCGGGCCATGCCGAGGATGATCGCGGTGAGAAGTCCCGGGAGCACCGCCGGGAACACCACCCAGCGCAGCATCTGCCAGCGTGTGCTCCCCAGGGCCAAGGCGGCTTCCTTGGCCTCCTGCGGGAAGCTGCGCACGGCCTCGGTGGCCACGCTGACAATGGTAGGAACGATCATCACCGCCAGCACCAGGGCCCCGGCCAGCACGGAAAAGCCGAGCCCGCCCAAGCGCTCGCGGATAAAGACGACTATCACGGAAAGGCCTACCCAGCCGTATACCACGGACGGGATTCCGGCCAGAATCTCCACCGCCGGCTGAATGAAGCGGCGACCCGCGGCGGGCGCGATCTCAACGATAAAGAACGCCGTCATAACGCTGAGCGGTGCCGCCAGGAGGACGGCCAGCCCCGTCACGAGCACCGAACCCAAGATAAAGGTCAAAGCGCCCAGGGCCGGACCCCCGGCGCTCACCGGCCGGTCCGGCTTCCACAGGCTGCTTAAAAAGAACTCAAGCGGGCTCACCCGGTCCACCACGAAGGTTGCCAGCCCACGTTGGGCGATAAAGACCACAATGGCCAGGGTGGTCAGCACCAGCACCCCGGCGCAGACGGGCGGGATGAATTCGATCCAGGCTCGCCGCGGCCTGTGGCCTTTGTGCTCCGCCATTACCTTACCACCTTTTTGCGAGGTTGTGAGGAAAACGCGGCAAGGCAGCAGGCGCATGCCCACTGCCTGGCGCGACGGGGACTCGCGCCGCAAAAGTGCTGCTGTTTATTTCGGGGGTTATTTCTTGGGCGCCTGCCGCTCCACCTTCATCTCAGTGATGGGGATGTAGCCGGCCTGGCGTACCATATCCTTCTGCACGGCATCGCTCACCATGTAATCCAGGAAGGCCTTGGTGAGGCCGGTGGGCTCACCCTTGGTGTACATGTGCTCGTAGGACCAGACGGGGTACTTGCCGTTCGCGATGTTCTCCTCGGTGGGCTCCACACCGTCGATCTTGAGGGCCTTGATGCTGCTGTCCACGTAGGAGAGGGCCAGGTAGGAGATGGCGCCCTTGGTCTGGGCCACCGTCTGGCGCACCGCACCGGAAGACTCCTGTGTGGTGCCTTCGGCTTCCTCGTTGCCGTCCAGCGCAAAGGCCTTGAAGGTGGCGCGGGTTCCGGAACCCTTCGGCCGGTTAATGATCACGATCTTCTCGTCCGGGCCGCCCACTTCTTTCCAGTTGGTCACCTTGCCGGTGAACACCTTGATGAGGTCCGCCTTGCTCAGGTTGTCCACGGTGTTGGCCGGGTTAACCACGGCGGCGAAGCCGATCACCGCCGCCTTATGATCGACCAGCTGGGAAGCATCGATGCCGTCCTTCTCCTCAGCAAAGATGTCGGAGTTGCCGATGTCGACGGCGCCCTGGAAAACCTGCGAAAGCCCGGTGCCGCTGCCGCCGCCCTGCACAGAGATCTGCGCGTTCTTATGTTCGGCCATGAACTGGGTGGCCGCCTGCTCGACCAAGGGCTGTAGCGCGGTGGAACCGGACACGGTGATGGAGCCGGAAAGCTCGTCCGAACTCTGGGCCTGAGGAGCCGCTTCACCGCCCGGCTGTTGGGCCGGTTTAGAGCCGCAACCGGCGAGGGACGCCGCCAGGGCCAGGGACAGGATGCCGACGAGAACCCAGCGAGCCTTGTTCTTGAACACCTTGCCTTACCTCCCGTTGGCTTTCTGCTTGTCGACGCACCGTTCGCTGCCAATTAGCATTGTAGCATAGGAGTTTTAAGGCAAGGTTGTCCTGGTGTTAGGATTGTGTTAAGAATGATAACTTTAGGCCCTGCGCGGTTATTCAACGCTAAGGCCGAGGACTTTTTTCATCTGCGCCAGGGCAAAGGCATGGGCCTCTGGGTCGAAGCTGGCCATACCGCAGGCGTGGGCGCGGGTGGGCACGTCCCGGTTCGCCAGCTCCTCCGCCGTAAAGAAGCAGCAGATGTTGGTGCACACCCCCACGAGTTCTACTTCGTCCACCCGCGGCCGCTCCGCCCCGGGCGTAAGCCCCAGGTACTCCTCCAGGGGCGTACCGAAGAAGGCGCTGTAGCGGCTCTTGGGAAGCAGCAGCACCTGCCCGGATGCCGCCGCATCCGCAAGCGCTTTGAGCTCGGGGACCAGTTCGCGGCCCCAGGTACCCTCCAGGCAGTGGGGGGCAAACTTGGTAAACTCCAGGTCCCCGGGCCGGTGGGTGTCCAGGGTGAAGACCACCTCTTCTCCCCTTGCCAGCGCCTCCTCGACCTTCTTCCGGATGAAGGGCAGCACCTCGCGCGCCGCCGGGAAGCTGAGCGCCCCGCCCGCGGCCACAAAGTCGTTCTGCATGTCGACCACCATCAGCACCCGCCGCATTTTCACACCTCCAGACGCCCTTTTCTCCATTGTACCACGGCTCAAAGGTCCGGGCCAGACCGCCGCCCGCGCCCGGCCGTCTGCGCCGCCGGGGGGAGGCCCGAGGGGCGGGCCTGCCCAGCGCACCACCGGCCCCCCGGCCCAGTCACCCGCCCGGGGATGGTTCTGCGTGCGTGAAGCTGCCGAGGAGAAGATGGGGGAACTCTTTTTTCAGCGCGCCGATGAGGCCGCGGATGCCGAGAAGCCGCCCGCGGCGGGGCGGCAGTGCCCGCCGGTACACGTCGGGGTCGATGTTCAGGTTGCGCAGCTGGATAAGGTCCACCGGCCGCGCGCGCAGGAGCCGGATGAGGGCCTCGACTTCCTCTTCCCGGTCGCTCACCCCGGGAAAGATCAGGTAGTTGAGGGACAGGTTCAGGCCCTCCTCCCGCGCCACGCGCAGGGTTTCCTTTACATCCGCCAGCGTGTAGCCCTGCGGGCGCACGTAGGCGCTAAAAACCTCCTCCTGCGGGCTGAGAAGGCTCACGCGGATGCTGCCCAGGCCGGCGCGGGCCAGGGCGCGCACCGCCGCCGGGCGGCCGCCGTTGCTGTTGACGTTGATCACACCGCGCGGCGTTTGCGCCCGCACCCGGCGGATGGCCGCCTCCAGGCGCGGCGCCGCCAGGGTGGGTTCGCCCTCGCAGCCCTGGCCGAAGCTTATAATGGCCCCCTCCGCCTCTTTCAAGTGCGGCGCGGCCACCTCCACTATCTCCTCTTCCGTGGGGAAAAAAGCAATCCGCTCCTGGGGTGAAGGGCAGCACTCGCTCACCTGCTTGGAAATGCAACCCAGGCAGCGGGCATTGCAGGCGGGCGAGACCGGGATACCGCCCTCCCAGCGCCGGTAAAAGATGTTCTGCGCCGTAAAGCAGCCGTACTCCAGGGCACAGCGGCCGAGCTGCTTAAGGATGCGGTTGCCCGGGTGGGCGCGGCGCAGCGCCGCCACCCGCGCAGCGAGGTCCGGGGTGTTGTAGCGGCGGGGGTTCCAGGTAGTGTTGTCGGGCTCCACCTGCACGGCAGCAGCGTAGAGCGCACCGCCGCGAAAGGCCACCGCCGTGTAGCCGAAGAGGGGGAGCGGCTGCGCCCCGCGCCCGGCGAAGGCCGCCGGTAGGTAGGTGCGGGCGTAGCCCATGGGAAGGAGCGCCCCTACCGCAAAGAGGGGGCCTTCTACTCCAGGCAGCCTTCCCGCCCGCCGGAACGCCCCTGCCGGGCCCACCCCGATGGCCGCCCGCCCCGGAAGCAGGGTAAGGGTGGCGCCTTCGGGCAGGGGGATGAACTCTGTACCATCCAGCGCCACCAGGCGCTCGGCGGCCCGTCCGGCCGGTGCCAGGTGGGGGTGCTCATAAAGCCGGCCGGCGGCGTCGGCCACGGCCAGGCGAAAAACCTCTTCAGACATGGATGAGTGCCGCCACCCGCGCCCGTACCTGCTCCGCCCGCCGGCGCGCCGCCGCCAGCGCCTGCTCCTTGCGGGCGGCAAGTGCTGCCTTACGCTCTGCATCTTGCAAGGAGCCCAGGTTGATGTCCACGTTGAGGGCCGCCCCCTCTGCGGCCGCCCGTGCCAGAAGCGCCGCCACCCCCGCGTCGCTCGCAGCTGCAGGGTTGCCGTAAGCCGCTGCTTCTTGAGCCAGCGCCAGGACCGAAACCGCAGCCTCAGCGGTTCTTAGGGGCACCTCCGCCGCTGCCGCCAAGGCCGCCTGGATGGCCGCTTCCCGCGCGGCTTCAGCCTCCGGGGTGTCCTTCGGCTGCCGGAAGGCAGCCATCACTCGGTTGAAGGCTGCCGCGTCTTCCTCTACAAGTTGCGCCAGACCGTCCTTGAGGGCGGCTGCCCGGTCCGCCAAAGCGCTCATCTTCTCCTCCACGCCGGCAAACTTTTTCCTGCCGCGGGTAAGGTTGGCTACCATGGCTGTAAGGGCCGCGGCCAGCGCTCCGGCCAGCGCCGCCGCGCTCCCGCCCCCCGGCGCCGGTGCATCGGATGCCAGTTCGCTGAGAAACTCTCTGACCGTCATTTCAAGCACTGAAGCCTCACCTCGCGCTCCCTATCTCTTCCCCAGAAAAGGCCCGTAATCCGGTCGGTCTTTCACGCGCCCCCACACCCGAGGAGTTGCCTCGGCTTTGTACCGGCCGTAAAGTTCAAGTTCTTCAGGCGCACTACCAAAGGCGGCGGCCGCCTCCTCGATCGGCTTAAGCCCAGCCGCCCGGGCGATCTCAATGTCGGAAATCAAGCCGGAACACTCCTTTGGGACCGTGGGCAGGTATCGGCGGAAAGAAGTAATGTGGGGCAGCAATCACCTTTTCGCGACATCTCAGTTATTCTCCTTGTTCCCAGAGCCGCTCCTCCAGGATCTGCTCCCGCTTGAAGTCCTCCAGGCGGAGGTAGAAGGCCGCCACGTCCACCAGGGCTTCCAGCGGGGTGAGCCCGACGATCTCGCTTCCGACCACATTTACTCCGTACCGCGCCGCCTCGCTCTTTATGGTTTCAAAGACGCGGTAAAGCGGTGCGGTCCTGTAGTTGCACATATTGATGGTGACCTGGGCCTGTCCGCGCTCCTCGATCATGACGCCCAGCGCTTTCACATTCTTATATCCGCCGCTCGACTCCCGGATGGCTTTGGCAATTTTCTTCGCCACGTCCACATTGTCCGTGCCCAGGTTCACGTTGAAGGCGATCAGGAACTCCCGCGCTCCAACCACCGTAGCGCCGGCGGTGGGGTGAAGCTCATGCGGTCCAAAGTCCGGCCAGCGCTCCGGATTATGAACAGCCTCCTTAAGCCCTTCGTACTCACCCTTGCGGATTTGCGGCAGGGTCTTAAGATGGGGACGGGTGGACGCTTCCTCGTACAGGTACACCGGGATGCCCAGCTTCTCGGCGATTTCCCGCCCCAGTGAGCGCGCCAGTTCCACGCACTCGGCCATGGTCACCTCCGTCACTGGGATGAACGGAATTACGTCCGTGGCCCCGATGCGCGGGTGTTCACCGTGATGCTCTTGCATGTTGATAAGCTGAGCGGCCCGGGCACAGGCGGCAAAGGCGGCCTGCTTGGCTGCCTCCGGCTCGCCGACAAAGGTTACCACCGTACGGTTGTGGCTGGCGTCAGACTTGGCATCGAGGAGCAACACCCCTGGGATACTGCGAATCTCCGCCAGGATGGCCTCAATAACCTCCGGCCGCCGACCTTCGCTGAAGTTGGGAACACATTCCACTAAACGCGCCATGTTTTCAGCCCCCTCGAACTACTTAAAGATGTTGATGAAGGTCAAGATGGAAGGAATCCCGAAAAGGTCAATCAGGAAGGCACCCACCAAAGGAACGATGAGAAAGGCCTTGGTGGACGGGCCGTACTTTTCGGTAACCGCACTCATGTTGGCCACTGCGTTCGGAGTGGCTCCCAGCCCGTGGCCGCACATGCCGGCGCACATCACCGCAGCATCGTAGTCGCGACCCAACAGAGGGAAGAGAATGAAGATGGTAAATACAGCCATCCAAACCACCTGACCGATAAGGATAACAAGCATGGGAATAGCCAGGTCGAAGAGCTCCCAAAGCTTGAGGGTCATAAGGGCCATGGAAAGGAAGATGCCCAGCGTTACATCCCCGATCATGTCCACACTTTGCTCGTGAATGCGCACCAGGCGAAAATGATCGTTCAAGTTACGCAGGATTACGGCAACAAACATGGCGCCCACGTAGCCGGGAAGCACCAACTTGAAGGTGCTTTCAATCCATTTGCTGGCAATGGCACCCACCGTCATGGCCACAAGGATGATCCCCAGAGTCTGCATAACGCGATTTCCAGAAATCGGTTCTTCTTTCGTAATGCCCCGGGCCTCGGCCAGGCTGACGTAAGCCTCGCCGCTTTGTTTGTTTTCCAAGTTGTGCTTTTCGATCAGGTACTTGGTCACAGGCCCGCCCAAGAGCCCTCCAGAGATGAGCCCAAACGTGGCCGCGGCCATGCCCACTGTGGTGGCTCCCTTGATCCCCAGGCCCTCAATCACCGGGCCGAAGGCCGCCGCACTCCCATGGCCTCCCTCCATGGTGATGGCCCCGCAAATGACGCCATAGAGTGGGTGCACACCCGTCAGCTTCGCCAGAAGAACCCCTAAGCCATTCTGACTCCAGGCAATAAAGCCCGCGGCCAGCCAGTAAATTATGAGGCCGACTCCGCCCTTCTTGAGGAGGCTGAAGCTTCCACCCAAGCCCACGGTAGTAAAGAAGGCAATCATAAACGGGCTCTGTACGGTGGTGTCCAGCTTGAAGGCCAGAAGATGACTCTGCCGTAAGAGAAGAGCAACAATAGAAAAGGCCAGACCACCGATCACCGGAGCCGGGATGCAAAACCGCTCAAACACCTTGACCTTGCGGCGAACAGCATACCCCCAGAGAAGGAGCAGCACCGCCAAAGCTGTGGACTCCACAAGACCCAGTTTCAGCGTCAGGAGTCCGTCCACTGTGGAAAGCTCCATAAACCTTCACCTCCGCAGGTTTTGTGGCCGGTTCAACGAAAGGGCTTGTTGCTGCACCGGCACTTGACCATGGGAGGCTGCAAAAACTATGCCAGGTACTGACTGCGCTCCGTATGGGGGTTTACCGCCTCCCGACGCCCTGCATATACCCGGCAAGAATTTCCGTGCGGCATGTTTTGCCTAGTACTCTCGGCGGTACTGCTTAAGCTTGTTACGCAGGTTTCGTTCGCTTATTCCCAGTACTTCGGCCGTGCGTCTGCGGTTGCCGCCGAAAGCCTTGAGGGTCGTGAGGATCAGCTCTTTCTCCGCAGCGGCAAGCGTAACCCCCACGGGAAAAACAATGCGCTGGGTACCCCGCATCCCTGTCCCGGCCCCTGCCGCTACGCGTATCTCAGGCGGCAAGTCGGCCAGAGTGATGGTTGACCCGGAGGCCAACACGGCGGCCCGCTCAAGTGCGTTCTCAAGTTCCCGCACGTTACCCGGAAAAGAGTACGCTTCCAAGGCAGCCAGAGCTTCCGGGGTGAGCTTCAGCGAAGGTGCACCCAAACGCTCGGAAATACGCGCCAGAAAGTGCCGGACCAAAAGGGGGATGTCTTCGCGCCGCTCCCTGAGGGGCGGCAGATGGATGGACACCACATTGAGGCGGAAGTAAAGATCCGCCCGGAAACGCCCGGCCTCCACCTCTTTCTTTAAATCCCGGCTGGTCGCCGCCACCACGCGTACATCCACCCGCCGGCTTTTCTCCGCCCCCAAAGGGCGCACGAGTTTGTCTTCCAGGACGCGTAGGAGCTTTGCCTGCACGGAAGGCTCCAGTTCACCCACTTCGTCGAGAAAAAGGGTTCCCCCGTGAGCGGCAGCAAAGCGGCCGGTATGGCTGCGCGTCGCCCCGGTAAACGCTCCTGCCGTATAGCCAAAGAGTTCTCCTTCCAACAGAGTAGCTGGAATAGCCGCGCAGTTGATCACTTCCCAGGGGCCCTTGGCCCGCCGACCGGCGAAGTGAAGGGCTCTGGCCACCAGCTCCTTCCCTGTGCCGCTTTCACCGGTGATAAGCACAGTGGCATCGATATCTTTCGCGCGCTCAATAAGAGCCAGCACCGGCTGCATCGCGCGGCTTCCGGCCGCTATCCCCCACTGCAGTGTATCGGCGGTCAGAGCAGCCGTAAGCTCTCGCACCCGCCGATTGAGCCCGGCATGCTCCACAGCCCGTCTGAGCGCAAGCTTAAGTTCCTCCAGGTTGAGCGGCTTGGTGAGGTAAGAGAAGGCACCTCGACGCATGGCTTCCACAGCCGAGGCAATGCTGCCGTAAGCGGTGATGATGATCACCGGAAGCTCTGGGTCCACTGCGCGCAGTTCGCCCAGAACCGCGAGGCCGTCCTCGTTTCCTAGGCGCAGGTCGAGAAGCGCAGCGGAAACCGGCTCGCTGCGCAGTATCTCCAGCGCCTCCTCTGAGCTCTTGGCGGTATGCACAGTATAGTCGTCTTCAAGGGCAAACCTCAGGGAAACGAGTACACTTTCTTCGTCATCGATGATCAACACCGCCGACACCCGGTTCACCTCCCAGGGGCAACGTAAGCCGCACTGTAGTGCCCTGCCCCTCTATGCTTTCTATGCCCAGATCCCCGCCGTTCTCCTGGGCCAAGCGGTACGAAAGGAAAAGGCCCAGTCCAGTGCCTCCCTGTCGCCGGCTGAAGAAAGGATCGAACACGCGTGACAGGTCCTCGGCTTTAATCCCGGGCCCGTTGTCATGGCAGAAAAGCACACCGCACCCTCCCCTGACGCCCCCATCCAAGACGATCTTCCCACCAGGTGAAAGTATCTGGATGGCATTCAGAACGACGTTGGTGAGGATTTGCCGCACCTGACCCGGATCCGCCCACAGTATGAGATCTGCCGGTACCTTATTTTGAAGGGTCAAGCCCTTCGCCCGGGCCTCTTCTTCTAGAACGGCCAGGACTTCGCCCACCGATTGGGCAGCAGAAAAGGCCTGCCGCACAGGTAGACGAGGGCGAGCATAGTCGAGCAGGCTGGTTATGAGAAGGTCGAGCCGCCTTACCTCCTGCGGCACAATCTCAACCAGCTTCGCCCGGTAGGCCGCGTTATCGAGTTTCTGCGGCAGAAGCTCAACAAGGGTCTTGATGGCGGTGAGGGGATTGCGAATCTCATGCGCCAGGGCCGCGGCCAGTTCACCCACCGACTCAAGCCGTTCCTTGCGGGCCAGCTTTTCCGCCTGGCGGGCTACCTCGTCGCGGAGGCGCCGGTTGACGCGGATCACCACCGCCACCGCAACGAAGAGCAGCGCCACGGCAGCGCCGGCGCCATAAAAAAGCTGGCGGAGCCTCTGCGGGTAGTCCGGAATCTCCGCGCCGAACCACTTCTGGTAGATACGGTCGTAGGTACCGTTCTTGCGAATCGCAGCCAAGCCCTGATTAAACTCGCGAAGGAGCGCCCTGTTTCTTCCTTCGCGCACCGCCAGGGCATAGTTGGCAGGGGCAAGTGGCCCGCCGACCACCTTCACTGCTTGCGCCCGACCTAACTGTTGGAGGAGGTAAAGGCCCGTCAGGTGATTACCTACCGCAGCGTCCACCTCCCCGGCAAGGAGAAGCTCGAGCGACTCGCCCTGATTTATGGAAAGTTTCAGGTCTACCTCGGGAACCCGACGCAGCAGGTCTACGGCAATATCTCCCTGCTGCGCCGCAACGCGCCGCCCACTCAGATCCTCCAACTCGTGGATATCCACTCGCTCGCGGCGCACGAAAATAGAAAGCGAGCTGTTCAGATATGGATCGGAAAAATCATACAACTTATCCCTTTCAGGGCTGTATTTCATGCCTTGAATAGCATCAACTTCTCCCCGATCTAAGGCGGCGCGCACCTCCGACCAGGGGAGAGGTATGAGCTCCAGGTCCCAGCCGTTTTGGAGGGCCACCGCCCGGAGGATGTCAACGTTGAAACCTTTGTACACTCCCTGCGGGCTGAGGTACTCGTACGGGGGAAAGGCGTTATCGCCTGCGATACGCAGCACCCGGCTGCCGCTGGTATCCGGAGGTGGAACCGTGTGCGCCGGCGCTGCACCGAAGTAAAGGACGGCGCAAGCGGTCATCGCCAGTGTCAACACACGGCGCCAACGCTTTGGGCTCACCTTCATCTCTCCCCCCGGCAGCACGCGGTTCCAGATAACACTTGAGCACCCTGCTGTGCTGCACTTACGCTCATTATACCATACCATCCCGGTGCGCCGAACTATAAGAACCCTTAATGAGCACCGTAAGAAAGCCTGCCACTGCGGGAAAGGAATTCTTCGGGGTAAGTGGAATTCTCACAAGGAAGTTCCCCGGAATGGCAGCGCTTAAAGGGGGTAGTATAGGGGTGAAGTAAGCCTGTGGGGGACTCGGTTTGCACGGAACGGAAAACCCGAGCAAGTCAACGAGGAGGTAAGCGGCGTGTCCCCGAAAATCCTACAGATCGCCAACGGCTTTGGGGTTTGGGTGCTGGCCGCGCTGACCGTGAGCATGGTGCTGGTGCAGGCGGTGCTTTACACCCGGCTGGCTTACACAACGGCCGACAAAATCGGCTACGCGCGGGAGAAGTGCCGCCAGGCCTTTCGCACCGGCCTCGTCACGGCCATCGGCCCTTCCATCGCCATCTTCATCGTTATGGTGGGCATGATGTCCGTCGTCGGGGGACCGATCACCTGGCTGCGCTTATCCGTCATCGGCGCCGCCCCCACCGAGCTCACTGCTGCCACGGTGGGCGCCCAGGCGCGCGGGGTGGAATTCGGCGGCGCCGACTACGACCTCCTGGCCCTCGCCACCTCCTGATGGACTATGGCCATCAACGGCTTCGGCTGGCTCCTTTTTGTCAGCCTGTTCACCCATAAACTCGAGGACTTCCGCGAGAAAATCGGCGGGGGCGATCCCAAGTGGCTGGCTGCTTTGAGCGGTGCCGCCATGCTGGGCGTGTTCGGTTACCTCAACACCAGTCACGTCCTGGCCGGCGGCGGGCGGCTCATCGCCGTGGTCACCGGCGCCATCGCCATGGTGATTCTGCTCAAACTTGCAGAGCGGGCCAAGTGGCTGCGCGAGTACACCCTGGGTATAGCCATGCTCATCGGTATGGCCCTGGCCGTCTGGCTAGGGTAGAAGGAGGCAAGAAAAATGGACGCGGGCAGCAAGCGCTTGGCCGCCTTTGAGGAAATCTGGAAGAAGCCGGTTATCCGCATCGGCAGCATCACGGTGCTGGCGGGCGGGCTTCTGGCCTTCCTGCCCTCGGTCTACCTGTGGTTGCGCTTCGGCGTCTTCCCGCCGTTACCCATGGCGCTCAAGGCCTGGGCCATGATCGCCGCCGCCTTCGGCGCCTTCTACATTGTAGAGCCGGTGTCATACTATGCCATCCTGGGTCTCTCCGGGACGTACATGAGCTTTCTTTCAGGCAACATCTCCAATCTGCGCCTGCCCTGCGCCAGCATGGCCCAAGAGGTCACCGAGGTGGAGACAGGCACACCGGAGGCGGAGATTGTGGCCACCCTGGGCATCGCCGGTTCCATCATCACGAACCTCGTCGGTGTCACCCTCGCCGCCTTTGTCGGGGCGGCGCTCATCCGTATCTTCCCGCCGGCCGTCGCCGACGCTTTCAAGGTATACACGGTCCCGGCCATCTTCGGCGCCGTCTTCGGGCAGTTCAGCCTGCGCTACCCTAAGGTGGCCGTTTTCGGCATCGGCATCCCGCTGCTGCTGCTCGGGGTACTCAAGGGTATCCCTGTGTGGCTGGTGATTCCGGCGTCGGTCTTCGGCAGCATCGGTATCGCCCGCATCTTCTACAACTGGGAACGGCAACGCAGTTAGTTGAAGAAAGGAGCGGTTTCTTATGAATCTGAAGGCGCTGCGCGCGGAGGCGCAAGAGCTGCAGAATGAAATCGTCAAGTGGCGCCGCGACCTGCACCAGATCCCAGAACTCGGGCTGGACCTGCCGGAAACCTCGGCTTATGTGGAGCGGACGCTTAAGGAGCTGGGCATTCCCGTGAAAACGGGGCTGGCCAAGTCGGGCGTGGTGGGACTTATCGCCGGCTGTGAGCCGGGCCCCACCTTCGCCTTGCGTGCCGACATGGACGCCCTGCCGATTCAGGAAGAAACGGGGCTGGCCTTCGCCTCGCGCCACCCGGGCCGGATGCACGCCTGCGGCCACGATACGCATACCGCCATGCTCCTGGGGGCGGCGAAGCTGCTCCAGGCGCATTGCGCAGAGCTCAAAGGTAACGTGAAGCTGATTTTCCAGCCGGCGGAGGAGGGCCCGGGCGGCGCCGAACCCATGATCCGGGACGGCGTGCTGGCCGATCCGCCGGTGGAGGCCATCCTGGGGATGCACATCGGTACCATTTTCAAGGAGGTCCCGGCCGGCGTCATCGGGGTCGGGTATGGTCCCCTCATGGCCTCGCTGGACCGCTTCTATATCAAGGTCATCGGCAAGGGTGGCCACGGGGCCATGCCGGAGACCACAGTTGATCCGGTGGCGATCACCGGTACCCTCATCGGCGCGCTGCAGCAGCTGGTGAGCCGCGAGCAAAAGCCCACCCACCCGCTGGTGCTCACCATCGGCCGCATCCAGGGCGGCAGCGCCTACAACGTGATCCCCAGCTTCGTTGAGCTCGAGGGCACCGTGCGCGCCACCCGTGAAGACGAGCGGCAGAGCATCGCCCGGCGCATGGAAGCGGTGGTGGCGGGCATCACCCAGGGGCTCAGAGCAAGCTACGAGTTTAAGTACGACTTCGGCTACCCGCCGCTCGTCACCGACGAGGGGGTGACGCGCCACGTGGAAGAGACGGCGCGGGAACTCTTCGGGCCTGAAGGGGTGATGACCCTTTCCGAGCCCACCATGGGCGGGGAAGACATGGCCTTTTTCCTCGAGCGGGTCCCCGGCACGTTCATCTTCCTGGGCGGAGCGAACCCGGCCAAGGGCATCGTGCGCGCCCACCACTCGAGCACCTTCGACGTGGACGAAGCCGTCTTCTGGCGCGGCAGCGCCGCGCTGGCCGCCAGCGCCCTAACCTGGCTGGACAAGAACCACAAGCAGCGCCACGCATCAAGGAGGTAATGCCATGACCCCGGAAGAAGCCCGGCGCTGGGCCGAGGAAGCGCGGGACGAGATCGTCGCCCTGGCCCAAGCGCTCATCCGTACCCCCAGTCCCAACCCGCCCGCCCGGGAAGAGGTGGTGGCGAAGGTGCTCCAGGAAAAGTTCCGGGCGGCGGGGCTGGCCGCCGAGCTGGTGGCGCTGGGAGAAGGAAGGGCCAACGTGGTGGCCCGCCTGCCGGGTAGCAGGCAGGCCCCAGCCCTCCTTTACGACGGCCACCTGGACACGGTGCCGCCGGGAGAGGCGGGCGCCTGGCGCCATGCTCCGTACAGCGGTGAACTGGAAGGCGGGCGCCTCTACGGCCGCGGCGCCAGCGACATGAAAGGCGGGGTGGCCGCGCAGGCCATGGCCGCCATTTTGGCCCACCGGGCAGGGCTTACCCCGGCCGGCGATCTCATCGTGGCCGCCACCTGCGGCGAAGAGACGGACAGCGCGGGCGCCCATGCCTTTCGGCGCGCCGGCGGGCTGGAAGGCGTAGGGGGCGTCGTGATCGCGGAGCCTAGCGCCAACGAGCTCTTTATCGCCGAAAAGGGCGCTCTCTGGCTGGAGATCACAACGTACGGCCGCACCGCCCACGGTTCCATGCCCCACCTGGGCGTCAACGCCATCTGGAAAATGCACAAGGTACTGGGTGCCCTGGCACACTTCCGTCCCAGCGCAGACAAGCACCCGCTGCTGGGCGAGGGCACGGTGAGCCTGGGCACCCTTGAGGGCGGGATCAAGACCAACGTGGTGCCCGACCGGGCCAGCGCCACCTTCGACCTCAGGACTGTGCCCGGGCGCCCGCACGAAGAAATCGTCACCGCCGTGGAGGACCTCCTCGGCCGGTTGCGGGTGGACGACCCGGAGCTCAAGGCCGAAGTCAAGGTGATCAAGAACCTGCCCTCCGTGGCCACCGCGGCCGACGAGCCCATCGTGCGCCTGGCCCGCCAGGTAGGCCTTGACCTCTGGGGGCGGGACCTGCTGCCGCAGGGGGTGAACTACTACACCGACGCCGCCGTTCTCGTCCCCGAAGGGCAGATCCCCTTCCTCATCTTCGGCCCCGGCGCGCCCACCCTGGCCCACCAGCCCGAAGAGCACGTCGAAGTAGAAAAGCTGGTCGAGGCCACCGCTTTCTTCCTCCTCTTCGCCGCCCGCTGGGGGTCAGGTATCAACTTTCCACTGTTTCTCTCACATCTGCGAAAGGAGGGCGCCCCGGCGCCGCCCTGCCCCACGGGGCGCTGACCGCCCGGCAAAAGACGCCGCCCGCACGCTGAAACGCCGCGGGCGGCCTGCTCATTGAGAGCCCCATACAAGGATTCGCGGAATCTCCGCTTTTTCGCATAACTGATAAAAACCGTGGCAAGTTGATACCTGACCCCGGGTTAGGGGAGGAAACGGAGGGGGTTTTGGGGGCGGCCGCCCACGTGGACTTCGAAGTGGAGGTGGGGGCCGGTGGCGTTGCCGCTGGCGCCCACCCGGGCGACGGCCTGGCCCCGCCACACCTGCTGGCCCGGCTTCACCAGAAGCCGCAGGCAGTGTGCATAAACCGTGCGCACGTTGCGGGCATGCTCAATGACCACCACGCGGCCGTAGCCGCCGTTCCAACCGGCACTCACCACGTGCCCGGCAGCCGCCGCCGTGATGGTGCTGCCGCTCGGTGCGGCGATGTCCAGCCCGTAGTGCAGGCGCCCGCCGCGCCAGCCGTAGCCGGAGGAGATGCGTCCGGAAACAGGCCAGGCCAAGGCCAAACCCCCGCCCTGGCGAGATGTCACCGTAAATGCCGCCCCGGGCACTAGAACCTCCTGGCCGATCGCCAGGCGATACGGGTCAAGCCCGGGGTTGGCCCCTTTCACAGCTGCCAGGGAAACGCCGTACCGCTGCGCTATTTTCCACAAGCTGTCGCCCCGGGCCACAGTGTGGACCATCCTTTCACCGCCCGGCACCTTGAGCTCTTGCCCGGGAAAGATGAGATTAGGGTTCTTCAGGTTGTTGCTCGCCGCTACAGCCGCCACGCTGCTGCCGTACCGGGCAGCAATCTCAGACACCGTCTCCCCGCGCTGGACGATGTGGAGGATAACCTCCGCCTGGGCGCCTAGGGAGGGAGCAAAGGCCAGGAGGGCCGCCAGCACGCCGCCCAGAGCAGCCAGCCAGGGGCGGGCTGATCGCTCGTGTTGCAAGCATCTTCACCTCGTACCACAGATTGGTCGTAGTGTGTACATAATCGAAAAAAGTATACCTGCGCCAATCCCGGTACGAGCAGGAAAGCCTACCAGTAATTACCTCGTAGATGAACCCCACGGTTGGGTCATCAGCCGGGCCGAGAGCACGGCAAGAGAAAACGCCGTCGTCCTTGTGCTGGGCGACGGCGCTTTTCGGCCTGCGCGCCGGGCAAACGGTCTAACCAAAAAGAGAGGGCCCGCACCGGGCCCCGTACAGGACACACACCGAGGAGGATTTGTTCTTAACACTGGTCGGAAATACTGTCCACTGCTATTATAACATCGTGGACTAGGACCTGTCAATAAAATGTTTCAGAACCTTTACAGACACATTGCAGAGCTGTTGCAGGCACCTTAAGCTTCACCCGGCAGGCGGAAGGGCTTGTGGGCCAAGTCATGGATGGCTTCGATGAAACGGATGGTGCGCGTCCGGGCGCGCATCACCAGCGAGGAGGTGCGCGCCTCGCTGCCCCGGTAGCGCACCCCTTTGAGCAGGTCGCCGTCGGTGATGCCCGTCACGGCGCACATCACTTCCTCACCGCGTACCAAGTCCTCCATGGTGAGAAGCCTATCCACGTCCGTGACGCCCATGCGGTGGCAGCGCTCGAGCTCTCCCGGGCTCATGGGCTTCAGCCGCGCCTGCATCTCGCCGCCCAAGCACTTCAGGGCCGCCGCCGCCAGCACCCCTTCCGGCGCGCCGCCGATGCCCCAGACGATGTCCGGTCCTTCTTCACGGATGCCGGTGGCGATGGCCGGGGCGACGTCGCCGTCGCTGATGAGCCTCAGGCGCGCCCCTGCCGCCTTGATGGCGGCGATGAGTTCGAAGTTGCGCGGCCGGTCCAGCACCACCACTACCAGGTCGCGCACATCCTTACCGGTGCCGCGGGCGACCGCCGTCAGGTTGTCGGCTACCGGCGCAGCTAGGTCGATCCGCCCCTTGGCCCAGCGCCCCACGGCGATCTTTTCCATGTAGGTGTCGGGGGCATGCAGGAGACAGCCTTCCTCGGCCACCGCCACCGTGGCAATGGCGTTAGGTAGCCCCTTGGCAAGGATGTTGGTTCCCTCCAGGGGATCAACAGCCACGTCCACCCGCGGCGGGTGGCCGCTGCCCACCCGTTCCCCGATGTAAAGCATGGGCGCCTCGTCCAGCTCGCCCTCCCCGATCACCACGGTGCCGTCCATGGCCACGGTGTCAAAGACGCTGCGCATGGCCGCCACCGCCGCCCCGTCGGCGGCCTCTTTTTCGCCCCGTCCCATCCAGCGTCCCGCGGCCAGGGCCGCCGCCTCGGTGACGCGTACCAGCTCCAGCGCCAGTTCCCGTTCGATGGCCACTTACGATCTCCTTCCAGCACTCCGCCCGCTTAGACTTCTACGCCTCGGGGCGCCTGCAGCGCCCGCCAGTCGGCCAGGAAGCGCTCGATCCCCTGCCGCGTCAGCGGGTGCTCAAAGAGCTGGCGCAGCACCTTAAAGGGGATGGTGGCAATGTGCGCCCCGGCCAGCGCCGCCTCCACCACGTGACGAGGATGGCGGATGCTGGCGGCGATCACCTCGGTGGGGTAGCCGTATAGGCGGTAAATGCTCACGATCTCCCGGACCACCGCCATGCCATCGGCGCCGGTGTCATCCAGCCGTCCCACAAACGGACTGACAAAGCTGGCCCCGGCCGCCGCCGCCAGGAGCCCCTGGGCGGTGGAGAAAACCAGGGTGACGTTGGTGCGGATACCCTCGTCCTTGAGGGCGCGCACAGCCGCCATGCCGGCCGGGGTCATGGGGATCTTAATCACCACCTGCGGGTGGAGCGCCGCCAGCTCCCGTGCCTCGCGCAGCATGCCGGCGGTGTCTTCGCTCACCACCTCGGCGCTGATGGGTCCGCCCGGCACCAGCGTGCAGATCTCCCGAATGACGCTCTGGAAGTCGCGCGCGCCGGCTTTGGCCAGGAGACTGGGATTGGTGGTAACACCGGAGAGCACGCCCCAGCCGGCCGCCTCGCGCACCTCGTCCAGGTCGGCCGAATCAAGAAAGAGCTTCATCGCTTCTCTCTCCCGTATCCTTATTTCCGCACCTGCCCGGCGGAGCCGAAGACCTGCATCTTGTGCTCGATGACCTGCTGCAAGGCTTCGCGGGCGGGGCCGAGGAGCTTGCGCGGGTCATACTCCTCCGGCTGCTCCGCCATAACCGCGCGCAGGCGGGCCGTGAAGCCCTGCCTCAGGTCGGTGTCGATGTTGATTTTGCGCACGCCCCGCGCCACCGCTTGGCGGATGGCCTCATCCGGCACGCCGGAAGACCCGTGCAGCACGATGGGGATGCCCACCCGGGCGCGAATCGCCTCCAGGCGCTCGAAGTCGAGCTTCGGTTCGCCCTTGTAAGGGCCGTGCGCCGTCCCGATGGCCACGGCCAGGGTATCCACCCCCGTTGCCTTGACAAAGGTTTCGGCCTCGTCGGGGTCGGTAAAGAAGGCCTCGCGGTCGCTCACGGTGATGTGCTCCTCCGTCCCGCCGATCCGGCCCAGCTCCGCCTCCACCGACACGCCCACCGCGTGCGCCACTTCCACCACGCGCCGCACCAGGGCTATGTTCTCTTGCAGGGGCAACTTGGAGCCGTCAATCATCACCGAGGTAAAACCGGCCCGGATGCAACGCATCACCTGATTAAAATCGGTGCCGTGGTCCAGGTGCAAGGCCACGGGAACCGTAGCCGCCTGGGCCGCCGTCCGCACCATGGCGGTGATCTGCTCCAGACCCGCGTAGTTGATGGCTCCCTGGCTGGCCTGAATGATCACCGGGCTCTTCTGGCGCTCGGCCGCCGCCACGATAGCCTGGACAAACTCCAGGTTGTTGGCGTTGAAGGCGCCCACGGCGTAACCTTCTTTTTCCGCCTGTGGCATAAGCGCCGCGATGGTAACAAGGCTCATCCTCATCCTCCATCCTTTCCTCAACCGCTTATTCACAGCATGCTTCGCGGCCCGCCTCTCCATGCGCCGCCGGGAAGCTGCTTCCTGGGTACCGTCGTTTTCGCAGATCTGAGAGAAACAGTGGAAAGTTGATACCTGACCCCGGGTTAGACCAGGAGCGGGACGAGTATGGGGGCCAGGAGGGTTAAGATGAAGCCGCTGGCAAAAGCCACCAGGCCGGCTTCTTCCCCGGCGACCTTGACGATCACCGGCAGGGTGACGTCCATGGTGGTGGCGCCGCCGGGCGCCACGGCGGCCAGCGTCCCTAAGTACCGGTACACCCAGGGCAGGATGACAATGGAAAGCGACTCGCGCAGCACGTTGCTGAGAAAGGCCAACGTTCCCAGGCGCACCGAGTGGAGCTGGCTGATGAGCACGCCGGAGAGGCTGTACCAGCCAAAGCCCGCTCCGATGGCCGCCCCCTCGTTCCATTTAAGTCCCAGGAGAAGGCCGGCCAGCATGGTCCCCACCATGCTGCCCACCGCCACCCCGGCCGGCACCAGGAGCGCCCGCAGGCCCAGGGTGGCAAACTCCTGCAGGGTATCCTGCTTCTGTCCCAGGTCCACCCCCACGGCAAAAACCAAGAGGGCGAGCGCCCCCGCAATGAGCGCGTCCGCCTGCCGCGCATAGCCCGCCGGCATGAGGCCCAGGTACCCCCCGGCCAGCCCCAGGGCCAGGGTCGCGGTGACCAGGCAAATCATTCCTTTGTCCCGTTTTTCCCCTTCCGGAACCGGCGGGAGAGGGTCGGCGGGAACAACTCGGCCGCCGGCCCGGGTGGGTGCGCGCTCCCCCCTGGCCGCCGGAAACACCAGCAAGGCACGCTCCAAGACCTTCACCGCCGCCAGGCTGCCGGCCACCGCCGCCACGGCGTAAACCGCGGCCTCCAGGCCCAGGGTGGCGAGGCCCTGCCTAAGCTCGGCGTCGCTCCCGATCTTCGCCCCCATGAGAAACAAGAGGAGCGCCACGCCGGCCGTGCCGGCCGGCCCCGCCCAGGCAGCGGCCTTACCCAGCCAGCCGCGCCGGCCCAGCACAAAACCCACCCCCAGGGCACCAATTACGTTAAGCAAACCGCTCCCTCCCGCCGGTGTCCTTCAAAAGGATGTAATTCTGGACCGGCAGCCGTTTTCCTGCCCGGGTGCGCCACAAGTAAACCGCCGGTCCAAGCCGGCGGTCTTTTCTGCGCTGCTCTTGCTTTCGTGGCATCGCTTCGCTACGGCCGCAACCACAGGCCGGAGGTTGAGAGCTGCGCCCGCTAGGCTTCCTTCGCCAGCGGGGCCAGGCAACAATCCAGCACCAGGCGGCGGGCTTCGAAGATGTCAAAGGGCTTGCGCAGCACCGCCACCACGCCGGCCTCGCGCGTGGCCTCGTTGGGGAATTCGGCTTCGCGGTAACCGGTCATTAGGATCACCGGCAGGTGCGGATGCATTCTTCGCGCCTGCTGGAGCACGAAGGTACCATCTTCTCCCGGCAGTTTCAAGTCCAGCAGCAGCACGTCCGGGCATTCAGCTTTCAGCCGCACCAGGGCCTCATCACCGCTGCCGGCGGTGATAACCCGCAGACCCTGGTCGTGGAAAAGCTCGAGGAACAGACGGCATATGCCCGGTTGGTCATCGACCACAAGGAGTGTCGGCATTGAGCCCCCCCTCCTTCGCCCCCATTCCTCCTCTCCGCTCACTAAGCTCTCAGTTTAATTTCTCCACCGGCGGCTAAAACCCTTTTTTATTTTAGAACAAGTCTTCTTTTCTCTACAGGTCATAGGCCTGGCTGCGCTCACCGCTGTTGCCCGCCGCGTCAGTCACCACCAGGCGCAGGGTATGGCGCCCCCGGAGCGGCCCCAGGTCAAGGGCGGGGAAGCTGCCGTCCTTTTCCGCCTGCGCCACCTTCACCAGCTTGTCGTCCACGTAGAGGCGCAGGTAGGCTTCCGCCTCCACCGCTCCCGGGGTTCCCTCCAAGGTGACCGTGCCGCCCGCCGTCCGGAGTACCACCGGCTGCCCCTCCTGATTCGGAAGGTACGGCAGCAGCACCACCGGGGGAACGGTATCGACTCCGTAGAAGCGGTAGGCGTCGTCCGGGTCGAACCGGTTGCCCAGTGCGTCTTCCACACCGTCAAGCGTGAGGTAGTAGCGGCCCTCGCCCAGCGAGGACGCCGCCGGCAGGTACAGCCAGACCAGGTAGTGCGCCGGGTCGTACTCCGCCCGCACAGGCTGGAAAAGGGGCCCCTGGGCCGACTCCACGCGCAGGTAATAGTTGTCGGGGTCGGAGGCGGTGTCGGCATCGAGCGGCCCGCTGAACTCCACCTTCACCCGCTGGCTGGTAGCGGCCACCACGTCCACCAGTTCCGTGCGCCCGCTCATTTCACCAAACTCCAGCGTCGCGCGCTCCCAATCCAGCACCTGAGGCGGGTTGTCCCGGTCCCGCGCCCACACCTCGAGGCGGTAGGCGTCACCGCTTCGGAAACTCTTGTTGGCCCGTACCAAGACCACCGCCCCGTAGTACTCGTAATCCAGGTTATAGCCCGTCAGATCCACCTTCACCTCCGCCACCGGCTTGCTGAAGGTGAGCCGGAAGCTGCGGCTGTCCACCGGCTCCACGTCCCGGAGGCGCAGCCGCGCCGCCGCGTCGAAGCGGGCGCGGAAGCCGGCGGTAAACGTGGGGAGGAGGCGCCCGCCGGCGTCGGCAATGGTGTTGCCGGCGCTGAAGGTGTAGTCTTCATCTTCCTCCAGGTCCTGGCCGAGCTTGAGCACCACCCGCCGCGCCTCGCCGCCGCTCTCCACCCCCAGTATGGGGATCAGCCGGCCGGACGCCTGTTCCACCAGGCCGTAGTTGCTGGCGGCATACTGCCCCTGCACGTCCTGGCCGAAGGTCACCTCCAGGCGCCGCGCATCCAGCGCCGCCACCCGGGTAACAAAGCCGCTGCCGCTCCCGGCCACCAAGTACCCGGCGGCCGGAATCATCTCTCGGCCATCGGTTCCCTCCACCCCGGAGATGAAGTAGCGGTACGATACGCCCGCCGTGAGCGGCTCGTCGAGGGTGACGCGCACCGTCTTTTCGTCATCCGCCAGGGTGACATCGTCCACGTCAATGGCCGTGCTCAAGTCATCCGCCAGGGTAAGCTGGTAGTTGCGCGCCTTTTCCGCGCTGGCGGCGCGCACCGGCCGGCTGAAGGTAACCTCGAGCTCGTCGCTGCTTCCCAGGGCGGTCTTAACCGCCGTCACCACAGGCGGGAAGGCGTCGCCCCCTGCCTCGGTGCCGTCGTAGGTAAAGTAAATCACCTGGGCGGCAGCGCGGTTTCCAGCCAGGTCGACCGCCCCTTCCGCCTGGAGCCGGTAGCGACCGCTTCGCCCCAGGTAGGCGCTCAGGCGCACCCGCCCGGGCGCCACCTGCTCGGCCCGCGCAATGTCCACCCCGCGCCCGTCGCGTTCCAGGGTATAACTCCCCACGGCGCTGAGGGGCTCGCTGAACTGCACCTCCACCGCCGTGGACGAGGCGGCCTGCGCCGCCACCACCCGGGGTGCAACGCCGTCCGGCTGCACGCTGAAAACGCGCGACTGCGGCCCCATGCGGTTACCCCACAGGTCCGCCGTTTCTGCCACCTCCAGGGTGTAGGCGGCACCCGCAGTGAGCGGCGCGGGAAAAACCAGGTTCACCGTGCGGCCGCTCACCACGGCCGCCTGCGGCGCCAGGCCGTTCTCGCGCAACCGGTAGGCCGTCGTACTTCCGGCCACCGCCGGATCTACATCCTCCGTAAAGGCAACCTCGAGCGTGGACGGCCCGGTGGAGTTTACACCCGCCAGCGCCGGGGGCTGCGTGTCCGCCTGCACGCTGAAGGTGAAGCTGAGCGGGCTGGAAGAAAGCTTCTGGCCGTACCTGTCCCGGACATTGTAAACGCTCAAGGTATACTCCTTGCCGGCCGCCAGCGCCGGCACAGTAAGCAGCACCTCACGGGACGAGACAAGCTGCGCCTCGCTGACCACACCGGGGCTGAAGGCCGTCCCGGCCAGCACTAGGGTGAAGTTCCCCTCCACACCGGCCGCGAGCGAGGCCGGGTCCAGGTCGCTGGCGAAGGCCACCTTAAGGCGCGTCGGCCCGAGCACCGTCACCCCGCCTTGCGTCCCCGGCCCGGCCGGCGGCAGGGAGCTGAAGTCCGGCGCGCTGAAGGAAAGCGAAAGCGTGTGCGCGGCCCCGCCCGCTGCAGCCACGTCGCGCACGGTGAGCAGGTAGCGCGTCCCGGTCGTGAGGACGCCGGTGGTAAGCTCCACGCTCTTTGCGTCCGCAGCCACCTGCACTGCCGTCACGGGTACCCCCACCTGCAGGCCCGTGGCCGGGACAATGCTGTAGCGCGCCGCCGTAGCCGCGCTGGCCCGGTCCACCGGGGAACTGAAGCTGACGCGCACGCGGTCGGCCGCCAGTACGGTAACCTCTGCCGTCAAGGCGCCGGGTGTGCCTCCGGCGGACGGCGGTGTCACCCGGCCGCGTTTTTGCCACACCTGCCAGGCCACCGCCGCAGCCTGGTCGCGCGTGGCCGCCTGCGAGGGAAAGAGGAAGCCCTGGTCGGTGCCGGCCAGGATGCCCCGCGCTACGGCCCGGGCCACATCGTCCTTCGCCCAGCTGGAGACGCGGTCGCCGTCCTTAAAACGGGTGAGGAAGGCCGCACTGGCGGAGGTGGTGTCGCCCAGGGCGCGCATGACCATGCTGGCCATCTCTTCGCGGGTCAACCCTTCGAAGGGGCGAAAGCGCCCCGCCTCGTCCCCCTTGACAATGCCGTAGTGGGCCGCCGTCTCCACGTAGTTGTAAAACCAGGTGCTTTGGCGGACATCGCTGAAGGTGGCAGGAACGGTCACCACCTGCGGCAGCCCGGCCGCCAGCACCAGCATTTTAACGAAGTCGGCCCGTGTCACCGGATCCCGCGGCCGGAATCTGTCGCCCGGGCTGAGCACGCCCGCCGCCACCAGGTCCTCGACCTTCGGCTCCACCCAGTGGCCTTTAAGGTCGCTGAACGTGCCGGCAGCGCGCATGGGCACCCCGCCAGCCAGAACCAGCAGAGCCGCCAGGAGCAGTGCCATGTTCTGCCTGGACCCCTTCGCCATAAGCATCCTCCTCAGCATTCACCTGTTTGCCATATGTATTCGTTGGCAAAAGATGAAAATCCTCCCGCGCGGCCGCCGAGAAAAGGCGCCGGTGTTACCCGGCGCCGTTCGCCTTTTTCCTTCTTTAATTCTCTGCTTCTATCTCGTACACCGCGCCGGCCCGGATGTGGAGCTTCACCTGCATCCCGATCGCGAGCTGCCAGAGGGTCCCTTCCTTCCCGTCGAGGCGCACGCGCACGTTGTTGGCCACCCGGTACTCCGAGCGCCGGCCGTTTTCATCTTCCACCGCCAGCGAGCCGGCACTGCCGAACTTCAGCTGCACCAAGGTCCCCGTGAGCTCCGTTTCCGCCGGTTCCGGCGTCACGGCAGCGATGCTGAGGGCCGTGTCACCTTTAACGGTCAGCTCGGCCTGCCACCCGGTGCGCAGCGCATCCAGGGTCGCTGCCCTACCATCCAGGCTGATGCGCGTGTCGTCCGTTACCCGGTAGGTATAAACCTGCCCGCTCCGCGTCTTCACGCTCAGCGAGGGATTGTCGCCCAAAACCAGCGTGACAATGGTCCCGGCGATGTCCTTCTCCTCCGGCTCGGGGCGGGTCGCCTCAACGCGCAGCGCCTCACCCGCCGCCGCCTGGACGCGCACCTCGTCGCCCGGCCTCAGGTCCTCCAGCACCGCCGGCCCGCTGTTCAGGCGAATGCGGGTTCGGTCGGTGACGCGGAAGGTGTAGCGCGTCCCCTTCTTATCCACCAGGGAAAGGGCCGTCCGCCCATTCGTCACGATGGCCGTCACGCGCCCGGCCACCTCCTGCTGCTCCGGCTCGGCGGCGATCTCCGTCGCCACCAGGCGGTCGCCCGTACGGTAGCCCTGCACCTCGACCTTTTGCCCCAGCTCCAGGTCGCTCAGGAACACGTCGTGCCTGGCCAGGGTGATCACGGTGTCATCTTCCACGGCAAAGGTGGTCTCCTCACCGCCGGCGGCCCGTACGGTAAGGGAAGCATCCAGGCCCAGCGTCAGGCCGCTGATGGTACCCTTGGCCGCCACCTTTTGCGGTGCCGGGGTTTGGGCGCGGACGTAAACCGCCTCGACGTCACCGCCGGCGCTCCGCGTCAGCACCAGCCAGGCCCGCTGACCTGGGGCCAGGTCCTCCACCTCAGCAGCTTTGCCGTCCACATAGACGGCACACTCCGCGGCCAAGGTGTAAGTGAGCTGCCCCTGCTGTGTCTTAAGGGTAACGGTCGCCGCCTCGTCGGCATCGCCGGTCGTCACCTGGACAAGTTCCCCGTACACCTGCTGGCGCCAAGGCCCGGAGGTTACCGGCGACAGCCGGCTGAGGATCAGGGAGAGGATCTTCGCCATCTGCCCCCGGTTCACATAGTCAAAGGGCAGCCAGCGACCGCCGGGCGCGCCCACCATGATGCCCCGCTGCGCCACAATGAGGATGTACAGCTGAAGGTCCGTAGGCACCCCGGCCAGATCGGTGAAGTTGAGCCCTGCCGGCCGGGTTCCGGCAAGTTCCTCTTCCCCGAACAGCCGCGCTACGTACCGGGCCACGTCGAGGCGCGTGGCCTTTTTGCCGCTTTGCCAGCGGGAGACCTCCTCGGGGGTGACCAGCCCGCGCTCCACCGCCACACGCACGTAGCCGCGCGCCCACAGCGGCACCCGTGCCAGGTAATCGGCCCGCAGGTCCTCAGGGCCGTACCCCAGGGCTTTCTCTTCCAGTCCCAGGGCGCGCACCAGGAGGGCCAGCACCTGCGCGCTTTCCACCTCGTCGTCCGGGGCGAAGTAATCGGCGTTCACGCCCCGCACGAGCCCGGTCGCCGCCAGCTCGGTGATGTACTCGCGCGCCCAGCTTTTCTCGATGTCTTTAAACTTAAACTTGGGGGCCTTCTGCGCGGCCTGCCCGGGGCCGCCGTGGCCTTTGGGCGCCGCCAGGCCGGCCTGGGGCAGGACCGTGGTTACCAGCACCGCCGTCAAGAGGAACACCGTCAGTATGCGTAATGGTTTCTTCATCCACCCTTCCTCCTTTCCACTCCGCAGGTTTTTTCAGCACCGTCCACCCAGCGAAGCTTCCCCGGCCGCGCTCCTCGGCCCGCGCGCCCCCAGGCCGAGCGCGGGAAGCCTTCCCCTCTCGCAGATATAAGTCGCAGCGCCGCGGTCTTTTCCGGGGGGCAAGGATACTGGAAAATATGACCAGCAGCTCTACCCCCGCCGCTGCCCGCAGGCGCACAAGAATGGGGCGCAGTGAGTTGCGCCCCTACGCCACGGTCCCGCTCTACGCGGCTTTCTTGGCCAAGAGCCCACGCAGAACCTGGATCGCCTTCTCAAGCTGCACGTCCTTGACGCCCTCGCCGCTCAGGCGCTGGTTGAGGGCGGCCAGCGTGGCGTCGTCCAGCACGCCACTGGCCGGCAGGGCGGCATCCCACTGCAGGTGGCGCACCGCCTCTTGCGTCTCGGGGCCGTAAATACCGTCCACTTTGGTGATGTTGTACCCCAGCGCCTGCAGCCTCCGCTGCAGCTCGGCCACATCCAGCCCGCCTTTGCCCGGCCGGAGCAGGCGGGTGACCTTGAGCGGCCCCAGGCCCTCGTAGTGCGGCGCCGGCACCACCACGTCCGGGGTGATGCCCTGCTTGTTGATGGAGCGCCCGTTCGGGGTGAGGTAATGGCCGATGGTCAGCTTCACCGCACCGCCGTTGGCCAGGCGGAAGACATCCTGCACCGTGGCCTTGCCGAAGGTCTTTTCGCCCACCAGGACACCCGCCTTCCTGTCCTGGACCGCGCCGGCAACAATCTCGGCCGCGCTGGCGCTGCCGCCGTCCACCAGCACCACCAGCGGCCAGCGCTCCCGGGGCAGATCGGAGCTTAAGACGCGGCGCTCCTTTTGCTGCCGCTCCTCGACATACACCACCGGCCCGGCGGGAACGAACTCGCGCGCCACCTCCAGCGCCTGGGCCAGAAGCCCGCCCGGGTTGCCCCTCAGGTCCAGGATGACCCCCCGCATGCCCTGTTTACTCAGCTGATCCAGAGCCTCGCGCAGGCGCTGGCCGGCGTGCTCGTTGAAGTTCGTCAGCCGCACATAGCCGTACCCTTCCGGCAGGAGCTTGCTCTCCACCGGGTTGACCTCGATTATCTCCCGCGTGATGGGCACACTGAAGGTCTTGCCGCCGCGCTCAATCTCCAGCACCACCTCCGTGCCCGCTTTACCCCGCATCAGCTGGCCGGCCGTGTCCATGTCCACGCCGCGGATGTCGCGGCCGTCCACCCGGATGATGCGGTCGCGCGGGCGGATGCCGGCCCGGTCGCCCGGCGTGCCCTTAATGGGCGCCACCACCACAATGTAGCCTTCTTCCTCGGTGATCACAATGCCTACACCGCCGAAGGTGCCGTTGGTGCCGGCCTGGAAGTCCTGAAACTCCTGGGGCGTCAGGTAAGTGGAGTACGGGTCGCCCAAGGAATCCACCATGCCCCTAAGTGCCCCGTCGATGAGCCGATTCGCCGGCACTTCCTCCACATAGGACTCGCGCACCCGGTTCAGCACCTCGAGGAACACCGCCATGCCCTCATCCGTGCTGCCCACCGCGCGCACCAGGGTGGGCATCTCCAGGGCCAGGGTAGCCAAGATGACAGCTACGACCGTTGCCAGTACCAGCCATTTTTTTCCGCGCATCCGCTTCATCTCCATTACAGAGTCGGGGAGGCGAGCCTCACTCACCTTTACTGCATTATGTATTCGGCGCCGGGCAGGAGAAAACCTGCCCGCCCGGCTCCTTACCCAGACAAAAATTGTAAGCTATTCCGGCTTCCCCGGCGCGGCCCGCAGGCCGTTGAGGAAAAGGTCGCTCACTGTCTCTGCCACGACGCCCGGATCCCGGTCCAGGTGCTCAAAAAAGTTCATGCCGGCCGCCGCCAGGGCGCCCAGAAAAGCCCGCGCCGCAACCCGGCCCTCCACGTGCCGGAGCCGCCCCTGGGCCATCCCGGCGGCGAGGATGCGGGCGATCCTTTCTTCCACGGAACGGCGCATGACCAGGACGCGTTCTTTGAGCCGTTCCGAGAGCACCCCCGGATCCCCGGCCACAATGTGAGCCAGGTCCATGTGCCCCACCACGAAGGCTACGTGCAGGCGGGCGATGCGCCGCAGCTTCTCCTCCGCCGGCCGGGGCGCGGCCAGTTCCTCATCCAGGCAGTTCAAATAGCGGGTCATGCCCTGCTCCACCGCCCGTTCAAAGATCGCCTGCTTGGAGGCGAAGTACTCGTAGATGGTACCCTTGCCCACCCCCGCCGCCCGGGCGATATCCTCCACGCGCGCCTGGCTGAAGCCCTGCTCCCCAAAAACCTTTAGAGCGGCCGCGAGGATCGCCTCGGCCTTCCCGGTCGTTTGCTCCACTAGAAGCCGCCACCTCCCGCCGCTGAGGCAGCAGGCGCGGTGGAACCGCCGGCGGCCGTGCTTGTTCCCGCTGGAGCAGCTGCACCGGTGGACCCCTGCCCGCTGCCGCTGCTGAGGCTGAGTCCCAGGGCCGCCGCCCTGAGGCTGGCGGCGGCCAAGGCGGCGCTCTGCTCCACGCCGGTAAGGCTGCTCCTGGCCTGGGCCAGAGCGCGTTCGGCCTGCAGGACGTCCAGCTGGGTGGCGGCGCCCAGCTTGAGTTTGGCCTGGGCCAGGCGCAGATTTTCGGCCGCCTGGTCCACCGCTTTGCCCGCCGGCCCCAGCTGTTCGTACGCCGCCAAGAGCAGGTTGTAGCTGGAGCGCACCCCCGTCTCCACCGCCAGCCGGGTATCGGTAAGCTTCAGCGCGGCGCTCAGGGCAGTATACTCGGCGCCCTTATACTTGTAAGTGATCTCGGGGTACCAGCGCTTGGTCAGGTCAAACCGCCTGTCGGCCAGCTCTTTCTCCAAAGCCGCCGCCTTGATCTCGAGGCTGTTCTCCAGCGCCTGCGCTACGGTTTTCTCCAGGTCAAACTCTTCCTTCTCTACCGGCGCCGGGGCCGGCTTGACCGCCGTGTTTAGGTCGAGGCCGATTTCCTTAAGGAGCGCCAGGCGCTTGGCTTCCCGCGCGCTTTCGGCCGCCAGGCGCCCGGCGCGGGCCTGGGCCAGTGCCGTCTCCGCCGCCAAGAGCTGGGCGGGTGTAGCCATCCCTACCTCGGCCTGGGCTGCGGCAGCCCGCTGGAACTCAGCCGCCTCTTTTTCCGCCGCCTCGGCCTGGGCCAGGTCCGCCTCGGCCTTGAGGAGGTCGTAGTAGGCCCGCTTCACCGCCAGGCGCACTCCTTCGCCCGCCAGGTCGTAAGACGCCTGGGCCAGGGCAAGCTGCTGCTCGGCCTGCCACAGGCCGTTTTCTTTTATAAAGGTCGATTCAAAATCCAGAGGGAACCTAGCGTCTGCCAGGTCCTCCAACTTATCAACAGCACTCTTGGCCTCCTTGAGTCCCAGCTTGGCCCGGTCCAGCGCCACTTGCGCGAGCTTGATTTGCGGGCTGTTTTTCCCCGCCAGCTCGAGGCACTCCTCCAGGGTAAGCTCCCGCGGCGCCGCGGCCGCCCCCGCCGCTCCCGGCCAGGCGGCGGCAACCACCAGCACCGTGAGGAGGGCCGCACACCACCTGCTCCCCGGCAGGTGCCGCCACTTAAGCATTCGTTCCCACTCCCTTCGTCTCCTCGTGCCCGATGACAATGCGCCGCAGGCGCCGCCGCAGGCCGCTCCCGATGTCCTCGAACAGGGTATAAACAAGGGGAACAACCACCAGGGTAAGCAGGGTGGACATCGAGAGCCCGCCGATCACCGTAATCGCCAGCGGCGCCTGCATCTCGCCGCCTTCGCCCAAGCCGAGGGCCAGGGGAATTAAACCGAGCACGGTGGTCAAGGTGGTCATCAGGATCGGCCGCAGGCGGACGGGCCCCGCCGTGAGGATGGCCTCGCGCATGCCGAGTCCCCGCGCCCGCAGCGCGTTGATGTAATCCACCAGGACGATGGCGTTGTTGACCACAATCCCGGCCAGGACGATAACGCCGATAAAGGCGGGCACGGATACGGCCTTGCGCGTGATGAGCAACGCCAGCACCACCCCTATCAGGGCGAGCGGCATGGAGAACATAATGGTTAAGGGATGAAGGAGGGACTCAAACTGCGCCGCCATCACCATGTAGACCAGAATCACCGCCAGACCGAGCGCCAAGCTGAGCCCGGCGAAGGCATCGGCCATCTCCTTGTTCTGCCCGCCGAAGGTAATGGTGTACCCGGGCGGCAGTTTGAGCCCGGCCAGCTGGCGCCGGATGTCCTGGCTGACGCCGCCGAGCGGTCTCCCAAAAACATCGCACGAAACCGTCACCACGCGGGCCTGGTCCTCGCGGTCGATCGTCACCGGGCCGCGGGCGATCACGATATCGGCCACATCGGCGAGGGGTACGGTGAGCCCTGTCGGCGTCGAGATGAGCAGGCTGCGCAGAGCGGCCAAACTGTTGGCGCTTTCTTCCGCCAGCTGGACGCGGATGTCCTTTTCTTTGCCGCCCACGCGGTATTCGGTCGCCACCTGCCCCTGGACGGCCGTGCTTACGGTTTGGGCCACCTGCGCGGCGCTCAGCCCCAGCGAAGCCGCTTTGGCCCGGTTAAGCCGCACCTGCACCTCCGGTCGGCCTTCGCTGAAGCTCGTCTGAACCTCCCTCGTCCCCGGAACCTCGGCCACCAGCGCTTCCGCCTTGGCGGCCAGACCGCGCAGTACGTTCAGGTCGTCGCCGCGGATGCTCAAAGTTATGGCCTGAGACACCCCGCCGCCGCCCATGCTCATGACGTCCGAAACCGACACACGAATCTCCGCTCCCGGGATCTTTGCGACCTGGCGGCGGATGGCATCCGCTATCTCGCGGTCGGAACGGCGCCGTTCGCTCTTGGGTTTCAGCTCGATATTCAGGCTGGCGGTGTTGGAATCACTGCCGCTCATGCTGCCGCCCTGCAGTGACCGGCCTGCGCTGACAAAGACTGTCTCCACCTCGGGATAAGCCGCGACGATCTGCCCTACACGCTCAGCAACTTTATCTGTTTCTTCCAGGGTTGTGCCTGAGGGGAGCTTAACGCTGACGCTCAGACGGCCGGCGTCGGTCGCAGGGAAAAACTCTGCGCCCACCAGGGGAACGGCCAGAAGGCTCAGAATAAAGGCTGCTGCTGCTCCTAAAAGGGCCCCCCTCCGGTGATCCAGGGCCCAGGCCAAGAGAGCGCGGTAGCGGTCGTTAAGCGCCGCGAGCCGGCGGCCCACCCAGTGGGAAGCCCGGTAGAAAACGCTGGGCCGCCCCGGAGTTGTGCCGCTGTTTCCGTTGATAACCAAGATCTTGCTCGCCAGCATAGGCACAACGGTAAGCGCCACCAGGAGCGAAGCCAGGAGGGAAAAGGTAACGGTGAGGGCCAGCTCGCGGAAGATCTGGGCCGTCAGCCCTTGGATGAACACGATCGGCAGAAACACGGCAATCGTGGTCAGGGTGGAAGCGGTGATGGCCATGGCCACCTCGCCGGCGCCGTTTTGAGCGGCCAGGAGGCGGCTTTCTCCCTCTTCACGGTGGCGGTAGATGTTCTCCAGGACGACGATCGAGTTATCCACCAGCATGCCGACCCCGAGGGCCAACCCGCCGAGGGACATCATGTTGAGAGTGAGCCCGTTGAAGTACACCAGGGTGAAGGTGGCAATGATGGAGATGGGGATAGAAAGGGCGATCACCAGCGTACTCCTGACGTTACGCAGAAAGAGGTACAAGATGATGATGGCCAGCACAGCGCCCGAAACGGCATTGGAGGTCAGGTTGCCTATAGAGCGCTGAATGAACTTCGCCTGGTCAAACACGTAGGAGTATTTGATCCCGCTGAGCTCTCGGCTCAGCCTATCCATTTCCCGATGCACCTGGTCGGCTACCTTTACTGTGTTGGCACCCGCCTCTTTTTGAATCATAATCCCGATGCTGGGGCGGCCGTTAAGCAGGGTGTACTCCTTTTGGTCCTCCACTTCCTCTACGTCCGCCAGGTCGCCCAAGCGTACGCCGACCCCCTGGGGGCTCATAAGCACCAAGTTCCGAAGCTCGTCCAGGCTTTTGAACTCACCGGCGGTCCTCAAAATAAACTCGCGCGTGCCTTGGTCGATGGTTCCTCCGGGCATGTTGAGGTTCTCCGCCTTCAGTGCCTGCACAAGCTGGGCGAGCGAGAAACCGTACCCGGCAAGCCGCCGGCTGTCCACCAGCACCCGCACTTCTTCCTGCGGCCCGCCCATCACGGTTGCATACGCCACACCATCGATGCGCTCGAGCCGCGGAGCCACCTTGTCCTCCAATAACGTCTTCAGCGAAGCCAGATTCCGTCCTTCGCTGGACACACTGAGGATCGTAATCGGCATCATAGAAGGGTCGAACTTCACCACCATCGGCCGGTCGACGCCGTCCGGCAGGCGGGACAGAGCGAGGTCGATCTTCTCGCGCATGTCCAGGGTGGCAAAATCCATGTCCGTGCCCCAGTTAAACTGAACGATTATCGTGGCCGCATCGGCCGAACTGATCGACTGGATTGAATCGACATTGCTCACGGTGGCCAGCACGCTCTCCAAGGGTTTGGCCACGAGCTCCTCTATCTCCTCGGGTCCTGCCCCGGGGTAAGTGGCCATGACAGCAGCAATAGGCAGCGTCATTTTGGGCAGAAGATCGATGGAAATGCGCGTAAGGGAGACAGTCCCTAAAACGATGAGGACCAGAATCACCATGGTGACTGCAACCGGCCGCCGCGTCGAAAACTGCGCCAGGTTCACTTGCCTTCACCCCGGCCTTCTACGGTTACCGGTACCCCGTCTTCCAAGTAGTCCTGTCCGGTGACCACCAAGTCCTCGCCTTCCTTGACGCCGCTCAGGACCTCCACCACTTCGTCGTTGCCCAAGCCCAACTTCACTTCACGGCGGCGCGCCGTATCATCGCTCACTACATAGACTACCTGCTTATCCCCTTCCAAGATCACGGCGTCCTGCGGCACCACCACTACACCCTGGCGGGTCTCCGTGGCGAGGCGCACTTCAGCAAACATCCCAGGCTTAAGCACGTATCCCGGGTTTTCCAAGGTCACCTCGCCGAGGAAACTCCGCGTCTTGGGATCGGCGGCCGGAGCCAGGGAAGTGAGTTTGCCCGTAAACTCCTTTCCCTTCAGGCTGGCTATGCGCACCTTCGCCGCTTGCCCTTCTTTAAGATGGACGACATCCTTCTCCGGCACGTTGACCTCGATTTTTACCCGCTCCATATTCACAATAGTCGCCACCAACGCTCCCGGGCCGACGGTTTGTCCAACCTCCACCGGGAGGCTGGCCACCACGCCCGCAATCGGCGCTGTGACGGTCGCGTTTTCGAGCTGCGAACGCGCCAGCTCCAAGGCCGCTTGAGCCTGCTCATAGCGGGCTTGCGCCGCTCTTTCTTGATCCAACACGGCCTGGTACTGCGCCGCCGCTCCCGCTGCCCGCGCCTTCGCCTGCTCCCAGGCCTGCTCGGAGGCAAGGCCCTGTTCCTTTAAACTCTCAATGCGCTTGAGGTCGGCCTGCGCGCTTTCCAGGGCCACGCGCGCGCCTGCCGCTGCGGCCGACTCGCCTGAAGCCGGCGGCAGCGAAGCCTCAGCCACCTTCAGGTTGGCCTCCGCCTGACGCACCTGTTCAGCCACATCCTTTTTGTCCAGTTCCACCAGCACCTGGCCCGCTTCAACCTTTCCGCCGACGCGCACCCTAACCGCCGCCACCCGGGCGGAAAGCTTGGCCGGCACAGGCACCTCCGTCTCAGCCTCAACGCGGCCGGTCAGCGTGCTGGTGACCTGGATATCCCCGCGCGCCACCTTGGCCACCTCCACCGCCACAGGCTGGGGACCTGCCTCTTTTGCCGGCGGTTTGCAGCCGCTCAAAGCTAAAAGGACTACAGCGAGCATTCCCCACACTATGTAGCGCTTTGGCATCCTTTCTCCTCCCGTTCTCCAGCGTGTGTCTCCCAGAAACGACCCTTCTCAACACTGCTTCCCCGCCACGGGGTCTGGCAGGCGGACAAGTCCCGACCGACCGGTCGGTCAGTTAGAACAGCTTCATTATATGCCGCGTTCCACTTGCTGTCAATCTATACCGTCGGTGCTGAAACAGCATATGAAACAGCATACTAAGTAAGAACAAGGCTGATACAAGGCAAAAAAGTCACCTTGTGGCCCCGACAAAAAACGCTTATCATTAGCGCAGAAGGTTTGGACAGGGGAGGGGAATAGACGGCAGGTAACTGGCCAAACTAGCTCATTGGCGGCTTAGGGAGTCCTAATGCAACCTGAAAGGAGTGACCCAAATGGTGAAAGCTCTGATCTCCCCTGGGAAGTACGTGCAGGGCGCAGGTGCCCTCAAGGAGGCCGGCGAGTTCATCGGGCCCTTGGGCAAAAACGCCCTGGTGCTCACCTCCAAGAGCGCCTGGCGCACGGCCGGCGAAACGCTGGAGCAGGGCCTGGCCGGCATTAAGGTCACGGTGGAGCACTTCGGCGGCGAGTGCAGCAAGCCGGAAATTGAGCGGGTAAGAAAGATCGCCCAGGAAGCCGGCGCAGAGGTGATAGTCGGCTTCGGCGGCGGCAAAACCCTGGACACCGCCAAGGCCGTGGGCTACTACATGAGCCTGCCGGTGGCCATTCTCCCCTCCATCGCCGCCACGGATGCACCCTGCAGCGCCCTCTCCGTGGTCTACACGCCTGAAGGGGTCTTTGAGGAGTACCTGGTGCTGCCCCGCAACCCGAACCTGGTGCTGGTGGACACCCACCTCATCGCCCAGGCGCCGGCCCGCTTCCTGGTCTCCGGCATGGGCGACGCTCTGGCCACCAAGTTTGAGGCCGATGCTGCGAGCGCCGCCCGTAAGCCGGCCCTCTCGGGCGGCACACCCACCGCCACCGCCATCGCCCTGGCCGACCTCTGCTACCGCACGCTTCTGGAGCACGGTTATGCGGCCAAACTGGCGGCAGAAAAGCGGGCCGTCACACCGTCCCTGGAAAAGGTGGTCGAGGCCAACACCCTGCTCTCCGGCCTGGGCTTTGAAAGCGGAGGACTGGCCGCGGCCCACGCCATCCACAACGGCTTCACCGCCCTGGAGGCCACCCACCACTACTACCATGGGGAAAAGGTGGCCTTCGCCACCCTGGCTCAACTGGTGATGGAGGGGCAGCCTATGGACACCATCTACGAGGTGCTGGACTTCTGCCGGACGGTGGGGCTTCCCACCACCCTGGCCGAGCTGGGCATCGAGAACCCTACCCGCGCCGACCTCTTGAAGGTGGCCCAGGGCGCCACCGCACCCAACGAGACCATCCACAACGAGCCCTTCCCGGTGACGGCGGAGATGGTGGTGGATGCCATCCTGGCCGCCGACGCCTTGGGGCGGGACGAGGTGTGCTGCGAGTAAGAACCAGGCGGGGGTCCGAGGAAGGGACCCCCGCCTGCTTTTTGTCCACTGCGCGCCCGACCTTAAGCAGCCACTTCAGTGACGCAAGGTGAGTAAGGCCACCGTGATGCCCACCTGCCCCACCCAGAAGACAAACATCCACCGGATTAGCTCCGCCTTGGTTTCGGCCAGGCGGCGCTCCAGTCTTTCCACGGCCGTTTCGTTCCACACCTCTTTCGCACTGGCCAGCGATGCGTTGACCAGCTCCACCAGGTCACGGGCACCGTCTTCACCGAGTCTCTGCCGTAGCGTTTCGGGCAAAAGCAAGACACCCACGGTTCTCGCCACGTTGTGTGTTGGGTCCTAACTTCATTGTAGCAAAAAGCCGTCTGGTCATCCAGCTCTTCTTCAGGAAAATGCCGCCCGGGTACGGCGGTCTACGACTCGAGAACGCGGCGGAGCCGAAGCAGCACCTCGGCCGCCCCGCCGGCGGTAAGGAGCACCCAGAAAGGCTCCACCACCAGGCGGTAGCGGGAGGCGTAGTAGATGGCCACGATGATGGCGTTGTAGTAGAGGATAAAGAGGACGAGAAAGAGCGTGCCGCGCCAGCGCCGCCGGGTAAGGATGGCTCCGGCCACAGCCAAAGCACCCCAGACGGGCGGCTCCAGGTGAGGCAGGCCCCGCTCTCGGGCGTAGCGGGTGATGTACCAGTCCGAAGGTTTGGTCCAGAACCACTTGAACTTGGTCCAGGCCAGCTCCAGCTCCCGGCGCGGATGCGTCCGGATAAACTCCAGGCCGCGGCGGTAGCCGAGCCTGCCCCCCTCGGGCGAGCCGCCCAGGATGATCACCGCGTCCGTCTTCTGCCCCATGTCCACCCAGGTGCCGTTGGCCCGCTCGTTGTGCCCGATGTAAAAGTTGATGCCGCCGTTAACATCCACCAGCACCAGGTCGCCCGTGACAATATAGTTGCGCACCACCCAGGGCAGGAGGGTGAGAAGGAGCACCGCTCCCATGAGCAAGACGCGTCCCAGCACCGGGCGCAGCCGGCGCCCCCAGAGGAGCCAGTACCAGGGGAGCACCAGCACCGGCACCAGGAGCGACACCGGGCGCGTCAGGGTGGCCAGGCCCAGCAGGAACCCGGCCGCGGCGGCATCCCGCACCGCCTGCGTGCGGGCCAGGCGGTACAGGTAGTAAACGGCGGCCATAAGAAAAAAGAGGAACAAAGTCTCGGAAAAAGCGAGGCCCGTGTAGTAGATGAGGGGTAGGTACACCGCCAGACCGAGGCCGCCCAGAAGGCCCGCCGAGCGGCTCCCGAAGGCCGCCCGCCCGATGGCGCAGCCCAGGGCGCAGGTGGCCGCCCCGAGGAGCGCCTGCAGGTAGCGCACGGCCGTCCAGTAGCCCTCGGGACCGAAGAGGCGGATGAGGCCGCCGGAGAGAAAGATAAAGCCCGGCGGCCAGTAGGCGCCCGCGCCGTAGTAAATCCCCTGCGCCACCCGCAGCGAGTACTGGTACATGCTGGCGATGTCGGGGTGGGCCTTGTTGGTGACAAAGCCCCAGTTAAAGAGAAGGCGCAGCGCCAGGGCCGCCGCGAACACCAGGGCCGCGTCGCGCCACCAAGTTCTCCTTTCCACGGTCATCCCACCTTGAGGCCCCTTGGGGGCTCCCCGCCGGCGCTCGGCGGCCGCAAAGGCCGGACGAACGAACTTAGGCCGTATGCGCCTTGGGGAACCTCCCTGCGGGGCTTGTTCCGCGGTTCGCAGCGGTTGCGTCTACTTATAACCTCTGCCCGCTTTCGCCGGCGGCGCTCCGCTAAGTTCCGCCGACGGGCAGGCGAAAAGCCTGAGCGCTATACTATTCCGCGCCCGTTGAGGTAAAGCACGGCCAAAACGGCCAGGCCCCAGAGGATTACATCGGCGAGGAGCTGCTTGTCCGTAAGCAGCACCTCCTCCGGGCTGCCGCCCAGGTCGCGGCGGTAGATCAGGTAGAGGTAGCGGAAGAGGCCGAAGAGCACAAAGGGAATCGTCAGCATCATGTACAGGCCGTGCCCGGCCGTAAAGGTGTATACCGAATACGAGACCAGGGTGGCCGCCGTCACGGTGGCCAGAAGCTGGTTGAGCAGCTCCGGCGAGTAATCGTCCAGCGCGGCGCGGTGGGCCCCGGCCTGGGTCTCCAGGAGCAGGAGTTCATGGCGCCGCTTCCCCAGCCCAAGAAAAAGCGAAAGCAGTGTGGTGCAGATGAGAAGCCAGGGTGAAATGCCTACACCCACGGCCATGGCACCGGCGGCAGCCCGCAGCACAAAGCCGGCGGCCAGGGAGATAAGGTCGATGAGTACGACATTCTTCAGCCAGCGCGAATAAGCCACGGTCCAAAGGAAGTAAAGGAGTACTAAACCCCCGAAAGAGGTTCCCAAACTGAACCCGCCCGCCAGCGCCCCCGCAAGAAGCAGCACCAGCAAGGCCCGGGCCTCGCCCAGGCTCACCGTGCCCGCAGCCAGCGGGCGGTGGCATTTCACCGGGTGCAGGCGGTCTTCTTCCCGGTCGCGCATGTCGTTGTAAACATAGCCCGCGCTGGAGATGAGGCAGAATACCAGGCAGGCGGCCAGCGCCGTGGCCAGGGCAACGGGGTCGGTGAAGAGGCCGGAGAACACCACGCCGGCCAGCACAAAACCGTTTTTCGTCCACTGGCGCGGACGCAGCAGGGCCACGTAGGCCGCCAGGCGCTCCTGAAGCGAAACCTCCGCAGCTGCCGGTGCTGGTTTGCCGTTCACGCCTTTTCCCTCCCGGCCGGTCATCCTGAGTCGCGGCACACCGCAGCGGCGGCCGCAACCGTTCTCTTCGGAGAGTTCTTTGCTATTATATCATTCGTTGGGACGCGCGGTAAAGAAAACTACCCGGTTGCCCGGGTAGCTGGACGCAGGAGGAGCTTCAGGGTGTCTGCAGCTGCATCTGGCTCAGCATGCGCTGGGCCTGGCTGATCTCCTGCTGGCTGGCGGTGGTGGGTTGGTACCAGCCCTTTTGTGCCATGAAGTCGAAGATCTGCTTTTGGTGGCCCAGGCAGGCGTTCAGCATGTTCTGGTAGTCGCGGCGCAGGCGTTCATCCGCCGCTTCGAGGATGGAGTTCGTCAGCATGCTGGCCACAAACTTGTGCTCGTTGAGCATGACGCCGGTCAGAATCTGATCGTTGATCTTGTTTGAAGTCGGCACCTTGTTCCCTCCTTTACTGCAGGGTGGTCCTGAGATGCTGGCTCAGCATCTGCACGTGGCTTTCGTGGTCACGGGCCATGTTTTGACACATGGTCTTCAATTGCGGGTCGCTGCAGAGCTCGCTGCAGGCGCTCATGAACTGGGCCATGTTGTTCTCCACCGACAGGTGATCCTGCAGGGTAAGAAGTTCTCTGGAAGTCCGAGCCAAGCTCCATCCCCCCTTTCGGGGAGTATTTTCTCCTTACTGGGGGCCCATTATGCCGGTCGCCGGCCCCTTTCTGGCCCGGCCGCCATGCACGCGCCGGTGTCCACGGGCCGGGTGTACAGCCCGCCCTATCCGCCGGGAACCGACGCCGCCCGGCCGGCCGGGCCGCACCCGGTGAAATTCCAGGCCCTTTACTCGCGGTCGCGGTAGCGCGCCACTGCACGCTTCCAGCGCACGCGCTGCCGGCGCCGGCGCAGGTCCCAGCTCACCACCAGGTACCCCAGCGTGTAGACGCCCAGAGCCACCAGCACCCAGAACCACCAGTTCCGCCGCACCGGGCGCGCCACATCGGCGGCGGCCACCAGGGGTACGCGCCCCAGCTCTTCTCCACCCAGGGTAAAGACCACCTCGCCCACCTCCCGGCCGGCGGCCACCGGCGCGGCCAGCTGGTCGGTAAGCTTCAGCGACCGCTCGATCCGGTCGCTTTTTTCTTTAGGTACCGTTACCGCAAGCCCCGTCTGGGCCTGTACGGCCACGCTCTCGCTTTCCCCACCCTTAACGGGGACGGTGCCGAACGCCTCGCCCGGCCGGACCAGGCTCCGGGTGATGAAGTTGGCAAAGCCGTAATCGAGCAGGCGTTCCGCGTCGGTCCAGATGCTGTTGCCTTCACTCTTCAACACCACGGCAAGGAAGCGCTGCCCGCCGCGCGTGGCCGAAGCCACCAGGCACTGGCGGGCTTCGTTGGTGTAGCCGGTCTTAACCCCGTCCGCCCCGTCGTAGCGCCAGAGGAGGCGGTTGTGGTTGATAAGGAGTCTCTTCTCGCCCTTTGCGGGCCAGGGCACCTCCTGGGCCTTGGTGGCGACGAGGCGCCGGAAATCAGGCCGCGCCACGGCCGCTTTGGCGATAAGGGCCAGGTCGCGGGCCGTGCTGTAGTGCGCAGGGTCGGGCAGGCCGCTAGGGTTGGCGAAGTGGGTGTTTACGGCGCCGAGCTCCCGGGCGCGTTCGTTCATTAGGGTGACAAAGGCGGGAACACTGCCCGCGATGTGTTCGGCGATGGCCCAGGCGGCGTCGTTGCCGGAGTTCAGCAGCAGCCCGTAGAGCAGCTCTTCCAGGGTATACGTTTCGCCCGCGCTGGTGTACATGGAACTTCCTTCCTGGCCGGCGGCTTCCCGGCTGATGGTGATTTTATCGCTTAAGTGCCCTCTTTCCAGGGCCAAAAGAGCGGTCATGATCTTGGTGGTGCTGGCCATGGGCAGCCTCTCGTCCGGGTTTTGCGCGGCCAGAACCGCGCCTGTTTCGGGGTCCATGAGCACGGCCGCCTGCCCGACCAACGCGGGTGGAGCCGCCCAGGCCATGGTGCTGATCAATAAGGTGAGGGTAAAAATGGCAGTGAAAAAAGCAAGACCCTTAGTCCTGCCGGAGAAGGATGAGCGGCGCATTTTTTACCTCCAGGTTTTTCGTCTGTCTTTATTATTATTGGCGGCGCCGGAAAAAATTCCTCCTCCGGCAGGCAAGAAATGCCCGCCGGAAACAAGGAGCCCGGGACATCCCGGGCTCGTCACTTTGCAGCCTAGCGCAGGTAACCCATCTGTTCCCACTGTTCAACGGTTTGGATGGCCTGGTAGGGCGTGTAACCGGTTCCTACCAGGTACCCCATGGCGGCCACCTGCCGCATCACGTGAAGAGGGTTTACGCCTGCCTGCAGCTGGCGTAGGCCGTGCTGGGCCACCGGCTCCAGCAGGCGGATGATCTGGCGGGGGTCCTGCGGCGGCCGGCCTGGAGGGAGCGGCGGCCCTTCCCAGCCGCCGTGCCAATCGCCCGGTCCACCCCAACCGCCAGGAGGTCCCCAGTCACCGTGGTCAAAGGGCATTAACATTCCCCCTTTCCGGGTCTACTTCAGCATATGAAGCAGCCGTACAAGGGGTTCATGTAAGGGATTAGCCGTCCTGGCCGTCGTTGTCCCGGCCGCGCGGGGTGGAGCTGCTCTTTTTGCCGCCGCTCGAACCGGCAGTGCCGGGCGGTGCTTTTTTTTCCTTTCCGGCGCCCGTAGGCGCCTTTTCCGGCGCCTCTTTGTTGCCTGGTGAGTCTTCCGTTTCTTTTTCTGTGCCGCCACCCGCACTGGGCGGAACCTTCTCCCGCCCGGCGGGTAGAGTGCCGGGTTCCTCCGGCGGGAGCGCCTGCTCCTGGGCCGGGTGCTCCTTCTCGTTCTCGTTCTCTTTCTCCTTCTCCTTCTCCGGCTGGGCCGGGCGCTCTTTCTCCTGCTCCGACCGGGTGGAGCGCTCTTTCTCCGGCTGGGTGGAGCGCTCTTTCTCCGGCTCCGGCGGGGCGGAGCGCTCCGGCGCCGGTTCCAGCTGTACCGGGCGCTCAAGCTCCCCGGCCTTCTTGGCGGGCTTTGTGGGAGCCTGCGGCCGGTCGGGCGGCGCACCCTTCTTGGGTCCGGACGGGCTTTGCCTGCCCGCGTCACTGCCGCCGTTGGTCCGCTGAGCCGGGGCGGCATGTTCCTTCTTTACTCCTTCCCGCCGTCCCTGGCGGTACACTTCATCCGCCCGCTTGCCGGCTCGCTCGAGGATGTCTTTGATGCCCGCGTCCCGGCTCTGGGCTATGATCTCCTGGCGTTCCCTGCCTGCAGCCGGAGCAGGGGTCAGCTTTTTCACCAGGCGCAGTTTATTGAGAGAGATGTTGCTGCTCCGGGCCTCCATAAGCTCAGACGGCGCTGCCTCCTCCACCGCCACGAACGCCTCCCGGCCGGTTTCCTCCAGCGCCCGGCGGGCAGCCGCCTCCAAGTCCGGCAGGGGAACAGCACTGCCACTTTGAAAATCCACGCGGGTAAGCAGCACCACGTCCTCCGGCCGGTCCGCCAGGTACCCGTCCACGGCCGCCTGCCGCACCAGGCCTTCCACCGCCGCGGCCGGTGCCTTACCCACCACCGGCACCTCCCGCAGCAGGCGGGCGCCGTCGGCGTTGAGCGCTTCGCCGCTCTTTACGGTGCCGCTGCGGGCGATGGTAAGTCCAATGCTGGGGTTGATGTCAAGAGCAATGTACGCCGCCGGGCGCAGGGCCAGGGCGCCCAGGGGCAACACCGCCGCCAGGAATACGGCCGCCGCCAGGGCCAGCGGCAGCCAGCGGGCGTGGCGGGCCGGGGTGACTTCAATCTCTTCACCCGGCAGGGGGAGCGGGGGGCGCTGCTTGAGGCGGCGGAACTCGCCCCCGGCCGTTAGGACGAGCAGTCCGTCCTCATAGGTCTTTAGCACTAGGGCCTTGCCGTGTTTCACCCCTGCCACCCCCTCTCGTACGGCTCGACGTAGCCGGCCAGGTGCGCGTAGTCCGGGTTGGCCCGGATCAGGGCCACCGCCAAGAGATAGCGCCGCCCGCGTTCCAACAACTTGTAGCTCAGGCCGGTAAGCTCCGCCAGCTCCTTGAGCGGTACCTGGCGCGTGCGCTTTAGGTGCGCCAGCAGGGCGGGGCTCGCCGCCAGGGCGGCGCCCGCTTTCAGAAGCCGGGCGCGCGCGTCGCGGTGGCGGGGGCAGGCCGCGGCCACGTCCTCCAGGGTAAGCCCGTAGGCCGCCAGCTCCGCGCAGAAGGCGGTGATCTCTTCCAACCGTTCGCGCCGCTCCCGTTCGCGGGCGCTTGCCTCCTCGGCCGCTGAGATCACCCCGGGGTGGGTCTCGGTCTCCCCTTCGGGGCCGGTGACCTCAAGCGGCACCTCCCGTCCCCGCGCCCGGTCGCGCCGGTAGTGGTCCGCCAGGCGGGCGGCGATTACCCGGCGGGCGTAGCTTAAGAAGGCGGCGCCGCGCGCCGGGTCATAGCTCTCGATGGCCTCGTTGAAAGCCATGAGGCCGATGCTGTATTCATCGCTGTGACAGTCCACCGGGCGGCCACAGCGCCAGGAAACCACCTTCAGTATGTACTCCTGGTGAGAGGCGAGGAGTTCATGGCGGGCCGCCGCATCGCCCTGCCGGGCACGCTCCACCAGGCTGCTTACTTCTTCCCGCGCGGCCACTCCTTACCCCCTCCCCAGGCCTTCGTGTTACCTACTTATGTATTCGACCTGCCCGGGGTTATTCCTGCCCTGCTGGAGCTTCCTGGTAACTGCGCCTCCTTCCCTCTTATCCTGCTCCAAGGTACTAGGTCCCGCCGCATCATCCTCTCACCAGTGTTATTCGCAGGGAAGGGTACATTTCTGGGGGGAAAGAAAAACGGCCCGCCGAGGGCTCCCGCGGGCCGCAACGCCAAGTGCAGCAGCAGGGAAAGGGCGCCGGGCAGATCAGGCCGGGTGTTTGCCGGCCCGCGCCCGGGGCACAGGCAGCTGTGGCGTCCACCAGCCGAAGATGCGGGCCGCCACCAGGAGCACCGCCAAGCCGCCGATGGTTGCCCAGGTAAACTGGCCTGCCAGGCCGTTCATGATAAGAAGGGGCGGCAGGGCGGTGAGGGCGATGACGATGGGGCGGTTCAGCACCAGGGCTGCCGCCGTGTCCTCCATGGCCCGGGAGTTGAACTCCGGGTCCACCACCCTGAGCAGCATGATGCCTGTGGTGAGCACCCCGCAGGCGCTGCCCCACACGATCATGTTGCGTTCAAACCAGTGTTCCCGCGACATGTGAGAGCCAAGGTACATAAACCACACCCAGTTGAGAGCAAAGCCGAAGGCGAAGAGGAGGGCGAGCGGGGCTGCGTATTTGATGATCACTGAAAGTTTGATGGATTCCATGCCGGCCACGATGAGCAGGTCGGTGGCCGTGCCGCTGATACGGGTAACGGTGGCGCGGTCCACGTACTTGTTCGTCCCCGTCTGGATGAGTAGATACTGGAGCAGGTATGCGACCAGGAGCGCCCAGGCGAACTCCGGGATTTGGAGGTTCTTGTTAAGAACGAGGACCCACTTGGACAGGTAGTAACCAATAAGGGAAGGGATGAGGATGAGTGCGAGGTGGAAGCTGAGCGGGTCAATGGAGATGGAGGCCACCGTAGCTTTCCCCAGGGCTTTCTGGTCCTGGGGCGCCACCAGGCCGGTGCGCAGCTCGCGCGGCAGCTCGGCCGGCGAGTCAAGGAAACTGGTAACGCCCCGGCGGGTGGCCCAGTTGATGAAGGCGACGCCGCCGACGATGCCGCCCACGATACCCACCGTGGCGGAGGTCATGCCTAGGCCCAGCGCCTCATCCCAGCCTAGCCCCTTAAAGGCGGCCCCCACCGCAGCAGCCGTTCCGTGCCCGCCGTAAAAGCCGGTGGCCAGCATCAGGCCAAACCCGGGGTGCAGCTTCCAGATGGCGCCCAGCACGTAAAGGGAAAGAGCCATTCCTAGGCCGTACTGAGCCAGGGCGATCCCCGTGTAATTGGAGAACATCTCACCGATGCCGCGGCCGCTCTGGCGCCAGTCCACCGGCTTGTCCCCGATGGGCATGGAGGCAAAAACCAGGATGATAAGGATGCTGGAATAGGTGCCCACCGAGCCGGAGAAGGGCAGCCAGCCCAACCCGTTGGGGCCGAGCGCCCAGGCCAGGAGGCCGGCGATAAGGGCGGCCGGCAGGAGCAGGTCCTGGAAGAGCTTTACTTTAGCGCGCAGGATCTGGGCCGCCACCAAGAGGCCACCCATAAGGGAAAAATCGATAAAGACGCTCCAGGCAGTAAACTTCACAACTTAACTCCCCTTTCTTCCTGTCTCAAGGTAGGTGCGCAGCCCGGCGCGGTCGAGGCCGCTCAGACCCAGGTTCTCGGCCGTGCGGCCGCTGTGCCAGAAGTCCGCCCCCAGGGCGGCGTTGCCGAGCTCCACCACCGCGCGGCAGACGGGCGTGGGTACCCCCGCCACCGCGCCCAGGGAGGCAATGGGCACGAGACCGGTGGGCAGGTCTTCCAGGAGGTAGCGCACCTTGAGGCTGGTAGGCGCCTTAATCTCGTGATAGGCCGAGTTGCTGAGGAGGGCTTCGTGCAAGGTGGCACCGCGCGCGTCGTACACAGCCGCCAGCCACTCCTTGGCCGTGAGCACGCGGGCACCCAGGCTCTGGGCCACCGCCACGCGCTCGGCGTCGATGCGCTCCAAGACGGCCGTAACGGCAGGGGTCATCCCATCGCGGTAGAATTCAAAGTCCTCGCCGGCCTCCACGCGCCCGGCATTAAGCAGCACCGTGGCGGGGTGGAACACGGCTCCGATGTTCATAAGGCTGGTATCGAGCACGGTGGGCGCCGGCTTGAACTCCGTAAAGTAGGGCTCCAGGGCGGCCAGCACGGCCGGCGTGCCCGCGGCCGGAAAAGCAGCCAGGGTGACGGCGTGCTTAACCCCCTTGACGCTCACCCCGGACGCCCCGACGGCGCGGCAGGCATACAGCAGGGTCTGGGTTTCGGCCAGGTGCACCTGAGCGCGGCACCCGGCGGCCTTGAGGACGTGCGCGAACTCCAGCGCGCCACCCGTGCGGCCCGGGTTGAGGATAACGGTTTGCCCGTCCACCAGGTGCGGGGCCAGGGCGCGGGCGATGTCCCGGTGGGCAAAAGCAGGCACCACCACCAGGATGAGGGCGGCTCCCTCCAGGGCGCGGGCGAAGTCGTCGCCGGTCACCTCCACGGGACCGAAGCCGGTTACAGCTCCTTCCAAGGTGACGCCGCCGGCGGCGGCGATGCCGTTCAGCTCCCCTGGAAGACTACTGCCCAGGCGCACCTGGGCGCCTTTTAAGGCCAGGTGGCCGGCGAAGGCGCGCGCCCCGTTTCCGCCGCCAATCACGGCCACTTTGCTGGGACTTAAATGCACTCTCAACATCCCCTTCTTATGGTCCGGTGCTAGTGAATAAAGGTCTCCAACTGGTCAAAGGCCTCCTCGGCGGCGCTCAGGGTGGCCATCACCTCCTTCTTTTGGGCCAGCGCCACCGCACCCGCCAGGGCATTGCCGAGCGCCAACGCCGGCACAGCAGAGCCGATGGGGTGCAGCGAGGCGTTGGGCAGGAAAAAGACCACGTCGGCCAGGGGCGCGAGCGGCGAGGAAACGCCGTCCGTAAGAGCGATTACGCGCGCCCCGCGTGTGCGGGCGAACTCTAGAACGCGTACGGTGTCCCGGGTGTAGCGCGGAAAGGCTATGCCAAGGACAACGTCTTCCGGGCCGATGGCGCGCAGGCCCTCGGCCAGGTCGCCCACGCCCGGGGTAAGGCAGCGGGCGTTGCCGCGCACCGCATTCAGGGTAAAAGCCAGAAAGTAGGCGGCGGCGTAGGAAGAGCGCAGGCCGATCACGTAGACCTGGCGCGCCGCCGCCAGGTAGCCGGCGGCCCTTTCGAAGTCCGCCGGGGTGACTTGCGCCAGGGCGGCGTGGAGGTTGTCCATATCCAGGGTAAAGGATTTTTCCCAGGCCGGCCCTTCCGCACCCGCACCGCTGGCGCTCCGGTTGAAGCGCTCCAGGGTGATGGGGGTGGTGAGATTTTTCTGTACCGATTTCTGGAAGGTGGCAAACCCATCGTACCCCAGTCGGCTGAGGAGGCGCAGTACACTGGACTCGCTCACCCCCGCCTGCCGGCCGAGCTGTGCCGCCGAGGTATAGGCCACCTCCTCCAGGTGCTCCAGGAGGTAGTCCGCCACGCGGCGCTGGGCCGGCGTAAGCTCCCTGCACTTCTCTTTCAGGCGCCGGCTGAAGGCTTCCTGGGCTTTGTTCATGAAATCTCCCCTCGCTCTACACTATTCTTGAGTGGGTGTGTGCTAATTTTGCGACTGATGCAGCTGCACCATCTTTGCTATATGCTGCTGTTGTCTTCACACCATACATATTAGCTGTCATCGCCCCGCTTTCCTTCATTGTTAGAAAAATATCTTTTCAATCCAACAAAAACCAGATCCACCACGAGGGGCGGATCTGGTTGCTGGGCCGTATTTAGCCGGGTTCCCTCTACCAGCGGACCACCTTTTTGTACGTAGCCAGGGTAGGGGGCGGGCCGGCCTTGGTGAACTCGTCCTTGATGCTCTTTAGGTACTTGGCATCCGTCAGGATGTCAACGCCCAGGGAAGCCAGCACCTTGGAAGCGGTAAGCATTCCCTGGCGGCCGATTTCGGCCACCGTGGCGTCGGCCGCCTCGATGGAGTGGCCCGCCGCGGTTTTGGGCTTACTGGCGATGCTGAGGGAGATGGCCGGGATGTGCCCGGAAAGCTCGGCAAAGTCGGTGGAACCGCCTGCTTTCGGCTCTTCATCGATGGCCTGCGCCCCGTACTCCTTGGCGTAGGTGAAGGCGCGTTCCTCCAGGGCAGCCAGGCCCAGGGTGTTGTAGTACTTGCCGTAGTTGGTGATCTCCACCTCGGTGCCCGTCATCATGGCCGCCGCCTTGGCGATAGCCTCCAGGCGCTGGCCCATCTTATCCACGTACTCGCGGGTGGGGTGGCGGTAGAAGAAATCGGTTTCGGCAATGGACGGGATCACGTTGGGGGCGTCGCCACCTTTGGTGATCACCCCGTGAATGCGGGCATCGGGCAGGATGTGCTCGCGGTAGGCGTCCACCCCGGCGAACATCAGGCGGGCCGCGTCGAGGGCGTCGAGGCCGTTCCAGGGGTCGCCGGAGGCGTGGGCGCTCTTACCCTTAAAGAGGTAGCGCGTGGAGTCCAAGGTTACGCCGGACCAACCGGCGGCCAGGCGGTTGGTGGTGCCGCTCCCGTGGAACATCAGGATGACGTCCGCGCCGTCAAAAACGCCCGCCGCCAGCATTTTACCCTTGGCCGGCGGGGGAATCTCCTCGGCCGGGGTACCCACCACCCACACGCTGCCGTTTATTTTGTTCTGCTCCATTACCTGCTTGAGGGCCACAGCGGCGCCGAGCCCGGCCGGTCCCTGCAGGTTGTGCTGGCAGCCGTGGAAGGCCGTGCCGCCGGGGCCGCGCAGGGCGTCATACTCCACAATGTAGGCCACGGTGGGGCCGCCGCTCCCCTGCTGAAAAGTGGCTTTGAATGCCGTCTCCAGCTCGGCCACGCCGGTCTCCACGTTGAAGCCGTTGTCCTTAAGGTAGCCGGTTAAAAGCTGCACCGCCTCAAACTCGTTGTAACCAGGTTCGGGGTTCTTGTACATCCAGTCGCCCATGGAATACAGCTTTTCCGCCTGTGCCTCCACCAGTTTCACTGCCGCGGCCCGCACTTGGCTCGCGCGCGGCGCTGCCTGAGCCGTCACAGAAACGAGCAGAACCAGCGCCGAACTAAGCGCCAGAACCTGCCGGTACCTCCTGCCTGCCAGCATGGTTTCTCCCCCTTGCCCTCATAGTTTTGGACCCCCGAGGCCGTCACCTAACCTGCGCGCCGGTTAGTTGTGGTACATTATATAACGGTTGGAAACGGGCGTCAAGTCTTTTTTGTCGCACAATAATGTGGGGTTATGGGCCGCTTAAAGCCGGGTGAGCTGTGGGTCGACGGCAGGTGCACGGGGTGGGTCGGAAGGCCCTGGTGCGGGAACGGGGAGGCCGGGGCAGGGCGGAGATTTGTGCATGGTAGTATATAGGAAGCGGTCCAATGAGAAACTAGTAAAAGAAGATTCAAGAAAAAGAAAGGATGACTCTTAATGGCCAAGGAACAAAAAGTAGCCTTGTTTATCGACTTTGAGTATCTCTTCTTCACCTTGTGCAACCAGTACGGCGTCTCCCCGCGCCCGGAAGAACTCATCCGCATCGCCTCCGAGTACGGCGAGCTCAAGGTCGCTAAGGCCTTCGCCGACCTGGCCAGCTCGGAGGAGCTGCGCCGTGCCGCGTACCTCCTTCGGACTCAGAGCATCGAGATGGTGGATGCCGCCGCCGACCGCACCCGGGAACGGGCTAAAAACTACACCGACTTTGCCATGCTGGACGCCATCTACGGCACCTACCTGGATCAGGAAGACATTAACACCTTCGTGATTGTCACCGGCGACGGGCATTTCTCCAGCGTGGTGGCCCGGCTGCGCGTCCGCTGCAAGAAGAATATTGTGGTGGTAGGGCTGCCGCACTTCATCAACCGCGAGCTTTACCAGAGCGCCTCCGAGGTACGCGAGCTGGCGGTGGACGCCGATGCCGCCCCCGTGGACCGGGACGACCTGGTGGCCTTTGTCACCAACTCCATTCACACCCACCCCTTCGTCACCTTCAACAAAACCGTGGCCATCTACAGCAAGGTGCGCCAGGTCGATGAAGTAGCCGTCCGCAAGGCCCTGGCCACCCTCATTGACGAGGGCATCTTCATCCAGGTCATCGAGCACACCCCGCAGGCCGATGTCCGCGTCCTCAAAATTCCCACCCTCGCCGTCGCCTCCTCCTGATCGGGGTCAGGTATCAACTTTTTACTGTTTTTCTCAGTTCTGCGAAACCGGGGACCTGGTATCAACTTCTTCGCGTATTTCGCTTTCCAGCAAACAAACGCCGAAGCTGAGACAGATGGAGTTCACCTCTTAAGGGCGGAACCTCCTATCTTGCTGCAGGTTGCCGCCTGTCAATGGTGGAGCATCAAAAAAGGAACCTGCTCTTTAGGGCGGGTTCCTATTCCCTTCAGCGTCTAGTGGCGCGATGTCAGTATGCCGGGAAAGGGCCGCTTCGCATGTTTGAGAAAAAGCGTGCGAAGTTGATACCTGACCCCGAAGGCGTAGACCAGGGCGCCGGCGCCGATGAGGAGAGCCAGCCGCAGCGCCTGGGCCGCAAAGGAGGCCAGGCCGGCCGGCAGCGGCAGCAGGCCGGCCAATTTTATGAAGGCCGGTCCCCCAAAGGGGAAAAGGTGCTGCAGGAGAGCCACTACCACCGCCATCACCACCGACGAAGCACAGATTCGAACGGCATTCTCGGCCAGCCTGCGGCCGCCCAGACCGCCCAGGCGACGGCGCAGCAGCAGCAGCAACAAAACGCAACCCAAAGTATTCGCCAGGGCCGTGGCGAGGGCAAGCCCGGCGTGCGCCAGGTAACGCACCAGGACGAGGTTGAGAACGATGTTGGCCGCGATGGCGGCAAAGCCGGTGAGCATTGGGGTGGAGGTATCCTGCAGGGCGTAAAAGGCACGGCTTAGGTGGTCCCGCCAGGCGATGGGCAGGAGCGCCAATCCGTAACACAGGGTGGCGACAGCCGTGGCCTGGGTGGCCCGGGCATCGAAGGCACCGCGCTCGAAGATAAAGCGCACCACGTCCACGCGGAGCAGGGCCAGCCCTACAGTTACGGGGACAAGGAGAAAGAGGCAGATAATAAGGCCCTCTTCTACCAGTTCGCGAAAGCGGGCCTGGTCCCCCGCCGACCAGCGGGCCGCCAGGCTGGGGTAAAACACGGTGAGGACTGGCGTAATGAGAAAGCCGATGGGCAACATGGCAGCCCGGTTGGCGTAATTGAGCGCCGCGATGCTCCCCGCCGGCAGCCCGGAAGCCAGGATGCGGTCCACCACCGTGTTGATCTGTCCCACCGCCACACCCAGAACCACCGGGGCCATCAGAATCCCGATGCGGCGCACGGCCGGGTGCGTAAGTTCCAGGGCCGGTTGGTAGCGCAGGCCGGAGCGCAGCAGAGCGGGCACCTGCACAAGAAGCTGAGTGCTGGTAGCGAGCAGCGTGAACCACGCCAGCGTAGCGATGCCGCCGTGGTGAGCCGCCCAGAGGGCGAAAACGATCAGGCAGATGTTGTTGGGTATGCCCACTATGGCCGGCGCCAAAAAGCTCTTGCGCGCCTGGAGGACAGCTGTGGCCCACCCGGCAAGCCCCAGGAGCAGCATCGTCGGCATGATAATGCGGCTGAGGCGGGTAGCCAGCGCTGCCTGCGCCGGCGAAAAGCCGGGCGCAACCAGGCGGATTACCAGGGGGGACGCCAGCACCCCCACGGCCGTAAGGCCGGACAAGGCCAGGAGTACCACATGAAACGTGCTCCAGATCACGCGGGGCAACTCCTCTTTTTTCGTGCCCGTCCCGTAGGCGGTGAAAACCGGGATGGCCGCCGTGGTGAGCGCCGACCCCACCAGGCCGAGGAGCATCATCGGCACCATTTGCGCCACCAGGTAGGCATCCATAGCGGCGCTGGCCCCAAACCCGGCCGCCAGCGCCGCCTCGCGCCCAAAACCCAGTATCTTGCTCACAATCGTCGCCGCCAGGATCACCCCGGCCGCCTTCGCCGCTTCCCACCGGCTCACTCGCTCATCCTCCTCGGGGTCAGGTATCAACTTTCCAAAGTAACTCTCAGAATTGCGACCAGCCAAGGTTAACTGCGGGACTGTCCCAACGGCCAATCTCAAGGCAAGAAAGCAGGCCCCAGCGATTTACTCCAAAGGCAATTGTATCATCGTGACTCCTGAACGAGCAAGCAAAATGGGCAAAGGGCTCGCCCCTCAAAGGGTGAGCCCTGTCAGTTCTTCATTTTCGCAGGGTTGATAATTACTTTGATAAGTTGATACCTGACCCCGGGTTAGCGGAGGGCGTCGGTGGGTTGGAGGGAGGCGGCTTTGGCGGCGGGCCACACCCCGGAGGCCGCGCCGACGAGCAGGGCAAAGCCGAAAGCGACGATGATGGAGAAGGGGGAAAGGGCGGTAGGCGGGCCGAAGCGGCGGATGAGCAGTGACGCCCCCGCCCCCACCAGGATGCCCACGATGCCGCCGGCGCCGCTTAAGATGGCGGCCTCAATGAGGAACTGGCCCAGAATCTGCGAATTTTTCGCGCCCACGGCCTTGCGGATGCCGATCTCACGCGTGCGCTCCGTGACGGAGACGAGCATGATGTTCATGATGCCGATACCGCCCACGAGGAGCGAGATGCCGGCGATGGCCCCCAGCATCAGGGTCATCACGCGGTTCATCTCAGCCACCTGCTTTAACATATCGTCCCGGCTCATCACGTAGGCGGCGTCGGGGCGCCGGTACATTTTAAAGAAGATGCGCTTGAGCTGCAGGGCCGCCTGGGAGGCCTCCTTGGCGCCGGCGGCTTTAATGTTCAGGCTGTCGATGCGGGCGTTTCCCCCCATGAGGCGCTGGGCGGTGGTGTACGGTAAGTAGATGGTGCGGTCGATGCCGTACTCCTGGTCCGGCATCTTTGCCTCCAGCACCCCCACCACCGTGAAGCGCTGGTTGTTGAAGTAGACCTCCTGGCCCACCGGGTTTACGCCGCGGAACAGCTGATCACGAACGGCGGCGCCCACCACCATCACCCGCCGCCGCTCGCGCACGTCCACCTCGGAAAGGTTGCGGCCGCCCGCCAGCTGAAACTCCCGGATCGCGATGAAGTCCTGCGTGACCCCCTGGGCCGAGGTATCAATGAAGCTGTTGCGCCATTTAAGGTTCCCGCCCATGCCTACCACAGGCATCACGTACTTAACACCGGTCACGCGCGTTTTCAGATCCTCGACCAGTTCGGGAGTAAAACGCACGTCCCACCCTTGGCTGTGCACCTCGATGACGTTCGACCCCAGGCTCTCCAGGTGCCGCTGGATGTCGAGCCGCGCCCCCTGGCCCACCGAGACCAAGGCAATCACCGAAGCCACGCCGATGATCACGCCCAGCATGGTAAGGAAGGAGCGCACCTTGTTGCCCAGGATACTGCGCCAGGCCAACTTCATGCTGAGAAGGAAAGTCACTGCCCGTTCACCCCTTCCTCGGCCGCCGGCAGCGTGGCCAGCACCTCGCGCGCCAGGAGGCGCTCCTCCGGCCGCACGCGCTCGTCGCTCACGATGTGCCCATCGGCCAGGCGCAGCACGCGTTCGCAGTGCCGGGCCACGTTCAGGTCGTGCGTCACCATAACCAGCGTAATCCCCTCGCCGTGCAGCTCTTGGAAGACGGCCAGGATCTCCTCGCCCGCGCGCGAGTCCAGGTTTCCCGTGGGCTCATCGGCCAGGATCACCTCGGGCCGCGCCGCCACCGCCCGGGCGATGGCCACACGCTGCTGCTGGCCGCCGGAAAGCTCGCGCGGGCTGTGGCGGAGCCGCTCCTTAAGCCCCAGGCGCACCAGGGCCGCCTCGGCACGCTCGCGCCGCTCCCGGGAAGCGAGCCCCCGGTAAATAAGGGGCAGTTCCACGTTCTCCAGCGCCGTAAGCTGCGGAAGGAGGTTGAAGCTCTGAAAGATAAAGCCGATCTTGCGGTTGCGGATGGCCGCCAGGTCCCGGTCGCTCTTTTTGCCGACCTCCTCGCCGTCCAGGCGGTAGGCGCCGCCGGTCGGCCGGTCCAAGCAACCCAGGATGTTCATCAGCGTGGATTTACCCGAGCCGGACGGCCCCATGATGGCCACCATCTCTCCCGGGCGGATCCCCAGCGTCACCCCGCGCAGGGCCGGCACCTGGATGCGGCCCAAGCGGTACGTCTTGGTAACCTCGCTCACGTCGAGCATAATCCTTTCCGCCATGGTGAGCGCTCCTTAAGGTACCACGCGCACGGCACCGACACGTCTCGCCGGCCGCCCGCCCGGAGCGCCGAAGAAGCGTTCCTGGTCACCCGAGCTACCGGTAATCACTTCCTGCCCTTCGGTGAGACCTTCCAGCACCTCGGCCACGCGCCGGTCCTGCAGGCCGAGCTTTACCGGCACCTCGCGCAGCTTGCCTGCCTCCTGGACCTGGACAAAGGTCTGGCCGCCCTCCTCGTAGACGGCCTCAATGGGCACCGTGAGAACGCCCTTGCGCTCATCCACAAAGATGGAAACATTGGCCGTCATGCCGGCGCGCAGCTCGCCCGGCTCAAGCACCTCCACCTTCACCGGAAAGCCGGGCATGCCTTCCTTCTGCGTACCCTGGCTGGCCACCTCCGCCACCTTGGCGGCGAATGTTTTTCCCGGGAGGGCGTCCACGCGCACCGTAGCGTCCATCCCCGGCTTCACGTGCACGATATCGAGCTCATCGATCATAATCTCCGTGCTCATCTTGACGTAGCTGGCCAGCTTCACCACCGTCTTGCCGGCCTCCACCTTCTGTCCCGGCGCCGTATTCAGCTCGATCACCCGCCCGGCGATAGGGGCGCGCAGGGTAAGGCCGGCCAGCTCTTCCTGTTTGCGCTCCAGCTCCACGCGCGTCTGCTGCAGGCCCAGGATCTTGCTGTATACATCGAGCAAGGCCGAGCTTTTCTCCAGCCGGGCCAGCACCTGGCCGGCCTGCACACGGCTGCCTTCCTTCACCAGGAGTTTCTCCAGGCGGCCCCCCACACCGCTCGTCACCCAGGCATCTTCCTTCCACTTGGCGGCCGTGCCCGTCCCGGCCACCAGCCCGCCGCCTGTATCTATGTTCACCTCGGCCTTCATCTCCGGCGCCAAAAGGCCCGGGTTGGGCACGCCGATCACCACACGGCGCATAAACGCGCTCCCCTGCGGGTAGCGGTTCGGGTCCACCTCGCGCACGCGGCCGGGGGTGCTGCCGGAGAAGTCATGGAACTGCAGCTCGGCCGGCTGCCCCACCTTCACGCTGCGGGCCGACCCTTCGTCCAGGAAAAGCTCCACCAACACCTCGCTGTCGTCCACCAGGCGCAAAAGGTCCTGCTTGGCGCCGATCTGGTCGCCTTCTTTCACCTTCAGCTCCGCCACGCGTCCCGCCACCGGTGCGCGCACCGAAAGGGCCAGGTCCGGGTCGGCGCCGTCCACCTTTTCGGGGGGCACCCCCAGGACCTTCGTCAGGTCAAGGCGCGCCTGATCCAGCTCCAGCTGTGCCTTCTCCACCTCCATGCCCAGGGTGGCATTGTAGAGGGATAGGAGCGGGTCACCCTCCTTAACCTCCTGCCCTTCTTTTACGAAAACCTGGTCCACCAGCCCCTCGGTAAGCGGGGCTACCTCCTTCTCCTCGCCGGCCGCCAGCGGCCCCCAGCCTTCCACGGTGAGGCGCACGTCGCCGCGCTCCACCCGGCCCGTGGCAATAACATCCGGCCGCGCTGCCTTGTCCGCTCCCTTGCCTTTGAGCGCGCGCCAGCCGAAAAGCCCGCCCCCCGCGAGCACCAACGCCACCACCAGCCCGATAACCAGTCGCTTCCTCATCTCCCTCGCGTCGCTCCTTTCGCTGCACCCTTCCTTTCCCTTACCTTATGTATGACGCACCAAGTGCTGGTAAAGTTCCATTATTTGTTGACCCTAGGAAGAACAAGTTGAAGCAGTTCTTCTGTCCGGACTCACCTGACTCAGTCCGCTGGCTTAGTCTACGACACCTATGAAAGGAGTGGGGTTCAGGCCCGCGCGGTCCTAAGAACAGAAAAAAGGAGCTGCTTTTAACGCAGCAGGTGGCCGGTAAAATATTATAGGCATCAGATCGGCTCAGTTTCCAATTACTCGCCGGGTTTGCCCCGAGGCGGCATGCAAGGATTTTCGGAGCTGAAGGATAGCCGGGTGCGCTGGCAACGGTACACAGCACCCGGCACTTTAGTCAACTAAAATTACAGTAAAAAGTTGATACCTGACCCCGGGTTAGTTTTCGATGCCGCGGCGGGCGGGGACACCCTGGCGGAAGTAGTGCTTCGCCTCGCGCATCTCGGTCACCAGGTCGGCGCGCTCGAGGAGCGCAGGTGGCGCGCCGCGCCCGGTAATCACCACTTCCACGTTCGCCGCGCGGGCGTCGAGGAGCTTAAGAACCTCGTCCAGTTCCACCAGGCCCAGGCTGAGCGCCACGTTCAGCTCATCGAGCACCACCAGGTCGTACTCGCCGCCCGTAAGGGCGACGCGAGCCGCTTCCAACCCTCCCTCGAGCAGGCGCACGTAGTCTTCCGGCGGCTTCCCCGGCTCAAATACCACCAGCCCTCGGCCCATGGCCGCAGCCGCTTCAGGCGAGATCCGGTCCGCCCGCGCCACGAAGTAGGGCTTCCCCAGGGCAATCACCTTAAGCCCGGGCAGGGTGGTGAGGATGCGGTGCTCGCTGTAGTCAGGCCGTTTCATGAACTGGAGAAAGAGCACGCGCTTGCCCGCCCCCAGCGCACGGACGGCCAGGCCTATGGCTGCGGTGGTCTTGCCTTTGCCGTCGCCGGTGTATACCTGCACGTAGCCCCGGCTTTCCTTTTGTTCCACAGCCGCCCCTCCTTGGGGTCAGGTATCAACTTCCATGCGTAACTTGCAGGATTGAGAATAACGAACATAACCGGATACCCGACCCGATTTAGTTAACCTTCATAGTAGTCGTTGAAAGCCTCTTCGAAGCCATCGTAAAAGCCTTGGATGAAACCGTCGGTGTAGTCGTCGATGTCCGGATTGAGGTTATAATCAGCCTCGAACTCGTCGACTACATCGTCCTCGTCGTTCGGGTCGATGTTGAAGCGGCCCTCCAGCGCTTCCTCCCAATCCAGACCCTCTTCGCCCCGGTCGTTGTAGTAGTCCGCGGCCTCTTCTCCGTAATCCAGGCCTTCGTCGTAGCCGTCGTCGTAACCCTCTTCTTCATCGTCCCGACTGCTGCGGGCGTCGTCTTTACCTTCTTCGTAGCCCTCGTCGTAACCTTCGTCCTTCCCCTTCTCGTACCCCTCGTCGTAGCCATCTTCATAACCCTCGTCGTAAGCGCTCTTGCTGGCCATGAGCTGGCCCTGCACTAGTCCGGCGTTGTAGCCCTCCTGCCACTTAGCCTGCTCTTTGGCCGGGTCGCTCTTCGGCGCCGCCGGAGCCGTGGCGATCAGCACGCGGTTGTTGACGCCATCCCAGTTCACCTGGGCACCCACAAGCTGCGCCACATACCTGAGCGGCACATACACCCGCCCGTCCACAATAAAAGGCTCCTCTTCCGCCGCCGGCGCCGCTTTGTCATTCACCACCACCGTGATGTTGCGGTAAACCGCTTTCAAGGTTTTCGCCGCCGAGGCGCCCTGGGCCACACTGTATGTACCGAGGACCAAGGCCACCAGAACAAGAGCCGCCAGCCGCAAACGTTTCATTCCTTTGGGGTCAGGTATCAACTTTCATGCGTAACTTTCAAGATTGAGAACAACAAACGCAACTCGGTACCTGACCCAAGTCACCCTCGGTTACTGCAGCTGGGCGGCCAGATCGGGCCAGGCCTGGAGCGCCTCCTGAATGAGTTTTTGCGCGCCGGCGCGGTCGCCCTGTTTGGCAGCGGTGAGGCCCAGCCAGAGGCGCGCCTCGGCCTGGAGGTTCTTGTCCTTGCTTTCAGCCAGCGGCGCCAACTGAGCCTGCGCTTCGTCGTACCGACCGGCCAGGTACTTGCCTGCGCCCACGTAAATATTAAGGCGCGGGGTCACGGCGAGTGGCGGCTCGCCCAGGCTCCGGTACCTCTCAGGCGTGGCGGCGAGGAGCTTTTCGATGCGGCTCGGAAGGGCATCAAGCTTGGCCAGGAGTTCGTCCGCCCGGGCCGTCTCGCCCTTCTGCTGGTAGTAGCGCGCCGCCTCCACGTAGGCCTGGGCCAGGCTCTCGTAGTCTGCCGCGCGCCGAGGCATCAGCTCCACCACCCGCTCGGCGTACGTAAGCCCCTCGTCTACAAAGCCGTGGCGGAATACCATGGCCGCACGGATGGCGGCAAAGGTGGCATTGGTGGGTTCCTGCTGCTGACCTCGGCGGACCAGATCCAGCGCGCGCCGGATAAGCTTCTCATCTTTCTTTTTCTGGCCTGTCTTCTCCAGGCACTGGGCCAGGTCGATCTTATAAGAAGCCGTGAGCGGATCGTACTTTACCGCCTGCTCAAAGCGCTGGACCGCAAACGGAATGTTGTTGTACTCCAGGAACTTGGCGCCCTGCTGGCCGTAGTTGAAGCCTACCAGGAGCGAACCGGCTCCGGCCATGGTCAGCGCGGCGAGGAGCGCCGCCACCGCCCCCGGCCAGGCAGCACGGGTGCAGGCAAAGGAAAGGGCCGGCAGGCAATCCCCCTGCTGCGCAGCCGCCTGCGCCAGCGCCAGCAGCGTCCACAGGGTGAAAGAGACGGCGGAAAGAGAAAGGTTAAAATCGATGAAGCTGTGCGCACCCAGGTTAAGGGCAGCGGCCAGGATTCCCGCCGTGAGAAGGCGCAGGCCGGTGTCCCGGCTCAGCACAAGGACGCGCAGGGCGCAATAGAGCGCCGCCCCCCAAAGGGCGAGAAAGGCCAGGAAGCCCACCGTACCCACTTCTACCCACGTCTGCAGCCAGTGGTTGTGCACCTGGTTGGACCAGTAGAGGTAGTACTGGTATTGGTGGTAGAGGGCGTCCCAACCGCCACCGCCGGCACCCAGAATGGGCCGGTCCTGTACCATGCGGAAGGCGTCACGCGTCCACCAGATGCGCTCGGCCGCCCCGTGGGTACTCAGGCTGATGGTCTTAAAACGTGCGAGCAGGTTGGCCGGCAGAAGCTTGGCCGGGCCAACCTTCACCACTGCAACGGCCAGCACGGCTACAAGCACCCCGGCGAGCGCCACCGCCGCCGCCCGGCGGTAAGGCCCGGCCGAAAGCCGCGCGAGCGGCAGGGCCAGAAGCGACAGGGCCGCAGCCAGGCCAGCCGCCAGGGCCGACCACTGCCAGAGGAGTGCGCCTCCTCCGCCCTTGGCGGCCAGCGCCGTCCCAAAGGGGCCGGCACAAGCCAGGGCACCCGCCCCCGCCGCCAGGAGGTGCCAAAACACCGCCGGCCGCGTCCCGCGCGGTGCAGCAATAAGAAGGGCAAGCGCCGCCGGCGGCAGGATAAGGAGCGCACCGCGCGACTGGGTAAAGAGGAAGGTGAGGAGCATAAAGCCCGCGGCGCCGCTGAAAAGCGGCTTCTCCCACAGGCGCGGCGTCTCCGCCGCCAGCGCCACAGCCAGGAGGGTCAGGGTGGCCAGGTACGAAGCAAAGGTGTTGGGGTACTGGAAGCTGGAAGAAAGGCGGCCGCCTTCGAAGGCGCCTTTGTAAGCAAAGGTCCCGGCCGCAACGCCCACACCCAGCACGGCCGTGGCCACGCCGGCGAGCACCAGTACCCGCAGGAAAATGCCCAGGTCCCGCTTTTCCCGTACCAGCTCCAGCGCCAGCCAAAGAAGAAGGAAGTAGTTCAGGTTCTTCAGAAGTTCGCCTATCGCAGCGCGCGGGTTAACGGCCACGAAGAAAGAAAGGCCGTACGCCGCCACCAGGGCCAGCGCCGCCAAATCCACCGGCCCGTTGAAGAAGCCGCCCGCGCGCAGCAGGAAGCGCCGCACCCACCAGAGGATAAAAAGGCCCAGCGTAACAAGCAGGGCAATCAGCTGCTCGCGCGGGAAGAAAAGCCCGCGGAAGAAGGGCGGCACCACCAGCAGGCCCAGCACGCCGGCGTAGACCAGCCAGTAGATGGCAGCCGCCGCGCCGGCGCCGGTGGTGCCAGTGCCACCTGTCCGCTTTGCCGGCCCGGCCGGGCCGGCTTGAGGCGTGGCTGCCTCTTCGCCGCTCGCGCCCGGCGCCGCAGCCTTATTCCAAGAGAGCTTCTTTTTCTTGGCCAAGCAGATCACCTTTTCTTTATCCGTTGGTTATACCATAGACATTTCTTGTTTCGACAGAACCCGGTCTAATCCTTCCCTCTCAACGCAGCGCCGGCAAAAAGAAAGCACTGGGAAGTTCCCAATGCCAGGTGAAGCCTGCCGCAGGGGGCAGGCTTGTCGCAGAGTTGAGAAAAACTTTAAGAAGTTGATACCTGACCCCGGGTGGGGGGAGCGGCGCTGGTGCGCCAGTATTCTTGGAAGAAGACGAGGAAGACGCTTACCATAAGGCCCAGTACGCCGGCCACGGCCATGTTGAGCATCTTGCGCGGGCCGACCGGGCGGCGGGGGATGTACGCCTGGCTGAGGAGCATGAGGTTCGCTTCGCCGGCGGAAAGGGAGCTGGCGCTTAAGGCCTCGGCGTACTTGGAGTTGTAGAGCTTGTAGTTCTGCCGGGCGGTGTCTATCTTCTGCTGCAACTGGTCGTACTTAAGCTGCTTGTCCACCAGCTTCACCTGGATATCCTGAATGTCGTTCTGCAGGCTGCTGATTGTAGCCTCGGTGGCGGCAATCTGGTTTCTCAAGGAAGCCACCGCAGCGCGGCGGGTGGCTACGTCTTCCTGGAGCGCCATGTAGGCCTTGTTGGGCTCTTCGCTCTCCATCTTAAGCCCGCCGAGGGCGGCGGGCGACTTACCGCTGGCGGCCGCCGCCACCTGAGAGAGGAAGGAGTCGTCGGCCAGCGACTTGTTGGTCTTAATGACGGGCAGCGTGTTCGCGAGCGCTTCTTCCGCCGCCGCCAGCCCGGCCTGGGCCCCGGCCAGGTCAATGCGGGCGGCCGCCGCCTGCGCCTTGAGGTTGGTGAGCAGTTTGAGCTTGGCATCTAAATCCGCCTGCAGTTCCGTCACGCTTTGCGGCTGTTTAAGAAAGCTCTTCAGCTCTTCGGCACCCTGGGCGATGCTCTGGTCCTCGGCCGCAATCTGATTCTTGAGCATCCGGGCCGACATGCTGACCCGCTGCTGGTTCATGTCGGAGACAAAGCTTACCAGTTCGCTCGCCACGGCGTTGGCGATATTCGCCGCCAGCTGGGGGTCTTCGTCCTCCACCTTTATCTCCATCAGGTTCGTGTCTTTCGGCGTGCCCACGCTGATCTTGTTGGCGAACTGGGCGATGGTGTACTTCTCCTGCAGCTCGAGCTGTTCCAGGACTTTCTTCAGGATAACGGGGTTCTTCACCTGGGCGGCGTAGGTGGCAATGGTCATCTGCGGAAGCCGCGTGAGCGAGGCCAAAAACTCCGGCGTACCCTGTTCCGGCGGCGCCTGCTGCGCCGGCTGGTTCACCATCACCGTCGCCACGGCCTCATATGTAGGCGGCAAAACAAAAAAGCTCAGAACCCCGGCCACCAGCACGGCTGCCGCCGTGATCACGGCTATGGTCACCTTGCCGCGCAGCAGCACCTCAATCATGTCGCGCAGGCTGATCTCCTCTTCCACAACTCTACCTCCCGGAGCACGTTGATCGTGCTTTGTGTCCCGCATTTTTGTCTTCGACACGGGGGAATGTAAATCCTGCCGGCGAGGCGGCTCTTCCGGTTCTTCGCGGCTGCCCCCTGAAGCAACAGGAAAGCCACCCCGGATAATCTTTCCCGGGTGGCCTTCCATGCTCACCGCTCCGCTGGGCAGGGTGAAGCTGCCGGCGGCTGCGGGAGTCTTCCGGTTCCGCTCAGTTACAACCCCGCACCAGCCCAGTCGCGACACGGCTGGGTTTCCATGATCACCCTGCCGTTCTTATTGTAATGACCCGGCGGCATGTTGTCAATAGACGGCCGCGCCGCATATGACTGTCAGATATTGGACATGCACCTGCCCCTGCATAATAATAAGGGTGAAAGGGGTGCTATCTTTGCCTTTCCGGGCAGATCGTTTGGTGCGGCTCCGCAAAGAAAAAGGCTTGTCACAAGAAGGCTTAGCCAGGGAGCTCAACGTGAGCCAGAGCCTGATATCTTACTACGAATCCGGCCGCAAGCAGCCGGGCTACGATACTCTCGCGGAGATGGGCAGGCTCTTTGCGGTTTCGATCGACTACCTCATGGGGCTGACAGATAACCCCCGGGGAACACATTTGAACCTGAAGAACGCCGCCGGCGGCGACGAGGAAGTCAGCAGGGAAGTTCGGGCTTTGGCGGACATCATTAAAGACAACCCCGGGTTGGTCCAGTACTCCCGTGAAATCGCGCAACGCGAAGACCTGCAGCTTATGGTCCGCGAGGCGCGCAACCTGAAGCCGGAGACGGTACGCAAGCTGGTTGAAGTTATGAAGCTCATAGACGATCAGGAGCAGTAGCGGTTTTTCTCCGCCGGTGGGCGGCCGGGCTGATCCGTGCAGTCGTCAAGCCTTTCTTCCATTCTTTTCTTTCCCCGGTGCCCGGCACCAGAAGCGCTTGTCCGGCAGATCAGGTGGAATACCCATAGCACCAGGCCTGCGGTGGATCAACTCGCGCCCCGGCCCCAATCTACTCTAATCAGTCCGCCGCAACGCCGTTGGAAGTCTGTCCAAGAACTATAAGAACTATATTACAAGGGAGGTCACACGGTGCAAAGAGTTGTACCGGCTTTAGCCACAGTCCTATCGGCAATGGTCGTGCTCGACTTGGCGGCTCTCTACTGGGTATTCAAGATAGCCGTCCACAGCCGGCGACTTCGGGAAGCCCTACAGCAGGGCGATAATTCAGCTCTCGCACTCCACGCGCGCAAGGTCGAGGGGTACGCAGTCGCCGTGCTCCTGGCCGTGATTACCATCGCAGTATTCACGGTCATAACGGCAGTCATGGGCAAATAAGCGGACCTTTTCCTGCCCTCCAGTCGGCTTCCCGCTTAGCCGTAGAGCGCCGCCGGCTCACAAATGAATTCCGCTCTCCCCAAGACCTCCCTGCCACGTTCTTCCATTTGTTCCCAGGTGCCCGGAACTGGAGGTCGCATCTACTCCAGCCATCAGCAATATCTTCATCTAAATCAGGCCAGTTGATACCAATCTTGTGCTTTCTCGGCTGAAGAAGAACCTGCCTCCACCTACCCGCAGCACTGTGGGCAGTTCTTCATCTGCTCTAGAGCTGCAGCAGCTGGCTTCCCCTTCAGCATTTCGTGGCTCATCGTCTTCTACTTTCGCTTTCAGCCTGCCCCCTGGTCTGCCTACACTTGAACCAAGCTGTTACCAGCTTGGTTCCAAGGCTGGCTACGGGTAGGTAGCTGGCCCTTTCCCGGCGGGAGTCGCACCCACCATATGACGTGACCTTGCTCGGCCGCACTGCCCGGCACTGGAGGCCCGAAGCCCTTCTATTCTTTTCTGCGTAGCCCGCTGCGCACGCCAAGGACGTTATGAATTCTCAAGTTAATGTTAACCCCACCGCAGATATTTTCTAGTGCGCCCAAGTTCGATTTGTTGTTTCTTGTTTCGGTGTGCCGTTCTCCTCCTTCCGCCTTTCCATTCTTCCTGATTCCGGCAGCTTCGCCAAGGCGTTGTCGAAGTATCATTCTGGCAGCTTGCAGACGCAGTGCAAGCTCATACTCTCTATTGTCAAATATCAGATTTCCGATAAAGCCTAGTGTGATAAGGGCAACAACTCCATATGCGTATGCCCGGCCTATGAAGCCCAGCAGCACAATTCCTTCCGGACTCTTGGATCCCTGGACCTGAGCCGTCAGTAGAGTAATTGTTGCAATGATAGTAAATGACATGATATTTATGAACGGGCCTATGATATCTGTCCGGTGCTTAGCATCGCCAAAGGCGGCTTCCAGTCCTGCAATTGTCAGTTCAAGTTCGTCGGTCGATAAAATCGAATACTCTTTAATTCGTTCCTCCACAGCCTTGCGCCTGGTATTATCTCGCTTGCGTTCAATGCACTGCCAGAAGCACACCTTTGACATCCCTTTCACATGTTATGTTGCTGCACTTACTAATCTATTCGGCCATTTCAACATGCGATCTTAGACGTGTCTTATGTGTTCCAGGTGTCCGGTACTGGAGGCTCACCGGCAGGAGCCTTCTTTTGTGCGTTCGCAGGTGCGCGGCACCGGAAGCCGCAGGTGTCCCAGCACCAGAGCTTCAACCTCCCACAAGAATCGTCCCCGTGGTCCGATGAGAAGGTTCTTATGTCTCTCGGCTGAAGAAGAATTTGTAGAGGCATATTGGCAGGATTGAGGGCGCGGAAGCATCCCTGATCCATCCAAACCTCTTGTCTTGTATAGCTTGGGAAGCATGCTCAGACAATAGTCAAAGGTTTTCGCCCAGGCGCACAGCGCCGCCGGCCTCCGCCATTTTCTTCGGTTTTCGCCGCACTCCCCCCACCAAGACCCTTCGGTCCGCCGTCATTACCTGCCAAAAGAACCGTCCCCGCGGCAGCCCCTTCCATCTTTTCCCAGGTGCCTGGCACTAAATATTCCTAAATATTCTCCGGTGCCCGATACCAAAGACTCCACAAGGAAAAGGCCCCAACCACGGGGGCTGGAGTCCTGTTCCTCTACGTTCCCAGGTGCCCGGCTAGGATCCTACAATCCTAAGCTTCTCATAGAAAGACCCGCTATCCTCTCATAGTGACGACGGTTATTTGTCAACAGCACCAACTTATGATGAAGTGCGGTACATCCTATAAGGATGTCGAAGTCCGCAAGAGGTAGGCCCTGCCTTCTTAGGTCGGCCCTGTGTTTGCCAAAAAGCCAGGCGATGTGCCTGTCAACATCAAGTATCTCTACTCCAGCAAGAAAATCCTTCAGTCCCTTCTCTCTACTTATGGGGTTATCGGAACGGTATACTCCCTCGTAAAGCTCGGCCAAAGAAACAACGCTTATTGCCAAACTGTCCTTCTGATATTCTTTAAGGGTGCTCACGAACGGCTCCTTGCCACGCAAGTAAAAGATCACCCAGTCCGTATCCACCAGGTACTTTGGCCTCACCACAGGACCTCCTGTGACCGGCCTGCCGACCGATTGGCATACGTTTCCGCAATGAATTTTTCGGCATCAATGTCAGACCAGGAACCTGCAGCGCGATGAAACCGCACTTCCTTTACCTTTTTGCCCTCACTTCTCTCCAAGAGAAGCCGTAGCTTGGCACGGTCAGTTGGAGTAAGTCGCATAATCTCTTTGCAGAGTCTTTCGAGTTCGCTTGCCACCTCACAGGCCCCCCTACGACGTGCAGCGTCAATGCAGTCTCTTATCTCATTTTACCATCGCTAAATATAAGCTGCAAGAAACCTGAATCATACGAAAAGACGCACTTACAACAGGCGAGACTCTTCTCCCGTTATTTCCAGGATTCCGGGCACCGCAGACTGCTGCCACGCCGGCAAGGGCCTCTTCCATTCCTTCCCAGGTGCCCGGCGCCGAACCTCCCCTGACTACATAAACTTCAAAGTCAGGTCCGGCAGATACTTTCGCAGTGCACCTACTGGATCGGAAGCGATGTTCTCTTCATCCGCCAGCATTCTCTCCAAAGCGCTCCGCTCGATAACGGCGTAAGGCCTTACTATCCCAAGCGGGTGGTGCAGCTCAGAAGACAGCACTCCGTCCTCCACTTCGGTGATGTCCGTACCCTCCATGTGGATGGTATATTCGCCGACCGTTTTCCCGTTTTCGGTCACGCGAATACCCACGCGGTTCTTTTGCCCTCCGAAAAAACTCTTGAATAGTGCCATGATGTGGGGGTGGTTCCGGCCGAAAGACTCGACGGCGCGCTTTTTCATGGGCACAAGTCCTTCTTTAATAAGCCTGTCTACATCGCCGTTCATTTTGGCACCTTCCTTTCGTAGACTACGTTTAGTGTGCCCTGAAGATGACCCTCTTATCGAGCTCCGCCCTTGCACCCGCGTAAAACAAGCCGCCCCTCACGGACGGCTTCTCTCGCGTGACGTAGGCCGCAGCCAAGCTTGTCGACAAGCTGGACGAAGCCATTTCTCGGAGCAGTTCCCGTTTTCCGGCCATCGTTATGCGAACAAGTACCGGCTGGAGGATGAGCATCGGGTGCTGGTCGTCGATAACCATCTTGTTTGCGTCCTGGATCATATTAATGGCTTCCACGCAAGAACCGTCCCCGCGGTGGCTCTTGCTCCCGCTCTGATGTCATGTTATCATTAGCATAGGTAATGATGTAGGAAGAGGAGGGATAGTTGTGGTCCGTACACAAATACAGTTGGACGAAAAGCAGCTGGTTGCACTTAAGTCAAGAGCCGCTCAAGAAGGGGTTTCCATGGCGGAGCTTGTTCGGCGCGGCGTAGACCTGGTCCTAGCTTCTGCAAACGGTGGCGACGCAGAAGAAAGAATAAAACGTGCCATAGCTGTTGCCGGGCGTTTTAGTTCTGGAGTACCTGACCTTTCCACTAACCACGACCGCTACTTCACGGAGGATGAGGAGTAGTGGCTGTATATGTAGATACGTCAGCCTTTCTAGCCGTTCTTGACAGTGATGACTTAAATAATGCTGCAGCTAAGTCCACCTGGGTTCGGCTCCTACAACAACGTACAACCATGATTTGTAATAGCTACGTTCTAGTTGAAACCTACGCCCTTATTCAGCGCCGTTTGGGGATGGACGCTTTAAGATCTTTTAGCGAAAACGTCTCTCCTGTGTTACGGGTGGAATGGGTAAGCGAGCCCCTCCACATGCAGGCAGTCAGCGCACTGCTGACGGCAAATCGTCGTCATCTAAGCCTAGTGGATTGTACAAGCTTTGTCACCATGAGATACCTAGGGCTCAACGAAGCGTTTGCTTTTGATCAGCATTTTGCTGAGCAGGGATTTCAACTCGTAAACGAACTTCCGTAAGCCTACCCTTACCACCCGGACCTAGAAGCTTTCTCGCTTGACGTTCCTTTCGCCCCCAGTGGGCCACCCCTTAGCATGCACCCTGCGACCTGCCACAATGCCCCCGTAGCAGCCCGGAGCTAGCCGGGACAATTATGTAGCATTAGCGTGGCACAGCTGTGTATAATAGGAGTGAAGGGAGGAAGGCACAGTGAAGTACATTAGCATCCGCGATCTCCGGAACCGCGCCAGCGAAGTTTGGAACGATCTGGCAAAAGAAAAGGACCTGGTTCTCACCTCTAATGGTCGTCCAATGGCCATTCTCAGCAGCATAGAGCCAGACAATGTTGATGAAGCTCTGGCCGCTTTGAGGCGGGCACGTGCCGTTTTGGCAGTAAAGAACTTGCAGACGCAGTCCGTTGCGCAAGGCACTGATAAGCTAACCGATGATGAAATCAAAGCAGAAATTGCGGCCGTACGTAGGAGTCTAAGGAAATGCTGATTGTACTCGACACCAACGTTCTGGTCTCCGGCTTGCTGAGGCCCTTCAGCGCTGCTGGAACCATCCTCCGCTTGGTGGTTGAAGGAAGAATCCACGTACTCTATGACGCACGCATCCTGGCTGAGTACCGGGAAGTGCTTCGGCGCCCAAAGTTCGGGTTCAACTCTGACAGTGTGGAAGTACTCCTAGCTCAAATTGAGGCCGACGGCATCCTAATAACGGCCGAGCCAGTGGATACAAAAGCTCTGCCTGACCCCACCGATGCCCCGTTCCTGGAAATCGCGTTGGCAGCTCGGGTTCCTTTGGTGACCGGGAACAAGAGACACTTTCCGGCTTCTGTAACCGATGAGACACCTGTTCTCAACCCATCCGAGCTAATAGAAAAGGTTTCTCATGTAATTGATCGGTAGCATTTGGCAGTTCTAAATGCAGATGACGCCGGGCACACCTTGGCCAAGGAAACTTGAATCCGTTTGTTGGAAGAGCAAGGACCTGTCACAAGAACCGTCCCCATGGCGGTCTGACAATGCCATCGGCCTGAGAAGGCGGCTGAAGGAGGAAGGGTTGTGTCTAAAGGCCGTACCCTAACGGTGCTTATCGAAAAAGACGAGGACGGCTACTACGTGGCCACTGTCCCTGCGCTAAAGAGCTGCTACACCCAGGCCAGGACCTTGGAAGAGCTCTACCCGCGGATCAAAGAGGCAATCGGACTCTGTTTGGAAGAGCAAGATCCAGTGCCCATGGAGTTCGTAGGGGTTCAGCAGATTGAGATCGGCGCATAAGGCAGTACCAGCGTTCCCAGGTGCCTGGCACCGGAGTCCCCAAAGGCTGACGATCAATCTCTCGCTGGTACCAGGCACCATGTCTCCGGTTGCAGCAGGCTCTCTACAGCAATATCCTCATCTAAAACAGGCCAGTTGATACCAATGCCGCCCCCGATGAGCCGCCAATTTTCCCTTTCCGCTGGACTGGCATCACGCAAACGTGGAAACCACTCCAAGGGCACTGCCACCTCACGCCCGTCATCCAGAAAAACGCACAACTTATCTTCCGTGAACCAAAGGCTTATTACCAAGACTGGCTTAGACTTGGTTACCGAAGTACTCATCCCATCTCCTCCTAAAGAAGCTCAAGTTCTCCTCCACCAGCTTTTGTAATTCCTTAAGCTCACGGGCACGAAAGCCGTATGAGGCAGCTAGCACTACCGGCTGCAACCAATACTTTGCGTACTGATCACCTGCTTCGACGTGAATGTGAGGAGGTTCTTGTGCCTCTCGGCTGAAGAAGAAGAACCTGTATCGACCTACCCGCAGCACTGTGGGCATGGGCGCACCCCTTCTCCACCCGGCTTCCCGTCTTGATTATAGCGTGTGAAGCGCACTCATACAATAGCCGCCAGATTCTCAGGTCCTTCATCTGCTCTAGAGCTGCAGCTGGCTTCCCCTTCAGCATTTCGTGGTTCATCGTCTTCTGCTTTCGCTTTCAGCCCGCTCCCTGGCCTACCTACGCTTGAACCAAGCTGTTGCCAGTTTGGCTCCAAGGCTGGCTACGGGTGGGTGGCTGGCCCTTTCCCGGCGGGAGTCCATTTTAACATGCGATCTTAGACGTGTCTTATGTGTTCCAGGTGTCCGGTACTAGAGGCCCACCGGCAGGAGCCTTCTTTTATGCGTGCACAGGTGCGCGGCACCGGAAGCCGCAGGTGTCCCAGCACCAGAGCTTCGATCTCCCACAAGAACCGTCAGACTGTGTGACAAACAGCCTGCCGTCCCCGTGGCAGCCTAAGCCCCAAACTAAGCCTCACTCTTCCTTCAGCCAAGTTTCCCTGTCTATACCAGCTTACCTGAGAATACGCGCCAACAGGTCGACACCAATTTCCTCAGCGTGTCTATTGGGGATTGTAACAGTTCGGTCATCCTTTACTATGTAAGGGTGCTTTCCGCTCTGGTATGGTCCCTCGAAGCCAAGCTTCCTAAGGCGGCGGACAAGCTCTAACCAGGTTATCGGGCCAAGCTTACCCATGGATTTCCACCTGATGGGGAATTTCGATACGATATTGGCCTAAGGGCGGTACATCGAACCCTTTCCGCAACCTAAGGAGGAGCCATCCTTCGATAACATCGGCCAGGTTCCGGCGACACTGTTCCAACGTCTCCCCCGTTGCCCACACCCCTGCTAACCCGGGTACCTCTGCATAGTACGGTTCTCCTGGGTTGTTTATCAGCTCGTACTTGGCCCGCTCGAGGGCCTCCTGAATATATTCCCGAATCACGCTCTTCACCTTCCTTCGGATTCCTCGCGCCCCCTGGGCTAATTATACCTTAAGTTCATCTAATCGTGAATTCCTTACCAGGACAGGCGTTGTTTCCACATGAAAAGCCAGATGCGCTTTTGGAGAAACTTTAGATGGTTTCACTTCTGGCTCCCTACGAATGTTGAGCCGCCGGAATACTCGTCCAGGGTTTGGCCGGGCTCCGGTATTTCCACGCCGTCTTCCAGAGCCGACCGTAGCCAGCAGACCTTCGCGTCCTGGATCATATTAATGGCTTCCTCAATAGTTTCGCCCTGCGTCAGGCATCCGGGGAGATCCGGGATTTCCGCGACATAGCCGCCTTCCTGGGCGGGATGCAGAACCACCTTGTAGGGAAGCGCCAGATAGTACTCTATATCCTTCTCACTCATCGTCCATCTCCTCCTCTAGGACGGAAATGACTCGCTGCACGTAGACGGCCTTGATGTGGGGCTGACGATAGGGGACGCTTAGTCTTGCCTCTCCTTTGGCGTATATGTAGTGGCTGGAACCTCCGCCGGGCTGTCGTCTTGTGAACCCTGCTCCTCAGGCAGGGGCCCTTTCCATCTCGCCGCCCGCGTCCGGGATCAGCCGTACAGGGTCACCATCTTGCTATGAATTCGCCAGCCTTCTTTTATCCGTTCTGAGGTGCCTCGCACGCAGTACTCCAGGCACCGAGCACCAGACGCCCTGGCAGGCATCAGTTTTCAAGAGCATTCAGGATCACCCACCTACCGATACCGGTGATCCGGCTGATCTGCCGGGCTGATAATCCCTCATCGGCTAGTAACCTAAAATACCGGCTTCGCTGCGCTTTGTCCAGCTTCTGCACTTCTTTGCAGTTCGCCACCTGGCAAATGCGCCTGATCAACTCAATCGCCTCGGCATCTGTCGGCTTCCTCTTTTCGTCTATGTCTAAACAGTTTTCCTGTCCTTCGATTTCGTGGAACCGCTTGAAAGCCTCCACAGCCTTCAGCCTGTCATCACTGAATAACCCAAGGGCAAAGTCCGTCTCTACAAGTCTACCATTGTTCAGATACTCCCTGTAACTGCTCCATGGATAGTCGACCAGTTCCTTAACTATCCCGGCCTTTACAGGGTTCTGGTGTATGTACCGTAGAACTGCTAAAAAGTATTTGTCGTCCTCCACGGGTTCGCTTTTATACCGGTCCTGGAAGAGATGACCACAGCGTCCGTATTTCCTGTTATACCAGTAAACATAGCTGGCCCTCACGCGCTTAACAGTGACGCCTAAATCTTCTCTCCCCTCCTTTACCAAGAAGTGCGCATGATTGCCCATCAGACAGTAGGCGTACAGCCTGAATTCACTTTTCTTCCGGCACTCGCCCAGTGTCTCCACAAACTTCGTGGCGTCCTCCTCATCCTCGAAGATGGTCTGGCGGTTAATGCCACGCAGGATCGCGTGATAGACACCGGTATTACTCTTTTCTCTTACTGTTCTCGGCATATCCCTATCGCCCCTGTATCATTATACCTTTCCCCGCGCTTTCCTACCAGCCCGAGACCTGCCGCAAGAACCGTCCCCGCGGCAGACCGAGGGATAACTAGTAAAATCCTTCGAGATGCTGAGGTAACGCGGGAAGATTTCCTCGCTTGGTATGCTAAGAAGTAACCCGCAGGTTCCAAGAAGTCCCAACCAGCTGCAGACACCGTTTATTCCTCGGCGCCTAACAAGTACTCCCTCTCCTTCCTCAGATCGCCCACCACATCTGCCCTTGAGTACTGAAGGCCTCCGCCACAACGGCAGGGGCCTTCTTCCACTCCTTTCCAGGTGCCCGGCACCGTCCGGTCCCCTTCGATCTGAATGTCAGGAGGTTCTTGTGCCTCTCTACCTAGGCCCTTCATCAGGACCTGCCACAAGAACCGTCCCCATGGCAGCCCCCGGTGGCAGCCGGCCCCCCGCGGCCGCCCCAGAGGGCAGGCAGATGCGGAAAAAAAAGAAAGGCCTCGCAGTGAGGCTGAGTCGCCCTCCGCGAGGCTTTTCGGTTGCCACTTACCTGCCAAGAGAACCGTCCCCGTGACAGCTCCGGTCCCCATGGCAGCTCAGGAGGTTCTTGTGCCTCTCCACCTAGGCCCTTCATCAGGACCTGCCACAAGAACCGTCCCCGCGGCAGCCCACGGGACTTGCACCCTAGAGACAGCGCCCATGCCGGGCGCACATGAAAAAGGCCCCAGCCAAGAGGCTGGAGCCTTCTTCCATTCGTTCCCAGGTGCCTGGCACCAGAGGTCCCATCAGTTGCTAGGCGTCCGGCACCATTCGATGCTACCAGATAACGATAGCCTTGATTAGCTTATCATCGTTATCTTTGGTGAGGAAGATGGCATGCTTACCAGTTTCGATGTCGGCAACGCCACCTGCCATATCAAACTTCTGGTCCGACTTCAGTAGGTACACCACTGCGTCAGCGTCAACAGTATACGTTACACCGCTGAATTTCACATAACGCCCACTGTTGTAAACAGCCTGGACGACATCATAGACTGCCTTACCGACACTGGCAGTACCATAATTCGCCAACGTAGCTCCAACAGTCAGCGACGAAGCCTGCACGTCGATATGCGTGACATTCTTCGCCTTGTCACCAGTAACGCGGAACGCTAGCAAATCGCCCTTCGTAATGTCACTGACAGCCGACGAATCGAAGGTGTACTCCTTTTCGCCCTGTCCAGCCACATCAATTGTGGCATACCCATTATCACTATCGAACGTTTCGTCCGTAACCGCTACGCCGAAGTAGTAATCGGCAGAAGCCACCTGGAAGTTCTCGGACGTGAACAGAATAAACTTCGCAGACTGATCTTTTGTCCCAACCACGATCGCTTGCCGCGGATCACTACCAGTCAACGTTGTACCGTCGAGATCAACCTTCCAGTCAACGAGCGCCGGATCTTTGTCAGTACCATCATAAACCTTCATTAGCACGGTACCGGAATCAACGTAGTAACGAGTCGCAGTCGCCGCATCCTCAGTAACATACTGTTGATCCTTGTCAGCCTTCTTCACGTTGCCAACGTAGACGTCGTACGTGTCGCTGTCTAATGTAACTGTACCACTCATACTCGGCAGTATCACTAGCTTATCCTTCGCGATCTGACCGTCCGAATTCAACTTGTAGGCAATTCCGTAGAACTTTCCATTGTCTGCCCCAAAGTTAAGGTGTGCGTTGTCAGTTGGCCAATTAGCTTCCTTCTCCAGTTCGTAAACTACGGACTCGCCGTCCTTGGTAAACACCTTGAGAGCAAGAGTACCGTTACTGTAGTAGGCATTGGTGACAACGCCGTAATTCCAGCCCGTCGTCTTTGCGCTGGCACCGCGCAGGTGTTGTACCCGACCGTTGAGCCCCAGCAGAGCTACTACGTCCTCGCCAACCAGGCCCTTGGCATTATCAGTCGTGTAACTATTTACGGTGACATCTTCGTCAGTCGACACAGTAGCGAGAACCGTACCGTCTGCCTTCTGGACCACCTTGTAGTCCTTACCGTCAATCCTAACTTTGTCGGTAGACACACGGTCCAGCTTGCCCTCTACTTTCTCACCAACAACTACGATGTATAGATCGTCGGTTCCGTCAGCCCAGGCATAGATAACGCTGTCGGCCTTAACGTCGCTCAAGCTGAGTTCAGCAAACTTAGGAGATAACACATGCACATTATCAAACTGGCTAAGACGCAGCGTGCGAGTTGTTGCGCTAGCACCAGCAAAGTACTTGATCTCGTTGTCACTCACCGAGGTTACGATGCCGCCGTTGATCTTGTCGAACCTGAACACATTAATAAAGCTGACCTGATTATTATCCTTGACAAAACGCCCGTATTCGTCTGCAGCTGGGGTTGCCGTGCCGTCGTAGTTTACATATGTCTTTACCCCGGACTTGAGGTCGATGGTCTTGTCAAGTGCCAGCAGTTTTACCTGACTGCTGCTGTAAGACTTTATGGTATCATAGTAAACATCGCTGTCGCTCGTCTTTTGTTGGGCATATATAACTGTGTCGTCCTTCACCCAGAGTTTCGCTACCGTACCGAACAGTCCATTAACATCTACGCCTTGCCCAACAGTATAGGTCTTATCCCCGCTAGCATCAGCGCCATTCTTTTTCTGCAAAGTCACCGTCACTTGATCATCTTTGAGCGTGCTGTCTGCCGCCGGGATAGCCGTGACCTGTGCCTCTAGCTCATCATAGCCGAGTTTCTGAATAAGCTTTTGGTCCCCCGGCTGATAAAGAGTCGAAGAACCGTAACCATACTGTACAAGCGGTTTCACGTCAAGAGCGTTGTCAACCATCTTGAAGACAGCGCCCCGGATCATGGGAGCGTTGGCCACAACTGTTAGACCATCTGTGAGTTTGATATCATCCGCCTTGGCCAATACGGCGGTTGGCCAGATACCGCCCTCAACGGTAACACCGTAGTTAAGAGCATAAAGCATCATCTTTGCGAACTGAGCGTAAGTCACCTGGTCCCGCCCACCAAAGCGGCCATCAGGATAGCCGTTGATGATGCCCTGGGACACAGCAATGTTAATCGCGCCAGTCGCCCACTGCAGCCCAGGATCAGCGTTGACATCTGCGAATTTTGTTGCTCCGCCCATAAGCTCCGCCGACTTCTCCATGCCGAGGGCGCGAACAACAAGAGCAGCTGCCTCTGCACGAGTCACGGGCTGGTCCTCGTTCAGATTACCTTTTTCGTCACCTTTCGCGATACCAATAGCTTGAAGCCGCGTAGCAGCTTCGCTAGGCGCATTAGTATTCTCGGCGGCGAATACAGGTCCTATGGTCCCGAGGATGGTTGCAACCACCAGCAGGGCCACAAGGACTTTCTTGAAACCTTGCATCTACAAATCCTCCTTTGTACAGTTGTCAAAGACCAGGTTAAGAACCCTTCCTCTGGGGTGGTGTCCTGTGATCCCCCCTTTCAATGGTTCACAAAACGAACAAGCGGAGTAGGATAGCAACAGGAAGAACTAACCTCGGAAGCATATGTCTGTAAGCTCTGTATATTGTTCGCTGCACGGCTGGTTTTTTCCTGCTCGGGAAGAGAGAAATTTTTTCCCAGGATGTGCCGCGAACGCCAGGAACTTCAGACGCTGTAAGGTTTGTCCTTCCCACTAAGCTATTACCTATTATAGCATCGGGTACCTGGAGCGTCAATAAGTCCCAGCAGCTCCCTGTAAGGATCTGTAAGGCCTCACGGGGACAAGGCCGTACTATGCCAGAAACATTGTATGCGGCAGCAGGCCGAATGAGACCCGGCGCGGGTGAACTTTCGCCTTAGATATTCTTCGCGCCAGGAAGGGTAAATCTTTCTCAGGTGGACGGGCCTTCCAGGACTGGACGGGTATTCTAGGGAACCCGCTTATATGACGCGCGAGGGGGCGGAAAGGTTCCCTTTTCGCAGCAACTCCTCCAAGTACTCCCGGAAGGGGGGACCGAGGTCGGGGCGGGCGAGGGCGAACTCCACGGTGGCCTCAAGGAAGCCGAGTTTGTCGCCTATGTCGTAGCGGCGGCCTTGGAAGGCGTAGGCGTAGATGGGCTCGCTTACGGCCAGGCGGCGCAGGGCGTCGGTGAGCTGGATCTCGCCGCCGGCACCGGGGGCGGTGGTCTCAAGGAGGGAGAAGATGCCGGGGCTTAAGATGTAGCGGCCGATGATGGCGAGGCGGGAGGGAGCCTCGGCGGGGCGGGGCTTCTCGATGAGGTCCAGGGCGCGGTAAAGGCGGGGGCCGAGGGGCGCGGGGCGGACGACGCCGTAGCGGGAGACCTCGGCGGGGGGCACCTCCTGGACGGCGACCAGGGAGCCGCCCAGCTCAGCGTACAGGTCCAGCATCTGCTTGAGGCAGGGGGTGCGGCTTGTGACGATGTCGTCGCCCAGGAGGACGGCGAAGGGCTCGTCGCCGATGAACTTACGGGCGCAGTAAACGGCGTGGCCCAGGCCGCGCGGCTCTTTCTGGCGGATGTAGTGGATGTCCACGGCGGCGATCTCGCGGACGAGGTCGAGCAGGCCTTCGGCCCCCTTTTGGGCGAGGGCCTCCTCCAGCTCCAGGGAGCGGTCGAAGTGGTCTTCGATGGCGCGCTTACCGCGGCCGGTGATGATGAGGATGTCCTCGATGCCGGAGGCGACGGCCTCCTCGACTATGTACTGGATGGCCGGCTTGTCCACGATGGGGAGCATCTCTTTGGGCTGGGCCTTGGTGGCGGGCAGGAAGCGGGTGCCCAGGCCGGCCGCGGGGATGATGGCCTTACGCACGCGGGGCTCAGGGTGCGACATGAAGGCGGCTCCTTTCGCGCAGGTTTTACTTATTTCCCGGGAAATTGTCACTTTCTCCAGGATCTTCGCCAGGCGGAGGGATTTTCCTGCCGGGAAGCAAAAGAAAAAGCCGGCGGCGCCGGCAACCAAAAATCTCTAGCACTTATGTTCTATGCGTCTGTATAATGAATCTGGACGGGAATAACCCGGCAGTTCAGGCAGTTGGTTCCATCCTCCACACCTGCCATCGGGTGTTGTGGCTCAGGAGCAGTAATGCTCTTGGAAGGGGGTGGGAGGATGGAACTGCATGTTGGCAGTATGTCGGTGGTAATCGCGCCTATAGTTGCGCTCTCACTGCTGCAATTGCTACGGTGGTACCTAAAAAAGGGACGCTAGCTTGTAACTAGCGTCAGCCAACTCCAGCTGCCTCGGGCTGCAACACCCTCCGGCAGAAGGCTTCGCTCTCAGAAGCCTTCTGCCTTTATTGTACCAGTTTCAGAGAAAAAGTAAACCCTTGGCGGCTAATATTAGCCTCCAATACGTCATCCTATAACTGTCGACAGAACTCTTCGACCGTTAGCCCAGCTTGCCTGAGAATCGCCTTCAATGTCCCCCGGTCGAGCTCGAGATGCTTCGGCACAACCGTTTGTGCAAACGGGTCATCCCGGCGCAGTACAACATGACTTCCTTTCTGGCGAACTGCGCGAAACCCGACTTTGCAGAGCGCGCTGGCACAGTCGGCACTGGAGACTCAGGTAGTGCAGTCATACTGCAACCACCATGACATCAAACCGTTCTTGCGGAACGGGTAAACCATCCTGCTCCAATGCTTCTATATAGGCTCCGCCGGCCTCGCGAATATTGCGCAGGGCTTCTTCCTTTGTCTTACCCTGGCTCACGCAGCCGGGAAGGCTCGGGCACTCCACTACCCACCAGCCATCTTCACCAGGATAAAGGATAACCTGACGCATGTCCGCCACCTCCCGTGTTCGGCCGGTTTGATTCTATCACGGTAGGTACTTTGCGGCAATCCTAGTATTCCCATTCGAACTCGCCCACTTCGGGGAAGGCGGCGAGGGCGTCTTGCACGGCGGCGCAGATGGCGGCCAGGGCGGCGGGGGTTTTGCCCTCACAGCGGGCGACGAGGACGGGCTGGGTGTTGGAGGCGCGCACGAGGCCCCAGCCCTCGGGGAAGAGGACGCGGGCGCCGTCCACGTCGACCACGTTGTAGCGCTCCTTGAAGCGGCGGGTAAGCTCGGCGACGATGCGGAACTTATCCTCATCCGGGCAGGGAACGCGGGTCTCGGCGGTGCTGTAGTAGCGCGGGGCGTCGGCCAGGAGCGCGGAAAGGGGCCTTTCGGTGTGCGAGAGGATGCGCAGCAGGCGCCCGGCGGCGTAAAAGGCGTCGTCGTAGCCGTAGTATTCGTCGGCGAAGAAGAGGTGGCCGCTCATCTCGCCGGTGAACACGGCGCCGATCTCGCGCATGCGCGCCTTGATGAGGGAGTGGCCGGTGCGGGAGAACTCGGGGCGGCCGCCCAGGCGGCGGATCTCGTCCACCAGGGCCTGGGAGCACTTCACCTCCACCAGGGCGGTGGCACCGGGGTGGCGCGGGAGGATCTCGCGCCAGAAGAGGATCATGAGCTGGTCGCCCCAGAGGATGTTGCCCTGCTCGTCCACGACGCCCAGGCGGTCGCCGTCGCCGTCGAAGCCGAGGCCCAGGTCCGCTCCGGAGCGGGCGACCAGGGCGCGCAGGTCCGTGAGGTTGGCGGACTTTACCGGGTCGGGGGCGTGGTGCGGGAAGGTGGGGTCGGACTCGCAGTAAAGGGGCAGCACCTCACAGCCGAGGCGCGTGAGAAACTCGGCGGCGAAGAAGCTGGTGGTGCCGTTGCCGCAGTCCACGGCCACTTTAAGGCGGCGCGGGCCGAGCTTTATTTTTCCGGCGAGCATGGCGAGGTAGGCGGGGGCAACGTCCACGCTGCGGACGGTGCCGGGGCGCGGGGCGGGCGCGGTGGGGTGCGCGGCCGCGCCAGGTGCGGGGGCAGCGGCAGCTCCCGGAGCCGGCTGGCCGGCGCGGGCCGGGGCGGGCTGGAGCTCATCTATGTAGGCGGCGAAGATGCGCCTGAGCTCCTGGATTTCCGCGCCGTAAATGGTGGCGGGGCCGCGGGCGATTTTGAAGCCGTTGTACTCGGGCGGGTTGTGGCTGGCGGTGATCATCACGCCGGCATCGATGTCGAGGTGGATGCGGGCAAAATAAAAAAGCGGGGTGGTGACGGTGCCGATGTCCACCACGTCCAGGCCGGCGGCGGTGAGGCCCGCGACGAGGGCGTCGCGGATGGGGGTGGAACTTAAGCGGTTGTCGCGGCCGACAAGCACGGTGGTGAGTCCATGGCGGCGGAAGTAACGGGAAAGCGCGCCGCCGAAGGCGCGCACCCAGTCGGGGGTAAGTTCTGTGGCGGCGAGGCCGCGCAGGTCGTATTCGCGGAAGACGCCGGGATGTACAGCAACCATAAGCATCCCTCCTCCATAAGCATGCGAAGCTATTCCATGCCTTCAATACCATCATACCAGGATAGAAATTCTTCGGGTGAAACGCCGAGATCTTTCGCCACCGCTTCAACAAGCTGCGGCGGAAACTTGCGCGTCGAACCATGTTTCAACCATGTACTCTTTCTTACCTAACGGCGTAATGGTAACCGGCAGCTTGTACTTCACCTTCTTACCCCCTTGGTCCCGAGGCTTTTTCCGGCCGCCTCTCCTGCGTATCCCGCTTGCAGGCCGGGGCTATAGGTACGCCGTGCGGTGGTCGCGGCGGAGCTGCTCGAGGACGGATTTTAAGTTCTGCTCCTGGCCGCGGCGGCAGATGAGGAGGGCGTCGTCGGTATCGACGATGATGAGGTCCTCCACGCCCAGGGCGGCCACCAGGCGGCCGTTCCCGGAGACCACGCAGCGCTTGGAGCCGAGCAGGATGGGCTCCTGGACCGCGGCAGCGCCGTGGGCGGCGGGGGCGTTTACGATGGTGACGTTTTCGTCGGCGTCGGCGGTAAGGAGGCGCGCCAGGGCGGACCAGGTGCCCACGTCGTCCCAGCCGAAGTCGCCGGGGATCACGTACACGTTGTCGGCCTTCTCCATGACGCCGTAGTCGATGGAGATGCGCGGCAGGGAATGGAAGGTTGCGGCCAGGGCCTCGGCCGGCCCGCCGCAAGCGGCGGTGAGGGTGGGCAGGGCGGCGGCCACCTCGGGCAGGTGGCGCTGGAAGGCCTCGCGCAGGGTGGAGAGGCGCCAGACGAACATGCCGCTGTTCCAAAGATAACCGCCTTCCTTGAGGAAGGCTTCGGCGGCGGCGCGGTCTGGCTTTTCGGTGAAGCGCTGGACGCGGTAGACGAAGTGGCGGCCGCTCCAGGGCACCTTCTCACCGCACTTGATGTAGCCGTAGCCGGTCTCGGGCCGGCTGGGGCTCATGCCGATGGTGACGAGCACGGGTTCGGCGGCAGCCAGGGCGAAGGCTCCGGCCAGGATTTGGCGGAAGAGGTCCGGCTTGGTGATAAGGTGGTCGGCCGGGAGCACGGCCAGCACCGCGTCCTCGCCGGGATAGCGGTGCGCCAGGTAGGCCGCGGTGAGGGCGATACAGGGGGCCGTGTCGCGGCCCTCGGGTTCAAGGATGATGTTTTCGCGGGGGAGGTCCGGCAGCTGCTCGGCCACGCGCGCGGCGTACTGGGCGCCGGTGACCACGTAGATGTCCTCCGGGCCGAGGAGCGGCGCAAGGCGCCCTACCGTTTCCTGCAGCATGGTTTTCTCGCTGATAAGAGGGAGAAACTGTTTAGGACAGCTCTGGCGGCTGAGGGGCCAGAAGCGCTCGCCCCGGCCGCCGGCCATAATGGCAGCGACTTGGCGCAAAGGCACCACCTCCAAACGGGATAGTCGACCTGCCTTGTTTCCGAACCATCAGGGGTTTTTGAAGCAGCTGCAACGCTTGAAACAGGCCAACGACTCAGCGTTAGCTGAGGAGGCTGTGGGGAGCGAAGCGGCTTTAAGGCGAGCGGCTGAGAGCCTACAGCGAGGCGAACGCTCGAAGGCGGGGGCCGAGCACAGGACGTGCGAGGCGGCCGCTTGAGGGCCGGATGCCTGAATCGGCCGGAACCCCGCCGAAGAGCGGAGCCGGGCATAAGGCTCTCCGCGAGTCTTCAGGAGCGAGCGGGAATCCCCACAGCCGCGCAACCTTGCTTAGACCGCTCGGGGCGGGTCGAGCGTGCGGCCGTAGGCGTCCTCCACACGCACCACATCCTCCACCTGCGGGGTGGAAACTTCGAACACGGTGACGTCGCTTGAGGCGATGATGCGGTGGATGGTGCCGGGCTCGATGGTGACGGCCAGACCCGGCTCGATCTCTTTGGTTTCAGCGCCGAGGATAAGGGTGCCGCTGCCGGCGGCGAAGTACATGCTCTCGAGTTTCTCCTTGTGGTACTGGAGCGACAGGCGCTGGCCGGCTTTTACCTGGAGGATTTTGGCGACGTAAGCCGGCGTCTGGGCCCACCAGAGTTCACGGCCCCAGGGTTTTTCCACTGTGCGCATTCCGACGGCCCCTCCTCTCTTAATTTCAATCTTACCGTAATCTCCCTGTTCCAGCAAGTACAGCATGGCCTGCATGCAACTGGTAAGCCGGCGATGAGTTGCCTTCTCCGGCAACTAGTCACAAGATTTGGCCTTCTCACTTTTGCTAAGAGCGGATTGCTCCCTTGCACGAGGCGTGCCAACATTTGCCCCGCGCGGACTGCTTTCGCTAGAATAGTAACAAAAGGTAACGTACCGCAGGGATACGTTGCTTTCAGGGAGTTAAATGTCCCGCTGATATTTTTTCTTCGGCGGTAGCAAAATATGCGAAGCCACATCTTCTAAGGGGGAAACAAGATGCTGCCTGAGCGGCGCCTGGGCCGCACCGGACTTAAGGTGCGGTCCCTGGGGCTGGGCGGGATTCCGGTGCGCGACCGGGACTGGGACACAGCGCTCCAGGTGGTTAAGCTGGCGCTCGACCGCGGTATTAACTTTATCGATACGGCGCGCGGCTACGGCGACAGCGAGGCCAAGATCGGCGCGGCGCTGGCGGGCCGTCGCAGCGAGGTGTACCTGGCCAGCAAAACGCCGGCGCGCTCTGCCGCCGGCGCGCGGCGCGACCTCATGACCAGCCTGCGGGAGCTGAAAACGGACTACCTGGACCTTTACCAGCTGCACGGCGTGGACGAGGAAGAGGACCTGACGCGCTGCCTGGCGCCGGGCGGGGCGCTGGAGGCGCTCCGGGAGGCGCGGCGGGAAGGGCGGGTGCGCTTTATCGGCATCACGGGACACAACCCGCGCCTTTTGCGCACGGCGCTTAAAACCGGGGAGTTCGATACGGTGATGGTCCCGGTGAATATCCTGGACCGTTTCATTTTCCGGGCCGAGGAAACGCTGCTGCCGCTGGCGCGGGAACTGGACGTGGGCGTGATCGCCATGAAGCCCTTGGGCGGCGGGGTGATCAAGGAGCCGCCGCTGGCGCTGCGCTACACTTTAAGCCAGGCCGTGGACATCGCCATCCCGGGGATGGGCTCGGCGGCGGAGGTGGAAGAGAACGTGCGGCTGGCGGGCAGCTTTGAGCCGCTGACGCCGGCGGAGTATGAAGGGCTGGTGCGGGAGGTGAAGGCGCTGGGGCGCGAGGTGTGCCGCCAGTGCGGGTACTGCCTCCCCTGCCCGGAGGGGATCGACATCCGTGAGGTGTTCCGCCTGGAAGGGATGTACGACCGCTACGAAAGAAAGCGCGAGGCGCAGGCGCTCTACCGGGAGCTTAAGGTACTGCCGGAGGCGTGCGTGCGCTGCGGCACCTGCGAGCGGCGCTGCCCCTACGACCTTCCCATCCGCGACAAGCTGGTGCGGGCGGCCGCCAAGCTGGGCGGCGGGACATAGGAACCCATACTGCAGCATACGGTTAATTCCGTTGGGAAATGACCAAAATATGACTCATGGAGGTGAAGTTGTATGGCACAATTGCAGGCCGCTTTTGTAAGCACGTTCCCGCCCCGCAAGTGCGGGCTGGCCACTTTTACCGCAGATCTTATGCAGGCCATTGCCGGGCTGGGGGTGTGGCCCGAGCCGCAGGCGGTGGCCATTACCCACGCCGATAACCAACTGGAGTACGACCACCGGGTGCGCTTTGAGATTATCCAAGAAGAAGAGTCGTCCTACGCGGCGGCGGCCAACTGGCTGAACCGCACGCCGGTGGATGTGGTGATGATTGAACATGAGTACGGGATTTTCGGCGGGACGAACGGGGCCTATGTGCTGACGCTCCTTAAGCACCTTAAGAAGCCGGCGCTGGTGACGCTGCACACGGTGCTGCCGCGGCCCGACCGGGCGCGGGCGGACATTATCCGGGCGCTGGCGGCAGGGAGCGAAGGCCTGGTGGTGCTGGCCCACAAGGGGCGCGACCTCCTGGTACGCCGCTACGGCATCCCGGGCGAGAAGATCCACATGATCCGCCACGGCGTGCCGGCGGCGCCGGCGGCCACGGCGGAGGAGCTCAAGGAAAAGTACGGGCTGGCCGGGCGCACGGTGATCTCTACCTTCGGGCTGCTGCACCCGGGCAAGGGGATCGAGTACGTGCTGGAGGCGCTGCCGGGGGTGGTGCGCCGGCACCCGGAGGCCGTCTACCTCATCCTGGGGCAGACGCACCCGGAGGTAAAGAAGCACTCCGGGGAGGCGTACCGCGAGTACCTGCACGGTAAGGTGGACGGGCTGGGGCTCGCGGAGCACGTGCGCTTTGTGAACCACTACCTGTCGCAGGAAGAGCTGATGGAGTACCTGAAGCTCACGGACATTTACATTACGCCCTACCTCGACCCGGAGCAGATCTCCAGCGGACCGCTGGCCTACGCGGTGGCGCTGGGGAAGGCGGTAATCGCCACGCCGTACCTGTGCGCGCGGGAGCTTTTGGCGCGCGGGCGGGGAATCCTGGTGCCGTTTCAGAACAGCACGGCCATCGGGACCGAGCTGGCCGGGCTGCTCGCCGACCCGGCGCGGCGGGCCGAGCTCGCCGAGCGGGCGGGCGCCTTTGGGGAGACGCTCAGCTGGCGGGCCGTGGCTCAAAGTTACGTAGAGCTTATGGAACAAGCGGCGCTGCAGGCGGCAGCCGAGCGCCGCGCGCCGATGGGAGTTGGGAGGTAAACATGGAGTATCCGGAGCTTACGCTGGCGCACATGGTGCGCCTCACCGACGATACAGGAATCATTCAGCACGCCAAGTACCACCTGCCGAACCGCGCCACCGGCTACACCACCGACGACAACGCGCGGGCGCTGCTTACGGCGGTGGAGGCGTACCAGGCCACGGGAAACGAGGAGGCACTGCAGCTGGCGGAGGTGTACCTGGCGTTTCTCCACTACGCCCAGCTGCCCAGCGGACGCTTCCACAACTTTATGCACTACGACCGCACCTGGGCCGACAAGGTGGGGTCGCAGGACGCCTTCGGCCGCGCCGTGTGGGCGCTGGGCGGCACGGCCGCGGCCCTGCCCGGCAAGGGCGGCGGGGCGCTGGCGCGGGAGCTCTTCCTGCGGGCGCTGCCCTGGACGGTGCGCCTGAAGGCCCTGCGGGCGCAGGCCTTTTCCCTGCTGGGGCTGGTGGAGTACCTGGGCGCGTACGCCGAGCCGCCGGTGAAAAGCGCGGCGGCCACGCTGGCCCAAAAGCTGGTCGCCGCCTACCACCGGGAAGCGAGCCAGGATTGGGCCTGGTTTGAAGACCGGCTCACCTACTCCAACGGCGTCCTGCCGGGAGCGCTCCTCGCGGCGTACCGGCGCCTGGGAGGCCACGAGCTTCTCGAGGTGGGCGAGCGCGCGCTGGCCTTTCTCACCGACGTCCTCTGGCGCGGGCACTACTTTAAGCTGGTAGGCTGCCACGGGTGGTACATCAAGGGCGGCGAACCGGCCGCCTGGGACGAGCAGCCGGAAGACGCCGGCTGCCTGGTGCTGGCCTACAGCGAAGCCTACCGGGCCACCGGCAGCGCCATGTACAAGAAACGCGCCGAGGCCGCCTTCGAGTGGTTCCTGGGCCGCAACGCCCGCGGTGAACCCCTCTACGACCCCGCCACCGGCGGCTGCCACGACGGCCTCACCGCCACGGGCGTCAACGCCAACCAGGGCGCCGAGTCCCTCCTGGCCTTCCTCCTCTCCGGGGTCAGGTATCAACTTCCCGAAGTATTTCTCAAACCTGCGAAACAGGGTTAGGAGGCCGGGATGAGAAAAGAGCTGGGCGGGGTACTCCCCACTCAGCTTTTTTCGCTCAGCTCTTTTTGCAGCGGGACCAAGCCAATTGCCGCTACTTCCCCACAAGGAGCGCATCGAACTGGGCCGGGGTGAGGCCGGGGCGCACCACCAGGCGCGGCACGTCGGTGAGGCCGCCGCCGCGCCGCGCCAGGGCAGGGCGCGTACCAAAGGTGAAGGTGAAGCCGGCCTCGGCCACCAGCCGCCGGGAGAGGGGGTCGCTCACCCCGTAGGGATAAGCGAAGATGTGGGGCGGCGCCCCCAGCTCGCGGGCCAGCTTGTCGCGCGAGGCTGTAAGATCGGCCCTGATGCGCGCGCGGTAGGCGGCTTCGGTCTCCACGGACCGGGTAGTGGGGTTATACAGGCGTGCCACCAGGGCCGGTCGCCTCACGCCCTGGGGGCCGGAGGGCACGTATGCGTGCAGGTCCTCGCTGTGGGAGCCCAGGGTGATGAGGCCCGAGGCGGACAGCCGGCGCAGCTCCGGCCAGGAGAGGCGCTGGAGGCAGCGGGGATCGTAGGGAACGAGCGGCGCGTCCGGCACAGTGCCGGTGATAACATTAATGATGGCGGGAAAGCCGTGCCGCTTGAGCACGGGAAAGGCATAGTGCAGGTTGCTGGCGTAGCCGTCGTCGAAGGTGATGGCCGCCGTGCGGGCCGGCACACTGAGGCGGCCGCTGAGAAACTGCTCCAGTTCGCCGGCGCTCAGGACCTTGTAGCCGAGCAGCGCCAGGCGGTCCATCTGCCAGGCGAATTCCTCGGGGGTGAGGGTGGCGCCGTTTTGGTCCCAGCCGGTGCCCCTGGGAGCCAGGTGGTGGTAAAGGAGAATGGGGATGGCGCTGGCCGCGGAGCCGGGGGTGGGCGCCGGCGCGGGGCGCGGCGGCTGCGGCGCGGGCACGGCGTTAAGCCCGGCACGCGCTGCGGCTTCGGCGCCCAGGAACCGTTCAAAGAACAGCCGCAGCTCCCAGGCGCTAACGGGCCGATCGGGCAGAAAGCGCCCCTCGCCCGTCCCCGCCGCCAGCCCCTTTTCCCAGGCGGAGGCGATGGCGGCGTGCGCCCAGTGCGCCGGTGGCACGTCGGCAAAGGGCAGCGCGGCACCGCGCCGCGCCGGCAGCCCGGGCAGCATGCACGCCGGGGCCGCCGGCAGCCGCCGCGCGGCACTGAGGAGCACTGCCACGGCCTGGGCCCGGGTAACAGCCTCCCCGGGCCGGAACGCTCCCCCGGGAAAGCCGCTCATGACGCCGGCCTGATGCACCTGGGCAACCGCCTCCCGGGCCGGCTCCCCGCTGACGTCAAGGAAGGGGCAGGCGCCGGGCGGTGCCGGTGGCAGCTCGAGTGCGGCGGCCAAGTAACCCGCGAAGTCGGCACGGGTTACGGGCGCGGTGGGAACAGGGGCCGGCCGGAGCCGGGCGGCGGCAGGGCGGCCGAGCAGGGCTTGTCCGAAAAGAAAAAGTACAGCCAGAAGGCAGCACAAGGGGCGGCGCAGGTGCATTCTCTGTAACTCCTTCTCTGGAATACTGGAACAAATTCATAATGTGGGCGGCAGGAGGCCCTTCAGCTGGGGCAGCAGGGCGGCCACACCCAGGACCACGCTCAGGAGCACGGCGGCCAGGACAAGAAGGAAAGGCAGCAGCAAAGCGGCCAGGGCGCGCCAAAAGGAAAAGCGGTAGGTGGCCTGAATGCTGAGGATTTGCAGGACCAGCACCCAGAAGCCCAGGGCGGCGCTGACCAGATAGTAGAACACCGGCGGCGCTGCGCGCATGGCCAGGCCGAAGGGCGCGATGAGTACGCTGGGAGAGGAAGCGAAGGCCAGGGCGGTGAACAGGCCGAGGGCGCGACCGCAGCCCTCGCCGCCGAGAAACGCGGCACTGAGGTGCAGACAAGCAGCATAAAGAAAGAGGCCCAGGAGCCCGAAAACAACGGCCAGGCCCGCGCCCGGCGTGAGAGGAAGCGGCGGCGCGCCGGGTGCCGCGTAGGCGCCGGCTAGAGCGGTGATAAGGATGATGAGTGCGTGGACCACCACAGCCGCGCCCGGACGCGGCTGGGCCGCCAGGGCGCGCAATGTCGCGAAAGGTGCGGTAAGGACGCCGACGAAAAGATCCAGGTAAATCAACACTGCGCCCCCTTTCTACTGCATGGCGGGTGGGACAAAGAGAAGGTAAAGGCCGGCGGGGCCGGGGGCGGCCGGCACGGAGCCTGCGGCAAACGGCAGGCGCAGGGAAGCAGCGCCGGCCAGCTGGTTGAGGAGGCGTTCGATGGGTGTAAGCTTGCCGAACTCGCGCACCTCGTAGTCTTTACCCAGCCCGGCCAGGGCGGCCGCCCGGTCCAGGGCATAGTTGAAGTTGCCCAGCTCATCCACCAGCCCGGCCGTTTTGGCCTGCCGCCCGGTGAAAACGCGGCCGTCGGCGATGGCCCGTACCCGCTCCACGGGCATGTTGCGGCCTTGGGCCACTACGTTTATGAACTGGCCGTAGATGTCGTCGATCATGCTCTGGAAGATGGCCCGCTCCTCCGGGGAAACCGGGCGGACGGAGGAGCCCATATCCTTGTGCGGCCCGCTTTTGAAGGTTTCGTAACTAAAACCGATCTTGCCGTAGAAGTTCTGCATGTTGGTGAGCTGCATGATGACGCCGATGCTGCCGGTAAGGGTGGCCGGTTCGGCGATGATGCGGTCGCTCGTAGCGGCGATCCAGTAGCCGCCGGAGGCGGCCACATCACCCATGGAGGCCACTACCAGCTTGCCTGCTTTGCGCAGGCGCTCGATTTCGTCACCGATCTCCTGGGCGGCGGGGGCGCTGCCGCCCGGGCTGTTGATGCGCAGCACCACGGCCTTAACACCCGGGTCCTCCCGCGCTTCCTTAAGTTGGGCAAGGACGCTGTCCGAGCCGGTGCTGGCGCCGAAGAAGCCCGCTGCGCTCTCCCCGCCGGTGATCACCCCATCCACATAGATAAGCCCCACCGCCCGGGAGCCCACTGCGCGCGCCGCCGGGCGGCCCGCCCGCGGCGCCGTCGCCAGCCCCACCACCAGCGAGGCCAGCACCCCCAGCACCAGCACCACCCCCACGGGGTCAGGTATCAACTTTCCACTGTTATTCTCAGTTCTGCGAAAGGGCCACATCCGCGTCACCCCTCATTTTAGTCGGTTTTTAGTCGGTCCGGTTTCGGCCGCAGCAAACTCAGCCTTCCGACTGCAACCCGGACAAATCCTCGACCTGCCTCTGAATGGCGGCGATGGTGGCGGGCCACTTGCCTTCGCGCTTCACTTCGTCGATGCGGTGCGCCGCGTTGCCTACGTGCGTCGGGCTCTTCGCCAGCATGCACGCCACTTCCCGATAAGAGTAAAGGTAAAGGCGGGTGGCGAGATAAGAGAACACAGCCCGTGCTTCCACATAATCGCGCCAACGCTGCTGACTGCAGAGCTGAGCCGGCGTCAGGCCGTAATGCCAGGCCACGGCGGCGAGGAGGCGGCTCAAGGGCGGACGGTTCTCCGGGTTGAAACGCCCACCGGCCTCCACCGGCGACGCGCTCTGCTCCTCTTCGCGCCGGCCTAGGGCCTGCGCCTGTCTGAGCACGCTCGGTTGCGGCCACTTCGGTTCTTCTTCCACCCGCACCGCCATAAAGCGGCAATAAAGCTGAAGGGCCTTACGCGGGTCCTCCGCAAACCAGCGTAGCACCTTCTCCCGGTCGACCAAGCTCGCTCTCTTCGCTAGCATTTCTGTATGACTACACCACTTATACGCAGCCAGGTTCGGAACAATACCGGCGCGCAAAGGATTCTGGTTAATATACCGGACGGCCTGCAGCAGGTAACTATCCGAATCGATGAGGCGCGCAAAATAGCGTCCTTGGAAGACATGGCCCACGCGCTCGTACTTGCGGTTGAAATACTGCGTGTAGCTGACCTGCAGGCCATGCATGATATGGGAAAGCGGGACTTCCCCGATATGAAAAAGAAAATGCACGTGATTCGGCATTAGGGCATAAGCGAGAATATGAAAGTCAAACCGCTCTTTGTATTCGCCCAGACATTTGAGGTAACGTTCATAGTCGCTGGTAGAAAGGAAGACTTTTTCTTTGTTGTTGCCGCGCGCAGTAACATGATAGTAAGTATTGGGAACGTGAATGCGAGGCTGCCGAGCCACCTTTTCACCAGCCTTCTCGTTTCTCCCCCTTGAACTACGACTTTTCGAGCCATAATTCCTGCTTTTTTGCGGAGTAAAGACGGGTGAAAGGTGCGGCTAATGCAAAAAGCCCCTTTCTTAAGCCACGAATTGGCCTACGAAGGGGCTTTTCTCATTTTTGCAGTTTACTTTAAAAAGTTGATACCTGACCCCGGGTGAGGACGGTGAGGATGGCGGCATCGGCCTGGGCGAGGCCGTGGCTGCTGACGTAACCCAGGTTGCGGATGGTCTCCTCGGGCGTGTCGCCCACAATGCCGTCGTAGCCGTCGACGCCGGCGCCGCCGAGCGCCAGCTCCGCCGCCAGGATAGCCTCGGCGGCCGTGGTGGCGAGTTTGAGGGCACAGCCGTTCTTGCCGCCGTCGCAGAGCATGCCGGCCAGGTTGGCGATGAGGTTTTTAACGGCCGTGCCCACCGCGCCGGCATCGCCCCCCAGCAGCCAGCAGATAGCGGCCGCCGCCCCGGCACCCGCAGCCACGGAGCAGCCGCAAATGGGTGAAAGCCGGCCGGTGAACTCCTTGACGTAGATTGTAACGAGATGGCTCAAGGCCAGGGCGCGCGCCAGCTTTTCGGCACCGGCCCCGGTGCGCTCCGCCACTACGGTAACGGGAACGATGGCCGTGATGCCGTGATTGCCGCTGCCGGCACTCGACATCACCGGGATGGGCAGCCCGCCCATGCGCGCGTCGGCCGCCGCGGCGGTAAGCAGCTTGGCCTGGGTGATCAGGCCGTCCGGCAGTTTGCCCGCTTCCACCAGACTGGCCAGCTGCCGGCCCACCCCCAGTCCCGCACCGGCGGTGAGGCCTTGGTGGGCCGCCTCCCGATTCATTTGGGCGCCCGTCAGCAGAAACTCGATCTCGGCGAAAGGAACCGCGGCGGCAAAGTGCACCAGGTCCGCCAGGGTGAGGCCCGCTAAAGCGGGGGTTCCCACTTCACCGGCAGCCGTGCCTCCTCCTTCCCGCATCTGCGCCGCCTCCGGACGCGTCCCCAGGAGCGCCTCGCCGTCCCGCTCTACGTACACGATGTTGGTGTGGCTCCCTTCAATGACTGCCCGGGCGCTGCCGCCGGCGCTGTACACGCAGGCGTCGACGTACACCCCTGTCCGGGCCGGATCGTAGCTCACTGTGACCGCCCCCGCCGCCACCATGGCTCCGGCCGCGCGCACGGCCTCGGCAGTGGTCGGCGCCAAAACCTCCAGCCCACGCCGCGCCTCGCCGATGAGGGCGCCCAGTGCAGCGGCAATGGGGATCCCCCGCGCCCCCGTCCCAGGAATACCCACGCCCAAGCCGTTCTTATACACTCCCGGGCTCGTTACCAGCCTGATCTTCTGCACCGGGGCACCCAGCGCCTCGCGCGCCCGCGCCACCGCCAGGGCGCAGGCCACCGGTTCCGTGCAGCCGAAGGCAGGCGCCACCTGCTCCTTAAGGAGCGCCACCAGCCGGCCTTGTTCCACCTTGCCTCACCCCTTCGCGGCCCGGCCGCCCGCCCCCTGGCTCCCGCGCTCCAGGGTGGCTGCCGCGGCTTTTCCCTTTTCTTATGCACATTTCTTATGCACATTCCATGCCAGGGCGGTGAGATGCCGCCGGCCGTATACGCCAAGGCGCCTGCTTCGCAGTATTGCGAACCAGGCGCCACTCCTTTTATCACAGCTGAGAATTTTTCGCAGATGTGAGAAGAACTTTAAGAAGTTGATACCTGACCCCGATACTTGTGGAGGCGGCGGTATAAGGTGGCGAGGGAGATGCCGAGGCGGGAGGCGATCTCGGCCTTGGCCTCGGCGGAAGTGCCGTAGGCGGCGAGGTACTGGGAGAGGATCTGGTTCTCGTAGGCGCCCACCAGCTGTTCCAGGCTGCCCTGCGGTAGGGCGGCGGCAGCCACGCCGGCGCCCGCACCTTTTTCCCCGGCTGCGGCCGCCCGGGCGTTTTCGCGGCGCAGGTAGGTGGGCAGGTCCGCCGGCGTGATGCTGCTCCCGGCAGCCACGTTCACCGCGTACTCCACGCAGTTCTCGAGCTCGCGCACGTTGCCCGGCCAGGTGTGGCCGGCGAGGGCCTGCACGGCCGCCGGGCTGAGCTCAAGGAGGGGCCGCTCCAGCAGGTGGCAGTATTTATTAATGAAAAAACGCGTCAGGAAGAGGATGTCACCGTCCCGCTCCCTCAGCGGCGGGATGGCCAGGGGTATTACGTTTAAGCGGTAGTACAGGTCGCTCCTGAAGGAGCGGCTGGCGATGAGTTCCTCCAGGTCCTGGTTGGTGGCGGCGATGATGCGCACATCCACGGCGATGGGGTGCGTCCCCCCCACCCGCTCCACCTGCCGCTCCTGGAGAACGCGCAGGAGCTTGGGTTGCAGGTGCAGCGGCAGGTCGCCGATCTCGTCCAAAAAGAGGGTGCCGCCTTGCGCCAGCTCGAACTTGCCCACCTTGCCGCTCCTTTTGGCGCCGGTAAAGGCGCCGGCCTCGTAGCCGAAGAGTTCGCTCTCCAGCAGGCTCTCCGGGATGGAGGCGCAGTTTACCGCCACAAAGGGGTGCTCCGCCCGCGGGCCGGCGCTGTGGATGGCGCGGGCGAACATCTCCTTGCCGGTGCCGCTTTCGCCGCGGATGAGCACGGTGGAGCTTGAGGCGGCCACGCGGCGCGCCAGCTCCTTGGCGGCCAGGAGGGCCGGGGCCTGCCCCAGGATGTCGTCAAAGCTGATGGGGCTCAGGGAGCTCGAGGAGATGTGGTTTTCCCGCACTTCTTGGTTGCGCCGCGTCTCTTCCAGCAGCGCCTCGGTAAGCAGGAGCTTGCTTTCCAGAAGGCCGGCCATGCGGCTCAAGAAGTTGAGCAGCTGTCCGGCGCCGGCCTTAAGGCGCTCGCGCTGGGCCGGGGTAAAGGCCACCACGCCGATGACGCCCACCACGCGCCCGCGGCAGGAGATGGGCTGGCCCAAGGTGGCGAGTTCGCGGCAGTTTTCGCGCCCCTGGCACCTTTGGCAGAGCTCGCTTGAGCCGGCATCCTCGATAAAGCCGGGGCGGCCGGATTTTAAGATGTGGTCGAAGAGGGAGTCGCGAGCCGCCTGGGCATAAAGCTCCCGCGCATACTGTCCGGTGGCCCCCAGGCGCACATAGGACCGGTCGATGATGCTCACGTCCAGGTCCAGAACGGCGGCGATGGCCTCGGCCACATTCTGGACCGTCTCTTTAATCGCCACAAGTTCCGCCATGCGCTTTACCTCCTCTCCCGGGCGGGCCGCCGGCAGACCAGGCGCCTGACCTGCCTAACCCTTTGCCCCCGTGGCCGCGCGAATGAATTCCCTAAAAAGCGGGTGCGGCCGGTTGGGGCGGGACTTCAGTTCGGGATGAAACTGCGTCCCGACGAACCAGGGGTGGTCGGCCAGCTCGATGATCTCCACCAGCCGCCCGTCGGGGGAGGTGCCGGCCACCTTCAGGCCGCGGGCCTCCAGCTCCGCCCGGTAGGCGTTGTTGAACTCATAGCGGTGGCGGTGCCGCTCCTGCACCACGGACGCACCATAGGCCGCGTGGGCGTGCGTGCCCGGCACCAGGTGGCAGGGGTAGGCCCCCAGGCGCATGGTGCCGCCCTTGGTGGTGATGCCTTTCTGCTCCGGCAGGAGGTCGATCACGGGGTACGGGCTGGCTTCATCGAACTCGGAGCTGTTGGCGCCCGCCCAGTCCAGCACGTCCCGCGCAAACTCCACCACCGCCAGCTGCATCCCGAGGCACAGGCCCAGGTAGGGAACGCGGTGCTCGCGGGCGTAACGCGCCGCCAGGATCTTGCCCTGCGTGCCGCGGTCGCCAAAACCGCCCGGCACCACCACTCCCTGCGCCCCCGCCAGGAGCTCCTCCGGGTCGCCCTCTTCCAAGTCCTCGGCGTTGAGCCAGCGGATGTCCACCCCCACGTCGTTGGCGATGCCGGCATGGTGCAGGGCCTCGGCCACGCTCAGGTAGGCGTCGTGCAGGGCCACGTACTTGCCCACCAGGGCCACGGTGACGCGCCCCGAGGGGTGCTTGGCGCGGCGCACCAGTTCCTCCCACTCGCCCAGGTCGCGCGGGCCGCACTCCAGGTGCAGCCGCTCCACTACAATGTCGTCCAGTCCTTCCTGGGCGAGGACGAGCGGGATCTCGTACAGGCAGTCCACGTCCCGGTTTTCAATAACGGCGCGTTTTTCCGTGTCGCAAAAGAGGGCGATCTTTTCGCGCACCCCGTCGGAAAGCGGCCGGTGCGTACGGCAGACGATGATGTCCGGCTGAATGCCGATGCTGCGCAGTTCCTTGACGCTGTGCTGGGTGGGCTTGGTCTTGAGCTCGCCCGAGGCCTCGATGTAAGGAACCAGAGTGACGTGGATGTAGAGTACGTCGTCGCGCCCCACGTCGCTTTTCATCTGGCGGATGGCCTCGAGAAAGGGCAGGCTCTCAATGTCGCCCACGGTGCCGCCGATTTCGGCGATTACAACATCGGCACCGCTCTCCTGGGCGAGCCGGTGCAGGCGATCCTTGATCTCATTGGTGATGTGCGGGATAACCTGGACGGTCCCGCCGAGGAAATCGCCGCGCCGCTCTTTTTGGATGACGGTGCCGTAAACAGTGCCGGTGGTGACGTTGCTCTGCCGGGTAAGATTGCGGTCGATGAAGCGCTCGTAATGTCCGAGGTCCAGGTCCGTTTCCGCCCCGTCCTCGAGGACGAAGACCTCACCGTGCTGGTAGGGGCTCATGGTGCCCGGGTCCACGTTGATGTAAGGGTCAAATTTCTGCAGGGTCACCTTCACCCCGCGGCTTTTCAGCAGACGCCCGAGGGAGGCGGCGGTTATCCCTTTGCCCAGGGACGAAACCACGCCGCCGGTTACAAATACAAATTTCGCCACAATTCGCCCTCCTTTAACCTCCTGCCTCCAAAAAAAAATTTCTAGCCCAAAAACTAGAAATACCTCTATCTCCGGCGGGCCCGCGCGGCCCCGCCCTTGTCTATTACCTTTCTATTTTAGTAAGCGAAGTCCCGCGTGTCAAGGGTTACATGTAATCTAAAACGACCACGCGGCGCCGCTCGGGCAGGCTTTCGGGTGTAACCTCCAGGGTGGTGGAACGCAGGCGCTCCCCTCCGCCTACCAGGTTGAGGAAGGGCTCCACGCCGGCAATGGGGAAGTCCATCACATCGGTTTTGTAGTGCATGGGGAGAACCAGATTCGGGTTCAGGGCATCCACCACCTCTTTGGCCTGCCGCGCGTCAATGGTGTAATAGCCGCCCACCGGGATCATGAGGACGTGTACGGGGCGCAGGGCCATGATCTGCGCCGCGCTCAGCGGGTGGCCCAGGTCACCCAGGTGCGTCACCCGCAGCCCGTCCAAGGCCATGGTGAACACGGTGTTTTCGCCGCGCCGCGCCCCACCCGCGTCGTCGTGGTGAGTGGCCAGGCCGACGATGCTGATCCCGCGCACGGTGTGCTCGCCCGGCCCACGCACTACGTCCGGGGTTCCCGGGAGCACCTTGACGGCGTTGTGGTCAAAGTGCTCGTGGCTCACGGTGACCACGTCGGGGGCCACCGTGGGCAGGGGGTAGCCTACCGTCTCGTCGAAGGGGTCCGTCAACAGTTTGAGGCCGCTGTCGGCCGTGAGCAAAAAGCAGGAATGCCCGCACCAGCGGATTTTCATCGCCATCGCCTCCTATTCGTCGCCATCGCCGCTAAACCACTCTTCGTCCTCATCCAGGGAAGCGCCCTTTTCCTCGTCGCCGCCCAGGGTGTCCGAAGCCGCCTCTTCCAGGTCCTGGTCCTCGGTGCGGCCGTTCAAACGGCAGCGGTCGTCTTGGTAGCTCTTGCCGAGGAGCGAGGTTGCAGGCACGCTGGAGTGCGAAGAACGCGGGCGCCACTCGGCCAAGCCCCAGCTGCCCTTGCCCATGGGTGTAAAGCGTGGATCCAGGTTCAGGCTGGTATACAGTGTAGCCAGGTCGCTCTGCGAAAGGTCACGCCCGGGCTGCGCCCCTTGCCAGCCGGCGCTTAAGAGCTCGCGAAAATTCATGGGCGCGCGGCTTTGTTTCAGCAGCGCGTAACACCGGTCCAGGGTAAGCTGAATCACGGACTTATCCTTTCCTGCCCGTTCCAAAGCCTGAGCCACCTCCGCCCCCTAGTATGCCAACTTTGGCAGCCGGTCACGTCTCTAGTTGTTATTCGCGCCCTAGCATATTTTTCCTCCCCCGGCCCCAAAAAAATGGTCCGGATTTCTCCGGACCCTGTACAGCCGTTTCTTCAGCGGCCTTCGCTCTCCCGCAGCACCGTGCCGGTAAGCGGTGCCGGTGCCCCTTCGTTCCAGAAGGAGTGGAGGAGCTTCAGCACCACGAGAAAAAGCGCGGTGCTCACCGCCAAAACGAGCCAGCCGCTGGGAAGAAAGCTGACGGTGAGAAAGCCCACGAGGGCCACCCCGGCCGCCGTTACGGCGTAGGGCAGCTGCGTGTTGACGTGGTCCACGTGGTGGCAGGCGCCGCCCGTGGAGGACATGATGGTGGTGTCGGAAATGGGGGAGCAGTGGTCGCCGAAGGTCCCGCCGGCCAGCACGGCAGCCAGCGACGGGATCAGGTAGAGCCCGATGGTGTTGGCCAGCGGCACGGCGATGGGCAGCATGATGGCGAAGGTGCCCCAGGAGGTGCCGGTGGCAAAGGCGATGAAGGCGGAGGCTGCAAAGAGCGCCGCCGGTACCAGGGCCGCCGGCAGGCCCTGGGAAACCACCCCGGCCACCCAGGCGCCGGTGCCGAGCTCCTTACAGATGGCGCCGATGCTCCAGGCCAGGGCAAGGATGGTCACCGCCACCATCATGGACTTAAAGCCCTGCACGATGGCCGTCATAGAGGCGCGCAGGGGAACCACGCGCCGCAAGTGGTAGAAGAGGGTGGTGACGATGATGGTGATGGTGGCGCCGTAAACCAGGGAGGTGGCCGAATCGGTGTTCATGATGGCGTCCCAGAAGCCCTTCTCGCCGTAACCGCCGGTGGCGAGCATGGCGGCGATGGTGCTCACCACCAGGGTGACAATGGGCACCACCAGGTCCACCGGGCGGCTGTTTTCCGCCACCTCAAGGGAAGCGAAATCGTCGCCCGGCGGGGAACCCAGCGACTCGTCGTACAGGACGCCCTCGCTGAGCGCGCGGTGTTCGTGGCGGGCCATGGGTCCGTATTCGAGGTCGGTGAAAGAGGTGGCGAGCACCATAATGAGGATCAGCCAGGCATAAAGGTTGTACGGCACCATGGCCAAAAAGGCCTGGAAGGGATTCAGGGTGATGCCGTAGTGCTCGAATTCCGGCACCAAGAGCGAGATCACATAGGCCACCCAGGTGGAAAGCGGCACCAGGATGCACACCGGAGCAGCAGTGGCGTCGATAATAAAGGCCAGCTTGGCGCGGGAAACGCGGTAGCGGTCGGTGATGGGGCGCATCACCGTGCCTACCGTGAGGCAGTTGAAGTAGTCGTCCATAAAGATGATGATACCTAAAAGCCAGGTAGTGACAAGCGCCAGGGGGCGGCTCTTCACCCGCTTGACTGCCCATAAGCTGAAGGAAACCGGGCTGCCGGAGCGGGCCAGGAGCCCCACGATGCCGCCCAGAAGAAGCACAAAGAGCAGCACGCGCACGTTCCATTCCGGATCCCCCACGGCCTTAATGATGATGTCGACGGCCTTGGTAAAGGCGCCAACGGGGCTGCCTGCGGTGAGGATGAGCGCGCCGGTAAAGATGCCCAGCACCAGGGAGACGAGTACCTCGCGCGTGACGATGGCCAGGGTAATGGCCACCAGCGGCGGCAAAATAGATAACCACCCGAAATTGTCCATGATTGCGCCTCCTTAGCTCTTGGTCTCAGCAATAACCGCCGGCTAAGTGCGTTTGCGGCGCACCGGGTTCACGGGTGGTAAGGCAAAATACACCCTCATCCCCTCCTCTCCCTGAATGAGATAGCGCTCCACCCGGCCGCCGGGTCAGCCAACCGGGTGACAGTTCTGCAGCTGTTCGCTGCAGCCCCAGCCGCGGCCCTCGGGGCGAGGACCGGACTTCGGCGGTGTGGCCCCTTTCCCGGCAGTTCCTCTGCTGCCCTGCTCCCTGCCGGTACTTATGACCTCCCGCGACCTCTACCCCATCCCCCTTGACAAGAGATGAGGTATTATATAGAATTTGCTTTATTTTATCATGGACGCCGCCGGCGTGTCAAGCAGCAGCGCCCGCAGGCGGCGGTTCTTACTGGCTGTCGGCAGCGGCAAACTCGGCCCGCACCGCCTGCCGCAGCTCCGCGTCGAGAAGAACATCGAGCGCGGTGGCGGCCAGGGCCTTGGCCCCCAGCACCATCGCGCGCAGGCCGCCTTCGCTGCCGGCGGCGGCGGCGAATTCGCGGGTGTGCGAGACAAGGGTCGCGGTGCCTATAGAAATATACGGATGAACGGCCGGCACCACGTGGCTCACGTTGCCCATGTCCAGCGAGCCCAAACCCTCACCGCAGGGTACCACCTCTTCCCCCAGCGCCGTCAGGTTGGCCTGCATGGCGCCCGCCAGGGCCGCGTTGTTGCGCATTTCGTCGAAGGAGTACTCGAAGTTGTTCACGGTAAGCTCCGCCCCGGTGGCCAGCGCCCCGGCGCGGGCGCAGTTCACCACCCGGCCCGCCACCTCATCCAGGTATTTGCGGCGCGCGGCCCGCACGTAAAAGCGCGCTACGGCCTCCTCGGGGACAATGTTGGGGGCCTCGCCGCCCCTGGTAATGATACCGTGGATGCGCACATCGGGGCGCACATGCTGGCGGAGCGCGTTCACCGCGTTGAAGGTGAGGATGACCGCATCCAGGGCGTTGATCCCCTCGTGCGGCGCGGAGGCGGCATGCGCCGCCCGCCCGCGGAAGCGGAACTCCAGGGCGTCCATGGCCAGCGAGGGGGCGGTGAGCACGGTGCGGCCGGAGGGGTGGATCATCATGGCGGCATCGATGTCGCGGAAGGCCCCGCCGGCGGCCAGGGGCACCTTGGCGCCGTTCGTCTCCTCGGCCGGGGTACCGAAAACGTGGATGCCGCCCGGCAGAGCCGCAAGAAGCGGCGCCAGCGCCAGGGCCGCGCCCAGCGCCGCCGTGCCGATGATGTTGTGGCCGCAGGCGTGGCCCAGGCCCGGCAGGGCATCGTACTCCGCCAGGAAGGCCACCGCCGGGCGCGCCGCCCGGCCGGCCAGCACCGCGTGGAAGGCGGTGGGGATGCCGAAATACCCCCGTTCCACTGCGAAGCCGGCCGCCGCAAGTTCCCGCGACAGAAGGTCGAGGGCGAAGAACTCCTCCCCGCCCAGCTCCGGGTGGGCATGGATGGCAAGGCAGATCTCTGCCAGGCGCGGCTTCAGCCGCTCTACCTCCCCCCAGGCTTTTTGCTTGAGGGTGCGCAAGTCATTCTCCATTCTGCGACCTCCCGCTCCCGCGTTGCAGTTTTGAGAAAAACAGTGGAAAGTTGATACCTGACCCCGGGTTAGAAGGGGCCGTAGTGGGTAAGCTGGGCGATGGTCATGAAGGTCAGCCCGATGACGTACTGCATAGCGATGAGGGGGGCGACCCAGCGCAGCCACTTGGGCCAGGTAACACCGGCCAGGGCGAGGCCGGCCATGAAGTAGCCCGAGGTGGGGCTGTAGATGTTGGAGATGCCGTCGCCGAACTGGAGCGCCAGCACGGCGGTCTGGCGGGTGACCCCCACCAGGTCGGCCAGGGGCGCCATGATGGGCATGGACACGGCCGCCTGGCCGCTCCCCGAGGGTACCACGAAGTCCAGCACGCACTGGACGCCGTACATCCCCCAGGCGGTGAGGAGGCTGGGCAGACCGCTGATGGCGGTGGCCATGCCGTGGAGCAGGGTGTCCATGATGTGGCCGTCGGAGAGCACCACGAGCAGCGAGCGCGCCAGGCCCACGAGGAGGGCGCCGTAGGTCAGTTCTTTGGCGCCCTTGACGAATTCCTCCGCGATCTGGTCCGGACTGAGGCGTCCCGCCAGCCCGCCGAGGACGCCCATGGCCAGGAACAGCCCTGAGATCTGGGTGATATACCAGCCGAGCTCCACCACGCCGTAGACCAACGTCACCACCGAGGCCAGCAGCACCAGGAGCACCAACGAGTGCTGCGGCTTGAATTCCCGCACTTTATCCAGGCCCAGGTCCTGCTCTTTGGCGCGGTCTTCAGCGTAAGTGGAACTGAGGGTTGGGTTCGCCTTCACCCGGCCGGCGTACCAAAAGATGTAGCCCGCCGTCACCAGGACGAAACTAGCATACGCGGCCAGGCGCAGGCCCATACCCGAAAAGAGCGGCAGCTGGGCGATGCCCTGCGCCACGCCGACGGTGAAGGGGTTCATGAAGGCGGCGGAAAAACCGGCGTTGGCCCCGGCCAGCACGATGCCCGCCGCCGTCACCGAATCGAAGCCCAGGGCCAGCATCAGGGGCACAATGATCGGAATGAAAGCCAGGGTCTCCTCCGCCATGCCGAATATGGCCCCGCCGAGCGAAAAGAGGAGGACGAGGACGGGGATGGCCAGTCGCTCGTTGCCCTTGAGGGCGCGCGCCGCCGCTTCAATCCCGGCCTCGATGGCTCCGGTGGCATTGATGACGGAAAAAGAAGCCCCAACCACAAAAATAAAGAAGATGATATCCGCCGACTGCACCATGCCTTTGTGCACGGCTTGGAAGAGGCCGAAGAAGCCCACCGGGGCCCGCTCCACCACATGGAAAGAGTTCGGGTCGACCACCATGCGCCCGCGGGGGCCTTCCACCTGGTCGTAAGCTCCAGGGGTGACCACCCAGGTGGCTACGGCGGCGATGATGAGGATGGCAAAAAGCAGGACGTAAACGTGTGGGACATGGAGACGCCGGCGCCGCCGGGTCTGTCCCGTGCTATCGTTAGCCACGGCTTGTCCTCCTTCTGAAAAATAATAAGCAGCCTCGATGGCTGCAGGATAAACTGCTTCCACCCCTCCTTCCCCTTGCGGTGAGATAGCTCATCGCCGGCGGCTGGGGGACGCCTCCGGCGACAGTCCGGCGGGTCTTTCCCGCCGGCCCAGCTCGGGTGCCCGGCGCCGGCCCCCGGCTTCGGCGGCGGCCCCTTTCCCCGTCCCTCCTCGCTGCCCTGCTCTGGACGGCTACTCTTGACCAACCGCGCCTCTACCTCACCCCAGCGAAAGGCTGAGATGAGGCCCATATTGAGATTGAGCAAATCTTCACGGTGATGATACCACGCCCCCGCCCCCCTGTCAACCGCCTTCCCCGGGGTCAGGTATCAACTTATCAAAGTTTTTCTCAATACTGCGAAGGAGCGCCGCTGCCGGCGCATCGCCGGCCTGCTCACTGCTGCGGCGCGCGCAAGATGTGGCCGGGACGCGCGCCGGTGAGCCGGCCTTTTTCCACCACCGCCCGGCCGTTCACCAGGACCAGCTCGATGCCCTCCGGCGCGCGCGCCGGTTCGGCAAAGGTGGCCCGGTCCGCGAGCACCGCCGGGTCGAAGAGGACCAGGTCCGCCCAGGCGCCTTCCGTAAGGCGCCCGCGGTCCGTAAGGCCCAGGCGCCGAGCCGGGCCCAGGGTCATCTTATACAGGGCGTCGGCAAACGCCATTTTCCCTGCCCGCACGAAGCGCCCCAGCACGCGTGGGAAGGTGCCGGCGCTGCGCGGGTGGCCCTGCCCGCCGCGCAGCAGGGTATCGCTGCCCACCAGGACCAGCGGGTGCTTAAGGGCCAGGAGCACCTCATCGGCCCGCAACACGAAGGCCACCACCAGGGTCTCCGGGGCTTCCCGGCGCAGCTTTGCAAACAGGGCACGGTCACAGCGCCGCCCGGCGTAGGGCCCCTCCGCTACCTGAATGGCGCTGTAGTCGGCGCCCCAGCGGGCCAGGCAATCGCCGTCAAAGCCGGCCGCACCGATGAAGGTGCAGAAGGCGGCGTAAGGGTAGCAGTCGGCCAGCACGCGCTCGCCGCGGGCGGCCGCCGCTGCGATGAGTTCCAGCGCCGCCGGCATCATGCCGAAGGCGGCGCAGCTTCCGAGGTGGGAGATTTGAAAGGGCAGGCCCGTCGCCCGGCCCAGGTAGATCATCTCTTCGATGGAAGGGAGCGCCCGGTCGGCGTCGGAGCGAAAGTGCGCCGCCAAGAGGCGCGCTGGAAACTCGGTGGCCACCCGGGCCAGGGCGAGCAGCTCGTCGGTGGGTGCGCCCGGGGTGTACTCGATGCCAAAAGAGATGCCGACGGCCCCCGCCGCCAGCGCCGCCCGCGCCGCCTCGCGCAGGCGGGCGACTTCGCCCGCCGCAGCGGGCCGGTACTCGTCGCCGATGCCCAGCTCGTGGCGCAGCGCCGTATAACCGACGAAGGTGGCGTAGTTCACCAGGCTGCCTTGGCGCTCGAGCTGCGTAAGGTAAGTCCCGGTGTGGCCCGTGCCCAGGCCGCAGTTGCCGCCGACGGAGGTGGTAACCCCCATGCGCGCCTGGCAGGCGGCCACCTCTGAGCCGATGACCGCCGACGCCCCCTCGCCGCTCAGGGGATCCTCGTGCATGTGAAGGTCGATGAAGCCGGGCGCCAGCGTGAGCCCCCGCCCGTCGATAACGCGCCGGGCGGCCGGGACGCTCCTGCCGAGGGCGGCGATGCGCCCGCCAGCGATGCCCACCGCACCCACCCCGCTGAGCTCACCCGCCGGGTCGGCGAAGACCACGTTTTCAATGGCTAAATCCAGCATATCTGCACCTCCATGGTTACGCATCGACTGCGGCGCGTTTTTCCCCGGCACTGCCAGGTGCCCGCGTCACCAGCACCACGCCGGCGATGATGAAGAGCCCTCCGCCCAGGGTAGCGAGGTTCACCTGTTCGCCCAGCATGAGCGCCGAGAGGGCAAAGGACACCAGCGGCTGTAGGTACTGGAAGACGGCTACGCGGCTGGCCTCCACCTGGGAGAGCCCCCAGTACCAGAAGTAGTAGCCCCCTACGGAGCAGAAAGCCCCCAAGAAGGCCACGGCCAGCCAGCCGCCCGCTGTGAGGCGCGCTGCGGCCGGCAGCACCCCCAACGGAAGGGCCGCCGGATAGAACCAGAGCGTGCCCAGGAGGGTGATGTAAAAGGTGGTGATAAGCGGCGAGTAGCGGCGCATCATCTGTTTGCCCAGGATGGAAAAAAGCGCCCAGCAGAAGGCGTTGAGGACCATGAGCAGGTCCCCGGCCAGGCCGGCGCTGCCGAAGGAGAAGCGGAATGTGCCCCGGCTGATCACCGCAGCCACGCCGCCCATGGCCACGGCGATCCCCGCGATTTTCCGCGCGGTAAGGCGTTCACCCAACCAGAGGGCCGAAAGCACGGCCACAAAAAGCGGCGCAATGCCGATGAGGATCCCGGCATTGGAGGCCGTGGTAAGGCTGACGGCGGTGTACTGCACCATGAAGTAGGTGGTGACGCCGAGGAGGGCCAGAACGTTGAACATGATAAAGTCGCGCCCCGCCGGGCGCGGCAACCTCTCCCCCGTTCGCCGCAGGCCCAGCCCCATCACCGGCAAAAAGAGCAGGCTCGCCAGGGTGAAGCGCAGGGTGGCGAGGTTGATGGGGCTGATCTCCGCCAGGGCCAGTTTCGCCACGGGGAAAGAACCACCCCACACGGTGATGACGAAAAGAAGCGCCAGAACCACCTTGAGCGGCATAGGGCTCATAACCCCCTTCCCAGAGTTGGACCATGCTTTCAGGCCGTGGCGCCGGGCGGTGCCGGCGGCCGGCAGGCAGATTCTTGTAAAGGCAGGGCCGGCGCAATGTTCTCGGCCCGCGTCTCCGGCAGGCGTAAGGCGGCCGCGCACGCCGCCGTCACAGCCACCAGGCAAAGCAGGAAGCCCCAGCGAAAACCGGCCAGCGGGTAGAGGCGCACGCCGTTCGCCAGCTCCCCCTCCCAGGTGGCATCGAGAATGAGCCCCACCAGCGGCTGCAGGACTGCGGCGCCGAGAAACGAGCCGGTGTTGATGGTCCCAGTGGAGACCCCGGCGATGGCGTGCGGGCTTACTTCCTTGGCCACGCACATCACCAGCAGGTAGCCGCCCGAGCTCAGCCCGAGGAGGAAAAAGAGCACGCGCAGCAGCGGCAGGGGAAGCGGGCCCGGCCAGGCAACGAGCAGGGTCCACAGCGCCACCGTCAGGAGGGTGAAGCCGAGGAGCGGGGCCTTGCGGCGCCGCAGGCCATCGGAGATGATCCCCGTGAGGGGTCCCGCCAGCATCACGCCGACGGCCGTGCCCAGGGTATAAAGCGCCGCCTCGCCCCGGCTGAGGCTGTAAACCTGCATGAGGTAAGGTACGCCCCACATGGCGGAGATAACCATGAGCGAGCCGTTGAGACCAAAGGCGGCAATGAAAAGCGGCAGGGTGTACGGGCTTCTCCGCACGTAGCCCAGCGCCCGCATCAGGGAGATGCGGCCCCCCGGTGCCGTCGCCGGCGGGCGCCGCCCTGTTTCTCTGGCCTCGAGCTGGGCGATGGAAGGCAGGCCCATGTCCTGGGGCCGGTTGCGCACCACCAGCCAGCAGCCCGCCGCCACCAGGCTTCCCAGGACACCCACCGCCACAAAGGAGCTACGCCAGCCGATGGCCGCCACCGAGAGGGCCAGCGGCGCGGCCGCCAGGGCGTTACCGCTGTTGCCCACCAGGGAGGTGAGGCCGGTGATGGTGGCAAACTCGCGCGGCCGGAACCACTCGGTTTGAATCTTAAGAAGTGAAATGAAGACCACGGAAACGCCCAGGCCGACGAGGAACCGCCCCGCGAGGGCCACGCCCAGGTGCGGCGCCAGGCCGAACACAATGGAGCCTATCCCCGCCACCAGGGTACCGGCGCTGGCGGTGAGCCGGGGGCCCAACGTATCGGCCAGGGCGCCGCTGGGGATTTGCATCACGGTGTAGACATAAAAGTACACGGCCCCGAGATTCCCCAGGGCGGCGGCGCCGAGGTGGAACTCGGCCATCAGCTGATCGGCCACCACCGCCAGGGCGATGCGGTGAAAGAAAACAATAAGAAAGGAAAAAGCCAGCATCCCCCAGACCAGCCAGCGCCGGCGGAGGAGCCGCGCCTCCAAAGCCGTCCGGTTAACCATCGCTTCCCTTCTTTGCTTCGTTTTTTGCCGCACACGGTTTCTAATTTTCTTCGCCGGCCGGCGCCCATCTCCTGCCTGGTTCTGCTGTATAGGTTTTCCAGCAGAGGCAATACTAAGAAAAGATGAAGGAAAAGGGTTGATCCTTGTGCCCAAGCATGTACGAAGAACCAGCGTCACCCTGGTTAAGCTGGCGCTGGCCGCCGTTCTTGTCCTGGCGCTGGCGTTCGGCGCCTACGTCCTCTTTACTCCCCTACCGCAGGCGGCCGTCCCGCTGGCCAGCCGCTTGTTCGACATCCAGGGGCAGCAGGTGGCCAGCCTTTATACCCAGAACCGGGTGGACGTCCCGCTTACCGACATCGCACCGGATTTAAGGAACGCCGTCGTGGCGATAGAGGATTACCGTTTCTACGAACACTTCGGCGTAGACCCGGTAGCCGTCGCGCGCGCAGCCGTGCGCAACCTCAGGGCCGGGCGCGTGGTGGAAGGCGGCAGCACCATTACCCAGCAGCTGGCGAAAAACCTCTACCTGACGCCCGAGCGCACCTTCGAGCGCAAAATCCGCGAGCTGCTCTTAACCTTAAAGCTGGAGGCCCGCTACTCCAAAGAGCAGATCCTGCGCCTCTACCTCAATACCATTTATTTCGGCCACGGGGCTTACGGTGCCGAGGTGGCCGCCCAAACCTACTTCGGCAAGCACGCCCGCGACCTGACCCTGGGCGAGGCGGCGCTCCTGGCCGGCCTGCCCCGCAGCCCGGCCCGCTACTCGCCGTATATCGACCCGTCGGCCGCGCTGAAGCGCCGCAAGGTGGTACTGGAGCGCATGGCGGAGCTGGGTTACATCAGCGCCGAGCAGGCCCGGGCGGCGGAAAACGAGCCGCTCAGGCTTGTGGGGCTGAAGGCGCGTACCGGGCGGGCACCCTATTTTGTGGATTACGTGGTGCGGCAGCTGGAGCCGCGCTACGGCGCGGACGTTCTCAACAAGGGCGGTCTTAACATCTACACCACCCTGGACCTTACTGTGCAGGGAGCGGCCGAGGCCGCCTTCCGCCAGGGGCTGCCCGTCTCCTTCCGCGACGCGCGGGGCGTAACGCAGCCGCAGGGGGCGCTGGTGGCGCTGGACCCGAGGAGCGGCGCGATACGCGCGCTGATCGGCGGGCGGGACTTCAGCGAGACCCAGCTCAACCGGGCTGTGGCCCCGCGCCAGCCGGGCTCAGCCTTTAAGCCTTTTGTCTACCTGGCGGCGATGGAAAACGGCTACACAGCGGCCAGCACCTTCATGTGCGAACCCATCGCCCTGCCGGTGCCCGGCCAGCCGCCCTGGACGCCCACCGATTACGGCAGCCAGGACTACCACTTCCGCCCGCTGACGTTGCGCGAGGCGCTCACCATCTCGGACAACGTGGTCTCGGCACGGCTCAACTACGAGCTGGGCCCCGCTAAAGGGGTGGCGGTGGCCCACGACCTGGGTATTACAAGTCCCCTCACCCCGCACCTTTCCTCCGTGCTGGGGACCAACGAGGTGACCCCGCTGGAGATGGCGGCCGCCTTCTGCGCCTTCGCCAACGGGGGCAGGCGCGTGGAGCCGCTGGCGGTGCTGCGCGTGGAGGACCGCTACGGGCGGGTGCTGGAGGAAAACCGTCCCCGCCTGCAGCAAGCGGCCGATGCGCGGGCGGTGTACATTGTCACCAATATAATGGAAGACGTTACCCGCCCGGGCGGCACCGGCAGCGCGGTCGGCCGGCTTCTTAACCGCCCGGTGGCCGGGAAAACGGGTACCAGCCTGGGAAATGCCTGGTTCATCGGCCTCACCCCCGACCTGGTGGCGGCGGTGTACGTGGGCAACGATGAGCCGGCTCATGATATTTACGGCACCGGCGGCGGTCTGGCCGCACCAATTTTTGCCACTTTCCTGACGGCGGCCCTGGCGAGCACCCCGCCCCACGAGTTTACCCGGCCGGCCGGCATTGTGGAAGCGGAGATCTGCACCGAATCGGGCCTTCTGGCCACCCAGTGGTGCCCGGCGGAAACGGTGCGGCGCGAGATTTTCATCCAGGGGACCCAACCCTGGCAGCCCTGCAACATCCATACGCCCTGGAGCAACTGGCAGCTCCCCTGGCCCTTTGGGGGCACGCCGCCCGGGCCGGGCGCGCCGTCCCCTCCGCCGCCGGCGACACCCGGGCCGGCCCCGGCCACACCTTAGCCCCTGCTGTTCGGCGGGCCGGCAACCTTTCCTCCCGTTACCATGCATGTCACAAATTGCGCCAGCTGGCAGATACAGTTCCAGCTGGCGCTATCTTTTCCTCTCAGGACAGGCTGCGCCCTTTTCACCGGCATGACACCGGCGCGGGTAACAGGTTATAATGGCCACGACCACGTGGCCTGTCCGCTAAGAACCGAAAACACACCGAGGAGGAATAGAATGAGAAAAAACATACTGGTGCTTATGGCCGTCCTCACCGTTCTCACGGCGGCCCTGCCGGCGCAGGCCGCCCCGCTCGGCAACCGGCTGCTCTACTTTGGCCTGACGGGCGCTGACGTGGCCGAACTGCAGGCCGGCCTAAGCCGGCTGGGCTACAACGTGGGCCCCGTGGACGGCGACTTCGGTTACCAAACCGAGCAGGCGCTCCGCCAGTTCCAAGCCCGCGCGGGGCTGATCGTCGACGGCGTGGCCGGCCCGGCGACGTTCACCGCGCTCCAGAAGGCGCTCAGCAACACCTCGCGTTCCGGAGCGGGCTTCGTGCGGTACATAGTCCAGCCGGGGGATTCGCTGTACTACATCGCCCAGCGTTACGGCACCACCGTTGCAGCCATCTCCCAGGCCAACGGGCTGACGTCGGAGTGGATTTACCCGGGCCAGGCGCTGGCCGTCCCGCGCGCCTTCCCGCCCGCGCCGCCGGCGGAGACGCCGCCGCCCCCGGCACCCAGGCAGAGCCTCGAGGTGGTGGGTTACTATGTGGAGTATTACGAAGGCGACGACCTGTCGTTCCAGTCCTTGGCCGCTCACCGGGATGCCATCTCCACCCTGGCGGCGTTCAGCTACAGCGTGAACTGGGACGGCAGCGTGAGCGGCCGGCCCTTCACGAGGCTCATGGAGACCTGCAAGCAGGCCGGAAAACCTGTGCTGGCGCTGGTGCACAACATCAGCCAGGGCGGCGATTTCGACCGCCAGCTAGTTCATGCCCTGCTGGCGGAGCCAGGCCTGCGCCGGGCCACGGTGGAGAACATCGCGCGCCTGGTGCGCGACGGCGGCTACGCCGGGGTGAACATCGACTTTGAAAACGTCCCCGCCAGCGACCGCAACAACTACACCGCCTTCGTGCGGGAGCTCGCCGCCGAGCTGGGGCGGGACGGTCACCAGGTGACGCTTTCCGTTCCCGCCAAAACCTGGGACGACAAAAGCAACGCCTGGTCGGGGGCCTTTGATTACCGCGCCCTGGGACAGCTCGCCGATGCCATCATGATCATGGCGTACGACGAGCACTGGAGCGGCGGCGCCGCCGGCCCGGTGGCCTCCTTGGGCTGGGTGGAGGAGGTGGTGCGCTATGCGGCCGGGGAAATACCGCCGGAAAAGATCCGCCTGGGCCTGGCCGGTTACGGGTACGACTGGCCGGCCGGCGGGTACGGCGGCCGCGCCGTAACGGCGACGGAAGCCGCTGCCCTGGCGGGCCGCTACGGCGCCACTATCGAGTGGGACGCCGCCGCGCAGAGCCCGCACTTCACCTACTGGCCCGGCCCGTATGCGCGCGAGGTGTGGTTTGAAAACGCCGCCAGCCTAGCCGGGAAACTCGACCTGGCGGCCCAGTACAAGCTGGGCGGGGTGGCGCTCTGGCGCCTTGGGTTCGAGGACCCAAAACTCTGGGAGGTTATCAAGAGCAAATTCACCGTGCGTTAGTAAGGCGTAAAAGTGCGCTTCCCACCCGGAAGAGAACGGCCACGGCTTCCGCGCGGGTGGCCGGTGCCCGGGGTGCCAGCAGGCCCCCCGGCCGGCCCCGAATGACGCCGGCGGCCAAGGCCGCTTCCACCTCGGCACGCGCCCAGGCAGGTACCTGGGCGCCGTCTTTGTATTTCGCCCAGAGCGGGAAGGTGTTCCCGCCGGCGCCAGCGGCAGGGGGCACTGCCTCCGCCGCGGCCGCCGCCGTTTCCGGGGCGCCCCCGGCCCGCCCCAGCAGCCGACCGGCCACCACCATGAGCTCGAGACGCGTCAGCGGCCGCGCGGGGGCAAAGCGCCGGGATCCCTCCCCCTGTACCAGGCTGTGCGCGGCCAGGGCGCGCAGATAAGGTGCATAGGGCGCCCCGGTCGGCACATCGCGGAAAAAGGCGTCCGCGCCCCCGCCCGGGTTGGGCCCGCTCTCCGCCGGGGGCGTTCCCAGGACGCCGCCGGGCGCAATGAAGAGCTGTCCCAGCCAGGCGATGAACTCAGATCGGGTGAGGGGCCTTTCCGGGAAAAACCGGCCGCCTGCTCCCAGCCCCAGGTCGATGCGGCCGGCCAGCGCAGCCACCGCGCCCCGCGCCCAGTGGCCGCTGAGGTCGGAGCCAACCAGGGCCAAAGCGCCTGCCGCGGGAGGCTCCAGTACGCGGGCCGTGCCCGGCCGGGCCTCGTCCGTGCGCCGGGATGTGCCACCTGTCCCCGTTTCCGGGGCCGGTCCCACGCGGAAGGTGAACGTCAGGCCGGCCTCGCCCCGCGGGAGCGAAGCCGCCGGCGGCCCCCCGGCCCAGGGCGCTGCGTGGCAGACACTCACCCGGCCGGTCGCCGGACAGCGGCTGAACGTTGCCAGAGCTATAACCACAGCAGCGGCACACGGAAAAGCCAAGCAGCCCCTGCCCCGTCTCCCGGCCAGAAGACGCGGCACAGCCATGCGGCTCCAGCGCACGCCACCCTCCCCCTTCTTTTTTGTTCCATGTCTCCGCTCAACCGGCCGGCTGGGATTCAACCGCCAGGGTAAAGTGATAGGTGCCGGGAGGCATGGCCCCAGCCTTGGCTCTGAGTCTCAACTCAAAGGTTGTGGAAGCGCCGGGAGCCAGCGGCTCCAGCTGGGAAAGCAGTTGAAAGCTCCTGTTAAGGAGCAACTCGCGGCTGCCATTGTCATAGCGCATTAGCACGTAGAAGTCCTCGCCGGGCTGGTAAGCGCCGGCCGCAGCCGTCGCTTTAATGTTAAACTGTTCTGCCACGTTGCCGGTGTTCGTCACGGTCACCTGGACGGGGTTGGACCAGGAGGTACCCACCGGCACCAGGCCGAAATCCAGGCGGTCGGCGCTCAGGACACAGGTGACGTTCACGCTCAATACCTGAATGCTGCCCAAATCGTCCCGGGCCAAGGTCCATTCGTCCGCCGCGCCGGGGTTTGCTACTATGGTCGCCGCCCAGCTGTAGGTGCCGGCACTGCCCGCCGGCCACCTGAGCTTGAGCGGTAGGGTAAGGCGCGCGCCCGGTGCCAGAGCCAGCCCGGCGGCGGGTATCAGGTCGGCGCCGATGTCTCCGTTTACGCTCCGGGTGAGGGCTACCGTTTCCCACTCGCCTCCCGCTTCCATGGACAAGGTAAGGGCTTCCGGGCCGGTAAGGGCAACGTCCGCCGGGACGCCGGAGAGGGTTAACCTTACCCCCAAGTTTTCATAGCCGGCGGCGGCCGCGTTCGCAAGGGTAAAGTCGACGGCCACGGTTTGTTCCACACCAAAAGCCGGTGGGCTGCCGTCCGGCACCGTAGGCCCCAGGGTGGTCGCCGGGCCCTTCACGGCCAAGCTGAAAGGTGTCGCGGCCCCCGCGATGGCCGCCGGGGCCGCACCGCTCGCGTCGTAGGCCGCAGCCGTCAGGGTAAGCGCTGCATCCCGCAGGTTGCCGCCCAGGGTAAGGCGCAGGTGAAATGCCTGCATGTCCCCGCGCACCAGGGCACCAGCCGGCAGGAGGTCCGAGACCAAGGTGTCCCCCTGCTGGTCCAGGCTGAGCTCAACCCACTGCCCGGGTGTCTCCTCCCAGGCCAGCCGCACCGCATCGCGGCCGCCCGCACCGCTGAGCTCAAGCCGTACCGCGAGGGCGGCGTAGTCCTCACCTGCCTCCGGGTTGCACAGGGTGAGGGTGAAGTCGTTCGCCCCGGTAGCCAGCTCGCCGCCCGCCAGCTCGTCGGAGCTGAAAACCGGTGGCTCTGCGCCGGCCACGGTAAAGGTGAAATCCAGCGACTCGACCGCCGCCAACGCCGGCGTAGGGAAAACTAAGGCAAGAAAAACGGCCAGAACCAGGGCAGGAGCCCTCCAGGCCGACCGCCTGGAGCAGGTCAAGCGTTCCACCTCCGCATAGTTAATTGCTCCGCCTTAATTCGGCATGAAGGTACATTTTCCCTTCATTGTAGCGGCAATTTTCTTGTATTCACATAGCGGTTTTTTTCCAGGGCAATACACCGGAGCATTATAGCACGGTGCCGAGCCAGAGGCAGCGACCGGGTAACGTGTTTCGCAGAAGTGAGAAATACCGTGGAAAGTTGATACCTGACCCCGGGTCAGGCTTCGGGCCAGGGTTTGCTGATGGCGCTGGTGAGGCCGCCCAGGTGGCAGGTGTCGTTCATGGTTTGGACGCGCCAGCCCTCGGAGGTGAGTTCGATGATGCTCAGGGAGGCGTTGTCGACCACGACGCGGCGGCGCTCAGCGAGGTCGATGCCGAGTACGGTGCAGAGGACGGCCTTGACGATGCCGCCGTGCGAGACGACGGCCACCGTCGCGCCCGGGTGGGCCGCCGCCAACTCGGTAACAGCGCGCCAGCCGCGCTCGCGCATGGCCGCGTAGGACTCGCCCCCGGGCGGGGCGTGGCGGCTGATGTCGGCCCGCCAGAAGGCGACGTCCGCCGGGTAAAGCTCCTCCACCTCAGCCATGGTGTGCCCCTGCCAGCGGCCGAACTTGATCTCGCGCAGGTCTTCCCGGAAGCCGGTGATGCTGAGGCCCGCCTCCCGGCAGATCATCTCCGCCGTCTCGCGCGCCCGCTTCAGGTCGCTGGCGTACAGGGCGGCGATTTCCTCGTGCGCGAGGCGCCGGCCCAGAAGCTGCGCCTGCCGGCGCCCCTTGCCGGAGAGCTCTACGTCGAGCTGGCCCTGGATGCGGGCGCTGCGGTTGTACTCGGTCTCGCCGTGGCGGATGAGAAACACGCGCGTACGTGCCACGTCTGCTCCCCCTTGTGCTTCGTGGTGGTGTTACGCCCTACCTATTCTTCTCAACCCGGCGGATTTCCTTTTTATTCTTCAGGGGAGCAGGGCCGCCAGGGCCTGGACACACTGGGCGCGGGTGGCCGGGGCGAGCGGGGAGAAACCGTCCCAGAGGAGCCCGGCGTCCCGGGCGGCAGCCACGTACCCGGCGTACCACGGGTTGGTGACCGGCACGGCGCTGCCCCGCCCGGTGGCGCGCAGCAGCACCGCCGCCACCTGCGCCCCGGTCACCGGCTCGTCGGGAGCGAAGCGGCCGGGCGCCACCCCTTGCAGCCAGCCGCGCTCGCGCGCCGCCGCAGCGTTGACGTAGGGCACGGCCCAGGCGGGGACATCGGCGAAGGCGGCGGGAAGCGGCCCGGCGCCCGGATCCACCTTTTCATCGCTGAGGGAGAGGACCAGCAGCTTGGCAAACTGAGCACGCGTGAGGGGATCTTCAGGGTGGAAGGCGAAATCGCTGTAGCCGGAGACCGCCCTGCGCTTAAGGAGCTTATGCACCGCTTGGGCCAAGGGCGCGCCGGGCGGCACGTCGCGGAACCCGGCCGCCACCGGGAAGGGCAGGCCGGAGAGCCCCAGCAGCGCCTGCGCCGTCATCCAGACGGGCTGCGAGCGCACGCCCGGGGTGTAGGTGAAGCAGCCGTCTTTTTCCTGGAGGGAAAGCACGTAGGCCAGGGGCCCTGCCCCGTTCACTGTCCAAGGCGGTGCGGCGGGATCTTCGCCAGAGGCGGCCAGGGCCTGCAGGCCCCAGGCGGCGCTGGCCACGTTCGGGCCGCCGGCGAAGCCGGTCCAGGCCCCGTTTTCCGCCCGGGCCCGGCGCAGGAAGGCGAGGGCGCGGCCGAGCGGCCTGCCCCGCTCGCCGAGCGCCACCAGAGCCTGGATGGCGGCCGCGGTGTTGTCCACGTCGCTGGGCAGGCCGCCGGCATAAGCGAAGCCGCCGTCTTCGTTCTGCTGGTTAAGAAGCCACGTCCGCACGGCCGCTGCGCGCGGGGTAGTGCCGGCGGCCGCTTCAAGCGCCAGCACGCTCCAGACTGTGGCGTTGATGAGCCCTTCTTCCGCCTCTGTACCGAAGGAGCCGTCCGGCCGCTGGCGAAGAGCGATGAGCGCCGGAAGATCGCGCCCTCCCACCCGGTGCGGGTTCCCCCCTGCCGCCAGCACGGCAAGGGTGATGCGGGCGTAGTCGGTGGTGGCCTCCCAGGGTTCCTTATCGTTCAAGAGGAAGGTGAGCGGGGTATTCCCGCCCTTCGTCCAGGCGGCACCGCCCGGATCTTCGCCCTGGGCGCGCAGGGCCAGGGTCACCCAGGCGGTGACCAGGCCGTCGCTCTTGCCGCCCGGTTGGGCGGGGAAACCGCCGTCGGCGTTCTGTACGCTGCGCAGGTATGCCACGCCGCGGGCGGCCGCCGCCGGCACGTCGTCCCCCGCGGGAACGGCCTGCGCGGCCGGTGCCAAGATGAGGAGCAGGATCAGGGCGGTCGTAAGAATACGCCTCAAGCTTTGCCGCGTTCTCAGCATGCACGATTCTCCTTTCACTTTTTGCGCCCCGCAGGGCACGCGGCTACTTTTCCCCTGGACCCGCTGCCGCGGAGCCGGCGCTGGGCGGGGCCTCGCGGAGCACCTCCACCCTGAGCCGCGCGCGGAAGCGCAGCAGGCGCGGCAGCAGGCGGTCGGTGAGGAGGAGGGCCAGGAGAGCGTTGCCCGCAGCGTGCAGGGTGTCAAACCACACCCCGGTCGCCTCCACGGCCGCGAAGGTGGTGAGATCGAGGGGGTACATGTACGTGAGCCAGTTCCAAACGTTCATGATGGCCCCGAAGAGGTAACCCCAGAAAAAGCCCAGCACGGCGAGAGTGCGCGCCCCCGCCCGCGGGCAGGCCCGGCCGACCCACCCGCCGCTCGCCCCGGCCAGGCCCCAGGCCAGCATCTGCCAGGGGGTCCAGGGCCCCTGCCCGAGAAAAAAATTTGAGGCCAGTGCCGCCGTGGCGCCTACGGTGAAGCCCGGCACCGGGCCGAAGACGAACCCGCTGAGGAGCACCAGGTAGGTGGTGGGCTGGACGCTGGGGATGGCCGCAAAGGGGATGCGCCCTGCCGCCGCCAGCGCCGCCAGGGCGGCCACCACCGGTACCTCGCGGCTCTCGCGCCGGCGCTCGTAAAGGAAGACAAACACCGAAAGCGCCGAGAGAAGGATGCCCAAAGAAAGCAGGGACCAGGGTAGGGTAAGGAAGTATTCAAGCACTTCCGGCCACCACCCTGCTGAGGATCTCGTGCGCCTGCCCCGGCTCGATGGCCTCTGGAAAGAGGTCGCCGAGGAGCTGCTGGATCTGGGGAGCATAAAAGGGCGAAGCGGCGAAGGCCGTGGCCGGGTGCCCGTCCGCCGCCACCTGGCCCCCGAAAAGAAAGATGATCCGGTCCGCCCACTGGGCGGCAAATTCCACATCGTGGGTTACAGCCAGCACCGCCCGCCCGGCGCGGACATGGCCCCGGAGCACCTGCCCCAGCTCTTCCCGCCGGTCGGCGCTGAGGCCGCGGGTGGGCTCGTCCAAAAGGATGAGCTCCGGATCGCGCACCAGGGTGGCCGCCAGGGCCACCGCCTTCCGCTGCCCCAGGCTGAGGTCGCGCGGGTTACGCCCCGCCACCGCCTCCAGGTGAAAGGCCGCTAAAGCGGCGGCCACGCGCCCGTTATCCGCCTCCCCCAGGTTTTCCAGGGTGCCGGCTACTTCTTCCGCCACGCTGTCCGCCACCAGGTAGGCCGTAGTGTCCTGGGCCAGGTAGCCGACGCCGCGCGCCAGCACCCCGGCTTTGGCCTGGCGCGTGTCCCGGCCCAGCACCAGCGCCCGACCGCGCGTAGGGAGCGTAAGCCCTGCCAGCACCCGGAGCAGGGTGCTCTTCCCGGCGCCGTTTTCGCCCAGGACGCAGACCAGTTCTCCGCCCGCCAGGGTCAAGTCCACCTCGCGCAAGGCTTCCACCCCGCCCGGGTAGACCACCTGGACGCGTTCCAGCGCGGCCACCGGCTGTCCTGCCGGCCCGCCGCCCCGGCTCCCCGGCCGCGCCGCCGGCCGGGAGGCCGCCGCTTCGCTCCGTTCGCCCGCGAGAGGCGGCAGCACCCGGCTGAGGCCGGGAAGAAGCTTCAGCACCTTTCTCCCTTCTTTTACTGTAAGCGGTGCCGCCGGCGCGTTCAGGCCGGCGAAAAGCCGCGGCACCGGCGGGAGCAGCCAGGCGCGCTCCGGCCAGGCCCAGCGTGCGAGCGCCCGCGGCGGGCCCTGCCACGCGATCCTGCCTGCTTCCAGCACCACCACCCGGTCGGCCAGGGGCAGGCAACGGTCGGCCCGTTGTTCGGCCAGGACCACGGTAAGCCCAAAATCCGCGTTGAGGTCCTTCAGCACGTGGAGGAAGTCCACCGCCGCCACCGGGTCGAGCTCGGCCGTAGGCTCATCGAGAAGCAGCAGGTCCGGCCTAAGCGCCAGGGCCGCCGCCAGTGTGACCTTTTGCCTGAGGCCCCCGGAAAGTTCGGGAAGAGGCACGCCTCGGTACTCGCTCAGGCCCAGGGCGCTGATGGTCTCGGCCACGCGCCGGCGGATCTCCGCGGGGGGAAGGCCGGCGTTCTCCAGCCCGAAGGCCACCTCCGCCTCGAGGTCACGGAAGAGCAGGCTCCGGCCCGGATCCTGGAAGACAAAGCCGATGCGGCGCGCCAGTTCCCGCCGCCGGATGCCCGCCATGTCGCGCCCCCCCAGGAGCACGCGCCCGCGCACGCGCCCGCCGGAAAAATCCGGCGCCAGGCCCGCCAGGAAACGAAGGAGCGTGGACTTGCCGCTGCCCGAGCCACCTAGAACGAGGAGAAACTCGCCTGGGTTCACGGCGAGTTCGACAGCTTGGAGCGCCGGGGCAGCAGCACCCGGATAAAAGTAGGTTAAATGTTCACACGCAGCCAGCGGCAACGCCGCCACCCCCAAAAAATGAATGCCGGAATAGTCAGCCCGCCGAGAACACCGGCCAGCACCGGCAGGGAGCGAACCCAAGCCGGTGCCGCAAGCGCAGGATAGTACGTAAAGGAAGCCGCACCCGTACGCGCACCTTCCAGCCCCACAGCCAGGGCGAAGACGGTGCCGAGGAGAACGACGGCATCGCGCCGGTGCCAGCGCTCCGGCCGGAAATGAGTCGGCCGCCCGCTGCCGTAGCCACGCGCAGTCAGCACTTCGGCCAGGTCCAGCGAGTCCTCCAGCGCCGTTTCGGTGAGGGCGGCCAGGAGCGGTCCCGCCGCTCGAACGCCCCGGCGCAGGCCCCCCGCCGCCAGGGGGGCCCCGCGGCTGGCCTGGACCTCAAGGAGAGTGCGGGCTGAACGGTTTAGGCGGGGAATAAGGCCCAGGGTGAGGGCGGCGGTGAGGCTGCTGCGCCCGGCCAGGGGCGAAAAATAGAGGAGTCGTTCCAGGTCCACCAGCCGGCTGAGTAAGGCGAACGCCCCGATGATGCCGGCCAGGCGGAGCGCCATGGCCCCACCGTACACCAGGCCCTCCAGGGAAACCGTGCGCCGGCCGAGAAGCGGCAGGGAAAAGCCGAGGAGCTCCGTCGCCCCTACCCCGCCCAGGAGGCCGTTGAAAGCGATGATGAAAAGGGCGAAGGTTGAACCCCAGGCCAGCTGGCGCCGCCAGGCGCGGACATCGCCGCGCGCCGCCAGGGTGAGGCCGGGAAGGAGGGCCAGCAGCAGGAGAAAGAGCGGGTGGGTGTAAAGAAGAAGAAAGAGCACCAGCACGCCGGCATGGGCGAGGGCACTCACTGGATGCAGGGCCGGAGCGGCCGGCGCTGCCCGGCCGCGCCTCATGGCCCCTTCACCGCCGGAAGGGGGATTACTTCCCCGGTCGGGGCGACCACCACGCCCACGCGCCGCGCGAGGTGCCCCGGCCGCTGGGTAAGGAGGGCCACCGCCCGGTTGAGGCCTGCGGCATCGGTACCTAGAACCAGCCAGAGAGGACTCACGTCGCCCGGGCCGCTCCCTGTGGCGGCAATAACACCCGCTCCCGGACCGTACCGGCCCCCCTCGCTCCCATCCGCGCGCAAGGGGGAAAGTCCCGCTCCGTCAAATCGGAAGTAGAGGCCGGTACGGCGCCAGTTCTTGAGGAGCCCCGCCAGGTCTTTATCCCCGCTTACCTCCGGCCAGGTGGCCACGAGCAGGGTGGGGGCAGCGCGCTTCATAAGGGACGCATCGCCGTAAGGGGCAAGCTCCGGCGCCGGCGCGCCGGCCGCGGCAAGGGCCTTGGCCGCCGCCTGTGCTTCCTTGGCCGCCTGAGCGCTGTAGACGATCCGCGCCGCCGGAGCCTTACCGGTGTAGCCGCGCACGAAAGGCTCTGGATAAGCGCCTACCACGGCGGGGAGAAAGGCCGTGCGGTTCCAGGGGTGGAAGTCCCACCAGATGACGTCGCCCGGGCGCGCCGGGAAGTCACCTGCACCGACGCCGGCGAGGATACCATTTACCCAGTAAAACCAGTCCTCGCCCGGCCGGCCGCCGCCCAAGCCGTCGATCTTGGTGACAAAGCCCCCGCCGTAAGCCGTCTCGAGCTGCGCTTGGCGGCCGAGAAGGGCAAGCACCTTCTCACCTTCCACCGGTTTGACGTTGGGGCTCTTGAGCACCCGGGCGCCGAAGTCGCGCGTGATCCAGAGCGCCGCCGTACCTGCCGGCGGCCGGGCCGGCCGCACCGGCTCCGGCACCGGCCGGTCTCCGGACTGCCCCGCCGCACCTTTCGGCGGTGTCCCCCCCGCCGGGCGGGCCGCCGCAGCCGCTTCGCCGCCGGGTTTTCCCGGTGAGGCGGGAGCCGGCGGCGCCGGCCGGACCGCATTCTCTCCTTGTGTCCCGCCGGAGGCGGGGCCGGTCGCAGCCGGCGCCGGCCGTACCTCCTCTACCCCCGCGGCCGGGGGGGCGGGGCGCGCCCCCCGCCGACACCCCAGCGGTGTAAGGAGCAGGGTAACGAGGAAGATAAACGCCAGCACGCGTAACGCTTTCGGCATTGCGCTCAACTCCTTCGCTAGCTTCTCTCCTGCAGCCGTACCTCAGCGGCGGGCCACGTCTTCTCCCCGTATACCCGGCGCTCTCCTGCCTGTTCACGCAGCGGTGGCCGATCCCTACCGCGCACCCGCCCCGCCACTTCCAGTTGCTGGCAAGTTGATAAGTTGATACCTGACCCCGGAGAGGCGGACGAGGAGAACGGCGGCCTGGGCGCGGGAAACGGGGAGGTGGGGGGCGAAGGTGTCGGCCCCGATGCCCTGGATGAGCCCGGCCGCCTGCGCCCGGGCGACGCCGGCGCGCGCCCAAGGTGCGATCGTGTCTTGATCGGCAAAGGTCGGCTCCGGCGTTTCTCCCTGGGGCAGGGCGCGGGCCAGGATCACCGCCGCCTGTTCGCGGGTGAGCGGGGCATCGGGATAAAACTTACCGCCGGCGCCGGTGAACAGCCCGGCGCCTGCACAGGCCGCCACGTCCTTTTCGTACCAGGCACCGGGGAGGACGTCGCGGAAGGCTACGCCGGAAGCCGGCTTAAGGTCCAGGGTGCGGGCCAGGAAGCGGGCGAATTCGCCGCGCGTAACCGGCCGCTCCGGTTCGTAGAGGCCCACCAGGTTGCCGCTCACGACGCCTTTCAGGGCGAGGAGCGAAATGGAATCCTTGGCCCACTCCCAGCCTTCTTCCACATCCGGAAAGCTGGGCGGAAGCTCCACCCGTTTCAGCACAGCGTAATCGCTGAAGTGCGTGAGCCGGGCCAGGATCAGCCCGTTGGCCCGGTCCAGTACAGCCGGCACCGGCCGCCAAACCCGGCGCTCCCCGTCAAAGTACGCCAGCACCAAGTCGGAAGCGCTCGTATCTTCGCCGACAATCAGCTTCAGGGCCAAAGTCACCGGCTCCTTAAAGCTTATGCCGTCCGGCCCCAGGCTATAAACGTGGCTCAGGAGCTTGTGGGTGAGCGGGAGCGGCAGCTTGTCGCTTCCCTCGTTCTCCTTTATGGTAATGGTCTCATCCTTCTCCAGCGCGCCCGCCGGGATGGAGAGGGTCACCTCGCCCAGCTCATCGCCCACCTTGGCCTCCCGGCCGGCGCTCACCTTTTGCGCCGCATCCACCTTGTTCAGGCTAAGAACATCGCGCCAGTAGCTGAGCTCTTCGTCGCTGAAAGCGGTTGCCTCGGCCCCGGGTAGGTCAAGAACCGCCCCGCGCACGAGCTCGATGGGCGTAGCGGCTCTACGGGACCAGTCGGGGTCCGCGGCCGCCTTGGCCAGCTCGGCCGCCGCCTGCGCCGCCGCCTTATCCCTGGCCGCTTTGACTTCTTCCGCTACTTCAGGCGGCTTAAGCTCCGCGACCGGTATGTCTTCCCGGAAGCCGCCCGTGTCCAGGTAACTTGAAGCGTAGAACCAAACCACTTCGTCTCCTTCGTGGAGCGGGTAAGAATCGGCCGGGACCGAAGGCACGAAGCCGTTGACGGCATACTTCCAGCCGGCCGTTCCTTCCTCGGCCAGGTCCTCAATCTTCCAGACATACTGGCCCCGCGTGCTGTAGGTAAGGCCGCTCGCCCTCAAGGCACCCAGCGGTGTGGCCGCGTCGGCAGCGAGCTCAACTGTACCGGAAAAGAAGACCTCACCCTCACCCCGCACCTCGAGGCTTACGGAAATCTTTGCGGGCGCCGCCGGCGGCGGGGCCGGAGCATAAGGGCTGAGCTGCTGGAGCGCCAAGAGCCCATCGACAAGGGACTTACCCGCCTGGGTGAAACCGGTCGGGTCTTCATTCCACGCCAAGAGTCCCAAGATGGCTTCGGATGTGGAACAGGCCGAAGGACTGCCCCAGGCGCTGATGGTCCCGTCGCTCCCCTGCTGGGCGCGGATGTAATCCAGCGCACGCTCTTTGGCCGCCGCGATCTCCGCCTTGAGATCAGCATCCTGGACCTCGGCGCTCTGGAGGCTGAGGGCGCGCAGGACGGCGGCCGTGGTGTCCACGTCCGGTCCCCAGTCCGTACCCCAGCTGCCCTGCGGCGTGCCCGCCGCCGCTCCCGTCTCCCTCGCCAGGAACCAGCGTGCCACCCGGGCCGCCAGGTCAGGTCCCAAGCTTTGGCCGGCCGCATGGAGGGCCAGCACGCTGTACGCGGTGATGTTGGCATCCTGGGCGGACTCGACGTCGGCCAATCCAAAGCGTACCGCCGGGAAGCTTGTCCCACCAATATAGACGTCTTCTGTCACCTGTCGGGCGGTAAGGGCCGCGGTCGCTGGCCGGCTATTCTTGTCCGTTAGCGTGGATAGGAAGCCGCTGAGCACCGGGTCAGAGCCATAAACGGCCTGGGCTACCAAAAGCGAACGGGCGAGGTCGGTGGTCTTGACAAAAGTGGACTTTGTCTTATCAGTTTCCGCGAAGTCTTTTTCGCGGAGGTTTTGCGCCAGGGCCGCCAGGTGCCGGGTCGCATCGCCGCCGGCCTTGGCCACAGCCAAGGCGGCCCAGTCCCCGGCCATGGGGTCGGTCCACACTCCGGCCGAGGCCTGGTTCAGCAGGTAGTCCCGGGCCGCCGCGGTGCGGTAAACCAGGTCCGGCACGCTGGCGCCGGCATCCGCCAGCGCAGTCAGCGCATCGAGGGCGCGCGTCGTCGCATAGATGCCCCAGCTCTGGCCGGGTGAGTCCCAGAAAAAGCCCCTGTCTCCCTCTTGAGGAATGCCTGGGGCGGCCGCCAGGGCCGGGCCGGGAGCCGGAAGCAGGGCGAGCAGCAGGGCGAGGCTCACGAAGAGCGCAAGGTGTCGCCGCACGGTTTCTCATCTCCTCCCAAGTAAGGCAATAGACAAAGGTGCTGGGCGGTGGGGTAAAAACTCAGCCCCACCTACTCACGTTGGTGGGGCTGACCTTCCGGCGCACATGCGCTCCACCTCCTTCATCCGCGTGAAGTAGGTCGCTACGCCTCGCCGGCAGGTCTCCTGGCTTGCGGCTCACCCTGCCCGCCTTCCCAGTTTCCCAGTGGCAGTGGGCAGGTGGCATACCGCTTACAGTGGCGGGACCGCACCGGATTTGCACCGGTTTCCCTATTAAGCAGCGTGCACCGGGCGAGGTATTCGGTTGTGTTGGGGAGCTGTCCCCATCAGCATAATTATAACCGCACAACCGTCTGCTGTAAATCCGGGCTCATCGAAAAGGGCAAAGGGCGGCCGCCCTGAACCCGCGCCGGGCCGTTCGTCCTCAGCTTGCCGCGCGGGCGGTTTTTTTATGTACCAGGGGGCTTTGGGGGCGCCCGCGCACATAAGGCGGGGCGGGAGGGCGAAGACTAGGGGCGGGGAAAGGTTGCCGCCCAGGAGGAAGGTGCGTGCAGCGCGCGGATTGCCGCCCGGGATCTCCCGCGCCTGCCGGGCGTGGTGGCCCATTACCTCACCCTGCGCCCGGCCGGGTGAAGCGGGCCGGTGCCGCGGGCGGCCGAGTCGGTGCGCCGATGGTGGGCGAAGAGATGGGCGCAATGAACGCAACCCCTACTGAAGGCCCGTTATCTCGTAGGGGCCGGCTTCAGCGAGCCCTGAAAGCAGGGGAGGTGCAGGATGCAGCCGATCTGGGATGTGGTGGTGGTGGGCGCCGGGCCGGCGGGGAGCCAGGCGGCGCGCACCGCGGCGGCACGCGGGCTTAAGGTGCTTCTGCTCGACCAAGCGGCGTTTCCCCGCTTCAAAACCTGTGGCGGCCTCATCTCGAAGAAGGCCTGTGCCGCCCTGGGTCTCCCCCTGCCGGCCGGCTTGGCCGAGCAGCGTATCAGCAGCGTCCGCCTGGTAGGTCCGGATGGTGAAGCATCCGTAACGCGCTCGGCACCCTTTCTCGGCTGGACGGTGGACCGGGCCGCTTTCGATGCCTTCCTGGTCGAGGAAGCCGTGCGGGCCGGGGTGGAGCTTCAGGCGGGGACGGCCTTTCAGGGCATAGAAAGCGTCGCTCCCGCTCATATTACCTTCCGGACCAGCCGGGGCAGCGTGAGGGCCCGCGCCGCCATCGGCGCTGACGGCAGCCTGAGCTCGGTGGCCCGGGCGCTGGCCGGGGGGCGGCGCCTCCCCGCCTGGCGCATGGGGCTGGCCCTAAGCGCCGCGCTCCCGCTGCCGGCGGCGCACCTGGCCGAGGTGTTCGGCGGCGGCCGCGCCGTTCACTTTCACTGCCTGCCGCTTCCCTATGCCTTCGGCTGGGCCTTCCCGCACCAAGATCGCGTCAACCTGGGAATAGGCGCCTGGAGCGGAGCGGCGGCCGTGCTGCCCCAGGCTTTTGCCGGGTTCGCGCGCCAGCTCCAGCTGGCCTGGGGGCTTACCCCCCAGTCCCTGCGCCCCCGCGGGGCCTACCTCCCAGCCGGCGGGCTCGTGTTTCGTCCCGGGCACGGCCGGGTACTCTTAGCCGGCGATGCGGCCGGCCTGGTGGACCCCTTCGCCGGCGAGGGCATCTACTTTGCGCTGCGCGGCGGGCAGCTCGCCGCCGAGACCCTGGCCGGGTGCCTGGGAGCCCCCGGGGCCGCGGCCATGCCCCCCGCCCGGCTCTATGCCGCCGCTTGCCGCCGGGAGCTCCTCAGTGAGCTTAGGCCGGCCCTGCTCCTCACCCTCTGGGCGGGGACGAAGGGGCGCTTTTTTCGTTGCATCCAGGCGCAGCCGGAAAGGCTGGAACTCATCGTCCAGATAATGACCAACCCGTGCGCCTACCGGAGCATTTTCCCCCGGCGACGGAAAGCGGTACGGCCGGCCGGGGCCGAATAGGCGGCCTTTGGGCACATCCCTACCTGCACAGCAGGGCACCGCGCCGGCCGGGACCCGCGTGTGCAGGTGGCCAGGAAAGGAGAATACAGCTGTGAAGCGAATGCCGCCCTTTTGGGTGTACTTTCTCGCCGTGCGGGGGCCTTTCCTCTCCGCCTCCGCCGTTCCTGTGCTTATCGGCACGGCCATGGCGCGCGGCCAGGGTCACAGCTTAAACCCGGTCTTTTTCGGGCTGAACCTGGCCGGCGTGGTGGCGCTGCACTTCGGGGCCAACGCCGCCAACGACTACTATGACTACCTGAGCGGGGCCGACCCGGCCCGGCCCGTAAAACCCTTCAGCGGTGGCAGCCAGCTCCTGCAGCGCGGTATCTTGCAGCCGCGGCACTACACCTTCCTCATATTCGGCCACCTGGGCCTGGCGGCCGTAATTGCCCTTTTCTTCGGTTATGTCCGTGGCCCCCTGGCCCTCGTCCTGGGTCTCACCGGGGCGCTGGTGGCCTACTATTACACAGCGCCCCCGGTAAGGCTGTCTTACCGGGGGCTGGGGGAGGTCGCGGTGGGGCTCACCTTCGGGCCGCTGGCTGTCCTGGGCTCGTTCCTGGTACAGGGCGGCGCGCCGGGGCCTCTCCCCGTCCTGGCCGGGGTGCCGCTCGGGTTTCTCATCGCCGACGTTCTTTATGTGAATCAGTATTCCGACTACCTGGAGGACCGGGAAGCGGGTAAGCGGAACCTGGTGGTTATCCTGGGGCGGGAGCGGGCCCTCCCGGGGGTGTACCTGCTCTTTGCCGCCGCCTACCTGAGCGTCGTCGCGGCCGTGGCGGCGGGTGCCCTGCCGCCCGCCGCCCTGGGCGCCTGCCTGACGGCGCCGCTGGCCCGCTGGGCGGCGGAGCGTATCCGCCGCAACCTTACGGAGCCGGAGCGCCTTACGGCCGCCTCCGCCGCCACCATCGCCGTGCACGGCCTCACCGGGCTCATCCTCGTCCTGGCCTCGCTGTAGGCCGTCGAACCAGCCACCGGGCCGATTCGCACCTGGCGCTCCGGCGGCCGCCTCGCCTTGACGGTCAGGCCCTGCCCTCGGGCTTTCGGTTCACGGTAGACTCTCAGCCGCTCGCCTTTAAGTCGCTTGGCAGGGAATTCCCCTGTCTCCCCTCGGCCGGCAGCGCCAGGAAGAGCAGCAGCGCCAGGCCGACGATGGGATAGAAGCTTGCCAGGGCCGTAGCCAGGCCGTAGGTATCGGCCAGGAAGCCCGTGAGCGGGGTGCAGAGCCCGCCCAGCCCGAAGGCCAGGCCCATCATCATGCCGGCCGCCAGCCCGGCCTGCCGCGGGGCTAGTTCCTGAGCGATGACGATGCTCACCGGCATTAAGGCGTGGAGCGCTGCGCCGAGGACGGCTATGCCCGCCCAGGCAAAGGCTCCGCGCGCCGTGAGGCTGATCCACGTCGCGGCCAGGGAAAGGAGCAGGGAGCCGGTGACCACGCCGCGCCGGCCCAGGTGGTCGGCCAGGAAGCCGGCTGCAAAGGTGCCGACGGTGCCGGCCAGGAGGAAGGTGCTCATAAGGGGGCCGGCCACGGTGACGGGGTAGCCCTGGTTGATGAAGTGATAAGGGAAGTAGGCGATGACGATGAACTGGGCCCAGGCGCGGAGCCACGACACCACGTTGAGCAGGGCCAAGGCGCCCCAGCGGGGCGGTCGGTCGGCCAGCACGGGCCGCGCCCGCCCCTTCTCCGAGGAAGCCGGCTTCGCCCCGGGCAGCGCGTGCCGCACCCAGAGGAAGCTGGCGGCGTAAAGAAGGCCGATGGGCAACAGGTACACCAGGGCCTGGAGGCCGAAGTGCGCCACCAGCGGCACGGCAAAGGCAGGCCCCAAGGCAAAGCCCAGGTTGCCCCCCGTGGAGTAGATGGAAACCGCCAGGCCCGGCTGGGAGCCTGCGGCGCGGGTGGCCGTGACCGACCCCAGCGGGTGAAGGAGTGAAGAGCCGAGCCCGGCCAGGGTAAAGAGGACCAGCAGGGTCGAGTAGGCCGGGAACAGCCCGATGAGGCTCACCAATACCGCGGTGTAGACCAGGCTGGCCGCCATTACCCAGGGGCGGCCGCAGCGGTCGAGCACCAGCCCGGCCAGCGGCTGCAGGAACGAGGCGGTGATGGACTGGGCCGACAGCACCAGTCCTGTCTCGGCCAGGGAGAGCCCCTGTACCTGGGCCAGGTACGGCAAGAGCGGCGGTATGGTGTTCATGTATAAATCCAGGGTAAAGTGCGCCCCGGTGCTCCACAGCACCGCCGGCCAGCGCAATGGTTCGGGCGCCCGGCCTGGGGAAGCATCTGGCAGCACGGCGTAACCTCCTTGTGATCGCTCTCGGCGGCGCGGCCCCAGCCCAGGCCGGCCTGCTAAGGCCAATTATATACCCGGCGGTGCGTCCCTGACCAGAGGAAGTTGCATGATCCCCTCCCCCTTTGCCCAGACTAAGACGGCACAGGGAAGCGGATGCGTCCTCAGTATTTTTTCTCCAAGGGGTGAGGGCGGTGGAAGGCGAGTTCAAAAAACCGGTGAAGGCAGTCCCGGCGGCGGAACTGAAGAACCGGCGGCAGGAAGAACAGGTCAAGCAGGAAAAGCCGGCCCGGCTCACCGGGAACCTGGCCGCGGACCTAAACTTCTTGCGCTCGCTGCTGCACGACAGCTCCGACGTGGTAATACGCCGGGTCCGCCTCCCGGCCGAACGCGATATCGACCTCGCCCTCATCTACGTGGACGGCATGGCCGACAAGCGCGTGGTAGACCTGGACATTCTCCAGGGACTGCTGCACCTGGCCCGCATCCAGGGCTTTCTCGACCGCCTGAGCAAAGGCAATGCGCTCGAGGTGATTCAGACCCACCTGCTTACCATCGGCGAGATTAAGGTCATGGCCGAGGTGGAGAAGATCATCCACTCCCTCCTCTCGGGCGACACCTTCATACTGGTGGAGGGGGCGGCGCAGGGCCTCGCCGTCAACACGCGCGGGTACGAAACGCGCGGCGTGCAGGAGCCCACCATCGAGGCCGTGGTACGCGGCCCGCGCGAAGGGTTTTCCGAGAACCTGCGCACCAACACCTCACTCCTGCGCCGGCGCATCAAGGACCCGGACCTGGTGGTAGAGATGCTCACCATAGGCGACCGCACGCACACCGACATCGCCCTGGTGTACATAAAGGACCTGGCCAACGTCAAGGTGGTCAAGGAGCTTAAGGGGCGTATCGAAAAGCTCCGCGTGGACGGCATTTTAGAAAGCGGCTATATCGAGCAGATGCTCCAGGACCGCTCCATGACGGTGTTCCCGCAGATGCAGGGCACGGAGCGCCCGGATAAGGTGGCAGCCGGGATCCTGGAGGGACGCATCGCCGTCATCGTCGACGGCACTCCCTTTGTACTGTTGGCGCCGGCGGTGTGGGCGCAGTTCTTCCAGTCCCCGGACGATTTTTACGAGCGTGCGCACATCGCGATCTTCATCCGTTTCATCCGCCTGATTTCCATGGCGTCGGCTCTGCTTCTACCCTCCGCGTACATCGCCCTGGCCTCCTTTCACCCCGAGATGCTGCCCACCTCGCTGGCCCTCGCCCTGGCGGCGGCGCGCACGGGGGTTCCGTTTTCCCTGCTCGTGGAAGTGCTGCTCATGGAAATCGCCGTCGAGGTTGTCCGCGAGGCCAGCGTGCGCCTGCCGGGACCCATCGGACCTACCGTGGGTATCGTGGGCGGCATTATTCTGGGCGAGGCCTCGGTGCGGGCGGGAATCGTCAGCCCCCTTACCGTGATTGTGGTGGCCATCACCGCCATCGGCTCCTTTGCCACACCCAGTTACAGCTCGGCTATTGCGCTGCGCCTCTTGCGCTTTCCCTTTATGTTCCTGGCCGCCACCTTCGGCCTCATCGGCATCGCCACAGGGCTGATTCTCCTCACCATCCACGTAGCCTCGCTGGAATCCCTGGGGGTGCCCTACCTGGCCCCCTACGCCCCCTACCACGTCGAATCACAGGGCGATGCGGTGGTGCGGCGCACCTGGCCTTACTTGAAAGAGCGGCCCACCTTCCTTAAGCCGCAGGACGTAGAACGCCTGCCGGATGACGTGGGCAAGGAGGACACCGGCGATGAACAAAAAGAATAAGCAGGTAACCGCCTACCAGGCCACCGCCATCGTCGCCAACGCCATCGTCGGCGTCGTCCTCCTCACCCTGCCGCGGGACGTCGCCCGGGCTGCCGGTACAGGAGGCCCGCTGGCCGTGATGGGCGCCGGCTTCTTAAGCCTGCTGGTGCTTTATCTTTACACCGTGCTGGGGCGGCGCTTCTCCCGGAGCACACTGCCGGAGTATGCCGTCAAAACCCTGGGCGTTTTCTTCGGCGCCCTGGTGGCCCTCACCTTCATCGCCGGCTGGCTCCTGGTAGTGGCCCTGACCAGCCGCCTGTTTGCCGAGATCGTGGTGACCTCCGTTCTTCCGCGGATACCGCTGGAGACAGGCGTCATCGTGATGCTCCTTCTCGCCGCCCACCTGGCCACCCAGGATATAAAAACCTTCGCCCGGGTAAACGAGCTCTTTCTCCCCATTATTGTGGGCACCTTCGCCATCCTCCTCGCCCTCTCCGCCTCGCGGGTGAACATTTGGCGGATGTTACCGCCGTTCGGTTACGGCCTGAGACAAGTCGGCGCCGGTGTCTTCGCGGCGACTCCGGGGTATGCCGGCTTTGAACTCATCGCGCTCTTCATGCCCTTCTATGCCCAACCTGAGGCGGCCATCCCGGCGCACCGGAACGCCATGCTCCTGGTGATAGCCCTTTTCACCCTGACCGTGCTGGCTGCCACCGGCGCCTTTGGGGTGACGGAACTCGTGAAGAGCCAGTGGCCTACCCTGGAGCTGGTGCGGTTGGTGGGGTTCATCGGGGCCTTTGAGCGCCTGGAGGCACCTTTTCTGGCCGTATACGTGATCACCGTCTTCACCACCATCGGCGCCAACTTCTTTGGCGCAGTTCTAACGCTGGGCAGCCTCTTCAACATCAAGTCGCGCGAGGGGTGGCCCTACCTTTTGGTGATCCCCCTTTACTTCCTGGCCATCCAGCCGCCCAACATCATCGCGCTGAACAGGCTGATTTCTCTCGCGGGTATGGTGTGGTGGAGTGTTATCCTGGTGGCCCCGCTGCTCATACTGCTCATGGCCGTGCTCCGCGGAAAGGAGGACCGCCCTGATGACGCCGACCAAGCAAAAAGTTAAGACGGTAATCGCCCTTGCCCTCATTGTCTTCCTCAGCGCCCGGGGCTGGGGCAGCTCCCGGGACCTGGAAAAGCGCGCCTTCATCCTGGCCGAAGGTGTGGACAGCAACCCGGAAGGCGGTTTCCGCGCGTTTTACCACATTGTTGTTCCCCGGGCGGCGGCCGGAGGCGGCGGCGAGGCGGGAGGGAGAGGCGGTGGCGGCGGTGGCGGCCAGAAACCGGTGCTGGTGGAGACAGCCACCGCCAAAAGCCTCTGGGAAGCCCGGCAGGCGATGCAGGAAAAGGTCAATAACCCCCTCTTTTTCGGTCACCTGCAGGCCGTGGTGATCGGCGAAGATCTGGCCCGCCAAGGCATCAAGGAAGTGCTGGACACCATGCTCAGGAGTGCGGACGTCCGGCGCAAGGCCTGGATCATAATAGGAGAGGAAGGAGCCGGCAAAATCCTCAACACCTTGCCGAAACTGGAGGCCGTTCCCTCCCTTTACCTGGCCCGCACCTTGGAAATGCAAGACTATTTAAAGATGATCACCCCCCTCCGCCTGGGGGAGTTCATGACCAAGGCGTCGGCGCCCGGGGAAGCACCGGTGGCGGCGCTTCTCAAAGCGGAGAAAGACACGGTCCGCCTGTCTGGATTGGCTGTATTCAAGGGTGATAAGATGGTGGGCAAGCTTAACACACCGGAAACACGCCACTTCCTGCTGGCGGCCATGGGGCGCGGGCTGGGGCCGGAACGAATTCCCGCTCCACGTGGAAACGGAACGCTGGTGTACACCATCACAGGGGCGCAGCGACTGGTAAAGCCTTCCGTGCGAGGGAATGAGGTTTCTCTCAGCGTGCGCGTGCGGGTAGAAGGAAACATCATGGAAAAAAACGGAGCGACCAGCCTGGCGGACGAGGCCTACCTGCGTGAGGTGGAGGCCGCGGTCGCCGCCAAACTGCAGGCCGACTGCCGCACGGTGCTTAGGCACTTCCAGAAGGACTTCCGCACAGACGCGTACGGCTTCGGCGCCATCATCCAAGCCCGCTACCCGAAGGTTTGGCGGCAAATCGACTGGGAAAAAGAATTCCCGGATGTTCCCATCAACATCCGGGTAGAAGCCGAGGTGCGCCGCCTGGGCATGGCCGCCAACTAACCCCGGGGTCAGGTATCAACTTATCGTTGTTTTTCTCATGGTTGATAAAAACAGTGGAAAGTTGATACCTGACCCCGATTAGAGGCGGGTGAGGTGGTAGGAGCGGGTGCCGAGGCCGATTTTTTCGGCGTAGGCAAGCTGGACGCTCCAATCGATGTGGGGATAAACGGTGCGGAACTTGTCGGGCGCGGCATTTTTCTCCCCCAGGCGGGTGCCGGCAAGGCCGGGGGCTGCGAGGACGAGATCGGCGGCGGCCTGGTCGATGGCCACCGGGTCGCGGGAGGCCAGGATACCGATGTTGGGTACGAGGGACGCATCGCTCCAGGAGGCGCAGTCGCACTCGGGGGTGACGTCCATGATGAAGGTGATGAAGCCTGCCTTGCCGGCCTTATCTTTGAGGACGCCGTAGGCGTGCTCGACGATTTTCTCCTGGATGGCCTCGGGGCTGGTCTTCCAGTTGACGCGGATGGCGCCTACGGGGCAGGTGATGGTGCACTCGCCGCAGCCGATGCAGACCGCCTCGTTGATGGCGCTGTGCCGCTCCACCAGGGTGATGGCCTGCTGCGGGCACCAGCGGGTACAGCGGCCGCAGGCGGTACACTTGTCGGTGATCACCTGGGGCTTAAGGTCGGAGTGCATCATCTGCTTGGCGGCGCGGGAACCGAGCCCCATACCGATGTTCTTGAGCGCCCCGCCGAAGCCCACCGCTTCGTGACCCTTGAAGTGGGAGATGGCGATGAGCGCGTCGGCGTGGTAGGCGGCGCTGCCGATTTTCACCTTGGGGAAGTGTTTCTGGCCCACCTCCACCTCTACGTAGTCGTGTCCGGTCAGCCCGTCGGCGATGATGACCGGGGCGCCCACCTGTGCCCAACCGAAACCGTTCTCCACCGCCGTCTGCAGGTGATCCACGGCGTTGGCGCGGCTGCCGCGGTAGAGGGTGTTGCAGTCGGTAAGGAAGGGTTTGCCGCCGGCCGCCTTAACCTTGTCCACCACGCGGCGCACAAACTGCGGCCGCACGTAGGTGGTGTTCCCCGCCTCGCCCACGTGCACCTTGAGGGCGACAAAATCGCCCGGCGCAATCAGCGAGGCAAAGCCGGACGCGGTAAAAAGCCGGTCCACCTTGTCGAGCAGGTTATGTTCCGCACGCGTGCGCATGTCAGTGAAAAACACTTCTGCTGCCATAAACATCCTCCTCCGGGGTCAGGTATCAACTTCTCGTCGTTTTTCGCAGACGTGAGAATGAATGCAGGCACCTCGCCGCACGCGGGCGGCCCGACATGAAAAGCAGAGTCCAAACGACGATGGGGGCTGCTGCAGGACGCAGGCGCGGGCGCATGAAGCGCGCCCCCGCAAGGAAACGAAGTATGCCCAGTGGGAGCGGCCGCTGCGGCAGGCACGAGCCCGGGTGCGGTAAAGCGTTCCTTGGCGCGATGCCGGGTGGGCGGTAGGAGCGGGGCGAGTTATGGTAAGTCAGCTTCGCCACGAACGGTATAAGTTCCTTCTTGGTCATAAAAAAGGAGGGGTTATTCCCCTCCGCAGATGGTTGTTTCGGCTTCCTACTGTTGTGTTACCCCAGCGGTGAAGGCGCTCTGGGCGGCGGCGCCGGCCTGGGCGGCCTGGTTGCCCAGGGTTTGCACCGCCTGGGCGTACTGCTGCCCGGTAGCGGTCTGCTGCTGGAGCTGCTGCAGCTGGGCAGCCGACTGGTCGAGCATTTGGGTCATTTGGGCGAACACCTGGTTGGACTGAATGGCTTGTTGGGCCGAGTTGAGCGCCTGCATGGCCTGCTGCAGGGCCTGTTGCACCTGCTGGTCGGTTTGGGAAGCCTGTTGCTGCGCCTGCTGTTTCAGTTGGGTAAAGAGCTGCTGGAACTGGGCCTGCGCCTGCGGGCCGCTGGCCGTTACCGCCGCCTGTGCCAGCTGCTGCAGGCGCTGTGCGGCCTGCTGTTGTGCCTGCTGCTGTGCCTGTTGCTGCGCCTGTTGCTGTGCCTGCTGCTGCGCCTGTCGGGCAGCCTGGAGATTGTTCAGGTGATGGCCCACCTCGTCGGCCACCTCGCTCTCGATCTTCTTTTCTTCCCAGTCCGAGTAGACGGCCATGATTGAACCTCCTTTAGAATTTGTCGTACAGCACTAAGTTGCCCGGTTCACGGCAGTTTTATGTTTCCTCTTTCCGGGGACGGCAGCCGTGGTGCGGGCCCAGTGCACCCCGGCTGCCTCCAGCCCGGCTAGGAGAGCCCGTGCCGCCGGCCGAAGTCCTCGATATTGCTGCAAAGCCGCCCCAGCCAGCGCCCTCGTTGCAGCCCCTGCTCAAGGTGAATGAGGGCCACCTGCGCTTGGTCCAGGCTCTGGAGCACCTGGGCGTCGAGGGAGGTGGGCGGCGGGGGAGCCGGCGCCGCTGCAGCAGCCGGCTGGGCGGGTGTGGCGGCGGCCTGGGCCGCCAGGTTTTCAATTTGTCCGCCCAGGGCGTTGAGGCTGGTGGTGATGTCGTGAATCCCGGAATGTACCGGCTGGACATCCTGCTGGGCCTGCTGCGCCCCCTGCTGCAGTTCACCGAGAACATTATTCAGCTCCTGGTCGGCCTGCTGGATGGCCTGTTCCACCTGCTTTAATCCCCGCAGCAGGGCAATGCGTTTTTGAGCCACCTGCTCCTTTTTCGAGAGGGAGTTACCGGGGGATAAAGAAGCGATGACGCCGTTGTTCTTAGTAACCTCTTGCTCCAATGTCTGTAGGGTCTGGTCCAGCTTGGTTTGGAATTCCTGCTGCTTTTGGTTGATCTCCTGCAGCTTCTTTTGCGCGTCTTTCACACGGTTTTCCGCCTGCTGGAGAAAGCCGCGCAGCTTCCCTTCGGCCGTCTGGTAGGCCTGGTCGGCGGCGGAGAGTTTTTGCTGCACCTGATTCAAGGCATCGCTCAAGGGTTTCGTGTCCACAGGACTCGCTCCCTTCGTAAGAGTGCAAGCTCAGTATGCCCCTTGTCCTGCCCGGCCATGCGAGGAAAAAACAGCCCGGCGCAGCCGGGTGGCAGGGCCGGGCTATTTCTTCGCTTTGCTCAAGGCGTCTTCGACTGTCTTCAGCAGGCTGTTTGATGTTCCGGTACCTTGGCGGCGGCGTCCACCTTGGTGGATGGAGCGGCGATGACCCGCTTGGAATATGCTCCCGTGCCACGATGTGCTCGAGCCGGTTGTTTTGGACGGCGAAGCGGGCGCCGGGAGGCCGGGTAAATTTCCGTGCCATGTTCATGGCCTCCCGGCGTGTAAGTAAAAGCGACGGGTTTCAAGGTAAGAGCATCCCCTTCAGGCGCGTTTTTAGTATACCCGGGCGGGAAGAAAAGATGCGTCCCCGGTACATAGGGGCAGAAAAGCCGGGTAAAATAAAAAAAACAACTGGGAGGTGTCGCGATGGCCTTGATGCGCTGGGATCCTTTCCAGGACCTGTGGCAGGTTCGCGAAGAGGTGAACCGGCTCTTCGATCACACGCTGAGCCGTTACCCAGCCCTGGCCGGGCGGCGCGGCTGGCAGCCGGCCGTAGATATGTACGAAGACGAAAAAGAAGTCGTTGTCAAAGCCGAGATCCCCGGGGTGGAACCAAAGGATGTCGACATCACTGTGACGGCCGACAGTCTGAGCCTGCGCGGGGAGCTCAAGGAAGAGAGGGAAGAACGCGAAGACGGTTATGTAAGGTCGGAGCGCCGCTTCGGGCAGTTTTACCGCACCCTGACGCTGCCGGCCGAGGTGAAGCCGGAGGAGGCCAAGGCCACGTTTAAAAACGGTGTGCTCGAGGTACGCGTGCCCAAAGCCGCAGAGGGCCGAACCAAAGGGGTCAAGGTAAAGATCAACGAGGTTCACTAGCACCTTCGTCCGGCACCGGCCATACCTTAGAAGGGAGCACCCCGATTTTTTCTGAGGAGGGCCGGGAAGATGCCGGAGAACGCCGAGGAACCTGGACCCGCACTCAAGCAGGCTGAGGAGCTTTACCGGATTCACGTTCACGCGCAGACGGGAGCTACCAGCGTGGCTGCCGGGCATGTGCACATGCATCCTGGTGTGAGCGGAGCGGCCCAGGGCAGGGGCGCGAGCCACTACCACCGTCTGTGGGGCGCCACCACGTACAACGACGGCCACTTCCACACCTACAACGGCCAGACGGGACCGGCAGAGCTGCTGGGCGATGGCTACCATACCCACTACTTCCGGTTCGATACCTCTTACAACGAAGGCCATGACCACGTGTTGGCCGGTTTCGTTGAACCCGTCCGCGAGATGCCTGGTTAATACAAGAACCCGGGCTTGGCCGCCCGGGTTCCTATATTCCACTACTTCCCGGCTTATTTTACCTTGGCCTGCTCCATGGCGCTCGCCACGGCCTCGTTGAAGGCCTCGGTGCTCTGCGTGGCGCCGGTGAAGGCGTCCACCGGCCGGCCGTTGGACTCCACGAACTTGGCCGGGAGCTGGTCGTGGGCTTCCACAGACTTCTTGTACGGGTACTTGGTGTAATCCTTGAACTCGTTCTTCTCGGTGACCTCGTTGAGCTTGACATCCGTCACCTTGTCGCCCTTTATGGTGACCAGGGCGATGGCGTAGCCGTGCTCGCCGGCCTTGGACCGGCCCATAAAGGTGCCGTCGAAGTAGGCGGTCATAACTGCGGGCGTAACCTTCGCCTTCTCCAGGGCCCGCCTGACGGCCTGTTTGTATTTTTGGCTGCTGTGGGTCGCCTTGGTGTAGTCGTCTACGTCCACCGAGTTCTTCTCTACGAAGCGCTCAGCCATTTCGGCGTTGGCTTCTTTGGAAGGCGCGTAAGGATAAGTGTTGAAGTCCTTGTCGACGGCCTTCTCGGTAACCTCTTTCAGCTGGACGGCGGTGATTTTGTCGTCCTTAATGGTCACGGTAGCCAGGGCGTAGCCGTGATCATCGGCGTCGGACGCCGCGGTGTAAGTACCATCGCTGTACGTCTTAGCGGCAGCCGGCGGCTGGGCTCCAGCCCCTTGTTGCCGGCCCTGGGGCCGCTCCTGCGGCTTGAGCGCCGAGCAACCGGCCAGAAGGCTCAGGGTAAGAGCGAAGGCCAAACTCAGCACCAGGATGCGCTTCATCACTTCCCCCCCTCAACAGCTAGAGCCGTCCCTGGAACACAGTTGGCCCTAATAACCTAAGTCAGTGCGGACGAGTACCACCTGCAGGTCCGTCTTCTGCGGCCGCCGCTCGATGATCACGGTCACGGCGCACATACGGCCGGGCGAGTTGCAGTCGGTACACCGTCCGGCTACGGCACAGGGCGTTCCGGTGTTGAGCCGCCGGCCGTTGAGCGGAGCCGCCACGTTGTGCACGCGGTCCAGCGCGGCCTCGAGATCGGGCACCACTTTGTTCTGCCCGCACACCAGGATGACTTTGGGCGGTCCGAAGACCATGGCGCCCACGCGGTTGCCTACCCCGTCGACGTTCACCAGGCGACCGTCCTCGGTGACGGCGTTGGAGCTGGCCAGGAATACATCGGCGCTCAGCTGAGCCCGCCGCAGGGCCAGCACTTCCTCCGGGCCGTTCCCGCGCCAGTGCCAGGCGACCCGGCAACCCAGCGCCTCCAGCTCCGGTACCACGCCGAGCGCCTCGATGCTGCGCGAGCCGCCCACGCCGACGCGCTGGCCCGGCCGTACTTCCTTAAGGATGAAGGCTTTCGCCTCTTCCGGCGTGTCCACCACGGTGGTCTTGATGCCGTGCCTTTCGAGCGCAACCTGGGCGCGGGCAAGTTTGTCTTCCATTCCACAATCCCTCCTGAAAAGGTGTGTCCCCCACCGCGCTGGGGGTAGGAACGTCTTCACGCGCCGTCGTTATACTTTCAGCTAGTTTTTATCATAGCTCGTTTTCAGAAACGTCGCAAGCAAAACCTGCTTCAGAAAGCGGGACCGGCGGGCAAAACTAACGGCCACCGGCCCCATGACTCTGCATGATTTTCTGCATTCCCGGGGTACTCTCCACCCTGCCGTCGGGCAGGACCCAGAGGGCCTCCACGCCGTCCAGGCTTTCGATCAGGGCGCGGCTTTTTTCATAGGGCAGAAGAAACGCCGTAGTGGACAGGAAGTCGGCCACGCCGGAATCCTCGGCCACTATGGTTACCGCATGGTAGTAAGAGGCCGGCATCAGGGTATCGGGGTCGATCAGGTGGTGGATGACCTTGCCATCGACGATATAGTAACGCTGGTAGTCACCGCTGGTCACGACGGCGGCGTCGTTCACGTAGACCGTATCGAGCAGCGTCGGGCCGTCGGATACAATGGGCTTGTTCGGGTCCTGAATGCCGATGCCCCAGCGCTCCCGCACGCCGTCGAGCGGTTTACCGATGGCGCGCACATTACCGCCTGCGCTGATGATCCCCGAGACCAGACCGTCCGCCTGCGCCTCCCGTGCCACCAACTCGACGGCGAATCCTTTGGCCACCGCCCCGACATCGAGGCTCATCCCGCGTTCGGCCAGGTAGACAGTACTTTTCTCTGGATCGACGATAACCTTACCGATGTCGGTGTGCTCAGCCGCCCGGCGAAGCTCGGCCGGAGGCGGCAGCTTGGCGCTCAAAGGGTCGTCCATCCCCGCGGTGCGATAGTCGTGCCAGATCCTCAGCACAGGACCCAGTGCAATGTTGGTGCGCCCGCCGGTACGGGCGTACCAGTCCTTGGCAAAGAGAATAAGGTCGATGATGGCCTTGTCCACCTTCACCGGCCTCACTCCGGCATTGTCGTTGATGGTCTTGACGTTGTTCAGGCCCGGGTAGGTGTTATAGATATCGTACAGCCGGTGCAACTTTTGAAAGCGGGCATGGATTTTTTCAAACCAGGCATCGAACTCCTGCTGACTTTTTGCGTAGGCCACCACCTGTATCAGCGTGTCAAAGGTATCAAAAAAGCTGTTGGTGTACTTGCTGTACTCACTGCGGGGCGTCGTCCGGCAGCCCGGAAGGGAAAGAAGCAGCACGAGGAGGGCCACAAAAGCCGCGGTTGCCTTTTTCATTAGCCTCACCTTTTGTCCATAGTAACAGAAATGCACCGGCCGGACAATGGCAACTCCTGGAAAAGCCCCGAAAAACTAACTCCCCCGCTTCGGGCAGGGGAGTCAGTCGGCCTCATCTTACTGTAGTGAGACCTTACTTTGCGTTGGTGTAGGCCTCTGCGACTGCAGCAATGTAATCCTCAACGGAGATGGTGACCAGCGAGGTAAGTTCCGGAACATCTGGAACGGCGGTGTGTTCTTCGTCGCGGGCCTTAACCTTCAAGGCCTTGATCTCATCGACGGTCTTACCCGCCATCCACTTTTCGAGCTCGGCGATCTGCTGGTACCAGTTCTTACCAATCGAGGAGACCTTACCCATACCGTAAGCATCGCCCAGCTCTTTCTTGGTCTTGATGACCGCGGTCTTGTCCGAGGTCACTTTGCCGTTCTTGTCGAAGTTGACCTTGGTCTGGGCCGTGTCGATCTGCGCACCGGCTACCTTACCGTCCTTGTCGAAAGCCACGGCGGCTACAACCACATCCGCCTGGGCCACGGGAAGAGTCTCCTGGCCATCCTTAACACTGTAATCCTTCGACTTGGCAATTGAGACGTTATGGCCAAGGCCGAGTTTGGCCGCGTCCTTAACGTTCACGGCGTTCTGGTAGGCCTTCTCCACCGCGGCGATGTAATCCTCCACCGAGATGGTTACCGATGAGGTGAGCTCCGGAACGTCTGGAACTGACTGGTGCTCCTCGTCGCGGGCCTTCACCTTCATCGCCTTGATCTCATCTACGGTCTTGCCTACCATCCACTTCTCCAGCTCGGCTATCTGCTGGTACCATTCCTTTTTAATCGAGGATGCCTTAATCATGCCGTACTTGTCGCCCAGCTCTTTCTTGGTCTGGATTTCTGCAGTCTTGTCCGAGGTAACCTTCATGTTCTTATCGAACTGAACTTTGGGCTGCGCAGTGTCGATGTCAACTTTGACCACCTTGCCGTCCTTGTCAAAGAGGGCGGCAGCAATGACACTGTCCACTTGGCCTACGGCCGTAGCGTCAGCAGTGGCGTCCTTGGATTTGGCAATAGAAGTGACGATGCCGAGTCCCAGCTTAGCTGTCTGAGCCTGTTGCTGATTCTGAGCCTGCTCTTGCGGCGCAGGGTTGTTGGCCTCCTCTTTCGGCGCAGAGCAACCGGCCAAGAGAGTGCCGGCCAGAAGCAACACCAGCGCTGTAGCTAAAAGGCGCTTCATTCTTCTAGTTTCTCCCCCTAATCAGTCGTATGTTGTTTGACCGATCCTACCCAGCGAACCCCTTTGTCCCACTCAGTCCCCCTTTTCCAGTCTCCCTTTCCCTGCTATAGTTAGTTCGCCAAATAACAGCCGAATCCTGCCGGGGAAGAGCATCTATTAAACAACTTTTGTATCCCGATTAACAATCCCACCGTCACGAGAAAACCCGGCCGCGCGGCCGGGTGTCAGTAATGATAGGGTTCGTGCTGGAAGATACGGAAGGCGCGATAGAGCTGCAACCGCCACTCAGGCCGGGTAATAAGGGCGCGGCGCCTCGGCTGCCGCGGCCTCGGCGATGTTGTAGTCCACGCCGGTCTTGGCCGCCAGGCGCTCTTTGAGGAAGCGCTCGGCCACCTGCGGGAAAATAGCGTAGGAAAGGATGTCCTCGGGCTTTTGGATGTAGGCGGCGACGGCCTGTTTCGCCTTCTCCAGCCCCGGCTCCAGGAGGTCGGCCGGGCGGCAGGTGATGGGCTGTTCATCGCCGATGATCTTCTTTTTCACCGCTTCGTCGATGGGCGCCGGCGGGCGGCCGTAATAGCCGAGGGCGTAGTTCTTGACCTCGGTTGGAACCACCTTGTAGCGCTCGCCCAGGAGCACGTTGAAAACGGCCTGGGTGCCGACGATCTGGCTGGTGGGGGTGACGAGCGGCGGGTAGCCGAGCTCTTTCCGGACGCGCGGCACCTCGGCCAGGCAGTCGCGGTACTTATCCAGCGCCCCCTGCTGCTTGAGCTGGGAGGCCAGGTTACTGATCATGCCGCCGGGGATTTGGTAGGAAAGGACGTTGGTATCGACGCCGCTGGAGATGGCGGCGAACTGGTCGTACTTTTTCTTGACATCCCGCCAGTAAGCGGCGATCTCGGAAAGAAGCTCGAGGTTTAAGCCGGTGTCGCGCTCGGTCCCGGCCAGGGTGGCCACCAGGGACTCCGCCGGCGGCTGGGAGGTGCCCAGAGCCAGAGGAGAGCTGGCGGTATCCACCACGTCGACGCCCGCCTCGATGGCCTTCAGGTAGGTCATGGAAGCCATGCCGCTGGTGTAGTGACAGTGAAGCTGGATGGGCACGTCCACCGCCTTCTTAAGCTCTGTCACCAGCTCATAGGCCGTGTAAGGGGTGAGCAACCCAGCCATGTCTTTGATGCAGATGGAGTCGACGCCAAGTTCGACCAGGTCCTTGGCGATGCGGATGTACAGGGGAACATCGTGCACGGGGCTGATGGTGTAGACCACGGTGCCCTGAGCGTGTGCCCCGGCGGCTTTGGTGGCGCGGATGGCCGTCTCCATGTTGCGCACGTCGTTTAAGGCGTCAAAGATGCGCACGATGTCGATGCCGCCCGCCACCATGCGCCTCACAAACTCCTCCACCACGTCGTCCGGGTAGTTGCGGTAGCCCAGGATATTCTGGCCGCGGAGCAGCATCTGCAGCTTGGTGTTCTTGACGTGCTTCCTGATGGTCCAGAGGCGCTCCCAGGGATCTTCGTTGAGGAAGCGCATGCAGGTGTCAAAGGTGGCGCCGCCCCACATCTCCAGGGAGAAGTAGCCCACGGAGTCCAGCTTCTCCAGGATGGGTACCATGTCCTCGGTCTTCATGCGGGTGGCAAAGAGGCTCTGGTGGGCGTCGCGCAGCGAGGTATCGCAGAGCCGGACCGGCCGTGCCTTCGCCATTATCATCTCTCCTCCTTTGCGCTGCCCGGAGGCCCTGCCTGCCGTGCAGCCTTCTTCTTACGTTATTTCTGCATACGGTATACTATTCCTTCTTGGTCCTGTGGTTTCTTGTCGAGTAATGGAACGGGCGCACGGCGGCCGTCATAAAGAGGAGAGGCGTCGGGTTTGTCACCGGTTCGGCCGCGGGGCGAGAAGGGCGGTGAGGGTGAGTTTTTTGCCCTGGCGGTCGATGCCCAGGGCGACGCGCTCGCCCACCTTGTGGCGCGCCAGGGCGGCGGTGAATTCGGGGAGGGTCCGCACGCTCGTGCCGCCGACGGAAAGGATGACATCGCCGGGGCGCATTCCGGCGCGCTGGGCCGGGCTGCCTTTATAGACGTCCAGCACCGCAATACCGGATGTGACCTTGAGGTCGAAGTAGGCGCTTATCTCCCGGTTCACCTCGGCGGTGTACACCCCCAGCCAGGGCCTGAGCACCCGCCCGTGCGCCATGAGCTCCTCCACCACCGGCCGCGCCTGGCTGATGGGAATGGCGAAGCCCATGCCTTCGGCCGCCTGGGCCTTGGCTGTATTGATGCCCACCACCTCTCCCCGGGAGTTGAGGAGCGGTCCGCCGCTGTTGCCCGGGTTGATGGGGGCATCGGTTTGGATGAGGTTCTCCAGCACCTTGCCGTCGTCGGTCTGGATGGTGCGGTTGAGCGCGCTCACGATGCCGGCGGTGACGCTGCGCTGGAACTCCAGCCCCAATGGGTTGCCGATGGCCACGGCCAGGTCGCCCACGCGCAGGTTTTCGGAGCTCCCGAGCAGGGCCGGGGTGAGGCCGGCGGCGTTTACTTTGATCACCGCGAGATCCGTGCCCGGATCGGTGCCCACCAGGCGGGCCGGCAGCTGCCGGCCGTCGGCCAGGGTGACCGTAATGCGGCCGGCGCTCCCTACCACGTGGTCATTGGTGAGGATATAACCTGTAGGGTCGAAGATGATGCCGGAACCCACGCCCGCCTCTTCGTAGGCGCCGTAGAACCAGTCATACGCGCGCTGCCGGGTGGCCACGCCCACCACAGTGGGAGCCACGCGCTCGGCGACGGCGCTGATGACGCTGTAGGGATTGAGTTCCGGGCTGTCGCCCGGGCTGGCGCGCGGGGCGCTTGGGGGTGCAGGTGAGGCCTGCGGGCCGGGCAGGAGCTGGGACCGCGCAGCAAGGACACCGCCCACCAGGGCGCCCCCGGCCAAGAAGGCGACTAGAAGTAAGGCTACAGCTAACGTCCAGCGGATTTCGAGCCTGCGTGAGAAGCGGCTCATGCAACTACCTCCTCTCGGCTTCTCCCTACAGTATTTCCGCTAAACGCCTGTGGCACTCAGTGGCATGGTCGGCGGAAATTTCTCTGCCGCCCTCGGCATTCCCCGGCGGCGCCGGCGACCTGAGGCTAAATGAGAAAAGGGCGACCCTCTGGTAGGGTCTCCCTATGGGGTCTTTCCCTTTCTCGCTTACCGGCCGGGTTTTCGTCACACGCCCTTGGCCCGCACGATGTCCTTGACCTTCATCAGCCGAGTGAGGCTGGAGCGCTCGTTTTCGTCGAGCTTCATGGTGATGTAGCGCACGGTGCTCGCCAGCTGCGGGATCATCACGTACTCCAAGGCGTTCACGCGGCGGCGGGTGCGCTCGATTTCGGCCGCGAGCAGCGCCACCGCCTTTTCTACCTCGGCCAGCTCCAAGAGCCGCGGCAAAAGCTCGGCCAGCGTGCTGATGGAATCGTCCAGCTCGGCTGAGGTCTCGGCGAAACCGTAGGGATAGATGCTGTCGGTCTCGGCGCTGACCCGCTCCCAAGTGAGCTTGGGGGTGTGTACGCTCATGATGTTCTGGCGGCCCAGCTTCACCTCGAGGCGCTCCTTGGGGTACATGATGGCCTCTTCCACCGCCTCGGCGGACATCACCGCCCGGGCCAGCATGAACTTGCGGAAGGAGCCGGCCAGGCGCTCCTCCACCTCTTCCCGGAGTTCCTTGTTCTTCCTGACGAGCACCAGGAACTGCCGCATCAACTCATCGCGCTTGTCCTTGAGGAGTTTATGGCCGCGCTGGGCCATGGCGAGCCGCCGCTTGAGGCGGTTCAGCTCCATGCGAGTGGGGTTCACCCGGATCTCCATGGGCTACTCCTCCTTCTCAGCCGGCAGGTACTTATCCAGGTACTCGTCGCGGATGCGCTTGAGTTCACCGCGCGGCAGCATGCTCAGAAGCTCCCAGCCGAGGTCCAGCGTTTGGATGATGGTGCGGTCCTCGTTCTCGCCCTGCTTGACGTAGCGCGCCTCAAACTCGTCGGCGAACTTGGAGAAGAGTTTGTCCGTCTCGGAAAGCGCCGCTTCACCCAGGATGGCGGCCAGCTCCTTGGCCTCTTTGCCGCGGGCGTAGGCGGCGTAGAGCTGGTTCATGGTGTCGGCGTGGTCCTCACGCGTCTTGCCGCGGCCGATACCTTTATCCTTTAAGCGGGAGAGCGACGGCAGCACGTCGATGGGCGGGTAGATACCCTTGCGGTGCAGGTCGCGGCTTAAGATGATCTGCCCCTCGGTGATGTACCCGGTGAGGTCCGGGATGGGGTGGGTCTTGTCATCCTCAGGCATGGTGAGGATGGGCACCTGGGTCACCGAGCCTTCGCGGCCGCGGATGCGGCCGGCCCGCTCGTAGATGGTGGCCAGGTCCGTGTAGAGATAGCCGGGGTAGCCGCGCCGGCCCGGCACTTCTTTGCGGGCCGCGGAGATCTCGCGCAGGGCCTCGGCGTAGTTGGTCATGTCGGTGAGGATGACCAGCACGTGCATGTCCTTCTCGTAGGCCAGGTACTCGGCCGCGGTAAGCGCCATGCGCGGGGTGGCGATACGCTCGATGGCCGGGTCGTCGGCGAGGTTGAGAAAGAGTACGGCCCGCTCGATGGCGCCGCTCTTTCTGAAGTCCGAGATGAAGAAGTCGGCCTCTTCGAAGGTGATGCCCATGGCGGCGAACACCACGGCGAACTTGGTCTCCGTCCCCAGCACCTTGGCCTGGCGGGCGATCTGGGCCGCGAGGCGCGAGTGCGGCAGGCCGGAGGCGGAGAAGATGGGCAGCTTCTGGCCGCGGACCATGGTGTTGAGGCCGTCGATGGCCGAGATGCCGGTCTGGATGAACTCGGAGGGGTAGTCGCGCGCCGTGGGGTTGATGGGGTAGCCGTTGATGTCCAGCCGCGCCTCCGGGATGATGCGCGGCCCGGTGTCGCGCGGCCGACCGAGGCCGTCAAAGACGCGGCCGAGGATATCGAGCGAGACCGCCAGCTCCAGGCCCCGGCCCAGGAAGCGCACCTTGGCGGTCCCCAGGTTGAGCCCTGAAGTGCCCTCGAACACCTGCACCAGGGCGGTGTCGCCGCTCACCTCCAGGACCTGCCCGCGCCGGATGCTGCCATCCGCCAGCTCAATCTCCACCAGTTCATTGTACTTGACGCCGGCGACCTCCTGCACCAGCATCAGGGGGCCGGCGATCTCGGAAATGGTACGGTACTCCTTAGGCAACCTCCTCACCTCCCTCGGCAGTGACGCCCGTCACCTGCTCCTTGATCTCGGCCTCAATCCCGTCGAAGGCCGCCAGCTGGTCCTCCGGCGTGTACTTGGCACGGGCGATACGCTCGCGCACCGGCAGCGCCAGGAGCTTGCCGAGCGGCGCCTCTTTCTCCAGGGCCCGCTGGCATTCGTGGTACAGAAGGAGGATGAGGCGGATCATGCGCTTTTGCTTCTCCAGGGAGCAGTAGGTGTCTACATCGTGGAAGGCGTTTTGCAGGAGGAAGTCCTCGCGCACGGACTTGGCCGTCTCCAGGGTAAGGCGCTCGCGCGGCGAGAGGGCGTCTACGCCCACCAGGCGCACGATCTCCTGGAGTTCGGCCTCTTCCTGCAGGATGCGCATAGCCTCGGTGCGCATCTCCACCCACTCATTTCCCAGGCGCTCGCGCAGGGAGGCATCGATGTTGTCGAGGTAAAGCGAGTAGCTGAGCAGCCAGTTGATCGCCGGGAAGTGGCGCGCATAGGCCAGGGAGGCGTCCAGGCTCCAGAACACCTTGACGATGCGCAGTGTGCTCTGGGTGACCGGCTCGGAGAGGTCGCCGCCCGGAGGCGAGACAGCGCCCACAGCGGTGAGGTTGCCGATACGGCCGTCGGAGCCCAGGCAGCGCACGCGCCCGGCCCGCTCGTAGAACTCCGCCAGCCGGGAACCCAGGTAGGCCGGGTAGCCCTCTTCGCCGGGCATCTCCTCCAGACGGCCGGACATCTCGCGCAGGGCCTCGGCCCAGCGGGAGGTGGAGTCGGCCATGAGGGCCACGCTGTAGCCCATGTCGCGGAAGTACTCGGCGATGGTGATCCCGGTGTAAATGGAAGCCTCCCGCGCCGCCACCGGCATGTTGGAGGTGTTGGCGATGAGGACGGTGCGCTTCATGAGAGGCTCGCCGCTCTTGGGGTCTTTCAGTTCCGGGAACTCCAGGAGCACGTCGGTCATCTCGTTGCCGCGCTCGCCGCAGCCGATGTAGACGATGATCTCGGCGTCGGCCCACTTGGCCAGCTGGTGCTGCACCACCGTCTTGCCGCTCCCGAAGGGGCCCGGGATGCAGGCGGTACCGCCTTTGGCCACCGGGAAGAACATGTCGATGACGCGCTGGCCGGTGACCATGATCTCCTCCGGGGCGAGCTTTTCCCCATAGGGACGCCCCTGGCGCACCGGCCACCGCTGCAGCATGCTGACCTCGCGCACACCGTCCGGGGTGCGGATCTTGGCGATGGTGTCGGTGACGGTGGCCTCGCCGCTGAAGATCTCCGCCACTTCGCCCGCGATGCCCGGCGGTACCATGATGCGGTGCTCCACCAGGGTGGTCTCCTGCACGGTGCCGAGAATGTCGCCGGCGCCCACCTTGTCGCCCGCCTTGACGCGCGGCACAAACCGCCACTTTTTCTCCCGGTTGAGGGCGTAGGCTTCCACGCCGCGGGTGATGCGGTCACCCACCTGCTCCCTGACCACGTTCAGGGGGCGCTGGATGCCGTCGTAAATGGACTCAATGAGGCCCGGGCCCAGTTCCACGGAAAGAGGCGCCCCGGTCAGGTACACGGGCTCTCCGGGGCCGATGCCGCCGGTCTCTTCGTAGACCTGGATGGAGGCCCGGTCCCCGTGAATCTCGATCACCTCGCCGATCAGGCGCGCTTCGCTTACCCGGACCACGTCGTACATCTTGGCTTCTTGCATGCCTTCGGCCACCACCAGGGGGCCGGAGACTTTGATTATCCTGCCAACCGCCAAACTTACCTACCCTCTTTCCCGAATAAGATGTCCGCGCCGACGGCCCTTTCGACGCTGCGCCTGATCTGGGCCATCCCCAGCCCCAGGCTCCCGCGGCTGCTGGGAATGGGAACCAGGATAGGGGTGTTTCTTCGGCTTGCCTCACTTACGGCCTCGCGGGCCTCATCGGCAGCCTGCTCGGTGATGAACACCACACCGTAGTCACCCCCGGCTACCCGGCGCAAAGCTTCCGCCACCTCTTCGGAGCCGGTTACGGGAAAGGTGCTGACGCCTACGGCCTTGAAGCCGAGGATGGAGTCACGGTCGCCGATGACTGCAATCTTAGGCATAGACATCACGCAGCCTTTCCCTGATCTCGGCCGCCGGGAGCCCGTTGATCTTCCCCACCATGATGATGCGGATGAGCTTAATCTCGTTCTCCTTAGCCATAAGATAAGCCACCAGCGGCTCAACGCCGAAGGCGATGAGCCGGCTTTTTTTCACGTAGGCCAGCAGAAAGTCATCGGCCAGCTTCTCGTAGCGGGTGAGGCTCTTTTCGCGTTGCCAGGCCGTGATTCCTTCCCCCACCACCGGCCCCAGGGCATCTTTGGCCAGGCGGTCGGCAAAGGCCGGGAGCGGTTCTTCGACCTGGGCCAGGAAGTAATCGAGGGCGAGCCGGCCACCAGGGAGGAAAAAGCGCGGCAGGAGCGCGCGGGCGCGGGCGGCGTCTCCGCCCACCACGTGCCGCACGCGGACGAAGGTCTTGATATTGGTGAGGTCCACCTGCAGGCTGACCAGGGCGCGCAGGAACTCCTCCCCCCGCTCGCCGAGGACCCGTGTCAGGTAGGCGTAGTACGCCTTATCGAGGAGGGTGTCCACCAGCTGCGGGTCGCCCTCTTCCGCCAGGGCCTCCCCGGCCTGGTGGGCAGCCGCAGCCAGCTCTGCGGGGAGCTCTTTCCAGTTGTCCGCGGCCGCCATGGCGGCCAGCCGCTCCGGCCCGATGGTGCCGGCGGCTACTAAAAGGTCGTCCGTCTTCTGCCCCAGGTGACGTCCTTTGAGCAGCAGCTTCAGGTTGAGGACGTCGTACTTCAGGAAAAACAGGTCTGTCAGCTCGGGGTGGGGCGAGATCTTCCAAAAGAGGGCACGCACCGCGACGAGCTCCCGGCGCAGCATGGACTCATAATCGTACACGCTCGCCAGCTGCCCCACCGCCGCGGCGTAGGGGGTTTCGCCCAGGACCTTCAGCGCTTCAGCGGCGTCCCTGGCCTCCACCATGCGCTCGATCTTACCGCGGTCGAGAAGCCCCGTCTCCAGCGCCCGCACGCGGGCCACCGAGTAAGCGTACTCTGTCTTGTCGCCGTTCACTTCTCCGCCTCCTTTCCTAACCTGGACTCAGCCGGCAGGGAAAAGGACGGCAGCTACTTCCTGCTCCAGTTCATCCCGGGTAAGCTTAAGGATCAATTCGAAGGAGTAGTTGTTTTCCACACCGCCGGAACGCAGGACAAAGCCACCCTCGAGCGGCCGGGTCTCGGCCGCCAGGGTCAGTCTGCCGGGCTTGCCGCGGGCGGCAAGCTCCTGGTTCACGCGGGCCAAAAAGTCCGGACCCAGGCGCTCCCGGTCATGGGGCGCCACGATCACCTCTTCCTCGCCCGTTTCGGCGGCCGCCACCAGGAGCGGCCGGAGCAGCGCCTGGTACTCGGCGGCCGGGAGTTCCCGGAGCTCTTTCAGCGCCAGCTCAAAGGCCTTGTCCACCAGCTCGTCCTTGGCCCGGAGCTCCTCCTGGCGCGCTTCCATCTCCGCCTTGGCCAGGAGCCGGCGCTTTCTTTCCGCGGCTTCGGTGCGGGCCCGGGTCAGGATGGCCTCCCGCTCCTTTTCCGCCCGTGCCCGCGCCCGCGCAAGGAGGTCTTCCGCCTGCCGGCGGGCCGCAGCCTTTACCTCCTCCGCTTCCGCTTCCGCCCGCGAGCGGATGCGCTGGGCCAGTGCCGTAATGTCCGCCATTTAGGACACTCCCCTGAGCAGGAGTAGCGTGGCCAAGAAGGCGAGCACCGCATAAGTCTCCACCATGGCGCCGTAGGTGATGGTTTTACCCAGATCTTCGGGGCGTTTTGCGATGAGTCCGATGCCTGCCGCCACTGTCTTACCCTGGGCGATGGCGGAGAACCAGCCGACGATGGCCACCGGGAGGGCCGCCATGAGAACGGCCAGGCCCTGCTGTACCGTCAGGTCGGCAATCCGGCCGGCGAAGACGCCGATGTTGATCATGATAAGGAATCCAGAGAGCAGGCCGTAGATGCCCTGCGTTCCCGGAATCGCCTGCATGAGCAGGGTCTGCCCGAAACGCTCCGGCTGCTCGGTTACGAGGCCGGAAGCACTCTGGCCGACCAAACCGACACCGATGGCCGAGCCGATTCCCGGCAGTCCCACGGCCAGCGCCGCGCCCAGAAGAGCGAGTACAGCACCACTTGTCATTTTCAAGCCTCCCTTTCTTCCAGTTCCAGATCGATGTACCGCGTGTTGATGCGGAAAGGCGCGAACGGTCGTCCACCGCTCTCGTAGAACTTGGTGAAAAACTCCACGTACTGGAGACGGCTGGCGTGCACATACGCGCCCAGAACGTTGATGATGAGGTTGAAGGCATGCCCGCCGAGGGCAATGAGGGCACCCACGAGGTAACCGACCACCCCGCCGCCGGCCGCCGCCAGGCCCACCATGGAATTGATCACCGTACCGATGACGGTGGTACCCAAGCCCAGGGCCAGGAGACGGGAGTAAGAGAGAACATCGCTGAGGTACCCGCTTACCCCGTACAGGCTCATGATGCCCGAGAGCAGCCGCCGGATGATGTTGCGGTTGGTCCGACCCTGGGTGAGGACCAGGCCTACCGCCCCCGCCGCGGCCAGCACCTTACCGACGGCCCCCAGCGACGGCGCCGCTGAACCGACCAGGAGAAGAATGAGCCCCGTGAGGAACACCATCCAAAGCCCCTGGTCGAAAACGCCGTCGAGCACCTTGCCGCTCCTGATGTTGGTCACCATTTGGATGCTCAGGCCGGTGTAAATGTGAATCACACCCAGGCCGAAGGCCACAATCAGCATCTGCATGGGGTTGTCCATAGGGCTGAACCAAATAGGCGGCACGGGCAGGCTGCCGAACCAGCTGCCGGTGACAGCTCCCACCAGCACCGAGGCGGCGCCGCCCAGCATAAGCAGGATGAAGAGTTTGCGCGCCATACCGGCCATACGGATCTTTTTCATGGCCAGCCAGGCCAGCCCCATAAGGATCAAGCCGTACCCGCCGTCGCCGTACATGATGCCGAAGAAGATGAAGAAGAACGGCGCCAGAAAGGGGGTAGGGTCGATTCCCCGCGGGAACGGCAGGCCGTAAAGCTCGGTGATCACCTCAAAGGGATAGACGCTCTTGCTGTTGGTTAGGGTGACCGGCGGCTCCTCGTCCGGCTGCGGGTCGCGGGCCGCCAAGTAGGCGCTGGGACTCACCCGGACCACCGCCTTCTGCAGGCGCGGCCAGTCTTTAGCCTGCACCCAACCCGTAAGGGCAAAGGTCTCCTGGGTGCGGGCGAAGTTCTGGGTAATGTCCAGGCGGGCCCGGGCCAGGGCCGCGTCGTCGTAGGCGGCTTTGATGAGCAGCCGGTCGGACGCGTACTGCTTGGCCTGGGCGTACAGCTCTTCGCGCCGCCGGGCGAGTTCGGCCAGCTCCGCTTCCGTGCGCTCCTTCACCGCCGGCACCGTCCCTTCCAGCCCCGGAAAGGCTGCCCGGTTGAAGGACCGCCGGCGCAGCAAAGCCTGCACGGCTTCTTCATCCGCCCGCGCATAAAGGAGAAAGACGGAGGCCTCCTCCCGTTCCCGGCCGATCACCTCGAGATAGGCGCCGGGAGATGTCTCCTCGAGCTCGGACCGAAAAGCGCCCTCCGCCTCGGCCGTAAGCGGCAGCACCCCCAGTTCTACGCCCACCTCCGGCCCCGGCTTGAGTTCCTCCAGGGGAACATCGAAGGTTTGCCAGGGCACCAGCTGGGCCAGCAGGTTGTGCGCCCTGGTCTCTTCGTTGCGCAGGCCGGTCAGCTCGTCGTCGATGGCGCGCAGGGTGCGGTTCACCTGCGCCACCCTGTCCTTATCCTCCAGGTAGTGACGAAATTCGCTCTCTTTCAGAAACACCTTGGTACCGGCAAATTGCTGGATAAAGGTGGTTCGCTCCGGTGCCAGGCGCTGCAAAAAGTCCAGGCAGAATTTGAGCTCTGCCAGGCGGGCATCCAGCCGGGCCGCCTCTTCACCCGGTTCATCGCGCTCGAGGCCGCCGGCCTGCCCCTCCTTCTCCTGCTCCTCCAAGAGGTCTTCCACTTGGAGCGCGCCCAGGCGCTGCAGCGCCCGTGTGAGGGGTTCGCGGTCCTCGCGGTGGGCCACCAGGAGGATCTTTTTCATTTCAGCTACGGCCATTGGCTTTCACTATCCTCTCCACGATAAGCGCTACCGCCGGGGGGAGACGCCCTGCCGCTTCCTGCCGGATCCGGGCACAGGCCTTTTCGGCCTCTTTCTTAATCGGTTCGGCTTCCCGCGCGGCTTCGGCCTCAGCCTGGGCCAGCAGCTTGCGGGCTTCCTCCTGGGCCGCCCGAACGGCCTGCTCCACCAGGGCTTCGCCCTCGGCCTCCGCGCGTTCCACCGTGCGCCGGGCTTCTTCGCGGGCGGCACGCCTCAGTTCCAGGGCGTTCGCCTCCGTCTCGCGCACGGCACGCAGGGCTTCGATTGCCAAAGACATCACCACCTCTTGCGCAAGCTGGACATCGTCAATTGAGCATAAAGACCAGCACGACCACATTATAGCATAAGGAAAAACCCTGGGGCAAACAATATTCTTTATATCTGTTAAAACTTTAACCGGGCTACCCTTCCAGTTCACCCGTAAAGGCGTTTACGTAAAAGTAGGTGTCACCACCCGTCCAGATGCGCCACACAGGGGCCGCCTCCCATTCGTCGGCATTGTAGATCTTGTTGTAGTACCCCAGCACCACCTCGTGCACCGTAAGCGGGGCGGCTTCGGGGCGCGGCCGCTCCAGGGCCAGCGCCAGAAGCGCGTCGGCGGCGGAAACCACCGTGCGGGGACGCCCGCTCTCACCGAAAACCGTGAGCCGCCGCCGCCAACAGTTCTCCACGCCCTCCGGCGCCACCACCAGCACCGCACCGCTCGCCCCCACCAAGGGGAACCTTCCATAGCTTTGCCCGAACTCCACCAGGTATGTACCCTCCCGGCGGTAAGGAACAACCCGGCTGAGCGTAAGCCCGTCCAGGCCGCCGTGCCGCTCTAGAAACGCGCGTGCCTTGTCCACCGCGCCGGCCGCTGTCTGCTCCCCGGTGGTTGCTCCCCGTCCCCGGTGGGTGTAAACGGTGACCCCGCTGGTGTAAAAGAGGAGCTCCTCCGGCCCCCGGCTGAAGGCCAGCTCCAAGAGAGGGTCAGCGCCGCGCACCACCTCCACACCATCCAGGCTGCCAAACAAGCTCAGAGCCTGGGGGTAAGGGTTCTCCTTGTCGATGCCGACGCGCAGCAGCGCCAGCGCCGGCGTCTCCCGCGGCAGCGCGGCGGCCAGGGTGACGTTCTTCTGCGCCAGCCGCTCCACCAGCTCGGGTTCCGCCTGGCCCGCCGCCGCCTGCCCCGGAACCTTCTGTTCCAAGTTCAGGTAAAGCCACGCCAAGGCCAGGTCCAGCACTAAAAAAGCCGCCAAAAGAAGGCTTTTCGCCCGCGCCCAGTTCACTGCCCGCCGCCCCCCTCCGCCGGCAGCCAGAAGATACGGCCGTGAGCCGTTTCCACCGCCCACACCGGCACCAGCAAGAGCTCGCCGCTCTGCCCCGTCTCTTCCCGGTAGGCCAGGTACACGTCGGCCACCGTGTCTTCTTTGGGTAGTTTACCGCTGCGGCCGATGGCCTCCTCCAGGCCGGCGGAGCTTACGCTGGCCCAGCGGGCACGCCATGCCGCGCGCAACACCGAACGCCGGTAGCGGCCCACGCCACGGTCGCTGAGCATAAGTTCGAGCGTGGGCGTCAGCGCCGGCAGGCCGTTCCAGTATTGCGTGAAGACAAGGCGGTAGTGGAAGCCATCCGGGGCGCTCGGCACCTCGGTCAACTGGGCCAGGCGCGCCTCTTGGGGCCAGCCGCCGTGCTGGGTGATGAAGCGGGCCGCACGCTCCAGGGCCTGGGCCGGTGGCAGCAGGACACCGGCCATCACCTCCGGCGCGTTGTATTCCACCCCACCGTCCGGGCGGACGCGCACGCCGCGCTGCCCATCGCTGTAAATGGTGGCCCCGTCGCGTTCGCGGATGCAGCGCGTCAGGGAAAGGTCGGCGAAAAAGCTGCTTGCCACCACCTCCGGGTCCGCCGCCTCGCCGCCCACTCTAAGTACCGGGAGGGAAAGACTTGTCCCCGGTACGTAAAGGCCGCTTCCGACCGGCGGCGGGCCTTTGAGTTCGCGGGCGGGAAGCAGCGCTGTGCCCGAAAGCTCCCGTAAGATACCGCCCAGGGTTGTCCCGGCGCCGGGCAGCTTGAAGCCGCGCAGCTGGCCCGGGCCGGGGCCGGCCAAAAGGAGGGCCGGCTCCTGCCCCGGCACCACCAGCGCCCGCTGCACCGGCCAGGGAAGCTGGAAGCCCTCCGGGTAGTCCAGCACCGGCCCCCAGAGCTCCGGGCCTATGGGCAAAGGAAAAATCAGTTCTAAGGCAATACCGCCGGCGCCGGGTTTCCACGCCGCCGCGGCGACCTCCTCTCCGGCCAGCTGGGCGGGGCTCAGGCTGCCCAGCTGCTGCAACACATCCAGCGCCCCGCTCCACGCCCGTTCGTAGCCGGGGGAACCCGGGTACAGCAAAGCCGGCGCACCCTTGGCGCGGTGGAGGACCAGCCGGGCCGGCGCCAAGAGCGCCACCGGGTCCCGCCCGGCGCCCCAGTACGTGCCCCCGGCCGGGAGTTCCGCCGCCGGCGCTTCGGCGGCCGGCAGCCCCTGCCAGAGAAGCAGGCTGAGGTGAATGCTGAGGCCCACCAACACCACAAGGAGCGCACTTTTTACCCGCTCACGCCACAACACCGCCACCCCCGGCTTTCTGGACCGGGAGGGCGAAGCTCACCGCCGTGCCCTGCCCGGGTGTGCTGGTCAACGTGATCTCGCCGCCGTGGGCCTCAACGATCTGCCGGGCGATGGAAAGCCCCAGCCCGGTGCCCCCCAGGGTACGGGAGCGGGCCTTGTCCACGCGGTAAAAGCGCTCGAAGATGCGCGGCTGGTCCTCCAAGGGGATGCCTACCCCGGTGTCGGCCACCGTGGTGCGTACCATGGACCCTTCCCGGACCAGGCGCAGCTCGATCCGCCCGCCGGAAGGCGTAAACTTGATGGCGTTACCGATGAGGTTGGCCAGCACCTGCTCCACCCGGTCCCGGTCGGCGATCACCGGCGGGAGCCCCGGGGCGGAGCTTACGCTCAAGGTAAGGCCGGCCCGCTCGGCGGGCATGCGAAAGCGCTCGGCCACCTCGGCCACCACCGTCGCCAGGTCGAGCGGCCGCTTATCCCAGCGCACGCGTCCGGCATCCAGCTGGGCCAGCTGCAATAGATCGCGCACCAGGCGGGTCATCCGGTCCACTTCGGCATTGATGACGGCGAGGAACCGCCGGCTGAGCGAAGGCTCCAGGGCGCCCTCGTTGTCCAGCAGGGTTTCGACGTAGCTCTTGATGGTGGTCAGCGGCGTCCGGAGTTCGTGGGAGACATTGGCCACAAACTCACGCCGCAGCGACTCCAGCTGCTCCTGCTCGGTGATGTCCTGCAGGGTGAGCACCACTCCGGCGTGGCGCGTGCCACTTTTGAAGGGGTCAAGGTGCACCTTGAGCACGCGGCCGCCGGTCTTTTCGCCGTCGAGGCGCACCGTCACCGGGGTGCCGCCTTGGGCCCGGGCCAGCTCCGCAGCGAGCCCGAGCTCGGGGAAAACCTCCGTCCAACGGCGGCCGCGGACATCCGCCGGCGCCTGCGGCAGGCGCAGCAGGCCCCGGGCCGCCGGGTTGAGGTGCACAATGCGCCCCGCCGGGTCCAGGGCCAGAACGCCGTCGTTCAAGTTGGCGAGGACGGCCTCTACCTTTTCTTTTTCGTCGGAGATCTCCTGCAGGGTTTGCTGCAGGCGCTCGCGCAGGTAATTGAAGCCGGCGGCCAGCTGCCCAATCTCGTCATGGGAGCGGACGGTGACCGGTTCTCCAAACTCGCCCCCGGCAATCACCGCCGCCTGGCGGGTAACCTCTTGAATGGGCTGGGTGATGGTGCGGGCCAGGGCAAAGCCGAGGAAAACCGTGGCTGAAAGGGCGATGGCCGTGGCCTTGAGCAGAATCCCCTTGATCTCATTCAGCGTCCGGTCAACCTCGGCCAAAGACGAACTAAAGCCCACGGCGCCTACCACCTGGGCTTCCCGGCGCACCGGGACGGCCAGGTAGAAGGTGCGGGACCCTTGGGCGCTGTCGCGGCGTATTTCACCCCCGGCCACCCCGGAGAGGGCGCGGGTGAGTTCCGGTTGCTGCAGGCGCTTCCCGAGTTGCGTGCTGGCGTCCCCGGTGGCCGCCAGCACCATGCCGCCGGCATCCACCACCACAATCTGGGCTCCCGTCTGCAGGCGGAAATTATCCACCAGGTCGCCCAGGTAGCTCTCCGGTTGCTCACCGCTGAAGTAGCGCACGGAAAAGCCGGCCAGGAGGTTGGCCTGGGCCGTGAGTGAGGTGCGAAAGTTGGTCTCGTAGTAACTCTGCAGGCGGCGCACCAGCTGGACGCTGATGAGTTCCATCGCCACCAGTACCAGGAGAATGTAGATAACGACGATCTTCCCCTGGATGCTCCGCAAAACTTACTGCCCCCTAAAAAAGTACCCGATACCGCGCTTAGTCTGCACGTAGGTAGGGTTGCCCGGGTCGTCTTCCAGCTTTTCACGCAGGCGGCGCACGGTGACATCCACGGTGCGGATGTCGCCGTAATAGTCGTAGCCCCACACCTTCTCGAGCAGGGTCTCGCGTGAGAAGACTCGGCCGGGCGAGAGCGCCAGGAACTTGAGGAGCTCAAATTCACGCAGCGTCAGCCCGATGTTTTCGCCCCGCTTGGTAACCTCGTAGCGGGTAAGGTCCAGGGTAAGGTCGCCAAAGGTGAGCACCGAGCCGTGCCCTTCGTCGCCGCGATAGGACTGGGCGCGGCGCAGCAGCGCCCGCACCCGGGCCAGGAGCTCGCGCGGGCTGAAGGGTTTGGTGACGTAGTCGTCGGCGCCGAGTTCAAGGCCGAGGACCTTGTCGGTCTCTTCGTCCTTGGCGGTGAGCATGATGATGGGCACGGTGGAGTGCTGGCGCAGGCGCTGGCAGACCGCCCAGCCGTCCAGCTTGGGAAGCATGATATCGAGGATGATCAGGTCGGGCTTGAAGCTGGCCGCCTTGGCCAGGGCCGCTTCACCGTCGAAGGCGACTTCGACCTGGTAGCCGTCTTTTTTCAGGTTGAACTCCAAGATGTCGGCGATGGGTTCTTCGTCGTCCACCACCAGGATCTTCTCCGGCATCTTCTCACCCCTCTCAAAAAGAAAATTCGGCCCCGCCGGGCCGAAATCCTTCCGGGCACCTCACCAGCTGTTCTCAAAAGCCCATCTGCAGCCCGGGAACCCTTCGGCCCCCGCTTGCCTTCGCCCGCCTGCGCTATCCGTCGGGGTCGGGTTTCAGCGCCGAACAGAGGATAGGTTTATTTACTCAGTCAGGCACCCCGGCTACTTTCCCGCGCCCGCGAGCCAGGTCTGCCAGCCGGCGGCCAAGGCCGCCGGCGAGGTGATGCCCGCGGCGGCGAGGGCCTCAGGGAAGCCGGCGCCATCGCCGAGGGCGGCGATGATTTTTTTCAGGCCTGCTTCGCCGCGGCTGGCGGCCAGGTACTGCACCAGCGAGAGGGCCTGGCGGTAGGCCAGGCTCTGGTTGGGCAGGTCGCTGAAGCGCTCCAGGTCGGCCAGGGAGTAGAGCTCGCCCGTGAAGTCCGCCGCCGGGTCGTCCCAGAGGACCCCGCCGTGGCGCAGCTCTTCGTACTGCGCCAAGCCTTCGCTGAACCAGCGCGGGTAGTTGCCGCACGTTTTGTAGTCCAGCACCAGGTGGGTGAACTCATGCGCCATGGGCCCCATGGTGAGGAACACCCGGCCGATCTCCGCCGGGTCTTTGCCCTCCACCCAGGCCTTGGGGGAAAGGACACGGATGGCACCGCCCCAGTAAACCCCCATGGCGCTCTCCTGGGCCGACCAACCGAAGCTGGCGTTAAGCTCCTTGCGGGTGGGGTAGATGACCACCGTGGTGCGGCCGGGCGGGGCGTAGGCCAAATCTTTGGTCACCGGCGCGTACGCCGCTTCGGCGGCCTGCAGTACCAGGGGAGCAACGTCCCTATCCTGGGGCAGGAACTTCACGACGAAATGCTCGCCGGTGAGGGTCTGCCAGCTGCGAACCCGGTGCAGGAGGTCGGCCTGGGCGGCGGCGCGGGCCAGCTGGTAGGTGAGCGGCCTGAGCCAGCCGGTCTGGCAAAAGACCAGGAGCAGAACGAGGCCGAAGCAGATGACGGCCAGCAGGGAGCGGGGAATCAGCCCGCGCCCGGCCGGCCCGGAAACTATTCTCATTGTCACGGTATTCCCCTCCCCCTAGACTGTCATCCGAAAGAGCATGTTGCAGGCTCAATCATTTCTTCTCTGTGTCGGCCGTCGGTGGTACCAGGCGCAGCTTGAGGACACGCTTGTTGCCGGCGTCCACCACGTACACACTGCCGTCCGGCGCGACGGCCAAGGGCCCGGGCTGATCGAACTCCGCCGTCGGCAGGCCCTTTAAGCGGTACATGGCCTTCAGCTTCTCATCCGCGCTGAAGAGCTGCAGGCGGTTGTTGTAGGTGTCGGCCACCAGGATGTCGCCGGAGGCGGTAAGGGCGATGCCCGCCGGGGTGTGCATGAGCTCGCCGGGGCCTTTGCCGATGGGGCCGAAGTCGCGCGCAGCCTTCTTGTCCACCTGCCCATCCCGTTGCGGCAGGATGAGGATCTTGCCGGTGCCGTTGGCCCCGTGGGCCACGAAGAGGGTGCCGTCCTTCCCGGTGCCGTCCCGGCCCACGGCCAGCGCGTCCGGCCAGGCGAAGGGCGCCACGTCCACGTCGCCTTCCAGGGTGCTCTTTACCTCCCACACCTTACGGCCGTCCGGAGCGAACTTCACCAGAGCGTGCGGCGAGATGTCGTAATTGGCGCCGCTCACGCCGACGTAGATGTTGCCGTCTTTATCCACGGCCAGGGCGCTCAAGGGCTCGTCGTAGCCGTCCTGCAGGCTGAAGTAAGGAGCGAACTCGTCCCTGCCGCCCACCTGGGCCAGGGGTTTGCCGTCCGGGCTGAATTTTTCCACCCGGGAATTGCCGTCGTCCAGCACGTAGAGGTTACCGGCGCCGTCCACGGCCAGGTCGCGCGGGTGGACGAACTGTCCCAGGCCGCCGCCTTCGCCGCCGATGACCTTAGGTGTTGCCTTGAGATCGCCGCCGGGGAACTCCAGCACCACCTGTTTGGCGGCATCGCTCACATAGAGGTCGCCGGCCGCGTTAACCGCCACGCCGGCCGGGTTGCTCAGGGGCTCCCCGCTTAAGGCAGCCAAAAGCTCCACCCGGCCGTAACCCTCGCTGTCGAGGGGTGCCGCAGCGGCAGGCGGCGGGGGCGCCGCCTCCGGTTTCGATCCCGCCCCGAGGCTGCAGCCGCCGACTGAAAGTGCAACAAGGAGCAGGGTTACTGTCAGACAAGAGATGAAACGCATGGACCCGGCCTCCTTCATAAGTTCTGGCCTTCGCTCTTACGTGGGCGACACACCTTGCGTACCGCGCAAAGTATTGCGCCCGCCACTCGACCGGCTTCACAGCCGCCCCGGCGGGGTTTTCGCCTTGTCTTGCGGCGCAGGAGCCGGCCAGGACAGCGAGCTGAGCCGGCCGATGTAGAGCCACTGCACCGGATTGGAGAGGAGCTGGTGGCGGCGGAAGATGACCTCCGGCGCGCCGTCGCCGTCCACATCCCCGAAGCCCAGCACCTGCTCACCGCTGGCCCCGACCAGGCCCTGTTGCTGCCAGCCATCCGCAGCAGCGCGCAAGAAGACATAACTGCCCGGGTTGTTGCCGGCCACCAGCAGGGTGGGGTAACCGCCGCCGGCGGGCCAAATGAAGGCCTCCCGCCCCAGTACCTGCCCGCCGGCCGGCGGACCCTGCCACAGCTTGCTGAACCCGCCCCTCTGCCAGCTATACACATAGAGGGAGGGTGCCGCTTCGTCGCGCACCACCAGGTCGGCATGCCCGTCGCCGTTCACATCGCCGGCCAGCACCGTAGCCAGCGCACCCCCGGCGGCCGGGTTGCTGCCCAGCTCCACATAGGCCGCTCCCTGCCACCCAAACACGGTGACGCCCCGGCGCGCAAAGGCCAGGATTTCATCGCGGCCGTCGCCGTTTACGTCGGCCGGCAGCAGGCGCAGGAAGGAAAAGGCCTCTTCACGGCGGCGCAGGTACGTCTCGCCGTTCCACTCCCAGATGACAATGCGACCGCCGGCCAGCTCTTCGCCGGCGCCATCCACCCGGCCGAAGAGCGCCAGGATTTCCGCCCGCCCGTTGCCATCGGTATCGCCCACGGCCAAGTCCTGGATGTTCCCCGATACCCCCTGCCAGCCCAGCTGGACGTACCCGTCACCGCCCCAGCCAAAGATGAAGATCCCTTCTTCCGCCGCAACCACCAGGTCTTTACGGCTGCCGGCGCGGGTGGCGGCCAGGACCACCCGCGGCGCGGAACTGAACTTGCGTTCCCAAACGCTAGCGAAGCCGCCCGCTTCCCGGTCCCAAATGCCGACCCGCTTACCGGCGGTGAGCACCAGCTCGTCGGCACCGTCGCCGTCGGTGTCTCCCAAGGCCAGGGCGTCGGGAAAACCCTCACGCAGCGCCAGGCGCTCTTCACTTTTCACCCAGGCATTCCAGGGCAGGGCGCGCGCCGCCGGACCCACCAGCCGGGCGGCCAGTTGGGTGTAAAGGGATGGGGCGATGCGGCGCGGCTTCAGGGGTTGTGCCAGGTCCACGACACCGGCGCCGATGGTCCGGAGCGGGCTTCCCTCCAGGAGAAACTGCACCCCCCGCACCGTGGGGAACTCGCCCAGGGTGTTGACCACCGAATAGATGGTATCGACCTCGCTGGCCACCCCACCCCAGTGGTTGTCCCGAAACTCGCGCGAAAAGTCCACGTAGGCGATGCCGTCCAGGATGGCAATATCCCGGAGCTGGGTACCGGGCGGCAGCACGTTTACTTCGCCTGCGGTGCCCAGGTAACCCTTGAGGAGCTCTTGCAGCGCCGCCCGGGCCACAGCCCGCGTAGCCGGCACTTCCCGGGTCACCACGTGGTCGCTGCCGCTATAGACAAAATGGAGCTTCAGTTTGACGGTTTTTGTCTCGTCGGGTGGGGCGGGCGGCGAACCTGGAGAAGGGGCGGGGTGCGGGCGGCCTGCCCCGCCCGCCCAGGCCAGGGCCGCTGCAGCAACAAGGGCCAGAACCAGCAGAGCGATCTTCGTTCCCCGCCGCACCGCACCCGCCTCCTTTCCCTGTGACTTACCCGCCTCTTTCCCAGTCCGAGGTCAGGCTCTTTGGGAGTTCCCCTCGGGCGCTCTGCGGTCCCTAGAGGTGCTTAAGATCCAAGGATGTTCAGTGGTCCCGGCGCAATAGGACGGTCGAGGATCACGTGGCCGCCGATGGTCGCGCCGCGCTGTCCTTCGATGAGGATCTCCACCTGCTCGACACCGGGAACGGCGCCCAAAGAATGGACGATGGCCTCGATGGTAAGGCGCTCGCCGGCACTGCCGCCCCAGTGCTTATCCCTGAGTTCCTTGGAGAAGTCCACGGTGAGAAGACCGTCCTTCAGCTTGATGCCCCTCAGGCGCGTCCCCTCCGGGATCACCCGGCCGAGCCCGGAATCCTTCTCCGGCCCACGGATGAGCTCCTCCACCACGGTGCGGGCGACCGCCGGCGTCTTGGGCACGTCGCGCGTAATCGGTACCAGGAACAAGTTCTGGGGACCGGGGAAGTACAGGGTCACCGGCATGGTGCCCGCCCCGGCGGCCGGGGTACCGCTGAAGGCGACGCGGTTGACAGAGGGCGGCGGGATAAGCGGCCGGCGCGTTTCTACGTGTCCGGCCAAGGTCTCTACCACCCGGCCCTTCACCTCAACCTGCACGCGTCTGATGAGGGGGAACTGGGTCAGCGTGAGGGTCAGGCCGTCGAGCGCCCAGGTCTCGCGCGTGCTGCCGAACTTGGTGGTGTCCAGGCTGGTGAAATCAACCGTCGCTGTGCCGTCTTGGATGCGCAGGGCGGCCTTGGTTCCCGCCGGCCAGAGCGAGACGGTGGCCCCGCTTTTGTCAGGCCAGGCGAGGAGGAGTGCCAATGCCTGCTGCGGCATATCCTCGGGATGCGGTGCCTCCACCGTCACCGGTACCAGGTACATAAGGTCGGGCGTGGTACCCCAGAGGCGGAAGTAGAGGCGCCCGCCGCCGACATCCGTGCCGGGGCCTGGTTGGGGCGCCGCCGGCGCAGCGACCGGCGCAACCGGAGGTGCCTGTTCCGGGTTCGGGGCCGGCGCCTCGGCCTGTCCGGCCGGAGACTCGGGAGGGGGCGGGGTCTCAGCCGGTGCCGTGCACCCGGTCACTACAAGGCTGAGGCTGACGAGGGCCGCCAGGAGAAAAAGCCCGTATCGCGGCATGGGTCTCCCTCCTTGTTGTAACGCCCGACGCCTCGGCCGGGCGTTCCATCTCCATTCTATGCCCCAGCCCTTACAGAAGAATTAGTAAAAGGTAACGAATGGTTACGAACTCGTTACAGGTGCGGCAGCCGGATGGTGAACTCGCTCCCGGCCCCCGGCTCGCTCCTTACCTTTACCTCGCCCCCGTGCTCCGCCACGATGGCCTGGACGATGGCGAGGCCGAGCCCGGTGCCGCCCAAGGCCCGGGAGCGCGCCTTGTCCACCCGGTAAAAGCGCTCAAAGATGTGCGGCAGGTCGGCGGCGGGGATGCCCACGCCGGTGTCGCGCACACTCACGCACACGCGCTTTTCCTCGGCCCAGGCCTTCACCTCCACCCTTCCCCCCGCCGGCGTGTACTTGATGGCGTTGTCCAAAAGGTTGAGCAGCACCTGCTGGATGCGGTCCGGGTCGCAGAGCACGCGCGGCAGGGCGGCAGGAAGCTCCGTGCCGAGCTTAAGCCCGGCGCTCTCGGCGCGCGGGAGCAGCTGTTCCACCACCTGCGAGATGAGCCCGGTTAAGTCCAGCGCCTTGAGATCCAGGCTGATCTCGCGGGCATCGATCTTGGAAAGGTCCATAATATCGGCCACCAGGCGGGAGAGGCGGTCCGTCTCCTGCTCGATGACGCGGGCGTAACGGGCGGCGTCCGAATCCGGCGGCAGATCGTCCTGCAGCGTTACGGCAAAGCCCTTGATGGAAGTGAGCGGGGTGCGCAGCTCGTGGGAGACGTTGGCCAAAAACTCCAGGCGGGCCGCCTCCAGCCGCTTGAGGTCAGTGATATCGCGCAGCACGGCCACGACGCCCGTCCCGCCGGGGCCGCCCTGCCAGGGCGTCACCTGGGCGCGGTAGACGGCGCTCTGGCCGGGAAGCGTCACCTCCGCCACCTGGGGCCAGGCGCTCGTAAGGCCGGCGCTGAGCACCCGTCCCAGCCCGGACTCCGCCACCGCCGCCGGCAGCGGCGCACCAATGAGTTCCTCTTCTTTGCGGCCCAGGGTGCGCGCCAAGGCCGGGTTCACCAGGACCACCCGGCTGCTCCGGTCCACCGCCAGGAGCAGGTCCCCCATGCCGGCCAGCACCGTGGTAAGCTTTTGCTGCTCCGCCTCAATCGCCTTGAGGGTAGCGCTCAGGCGTTCTGTCAAGTAGTTAAAAGCCCGCGACAGCTCTTCCACCTCCGCCGGGGGCTGAGGGGTGAGACGGGGCGAAAAGTCGCCGCTGGCGAGCCGGCGCGCCACCGCGGTAACCGCCGCCAGCGGCCGGGTGATGCTGCGCGCCAGGAAGGAACCGGCCACCAGCGCCACGGCCAGGGCCGCCAGCGCGCTCAAGAGGATGAGGTTGCGGGCCACGGCCAGGGTCTCATCGGCAGCAGCCAGGGAGGACGACAGGTACACCAGGCCGACGGTGCCGCCCTGCACCCGAAGCGGCGCCGCCACGTAGAGCACGCGGCTGCCGCCGGCCCGGGCGACCTGGCTCACCACCTCGCCGGCCAGCGCCCGCTCCACCAGGGGCCCGCCGATGGTCTGCCCCATGGCCCGCTCCTCCGGCCAGCGCGAGTCGCCTACCACGGTGCCGTTCACATCGAGAATCTGCACGCGGGCGTCCACATCCTGGCTGAACCGGCGCGCCAGGGCGTTGCCTAAAAAAGAGAGTTCGGCGTAATGCGAGAAAACGCGCGCGTGCGCCTCCAGCTTGGCCCGGCTCTCTTCCAGGTAGTAGCGGTTCAAAGACTCGAGGAGAAAGGTCCCTAGGAGGCTGACCGTCACAAAAAGAAGCACGGCGTAACTGAGCGTGAGGCGCCCGCGGATGGTGCGCAGCATGGCTAAAACTCCCGGAACTTGTAGCCGACGCCCCAAACGGTAAGGATGTGGGTGGGCGAGCTCGGGTCTTCCTCCACCTTTTCGCGCAGGCGGCGGATGTGCACGTCCACCGTTTTGGAGTCACCGAAGAAGTCGTAGCCCCAGAGCCGCTCCAGCAGCGTCTCGCGGGAAAAGACGCGGCCCGGGTTATTCATCAGGAGCTCTAAGAGTTCGAACTCCTTGGGCGTCAGGTCCACCAGGCGGCCGCCGGCCGTCACCTGGTGCCGGTCCAGGTCGAGCTGCAGGCGGCCGCGCGCGATGACGCGGCCGTCCATTTTGCCGGAGCGATCCACCCGGCGGAGGATGGCCTTGATGCGGGCCACCAGCTCGCGCGGGTTGAAGGGCTTGGTTATATAGTCGTCGGCGCCCAGCTCCAGGCCCAGGATCTTGTCGATGTCTTCGTCCCGGGCGGTGAGCATGATGATGGGCGTGGACGAGGTGCGCCGGAGCTCGCGGCAGACCTCGAAGCCGTCGCGGCCGGGCAGCATCACGTCGAGGACGATGAGGTCCGGGCGTTCAGAGGTGGCCAAGGCCAAAGCGGTGTCGCCGTCGCCGGCGCTGAGGACGGTAAAGCCCGCCTTCTCCAGGTTGATGCGCACAAACTCCACAATGGTAGCCTCATCGTCCACCACCAGGATTTTTTCCGCCACCGCTTCCACCTCCCCTACCCAAAAGTATAGCGGCCCGGACGGGCCGCTTCAATGGAAGGTTCTGACAGAGCTTCACTCAAGGGCAAAGCTGCCGCTCCCCGCCGGGATCTGCCTTCGGCCCCAGACCACACAAAAAAAGAAGCGCGGCCGTACCGCGCTATCTGAGAGGGGGTTCAAAGGTTTTCGCTTGGGTTCGTTTACATCGTACCACGTCACGGTTACATGCCCATTACACCTTTTTTACGGGCCCATTACATTCTGGGGCAGGGTCCGGCCGCGCGCCGCTAGTCTAAAGCGGCTGCCGAGTACATATGGTGAAACGAAGACAAGGACGCGGCAGAAAGGAGCCGCCCGAAGGGAGGAAGATCCGTGCGCGTCTTTTTCTGGCGTTTACCTTCTCAGCGCCTGCGCCGCGGGCTGCTGGCGGCCGTGTTGGGGCTCACCCTGGTGGGCCTGGCCTTTTACTCCCTGCAAGGGGTGAGGGAGCTTTTGCCTGCCAGTACCGGTCGCACCAACCCCGTCTTTCAGGTGGACACCCCCAAACCCCTGGTGGCCCTCACGGTGAACGTGGCCTGGGGCGAGGAGTACCTGCCCGACCTTTTGGCGGCGCTTAAGGCGGGCGAGGCCAAAGCCACGTTCTTTATGGTGGGCGACTGGGTGCGACAGTTTCCGGCGCTCACCAAGGACATCGCCGCCGGCGGCCACGAGCTGGGCAACCACACCTGGTACCATCCCCACCCCACGCAAATAAGCGAAGCCGAGCTCAAAGAAGAGCTCCAGCGCACGGCGGACCTGCTGGAAAAGCTGACGCAGAAAAAACCGGCTCTCTTTGCGCCGCCCTACGGGGAGTGGGATGAACGGGTGGTAAGCACAGCCGGGGAGCTGGGCTACCCGACCATCATGTGGAGCCTGGACACGGTGGACTGGGAGCGGCCGCCGGCGGAGGTGATTGTGGAGCGGGTGCTGGCGGGCATCCAGCCTGGGGGCATTGTGCTCATGCACCCGACCCAGCCTACGGTGGAGGCGCTCCCGCAAATCCTCAAGGGGCTCAAGAAGAAGGGGCTGCAGCCGGTGACGGTGAGCGAGCTCCTGGCCGCCGGGCGGTAGGCAGCACGCCTGGGATCCCGCTCGCTGTGAAAACCGCGGCGCCCCGCGGAAACTCCCTGTGGGGCGCTTTTAGCGCGTTATCCCCAAGGCCTGGCCGTCCGTCCGCTGGTAAAAGAACGGCGCGACGGAGCGCAGGCCGTAGCGCTGGGGCTGGAAGATCTGTTCGGTGGCGCCGGTGAAGAGGATGCCGCCCGGGCGCAGGGCCTGAGCAAAGCGGAGGTAAAGGGTTTCCTTCGCCTCTTCCGTAAAATAGATCACCACGTTGCGGCAGAGGATGAGGTCCAACCCCTGGGGATACGGGTCGCGCAGCAGGTCGTGGCGCTGAAAGCGCACCCGGGCCCTGAGTGACGGGCGTACGGTGAAAAAGTCCCCTTCCTGGGTGAAGTAGCGCCGCCTTAGATCCAGAGGAACGTTTTTTAGGCGGGCCGCAGGGTAGCGGCCCGCCTCTGCTTCTTTCAGCACTTCGGCGTCGATGTCGGTGGCCAGGACCGGCAGGTCCTGCCCGGGCACGTTCTCGGCCAAGAGGATGGCCAGGGAATAAGGCTCTTCGCCGGCGGCGCAGCCGGCGCTCCAGGCTTTGAGCTGTGGTCGGCCGCCCGCCGGGGCGGCGCCCGCCAAGAGCTCCGGGAGAAAACGCTCCCTAAGCTCGGCGAAGCGCTCCGGGTTGCGAAAGAGCTCGGAGACGTTGATGGTGATGCGCTCCAGGAACTGGCGGTAGGCCGCCGGGTCGTGGCTTAACAGGCGCAGGTAGGAGACGAAATCGCTCAGGCCGTGGCTGGCCATGAGCGTGGTGATCCGCCGCAGCATCTGTCGTTCCTTATAGGCGTTAAGGTCAATCCCTGTGCGCTTCAGGATAGCCGCCTTGAACTCCGGCCAGCCCTCCATGCTGTTCCCCTCCCTGAAACCAAGGCATGGGGCCAGGTGTCCCCCTGACCCCATGCGCCTATTGGTGCTTAAAGTACGCGAGCGGGTTCTTTTTCGCCCCGCCCTGCATGGTTTCAAAGTGCAGGTGGGACCCCGTACTCCGGCCGGTGGAACCAACCAGGCCGATGGTCTTGCCTTTGGTCACCTTCTGGCCCTCCCGGACAAAGATCTGGGAAAGGTGACCGTACAGGGTGGCGCTGCCATTGCCGTGCGTGATGATGATGCACTTGCCGTACCCACCGTTCCACCCGGCCAGGCTGACCACACCGCTGTCGGCCGCCAGCACCGGTGTACCGGTTGGGGCGGCAATATCAACTCCTTGGTGAAACTCGCCTCCGCGCTGCCCGAAGCGGGACGTAACCACGCCGCCGCCACGGCTGAGCGGCCAGATGTAACGGCCTGTGCCGACGACGGCCGGCTCACGCGTCCCCACCGCCACCACCTGCGTCACGGGCTCTTTTTCCACCACAGCGGTTACGACCTGTTCTTGGCGCACCTGCCCGTTTTCCCGTACCAGGGCGTAGGTCACCTTTTTACTGCCCGCCTCTCCGGGCGTCTTGACCTTCTTTTCATACGTGTAGAGGCTGCTGTCCTTCACCGTTTCTACGGCGAAAGGGATGGCCTCGGATACGGTTTTCTCTTCCTGGGTAACCACGGTGACGTACGGCCTGGGCACCACCAGATTGAGCTTCTGTCCCAGCTGCAACCGCTCGGTCACGCCGGGGTTGGCCTGCTGCAGATCGGCCACGTGCAGGTCGTGCGCCCGGGCGATGCTCCAGAGCGAATCCCCGGCCTTCACTTCGTAGACGCGGGTTTCGTCCGTCCCGCGCAGCAGATAGGCCGCGGCTTCCTCAACGCTGCGCACCTGATCGGCTTTTATCAGCTGCGGGGTAAAGGTTACGTCTTCTTTGAGCGCGACCTTCTTAAGCACTGCGCCCGGCGCGGGCGGAAAGGCGGCCTTCACCCTGGTTACAACAGCGCGCGCTTCCTCCTCACTGCCCACGGCCACCACCGGCCGCCCGGCCACGGAAATCTGCCAGGCTTCGCGCAGCTTGAGGAGGGAGCAGGCCAGCTTTTCTTTCATGTCTTCTGTGGGGGTCAGCTTCACCTTGTAGCGCGGCACCGGGCTGTAACTCACCCGCGCCGCCGCCCCCGGCCCGGCCCCATCGCGCGCCAGGATCTCGTTCACCGCGGCGGCCGTAGCCTCCCGGTCACCCGTCCAGCCGATTACCTGGCCGTCCACGCTCACCGCCCAGGCTTTCTGCGTCAGGGGCAGGGCGGTGGCAAACGCAGCAAGGAGCAGGACAAGGGCGGCCCCCGCCGCCAGGCGCCGGCGCCCGCGCAGGCGCACGCCCGGCACTGCCGCCGGCAGTTTCACCTGCTGCTTCAGACGTCCCAGCACCGTTTGAGCTTTTCGTCTCCAGGGCACCGCACCACCTCCGTTAACCATCTTGTAACTGACAACTTGTGATTAAGTATCTTCGACGCGGCCCAGTATATTCCTGCTCAAGCAAGGGATGATTTTCCTGCCATTATGTGACAGCAGGCACAGCGTTCGGGAGGAGGGAGCCGATTTTTGTCGGTGGAGATTCAGGCGGCCCAGAAAAGGAGCAGCTCCCGCACCAGCAGGGCGGCCAGGGCGGCCGTACGCTCGCTCGGGTCGAAGGGCGGGCAGGCCTCAACGATGTCCACCCCTACCAAGTGCAGGCCCTTAAGCAGGCTGAGGGCCGCCAAAGCCTCGCGCACGCCGATGCCGCCGGGTTCGGGGGTCCCGACACCGGGCGCGAAGGCCGGGTCAAACACGTCCAGATCAATTGTAAGGTAGAGCGGCCGCCCGTTGAGCTCGGCACGCACCCGGTGGAGCGGGTCGGCCAGGTCGCCGGGGAAAAAATGCGTATGGGTGCGCGCATACTTGAGCTCCTCCCGCGTGGCAGAGCGAATGCCGAACTGATACAAGCGCTCCGGCGGGAGAAAGGCGGCGATCTGCCGCATGACGGTGGCGTGCGACAGCTCTTCCCCCTCGTATTCCGGCCGCAGGTCGGCGTGGGCGTCGAACTGCAGGACCGTAAGGTCCGGGTACCGGGCCGCCAGGGCGCGCACCGCCGGCAGGGTGAGCAGGTGCTCACCGCCTAGAACAAACGGGATTTTTTCCTGCCGCACAAGCTCGCTCAGCGCCGCGCCGATGCGCTCCAGGGCGCGTCCCACGCCGCCGGCGGGCAGGGCCAGGTCGCCCAGGTCGGCAAAGGGCACTGTACTTAGATCGCGCTCTTGGTAAAGGCTGAACTCCTCCAGATCCCAAGAGGCCTGGCGGATAGCCGCTGGGCCGCGGCGCGTGCCGGGGCGGTAACTCACCGTAACGTCGAGCGGAGCACCGAGGAGCACCACGCGCGCCGGGGCCGGGTCGGCGCCCGCCGCGAGAAAACGGGGGCTGGCTGTAACAAGTCCTGCTGCTTTCTCTACCATGGCTGCGTTTCCTAGGCGAACGGGTCAGCAGGTTTTTCCAGGAGGTCGCCGACAAACCGGGGCAGGGTAAAGGCGGCGCGGTGCAGCTCGGGGGTGTAGTAACGGCAGCCCAGGTCCGGAATGCGGGCGGGATCGACGGTGAGCGGGTCGTGCTTTTTAGAGCCCAGGGTAAAGCTCCACAGCCACCCCGGGTAGGTGGGAACGGTGGCCAGGTAGAGACGCGCAATGGGGAAGGTGGCGCGGATCCCGGCGTAAATGCGCGGCAGGATGTCCTGGTTCGCCCAGGGCGACTCCGTCTGCGCCACAAAAAGCCCGTCCGGTTTCAGCGCCCGGGCCACGTCGGCGTAGAATTGCTTCCCAAACAGCCCCTCCGCCGGGCCGACCGGGTCGGAGGAGTCCACAATGATCACATCAAAGGCTCCTTCCTGCTCGGCCACAAACCTTATGCCGTCCGCGTAATGGACATGCACCCGTTTGTCGCTGAGGCCCGCACTGGTTTCCGGGAAGTATTCCCGCGCCGCCGCCACCACTTCCGGGTCGATCTCCACCAGATGGACCTCGTTCACTTCCTTATGTTTCAACGTCTCGCGCACGGTACCGCCGTCGCCGCCCCCGATCACGAGCACCTTTTGCGGGTCGGGATGCGTAAAAAGCGGAACGTGGGCGATCATCTCATGGTAAATGAACTCATCGCGCACGGTAAGCTGCACGGCGCCGTCCAGCACCAGGGTGCGCCCGTAGTTTTCTGTCTCAACCACCACCAGTTCTTGGTAGTCTGTCTTTTTGTGAGCGAGTACCCTTTTCACCCGGTAGTTCAGGCGTAGGTTCTGCTTGTGTTCTTCATAAAACCACACATCCACTCCGACCACCTCCGAGGGCTGGAATCGGTCCCGGCCGGCCCCCGGCCGGGGGGTGCCCAAGCTAAGCCCTATTATACCAGACGAGGAAGAAAAAAAACACCTCTCCACTCTCACCCCGGAAGTCCGGGACAGCCGTTGCTGCAAACGCGTGCAGCACCGAGCCGCGTCACGGACCTTACCTTTTCAGCTCCGGTCGCCCTGAACAAGGCCGGTAAGTTCCTGTGTAACCAACTTCTTGCCCGGTTCATACAATAGTAATGCCTGTGGCGCCTGACGAAGAAAGGAGGCTGGTACCGTGCCTGACGTCCCGGAAGCGCAGCAGTTCGCCCGGAGAAGGTTCGGCTTCTTTTTTATATTCCGGATCGCACCCGGTTTCTTCGTAGGCTTTATCCCCGGCGGCCGCCGCTTTTTCGCGGCCGATTACAACCCCTATGAATATTACGACGACGAGATGGTGATCCGACAGATGAGCGAGCAGGAGTACATGGTGCTCCGCCGCATCGGTGTCCCCGAGGTGCCGGTGATGATGTAGCGCCCGGCCTTTTCAGTGGGCACTCTTACAAAACCAGCTATTGAACAAGGTGCCTGCCTCCGGGGAGAATCCCGGGGGCAGGCACCACTTTGGGGGCCGCTCCTCTTCCAGGCGCTTCTCCCCTCCTGATGCTCCGCCGCATCGCTGTCCTCGATGTCGCGGTGATGCTGTAAGCACAGCCGAGGAGGCGGCCGGGCTGCCTCCTCGGTATTTGCACCTCAGTTCTTGCCAACAAGTGCGTACTCCTTGCGCGGCCGGCCTTGTTTCCCATAGTTGTAACGCACGTGCAGAACACCACTCTGCTCCAAGTAGCTGAGGTAGCGATGCGTGGTGGAATAACCCAGGTGCAAGGCTTGGGCCGCCTCATCAATGGCAAAGAACGACGGTCGGGTCCGGGCAAAGGCGACCAGCAGGTCGAGCGTTTCCTGGTTCATACCTTTTTCCACGTAGGGTTTCACGCTGCTCTGGACCTTTTGTTTCAGGCGGGCCACCTCGAGGTTGAGGTTCACCCGCGAGATCAGGTCTGGCGCCTTGATGGGTTTCAGGGCGTAGTCCGCCGCTCCCTGGCGGTGAAACTGCTCCGCCAGCGTCTGGTCTTCTTCCACTGTAAGGACCACCACCGGAACGTCGGGAGCCGCACGGTGTATCTCAGGCAAGGCTGCCAGCCCGTTCTGAAAAGGAAGGTGATAATCGAGCAAGATGAGATCGGCGCGAAAATCACGCAGGATTCTTAGCCCACCGGCTACATCAGCACAAGCCTTGACAAGCCAACCGGCATATGCGCCGATAGCCCCTATGGTGAAGCAAATGTTTTCATCGTCGTCAATCACCAGAATGTGCACCGGCACTCTCTTTCACCCCCGGAAGGTCAACTATTGCTGTCGTTCCCTTTCCGGCGTTGCAGCTCAAAGTCAGGTATCCGCCATGAGTCTCGATGACTTCACGAGCAAACGGAAGGCCCAACCCTGTGGAGCCTTTGGTGCTGAAGCCCGGCGCAAACACACGATCCTGGTCGGGCTCGCCTAAGCCGCTGCCGTTGTCCGTAATACTTATCCGCACACCGCCGCCAGGCTTTGAGAGCGCCCGAATTGTTATCCGGCCTTCGCCCTGGGGCACGGCCTGCAGCGAATTTTCCAAAAGGTTAGCCAGAGCACGCGCCAGGCGGATCCGGTTCCCTGCCACTCTGGGCAGGCCAGGCTCCACCTTGAGCTCAATTGTACACGCCCCCTGCTGGGTCGACACCTGTGCAATTACGTACTTGAGCAGCTCCTCAACCTCCAGAGGTTGACGACGCTTTTCCACCAACAGATCGGAAACCATGTTGTTCATGGCATCGATGGCCTTATTCATGCGGGCGAAGACCGCCCCAAGGTCCGTTCCTCTTTCTCCGGCGGCCCAGGTGAGTTCAAGGACACTGCTCAGTCCTTGGATAGCCGTCAGCGGTGTCTTTAGGTCGTGCACCAGACTTTGGATTTCGCGCAGGCTTTTGGCCTCTAGTGCTGCGATGCGCATCCGTTCCAGTTCCCGCTCGCGCTCGCGATCCAAGCGCTCCCGCTCGATTTCCCGGTGGTGGGCCACAAGAAGTTGCACCAACAGAAAAGCCATGGTCAAGATGACGACAAGAAAGGTGCAGCCCAGAAAGTTGAGGACTTCCTGCGAGCCGAGGAAATCCGCCACGGCCTTTATTTCGTGGGAGATCTCACCGCGGCCTGAACGGAAGCTGTCGAACGCCGGCATGACGTCCAGCCACTGCACACCAAAAAGAACCAGCAACACGATCAGCGCGCGGTTCATAATTCCTGGGACGTCGCGACGCATGGCGCTGAGAAGCAGCATTCCCACAATGGTGACCACCGCCGGGGTACCGAGGTCATAAGTTACACCATGAAGTAGGTAAATGCTGTGATAGACGAAAGGAAGAATGATGAGTGGGGCGGCTGCGCTGAACAGGCTACCGTATCGCCCGCCCAGAACGTAAAGCTCGTCCGCGACCAGAAAAGTACCCAGGTAGTGGGGTACGCCGCGCAGCGTGTTGATGAGAACCAGCTTGGCCGCGACGAGAATGAGCAACCCCTGGTGGGCTGTCTCTATGGCCCGATAGAGGTCCGGAATAATGCCGAAAAGATGGATGGGCAGCAGTGTCGGGCCAAGAATGCCGAGCACAATAAGCGCTGCGCCCAGGAACAGGCGTCGCTTGTTCACCGCGCAGCCTCCTTTGCACCCACCCAAGCCACCACACCGGTCAAGAAACTCAGCAGCAGCACACCGGCCCAGCGCAGCGCGACCGGAACCGCGCGCTCGTAAATACCGCCCTGCCCCGGTTCGGGCAAGGGCACCGGGTCAACGGGCAGACCATAGCGCAGGGCAAGGCTTCGTACATCGAGGAGGTTCAGCACCGGCACCCCGCGGCGCAAAAAAGTGTGAGCATTCCCCTCTCCTGCCTTAGGTAACCCCAATAAAACGCCGCCTGGGTTCAGCCCGCCGGCAATACGCTCGCTGGCCGGATAAACGCCGAGGCTGGCCGCATTACCGCCCACGTTAACATACGCCTTGATCGGTTGCCTGCCGGCGGCGTGCGTGTAAAAATCCAGGCGTGTCTGCAGCTGCTCGGGCCAGCTGTTTGCCTTCAGCAGAGGAAACCCGCTGCGCCTGGCCGCGGCCTGGGCAGCTGCCAGGCCGGCTGCGGAAAATCCATGGCCTAGGTCTTCGCCGCCCCCTAAGGTAACAGCCGTCGGTACGTCCGCCAATACGTGGGCGCGGATGAGCAGGCGCTCCAGATCCGGCCACGTCAAGGTGGGCAGGTTGGCCCCCCAGGAAGAGGCCCCGACCGAGGAGATAACAATGAGCCTTAGGCGCAGTGCCTGTCCAGCCGCCATGGTGGCGATGTTAAGACCAGGAAAAGACCCGGAAAAAGAAGCCGCCACCGTATCCCCGGGCCGGACGCCCGCCTCCCAGAGCAAACGCACGATGAGGGCGGCAAAGTTCGGATTGGTGGCAGTCCGCTTGGCGCTCAGGTTCCCCAGGGTGGTCGTGATGACACTGGTCTCCGCGCCGATTAAACCCGTGGCGTTCGGATCTTCCGGACCGGGCCGCCAACCGCTTCGGCGGCGTTCCAGGGCCACTTGTTGCGCGGCCCGCTTCATGGTGCCCGCCGCTTCCAGCATGGCAGCATGGGCCGGGTGCGGGCGTCGGACCGGCCGGCAGGTGTAGGCCCACACCAGTACATACGCCAGCAGGGCCGCGGCCGTAAGGACTGCAAGATAACGCTTCGAGAGCTGTATCAACATACGCTCAACCTCGTAGCGCCAGGGAAAAAGTATACACCAAGCAAGCAACCAGCAACGCGGCAGCCACCGTGGCCAGAACCCCTTGTCGCTCCATATCGCGCGCGATCAGGCCCGGGATAACATAACCCAGTGCCCGCCAGGGACCGGCCAGATTGAGGTGTAAGGCTGCGAGCACCCAGGTGAGGATGAGTCCCACAACCACGTAGCAGGCGAACTTGCGCCGGCCGTACAGGATGATTGCGTTACTCAAGAGCTTGACAACACCGAGGGTGGCCAGGCTCACCAAGAACGTCCCCCCGAGCCGCGCCGGTTGGGTGAGGTAGAGCGCCAAGTACCCCGGGACAATGATTCCGCCGGGACTTACGTTCAGAAGCTCATGCGCGGCTAAACTGAGGAGCACCCCCAAGCCAAAGGTGACTTCCATGCAGTACCTCCCCCTCCCGCTCCCACAGTTCGACCAGTTCCTGCCCTAAGCCCGCGATGTTACCGATACCCACCAGCGTCCCCGGGCCGGGACAGAGTGCCGCCATGACGTCGGCCGCGCTGCGCTGCGGCGGTAGGAGCAGGCGTTCCGGGGCGACGCCCCGCCAGACGGCCAGACGGGCAAAGAGCTTGCGCTGGGCCCCCAGCACCACCACCTGATCAACCTCGGCTCCGCCTACGAGGGTCGCGTACTGCAGGGTACGCTGCGGCCGGTCCGGCCGCAGGTTGACAAGATAAACCAGCGGCCCCGACGCCGGTGGCAGCGTGGACAAGACAGCGGCCGTGGAAACGGGATCGTTGGCTGCGAAGGCGTTAACACACAGCCAGGAACGGTCCTTGGCCGGCCAGCGGAAAACGCGCAGTACCCCTGGATCGGGCTGGGCCGCACACATACCCTGGTACGCAACCGCGGGCGGCACACCCAGATGCTGGCAGACAGCCAGCGCCAGGGCCAGGTTGTCCGGAAACATGCGATACGCGAAATCACGGACAAAGCCGGCCGGTGCGGTGCCGGAAGGAACAGCTACCAGCGTGCTCCCTCGCCGGTGCGCTTCGCGCTCCAGGATGCTCAGCATGTCCGCTTCCCCTTCCGCCGTGAATACGGTCGACCCGGTGGGGATAGTTCGCGCCAGGTTGCGCGCCACGTCGCTCAGCCTCGGCCCCATGACATCTAAATGGTCCGGGCGAACATTGGTGATAACGCCAACGGTTGCCCGCATGAATTCCGCCTCGCTCACCCGCTGCAACTCCGGTTGCACGGCCATGCACTCCACCACCAGCGTATCGGCTCCCAGCCGGGCTGCTTCCGCCACCACCGCCAGCTGTTCCCGGATATTAGCTGGTCCCCGCCGGGCAACAGCCTTTTCGCTCCCATCCGGGAGAATCAGGCGTGCGGCGGTGCCAGTGGTCTTAGCTACCACCCGGCGCCCGCCCGCTCGCAGTCCCGCGGCGATCAACCGGGTAACGGTGGATTTGCCGCGCGTTCCGTTAACATGCACTCGTACCGGGATCAGGGACAGATTGCGCCGGTGACGCTTCTTCTCCCCAATGCCGAGCATAATAAAACCAAGGAACATGCCGGCAAGGACAAGCATACCCCTGCCTCCACCCATCAGACTCTCTCGCAATGATTCGGCAAAATGATGGATATCCCTTCTACTTACTGCAGTAGTCCCAGGGTTTGAAGAGCTTGTTCAACCGCCAAACAGTGTTCTTTTACTCTTTGTTCCAGGGGATCGCGTTCGCTCGTTTCGATAATAAGGGCCGCGGCACCTTCAGCACCTAGCGCCGCGGTCAGGGAACCCTGGACCGGAGGACCCAATGGAGTAAACGCAGCTCCCGTGCCGGGCGGCGCGTTCAGGGCTTCTAGAACAGCCAAGGCGAGGGTTGCCGAGGCATCATTGGGATAGATGATCACCGACCGGCCTACACTCTCCTCCGCGTGTGCTGCGTAGTCGCGCCCCTCGTGCAGGTCTACTGCGGCGGCCACGTGCCAACTCTCCACCGCCGCAAGGAGAGCGCACGCCAACGCCCCCGCCCCCTGCCCGTTCGCTCCGGCGCTGAAGCTGCGGTTAAGATCGCCTTCGTAGGGCACCGCGCGTAAGCCCAGTTTAAGCGCGGGTGCGTTGGCAGCAGGCACAATGATCAGCCGCCCGCGCGCCAGCCGCCAGCGTCTTTTCGCCAGCCTGAGCGCGGCCAGGTGCCCTGCCGGCTCGTTGCCGTGGACGCCACCCACCACTAAAACCGTCGGCCCCGGCCCAGCACCTGTGAAGACGTAGGCCTGTGTTTGGTACTTGCCCGTGCCGATGACTTCTCTGGTCACCGGGGCAACGGGCGTGCCCACCTCAGCCATGCCACCGATACCGAGCAGTATACCGAGACCCAGGCAGACCAGTAGCCAGCGTATCTTCGCCCGGCCAGTCATTATCTCACCGGCTTGAGAAAGGCACCCACACCTTCCGCCATGAGCTCCGGCAGTTTAGGGATACCCTCGACGGCCATGTCCGCCCCCGGCTTGTACCGACCCAGCGCCTCCAGGTAAGCAGCCACAGCGGTCGTGTGGCGGCCCACCCGTTCTTCCAGTGGGTGTCCCTTCTCATCAAAGGGAACGAAAAGCCGCCCCAGCTTGGCCGCCTGAACGTACTCCTTGTCCTGCCCCTTGACCACCAAGGCTTCGTCGGTGCGCCCCCGCAAACGCCCCTGGGAGGGGTTGGCCGACTCCATGAGGATAGCCAGCGTGTCCGTATAATCGCCTAGTTCCCGGTGACTAAGGCCGTGGAAGTTCACCGGTGAGGGTTCCAGTCCCATCTCTATTCCTTCCACCTGCAGGTTCATGGTCACCTCCGCCGCCATGGGCATGGCGCGATCATGGGCCACCGTGGCATGGATAACCGGGTATTCCGGGGAAGCCTCGTGCAGGTCGATGGTGAGATCCACCTTTTCCACCTTGATAAGCTGGACGATGCCGTAAGCCACTTTTTCGGTCAGATTGCCATCCGGGCGGCCGGGATAGGCGCGGTTTAGATTCCGCACCTCGCTGCCGGAGAGCCTCTGCCCCGAAGCCGCATGAATATAGATATCGGGGTCCGGCCACTGGTCCACCGGGTTTGTCGCCCGCGATCCGAAGCGGAACCAACGCTCGCCGGAGGGCGTCTTTATGGTAAACTTCTGGGGGGTCCCTTCCTGCGGGTCGGTATGGGTAAAGCCGCTGTTGTTGGCGCGGGGGATAACGAGCAAGCGGCCCCGGGATGGTACCGCGTTTTCAATCAAGAGAACGGCTGCTAGAAAACCGGCCGGTTCATTCGGATGCGTACCGCCCAACACCAGTGCCGTTCCGCCCGCTTCTTTCCCGGCCAAAACGTACACCTCGGTATCGCCGGCCGTGCCTTTGAGACCCGGAAAGTAATCGCTCAGATGCTTCACCTCGGTAACACCAGGGCCTGGCACAATGGGCTCTGGGCGAAACATCTCCCGGAACGTGAAACCGCTGTTAAGGATCACAAATCCGGCTAATACCAGGAAGCCAAGAGCTGTCAGCTTTGAACCTTTGAGCCGCACGTCAACATCCCTTCCTCACTTGATCATCAGGAGGCGCAGAACCAAAGGAATGATCACCAGCGCTCCATTGGCCTGAAGCTTAAGGTCTTTCTCGCGCAGCATGTTGATGACCGTGGCCAAGAGTACCCCGCCGAGGATAACACGGTAGATCAGCGTCATCATCATTGCCCGCACCCCCTACAGCATCCATGCGGCCAGCGCGTTGGCTCCTAGAATTGCCGCCAGGCCGACAAGAACGATGGCGACAGAAGGTACAATGCATTTTCTGAGCACAGGAAAGTAGTTGTCCATTTCCAGTACCTGGGCGGCAAAGATACCTGCCAGAGCCGTGGGTGGGACCAGGTCACCCAAGGAAGCAATTAACGACAAGGCGGAACCGGTGATGACCTGGTTTTGACTGAGAAGCGCGAGGAGAAACGGCACCCCTAGAACGGAAGCAGAACCGAAAGAAGACACCGCCCCGAAGGCCGGCATGGCCAGGGCGATCCCCAGATAGAGCAAGAGAGACGGCAGACCAAGAACTCCTACCACTATCAAGCCCCGGACGCCGGTAAGGGTCATGGCCTGAATGAACATACCAACGCCCATGAGAATGCCCATGACCGGCAGAGCGTCGTGCACGGCGATCAGAGCTACCTTTGTGAAGTTGAGCCGTGGCTGCGCGAGAAAGCCGCTCAGGCTCGCAAGAAGGAAAGTGAGAGGAAGACCGGGATCGGGGACCAGGTGAGGCATCCATTTAGGTACTAACATTAGCAAGAGAAGGGCCCCCAGCGGTAAGATCGAGCGAACTCCCGTAGCACCTTGTTCGTTTCTGAGGCTGAGCGCCACCTCACGCATGCGTTCACTGTTGACGAAGCGCAGCCCCAGGTAAAGAGCCGTGAAAACAGCGAGTGGCATGGTTAACAGGAGAAGCGGTTTGGTAAAGCCCATGTACGGCATGTCGACGCCGGCACCGATGATCATGGCAGGGAGATTAACCGGCGGTGCAATCATCCCGAACAAAGCCGCCATAGCAATAAAGGCCGCCGCATCCACCTTGGGAAAACCCATGGACAGTAGGATAGGGGCCACGATAGCACCGGTGGTGAGCACCGAGGCAGTGGACGACCCGGTGATCATGCCGGGAAACATGCTGACCAGCATGAGGAACACCAGAAGAATGGTCGGGTGCTTATAGGCATGCACAAAGACACTTTGGGTGATGAACTGCAGGGCGCCACACTCCTGCACAACCTTCATGAAAACCATGGCAGTGGCAATAACGAGAACCGTATCCAGATAGCCGAACATGCCTTCAACCAAGTGTCGAACTGGAACACCAAACCCGGAAACGAGCGTTCCCGCTATTGCAGCTGCAACCATAGCCAGGCCGATCGGCAGCTTGGCCCAGAAGGATGATCCGATAAAGACCGCCAGCATTAGTAAAAACGCCAACAGCTCAACGCTCACTCGTCAATCCTCCCCGGCGGAGAGGCGCGGGCTCCTGGCCCGCGCCCTTCCTATTACCGTTTTCACTTGAACGCCTTTTTCAAGGGTTCTAGGCTGGCCGAGACATTAGGCACGAGTTCCAAAGGGATCTCCTTTGAAGCTGCAATCTGCGTAAACAGGCCATCCTTGTTGCCCTCTTCTACTACGATGAGCAGGTCCGCCTGCGGGGCGATTTCCTTGATAAAGCCATCCGAAAGAGCGCCGCGGCGTGCTTCGCCCCCAACATGCAGCGCTACCACTTTCAGATTCTCCGCTTTCGCCTTCGCGACCAGCGCTTTGGCGCGCGCCAGTTCGTCCTCCGCCTTGATTCCCGCAGCGCCTAAACCCTTGGAACTGCCGCCGATAACCGCCACCAGCGTTTTCGTGCCAGTTGGAATCTGTGCTTCCGTCGCCAAGGGATTAAACTCAAACTTTAGCGCAGCTTTGGTGGCCAATGCCTTCACCATCTGAGCGTCCGCACTCTGACCGATGGAGGTGATAAGGGCCGGCTGTTCAGCCATAGGACCACTTAATCGCTTCACCTCTTGCTGTGCAGACGGTGCCTTACCTCCGGGTACGCTCTCTTGCTTCGGTGCAGGTGAACTGCAACCAGCCGCAACTAGCATGAGGGCAAGCACCAGGGAGAAAAGAGTCACTGCTTTCCGGCGTACATACAAAGTAATTCTCCTCCTGGTTTAGTAGCCTACGGCTTTGCCGTCGCGGCGGGGATCGGCGCCGCCGTGGAATTCACCCTTAGCCGTATCGAACAACACACCCTGGGCCCCACCGAAGTAAAGGTCGTATTCTTTCTTCACCGTAACCTTCTGGCCCTTGGCTTCCAAGGCCTGCCGGACCTGTTCGGGAATACGGCCTTCTACGTAAACGCTCTGGTTGTCCGCATGGATGCGGGCGGCCTCGATCGCTTCCTGAATCGACATACCGTGATCGATGATGTTGCTCAGAACCTGAGCCACCGCAGTGATGATACGCGGTCCCCCGGGTGAACCGACGCTGAGGAACGGCTTACCGTCCTTGAGAACCAAGGTCGGCGACATGCTGGAGAGTGGTTTCTTGCCCGGTCCGGGGGAATTCGCCCGGCCAGGTTCCACATCAAAGTCGTCCATTTCGTCGTTCAGCAGGAAGCCCAGCCCGGGCACCACCACGCCCGAACCAAAGAAGCACTCAATGGTCTGGGTCAAGGCCACCATGTTGCCTTCTTTATCGATGACGGAGAGGTGGGTGGTGTGCGCCCCCTCGTAAGCGCTGGGATCGCCGGCCGTCACCTCGGTGCCGGCTTTGTTGAGGTCGATGTCTTTCGCTCTTTCCTTGGCGTACTCCTTACTCAGCAATCCATCGAGCGGCACCTTGACCACGGCTGGATCGCCCATGTATTTGCCCCGATCGGCAAAGACGCGCCGGATCACTTCCGTCCAAAGCTGCAGTGCATCCGGCGTGTTGTGGCCGAGTTTCTTTACATCGTAATTTTCCAGCATGTTGAGGATCTCAATCACGTGTGTGCCGCCGGAGCTGGGCGGTGGCGAGGAAATTATCTCATAGCCGCGGTAGGTGCCGCTGACTGGTTTTCTAATGCTCGGTTGGTAAGCCGCTAAGTCGGCCTTGGTAATCAGGCCGCCGTTCGCGGCCATGTCCTTGGCAATGGCGTCTGCGATCTCGCCTTTGTAAAACACATCCGGGCCTTTGGCCGCAATCAGCCGCAGGGTCTTGGCATAATCTTTGTTTACCAGCTTGTCCCCAGCTTCGTACGGCAGACCGTCTTTTAAGTAAATCTTCGCCGTAGCCGGGAACTTGCTGATCTTGTCAAAGTTGTCTTTGATGATACCGCTCAAAGTCGCCGTTACGGTGATTCCTTCTTCCGCATACTTGATAGCCGGTTGCATTACGTCGGCAAGCTTCATGGTCCCGTATTTCTTGAGAGCCAGACTGAGACCCGCTACGTAACCCGGCACAGCCACCGCCTTGTACCCGATGTGATCGGCATCGTCCACGACTTTGCCGTCAACCACCTTATACATGTCGGGGGTGGCCTTCTGGGGGGCAACCTCACGATAGTCGATAACTACGGTCTCGCCGGTCTTGGCAAACCGTATCAGCATGAAGCCTCCACCGCCAAGGCCAGAGGCGTTGGGCTCTACGACGCTGACGGCAAGAGCAGTGGCCACGGCCGCATCAATGGCATTGCCGCCCTTTTTCAGTACCTCCACACCGGCTTCGGCCGCCAGCGGGTGCGCTGCCGCCACCATACCATTCTTACTTACGACTTCAACATTCTTAAGCGGTGGTGGCGCTGGTGATTCCGCCGGTTTCCGGGCCTCGGTTTGGGCCGGCGGCTGCGCTGGCGGTGGCGCCTTTGGAGTGCAACCAGCAACCAGGCTAACACTGAGCACCAGGGCCAGGAACGCGTTTATTGTCCGGAGCTTCTTCACAACTTCACCCTCCTTTCAGATTTGTTAGGGTATTGGCCACCGCAGGGCCGGAATCCTATTTTTTCTCATATTTCTCCGCAGGCCGGCGGGCAAACGACCGGTTTTCGCCTACGAGACTCACTGGAAAGGAGGAATTTCTGCGCCGGGGAACGGTCCGCGCCCGACAGCGGTACCATCGCCCGCCAGGAGGTATAGGCAGACGGCTGCGGTTGTAAGTTCCTAACGTCTCCACTATAATGGTGGGTGAGGAGGTGGTCCCATGCTCCCATCCCCCAAGGTAAGAAAGCACCTGACGGCTATCAAGAAAGACCGGTTAAGCCGGGAAGAGCTGCGCGAGCTGCTCAAGGTGATTGCCCGGGATTTTGATATTCCCGTTGAAATCGGCGATGAAGGTAGTGAGGGCGACTTTTGGCACCTGTCCCCCGAAGAAAGCCAGCGTTTCCAAGACCTCTTGGGCCGGGCGGCGGAAGACCTTAAGGAAAAGCGCTACACCGAGTACAGCAAGCCCCAGGTGTGAGTATGGGCAGGGAGATCAAGTTTCGCCGAACCTCGACCTACGATGAGGAGTTGGCTAACATCCGTGAGTTCAACCGGAAGCTGGCCGACCAGATCGAAGAGAAAAGGGAATACTTTGAGCGCTGCCTGACTACGCCGCCCTATCGTCCAACTCCCGGTCTAAACGTGGAAGCGCTGGAGGGGAAAGTCACCCGTCCCGAAGGGCTGAAAAAGTACCCCAAGCTGTATAGCTTCCGAGTGAACAAACAGGCACGGGTGATTTTCTGGTGGACCGAGGAAGGCGTGTGCGAATACCTTTTTCCTTTTGCCAAGCACTACACAAGAAGTTGACGCTTCCGCAGCGACCCCCGCTCAAGCTGCTCAACTTGATTCTAACACACCCGCCCCGTCATCTGCGGTCGGGGTTGGGTGTATTTTTTGTCCGCGCAAAGCTTCCCCGGCGCAGAAAAAGCAGCTCGATAAGCGGCTGCAGCCAAGAGAAGGCGGCGAAGGGTATAAAGGCACGAGCCTCGACGCCGAGGAGCAGGGCCGGGGTTAAGGCCGCGAAGGAAAACAAGCCTGCATGGTGAACTGTTATGGCAGCAGAACAAAACCCCTTGGACTAAGGCAAGGCATCCCCCAGAAAAGAACCATGTGAGGAGCGGAGCAAAATGAAGAGCATAGCGCCGGGGTTGGACGAGTATAGGGAGCTTTATCAGGCGGCCGAAGACTTCAAGCGGCTCGCGTGCTGGAATTGGCTGTCGGACATCGACATCTTTGGTGTGCAAGACCCAGTCAGCGGCGAGATCGGGTACGCCAGTGTGCTGGGCGCCGGCAAAGATATCTTCGGCCTGGCCTTCTACCTCGGCGAAGAAGGGTTGGCCTCACTGCTTAGGCTGCTGGACCAGGAGGAGAGAAGGATAGAAGATCCTGATCGAGGGCTGGACCAGAGATGCCTGCTCGTCTCCTTCGAAGATCGCGACCAACTGGCGAAAGAGGATCTGGAGACGATAAAGGCCTTGGGACTAAAATTCCGCGGTCGGAAGCAGTGGCCGTGCTTTCGCAGTTTCCGGCCCGGCTATCACCCCTGGTTCCTCGAGAAGGCCGAGGCGCAATTCTTGACTGTGGCCCTCAAGCAGGCGCAGGATGTGGCCTGCGCCTGCAGGGAGAACCCGAACTATCTCTTGACAGCGGAAGGTGAATACTTGGTACGGGTCCCTGAACGACAAGAAGGCGGGTTGAGTTGGAGCAGTAAACTGCTTCGTCCGCGCCCGGCCCCCATGGCAGAAATGAAACTGGCGGTAAACCGGGCACGGATACGAGCCGTCGAGGCGTCCTGTAAACTAGTCGACGCGGTTTGGGAGGTGGACGCCTCGCTCGCTCCCATCCCCATTCAAGAGGAAAAGGGCTCCCGACCTTACTATCCCCGCATTTTCCTTTGCGTCGATGCTCATAGCCGCCTCATCCTCAGCTATGATATGCTGCCGTCCGGAGACTTGCCGCGACAACTCCAATCGAGGTTTCTCGACCTCCTAGAACAGACCGGCGTCATTCCTCGGCTGGTAGGGACACAAAACTACGCCACCCGTGCAGCATTGGCACCACTGGCCGAAAAGTTGGGGTTTCGTCTATTGGCAGCGCGCGGCTTACCCGCCGTGGCGGCCATCCGGAAGGAAATTCTAAATGGCACCGGTGTAGAGCTGGTCTAAGCGTAAGGTGCAAGTTACCAGGAATCCATCGCGCACTACTAGTAGGAGGTGGCGGCCGTAACGATTTTTGTCTGTGGGACACTAATCCCTGATGCAGCTCTTCGTCTTTTCCGCTCTCCGGGGCGGCCTCGCTCTCTAGAAACTTCTTTAAGCGCACGAGGCTAAAACGCAGGTCCCGGCCTGGGTTTGTTTCCTCTAAAAAGGCACCGCCCTCGGCCTCATCTCTGGGCTTAGGCCTGACGCCGAGGAAGAGCCCCCCACCCCGGCCACACTGCTCTCGCTTGTCACAGAGCTTTTGGAGGGGTTGGTCAGCAAACAAGGTAAAGAAAAGCTCGATGAGCAGCAGGTAGATCATCGCTTGGTTGCGGTCACGGGAGGTCGAGCCAAGGCACCACAAGAGCCTCCTCGGATCTGGTAGACGTCCTGGCGCGCCATCCGTCTCTAGAGGCGGACTTTTCACAGAGAAGCTGGGAGCAGATTGTTCCGGCCCTGGGCGCGCTGAGCGACAGGACAATCCCCTTTTCCGTACCCCCCTATGCGGTGGTCAACGCCCTGGTGGACATGTGCCTGGCCAGCCGACAAACCTTCCGTGCCAACGCCTCGCCGGGTAGCCCCGAAAACTGGCTACAACTGCAGCTGTGGGACTTTATCCGGGAAAACGTCTGGGAGAGGGGCTATGAGGTCTTTCTAGAAGAGGTTAAGAAAGCGTTACAGGCTTGGGCGGAGGCCCACGCCGCTGCAGAACCGGAGCTAACAGAGTCGGTCGATTTCTTGCTTGGAAGCATTGGCAATGACATCCTTCGGTCGGAACAGCGCGCTCTGGAACTATTCTATCTGCAGGCGCTCGAGAACGTTCTGACCGCAGATCCGGCCGGCGGACTCTTGAGCGCCGATGGCCTTGCAGCTTACGCCCAAGAGCTGGTGGAGCGCGGCCAACCCGAAGGGGCCGCGCACGTACACGCAGCCATACAGCGGTGGTGGCAGGCTCTGAGTGGGCACACACCGGCTGAGTAGTGCTTAACAACAAGTTAAAATTATCTTACTTGCTATGTTCTTTCTAAACTGCTAGGATGGGACTGATGGTTGACGCGGATCCTGGGGAACGCTCTAGCGACAGGATAAGGAAAGTCGGCACCCTGGAACTTGAGACCGTTCAGACGCGGTGCGTAAAATGCGTTCAAGCGGAGCTTGTAAGCAGCCTAGGGGAGTCGTGGAAACCGGCGTGAAGAGCATACACGGCGGGAGGTGTTGTAATGAAAACCTTGGTAGTCTATTACTCACGCAGCGGGCACACCAAAAAGGCCGCCGAAAGGCTGGCGGCCGCGGTGGGTGCTGACCTGGAGGAGATTCAAGACCTCAACAACCATCAAGGACCGCTTGGCTTTCTTAAGGGTGGATATCAGGCCTTCACCGGCAAGAGCGCAGAAATCGGCAAGGTAAAGGCCGACCTCGATGCCTACGACCTTGTCGTCGTCGGCACACCCGTGTGGGCCGGCAAAATGAGCAGCCCGGTGCGGGCGTTTCTTACCCAATATGGGTCTAGGATTAAGCACGTCGCCTACCTCCTGACCCGCGCCGACCGCCGCAACGAATACCTGGGAATCTGCGCCGAGATGGACAGCCTAATCGGCCGCGCCCACCTGGCCGCCAAAAGCCTCTGCAGCAGCAGCCGGACGTTTCTCGAAGAGGTAGACGCTTTCGCCGCAGGACTGGGTCCAGGATCACCCACCAGCTGGTAACCCGAGTGATCGTGACGGCCCCGTGTTCCAGAACCTCTGAGACTGTGTGCCCCTGGGTGGCACATTGACCACGCTTTCTCCTTCGCCCTGGCGTCGTTGCCTCCCGTTGCGCCCAGGAGAGCACAAAATAGTGAGGAAAACCCCCGGGGACACTGTGCAAACCCAGTGCACCCCAGGGGTTGCCTTTTACTCTGCTCGTTCCACCGGTATCTGAATTTCCGTGACGAACTGCGCCGGGTCGCTCACGTCCGCCGGGCTCCGGAGGTAGTGTTCGCGCACCGGGCCGGCCACGCGGTAGCCGCTCGGCTCCAGCCAGGCCAGGATGGCGTGTAAGCCATGGGGCTTTCGCTCAGCCCTGCGTCAACAGTTGGGCAGGACTTTCCTACTGGGAAGTAGAATTGTACAATGATTGGTAAAAGGTAAAGAGTCAACCTTAGGAAGGCGAGTACAGTGGGATTAGCGGCGCTACTAGAACACCTAATGCAAAATTATGTTGGAGCCCAGGAGCAAAGTTTTGGGAAGCATCCACTGCATACCACCCTCCACCAGATTGAAGAGGAGCTAAAAGCCCTTCCTGCCGTGCGTAATTATCCCGAGCTAAAAGTCAAGGGCTCGCTCGGCCAAGGCAACTGGGCCACCATCCCTTGGATCGCCTTTTTAGATTCACGGGTTGCTCCTTCGATGCAGAACGGCGTGTACGTGGTGTTTTTGTTTGCAGCCGATATGACGCGCGTCTACCTGACTCTTAATCAGGGAGTTACAGAGGTGTATGACCAGCTGGGCGCCAAGGAAGCCAAGCCAGCCCTGCGCAGCCGAGCTGAGGCTCTTCGGCAGCGTCCAGACATACGCAGTTTACCTGGCTTTCAGCTGAACTGGGACATCAATCTTGGAGCAGTTAAGGGAACTGGTGCCAGATACGTGGATTCAACCATAGCCTACAAAGCGTACGAACGTACAGCTCTACCCACGGATGACAGCCTGGCAAAGGATTTAGAAGCCCTCCTTCGCGTGTACCGCGCGTACGCGATCGAAACAAGCACCGCTGCGACCTCTGCTCCTACCATTGATCTGCCTCCGAACAAGGTGGAAGGGCCAGGTGAGCTTCCTTTGGAGCAACTGATTACGCAAGCACACCAACGCATTACGAGGCAGGGGTTCTTCTACCCACCGGAAGAGTTCGCAGCCTTCTGTGTATCCCTAAAAAGCAAGCCTTTTGTGCTCTTGGCCGGTATCTCAGGCACCGGGAAGACCCGCTTGGTTGAGCTGCTGGCGCACCAGTTTGGCGCACACGAATATACAATTGCCGTTCGACCTGATTGGAGTGACAGTACAGACCTTTTAGGCTACCGGGACCTACAGGGTCACTTTCGGCCGGGCCCTTTGTTGGAGATTCTGAGGGATGCCAACGCTCACCCGGACCTGCCCTACTTTATTTGTCTTGACGAAATGAACCTGGCCCGAGTAGAGCATTACTTTGCTGAGTTCCTAAGCATAATTGAGAAGCGTAACCGTCAGCATGGAAAGGTTGTAACCCCGCCAGTGCTGGCGGAATTTACAGAAGCTCCTTGGTCGAAGGTCTACGTTTCCGATAACGTGTTTTTTATCGGTACTGTCAACATGGACGAAACCACCCATCCGTTCAGCCGTAAAGTCTTGGATCGGGCTAACGTGTTTGAGTTTAACCATGTCAATCTAAGCTATCATGCAGGTCCTGGCACGGAGCCGGTGGCCAGTGAGCCGTTGGATTGGCACCCCCTGCGTCCAGTGTTTTGTCGCCTGCCAGAGTTCTATGACCAAGCGCCGGCCTTGTTCGAGCAGACCATCGCTTCTCTTGAGCAGGTAAATGCCATCCTCGAACCAGGTTATTTTCAGGTTGGTTACCGCGTGCGGGATGAGGTCTGTTTATTCCTTTTGCATGCGCGGGAAGCAGGGTTGGAATATGACCTGAGCTTCGACATGCAACTCCAGAGCAAGATTCTTCCTCGGGTACAGGGTAGTTCAAGCACCACTCGGCAGGTTCTCGTTGGTCTGTGGAATTGGACAACCGGTGTCACGGTTTCTGAAGACGATCCCGATCTGGTAGCCAAGGTCGCCGAACCCCCCGAAGATGCACGCTACCCAAGGACGGCCCGGAAAATCGGCGTTATGCTTCGCCGTTTCGAAGAAGAAGGATACACATCGTACTGGATGTGAAACGCATATGAGTGCCAACCTTGTCACCGTGGAAACCGACTGCTTCGATCTCGTCCTCAAGGGTCCGAAACCCGAAGAGGTGTTGCAGTATGTTCCAGCTTTGCAGGCAGGAGCCGTGGCTAAAACAGTTATCCGTGGTAGGTACAACCACCTGGAAATCTACCACAGCGAGCTGGGAGAACAGCTTTCAGTGCAAGCGCACCCACCGCTCTTTTTTGAGCAACAGAATTACGAACTAATCATAGCAACAAAAAAGGCCGGCCAGTTCGGCGTTTGGCACGAAAACCCGCTATTAAGAGCTGCTGTCCGTCCTGTGGATCGTCAAGGCAAGGTTTACTCAGCCGTCATCAACTTTGGCAGTGAAGTGGGCAGTTCGGAATTCGTCTTTTTATGGGACAAGCGCCAGGTGCTCAGTATCTCTGTCGAGGTCTTTCCCACGAAAATTGATTATCGCTTGGACTACGAGCAAATGGTTCAGGAAGTCTACTCTGAGGTGTTAGGCCTGGTTTTTAACTTCTTGACTAAGACTTTTCGCCCGGTTTCCTCGCAGAAGAGCGGCCACTCTCCTACTGATGTTGAGTGGATCTCTACCTTGCGATACTTGCTTAAAGACCTGGAAGTGGCAGTTCGCACGGTTGCAAATCACCCGCACCATTCTCTAGCGGTTAACGAGCATTTCCGCCGGATAGACCAAGTTCGGCGACCTGGTAAGTCAGCTTTGCGCTGGTTGAGACACCATCCTGAGCAGTGGGAAGCAATTAACGGAAAACCCTCTCGACCAGATTCCGCTTGGAAGTTCCCCGCCGCCGAAAAGCAGGTCACGTACGATACTCCCGAAAATCGCTTCGTACGCTGGGTCCTGGAACAAACCCTCAAGCATCTAAAGCGCCTGGAACAGAAATACCAGGGCTCACCTTACCCTAACCCGGCTGTGAATGAGGTATTGGCCGAGTTTGCGACCAGGATAAAACGGCTACTGCAGTTGAAATTCTTGAGAAATGTAGGAACCTGGCATCCCGGCTACAGTCCGTCCCTGGTCTTGCAGTTCGGTCCCGGGTATCGAGAAGTTTTTCGTGCCCACCTTCTTCTTCTGCGGGGTTTAAACATAAAGGGCGCGGCTTTGCGGGTGGGGCTGAAATCAATTCATGAGCTTTATGAGTACTGGTGTTTCCTGAGGCTCAGGGAAATCCTGGCGCATTACTGCCGGTTGCAGTCGCAAGACATCATCCGGGTTGAGAGCACGGGTGTTGCGTTAGTACTAAAGAAAGGAAGAGCCAGCTGCGTAACCTATAAGGCACCGGATGGAGCAACCATCGAGCTCGGTTACAATGCCTATCCCGACATTCAATCGCCAACCACACCCCAACAGCCGGATATGCTACTAACGATAGACCGTAAAACGCCGGGCGGGCACCATCGTTACATCCTAGACGCTAAGTATAGGCTTGATGCAACGCCGGACTATGTAAAAAGGTACAGTGCACCGGGGCCAAAGGAAGAGGACGTCAATACTATGCACAGATACCGCGATGCCTTCCTGGCCGGCGACCCCTCTACCCAGGTGTATACCCGGGACGCGCTAGGCGCGTGTATTCTTTTCCCTTGGCGCGGTGAATTCGTGCAGCACCACTTCTTTCGCAGCCTTGAGAAAGTGGGCATCGGGGCCCTCCCTTTCTTGCCTGGGGCTACGGACTTAGTCGAAGCTTTCCTGAGAAAGCTGCTTGAGTGGCCCAACGTGGCCCATATGGACCATGCCATCTTTCCGCGGGACCACGATGTTTTCTGGGGAAGGCGGTATCGGAACAACCCGGTCCTCGTTGGGACACTCGGCCGCGACAAGCGGCCCGAACGTCTGGCGTTTGCTCGTCGCGTAGGTTACTACCACATCCCTGTTGACAAGTTCTCCGCTGCCAGGCTTGGTTTTGAGTACGTGGCGTTCTTTGCAGATGGGTGTATTAAACAGTTTGCCCAGACAGGAGAAACTACCGTGGTCCATGAGAAAGATCTTCCGCAGATTACTGAGCTGCGTCCCCTGCATGGCGATGGGGAAAGGCTTTATTACAAAATAAGCCTGCTACCCGATAGTTGGCAGGAGCTCCCTAAACCCATAACCAACCCATTGCGGCGCCGGTTTGACTTTATCACCACCACTTTGGAAGCCCTCCTGACAGCACAAACCATTGACGAACTGCGACTGAAACGGGAGACAGAACGACGACTGGTAGAAGCACTAAGGGTAATGGGCATAAAGTACAAAGTAGTAGACACCGGTGACAGTCGCTGGGAATTACACCTCTTGGGCCGGAACATACGAGTCCGACCGCAAATAACTACCGACGGCTTGGAGATCTGGAACGAAGGCGCCACAGCCCCACACCGTGTCCCGGGTAGTGTCATTAGGCAAAGACCGGAATATGTCGTTGAGATGATGAACAAGGGATAATCAGCTGCTTCATAAGAGCTTAAGCCGCGAGGGGGTAGCCACTATGGCCCGTCTGGAAGATTTGACCCAGGGTGCCACAGTTAGGGGAGTACTGCCGGACCGCGCGGTGACGGTAGTCGACGTTAAATGGTATGGGGACTCTGTTATTGACCTTACTTATAAAGATACTGCCGGGCGCCTGGGCAGCCAACTGCTTTATCGTGACAATGAGCCCGCCCTTGAAATTGTCACTGAGGGTCGCCTGTGGAGCTTTGCTGCCGACGGCGAGCTTCTCCGGCTGGTTTCCGAGGCGTATCGTATCCGCTTGGGCTACTTATTCGACCCGTACTTGGCGGTACATACTTCCCTTGTAGAGCCACTGCCTCACCAGATAACAGCCGTTTACGGCGAAATGCTCAGCCGACAGCCGCTGCGTTTCCTCTTGGCCGACGACCCCGGCGCCGGTAAGACCATTATGACCGGCCTCTTTATCAAAGAGCTGGTGCTGCGGGGCGACCTGCACCGGTGTCTCATTGTCTGTCCTGGCAATCTAGCCGAACAGTGGCAGGATGAAATGAGTCAGCGCTTTCACCTGCCCTTTGAGATTCTCACCAACGATCGAATTGAAGCAGCGCACACCGGCAATATTTTCTTGGAGTTGCCGCTCTGCATTGCCCGCCTGGATAAGCTCGCGCGCAACGAAGACCTCCAAGCCAAGCTGGAACAGACCGATTGGGACCTGATCGTCTGCGACGAGGCCCATAAAATGTCAGCCAGTTTTTTCGGCGGTGAGGTCAAGTACACCAAGCGTTACCGCTTGGGCCAACTGCTGTCCCGCATTACCCGCCATTTCCTCTTACTTACCGCTACTCCCCACAACGGCAAAGAGGAAGACTTCCAGCTCTTTATGGCCCTTCTCGATGGCGATCGGTTCGAGGGGCGTTTTCGGGACGGCGTCCATACGGTGGATGCCTCTGATCTGATGCGTCGGTTAGTCAAGGAAGAACTGTACCGCTTCGACGGCACGCCGCTCTTCCCGGAGCGCATTGCTTACACGGTGAACTACAGCCTTTCCGACGCTGAGGCCGCCCTCTACAAGGAGGTCACCGAGTACGTGCGCGAGGAGTTCAACCGTGCCGACGCGCTGGAGAATGAAGGCCACAAAGGTACCGTGGGCTTTGCCCTGACCATACTGCAGCGGCGCTTGGCCTCCTCGCCCGAGGCCATTTACCAGTCTCTTCGGCGTCGCCGTCTGCGTCTGGAGGAACGTTTGCAAGAAGAAAAGCTCCTTAGGCGGGGAGCTCGGGTCCAAGCAGCGCAGACCTTGTCCCTGGACGATATCGAGGATCTGGAAGATGCACCCGGTGCCGAACTGGAGGAAACCGAGGAGACGGTAGTCGATCAGGCCACGGCGGCCCGGACCATTGCGGAATTGGAAGCGGAAATCGCAACACTTAGGCGCTTGGAAAGACAGGCTTATCAGTTGCGAGCCAGTGGAACAGATCGGAAATGGGATGAGCTCTCCAAACTCTTACAGAACAACGCGGAGATGTTCGACGCTTCCGGTACCCGCCGCAAGCTGGTCATCTTTACGGAGCACCGCGATACCTTGAATTACCTGGCCGAGCGCATCCGCAGCCTTCTCGGCAAGGGTGAAGCTGTGGTTACCATTCAGGGCGGCATGGGCCGTGAAGAGCGGCGGAAGGCACAAGAGGCCTTCTCACAGGATAAGGAAGTTATGATTCTCGTAGCCACCGATGCCGCCGGTGAAGGTATCAACCTGCAGCGTGCCCACCTGATGGTCAACTACGACCTGCCTTGGAATCCGAATCGGCTGGAACAGCGCTTCGGCCGCATCCACCGTATCGGCCAAAACGAGGTTTGTCACCTGTGGAATCTGGTGGCGGCGGAAACACGGGAGGGTGAGGTTTTCCACCGCCTCTTTTCTAAGCTGGAAGAGGAGCGCAGGGCTTTAGGTGGCCGGGTGTTTGACGTCCTGGGTAGAGTGACCTTCGATAACCGGCCGTTGCGCGACCTACTTCTTGAGGCCATCCGTTACGGTGAGCGGCCCGAGGTGCGTGCGCGCCTCCACCGAGTGGTGGATAACGCCTTCGACCGCAACCACCTGCGCCGGCTCCTGGAGGAGCGCGCCCTGGTGCGGGATAGCATGGACGTGCGCCGTGTCCAGGAGATCCGCGAGGAAATGGAGCGTCTGGAGGCCCGGCGGCTGCAGCCGCACTTTATCGCCTCGTTCTTCATGAAGGCCTTCACCCTGCTCGGCGGCAGCATCCGCGAGCGCGAACCCAAACGCTATGAGATCACCCATGTGCCACTGGCGATACGGAACCGGGACCGCCTTATCGGTACCGGCGAGCCGGTACTCCCCCGCTACGAACGGGTTACCTTTGAGAAGGAACTAATCACGGTAAGCGGTAAGCCTCTGGCGGCCTTTCTCTGTCCCGGTCATCCCCTCCTGGACGCCACCATTGATCTAATTCTCGAGCGTTACCGCGAACTGCTCAAACAGGGAGCCGTGTTGCTGGATCCCAGCGATCCGGGTGAAGAGGTCAGAGCCCTCTTTTACATCGAACACACCATACAAGATGGCCGCCTGGATAAAGCCGGCAACCGCCGGGTGGCCTCCCGCCAGCTGCAGTTTGTGGAGGTAGACTCTGAGGGTAAAGCGCACTCAGCCGGGTACGCGCCCTATCTGGATTACCGAGCGCTGAGTGAAGAAGAACGCCTACTCGTCCAGCCTGTACTCGAAAAAAGCTGGTTGAGCCGGGACCTGGAGGCTGCAGCCACAGCTTATGCCATTAAGGAGCTCGTCCCTAGCCACCTGCAGGCAATCAAGAGCCGTCGAGAAGAACTGGTAACCAAGACCATGGCGGCCGTCAAGGACCGTCTCTCTAAGGAGATCGCCTATTGGGACCACCGGGCGGCTGAGCTTAAGGCCCAGGAAGAGGCGGGCAAAGTCAATGCGCGTATTAACTCGGCCAAGGCGTCCCAGCGCGCCGATGAGCTGACCGCTCGCTTGGAGAAACGCATGGCTGAGCTTGAACAGGAACGGCACCTGGCACCGCTGGCACCGGTGGTGATCGGCAGTGCGCTCATTGTTCCCCAGGGCCTGATCGCCCGGCTGAAGGGTGCGCAAACCTCCCCGGCTATGTTTGCTTTAGAAACCCGCGAGGTGGAACGCATAGCCATGGCGGCCGTAATGGCCGAGGAGAGGCGCCTGGGTTATGAGCCGTGTGACGTCAGCGCTGAAAAGTGCGGGTACGACATCGAGTCGCGCGTACCAGGCACCGGAAAACTGCGCTTTATCGAGGTAAAAGGGCGGAGAAAAGGCGCTACCACCGTTACCGTGACCAAGAACGAGATCCTGACCGCCCTCAACAAACCGGACGACTACATCCTGGCCATTGTCGAGGTAGACGGAGAGCAAGGCCGGCCCATTTATGTCCCCTGCCCCTTCCGGCGGGAGCCGGATTTTGCCGTCACCAGCGTCAACTACGATGTAAGAGAGCTTATTGGCAAGGGGTAGCTAGTGAATACTGCCGCCGGCTGCTAGCAGCTATTAGGGAGGAATAGCACACTATGACAACGCACAAGAAGCTCATAGAAGTAGCCCTGCCCCTTGAGGCCATAAACAAAGAGTCGGCCCGGGAAAAATCAATCCGCCACGGGCATCCGTCCACGCTCCACCTTTGGTGGTCTCGCAAACCGCTTGCCGCCTGCCGGGCAGTTCTTTTCGCCTCGTTGGTAGATGACCCCTCCAGCCGCCCCGACGAGTTCCCTACGGAAGAAGCACAGAAAGCCGAGCGGCAACGTCTCTTCCGCCTTATCGAGGAACTAGTGAAGTGGGAGAACTCGAATAACGAAGAGGTGCTGGCTAAGGCAAGGGCGGAGATTCTAAAGTCCACCGGCGGCAATCCGCCGCCAGTGCTCGACCCCTTCTGTGGGGGCGGGTCCATTCCCCTCGAAGCCCAGAGGTTGGGTCTGGAGGCGCATGCCGGTGACCTTAACCCGGTGGCGGTGTTAATTACCAAAGCTTTAATTGAGATTCCGCCCAAATTCGCCGGCCGCCCACCTGTGAACCCGGAGGCACGGCGTAAGATCGGGCACCAGGTGGAGTGGCCCGGTGCCGCGGGCCTGGCCGAAGACGTGCGCTACTACGGGCAGTGGATGCGGGACGAAGCGGAGCAGCGCATCGGGCATTTGTACCCGAAGGTGAAGCTGCCCCCCGAATACGGCGGGGGCGAAGCCACCGTAATCGCCTGGCTCTGGGCACGGACCGTAAAGTGTCCCAACCCGGCCTGCGGGACAGAGATGCCATTGGCTAGTAAGTTTTGGCTTTCGAAGAAGCGTGGGAAAGAGGCGTGGGTGGAACCGACTCCAGATTCCATGTCCCAGCGGGTTCGCTTTGAAGTCAAGACGGGAAAAGGTAAGCCGCTGGAGGGCACAGTGAACCGCCGTGGCGCTACCTGCATTTGCTGTGGTACCCCAGTACCCTTCGACTACATTCGCAGTGAAGGCCGCGCCGGCCGCATGGGCGCGCAGCTCATGGCCATTGTGGCCGAGGGCCCGCACGGGCGGGTGTATTTGCCGGCAAACGAGGAGCACATGAGGGCCGCTGAAGAAGCGAAGCCGAAGTGGAGGCCTGAGATGGAGTTGCCTCACAATCCAAGGGACTTCAAGACACCAAATTACGGTATGCAGACTTTCAGAGACCTTTTCACCCACCGTCAGTTGGTTGCCCTTGCTACCTTCAGTGATTTGGTGGAAGAAACCTGGGAGAGTGTGCGCCGGGATGGGGTCGTCGCTGGTATGCCCGACGATGGTATTACCCTTGCTGCCGGCGGCACGGGTGCCACGGCATATGCCGACGCGGTAGCAACATACCTGGGTTTGTGCATTGATCGCCTGGCAGATAGGAGCTCTACTATAGCAACTTGGGATGTAACTCGTGACAATATCCGAAATACCTTCGCCCGTCAAGCCATCCCGATGACCTGGGACTTTGCTGAAACCAATCCCTTCAGTTCATCCACAGGAAATTTCCTGGGCGCGGTTGACTGGGTTTCTGAAGTCATAGCGGGGCTACCTGCTACCGCACCCGGCGCATGCAGTCAGCGCGACGCTACCGCTGGTATTAACGGCGTCACGGCTCCCGTGGTATCTACCGACCCACCTTACTACGACAATATCGGTTATGCCGATCTCAGCGATTTCTTCTACGTTTGGCTGCGCCGGTCTTTGCGCGAAGTCTACCCGGACTTATTCAACACTTTGCTTGTGCCTAAGACCGGGGAGTTAGTGGCTACTCCCTACCGTTTCGGGGGAGATAGGAATAAGGCACGGCAGTTTTTTGAAGGTGGGCTGGGACAGGCTTTTGCTCATATGAGGAAGGCCGGCAACGCTGACTTTCCTGTAACCGTCTACTATGCCTTCAGGCAAACCGAGGCGGACACCGATGACGCGAACGAAGGCAATGAAGATCCCCGTGTGGCGTCAACTGGCTGGGAGACCATGCTTGAAGGGTTACTGAGGGCCCAATTCACCATAACCGGAACCTGGCCCATGCGCAGTGAAATGAGCAACCGCCCTGTGGCCAACGGCACCAATGCTCTCGCTTCTTCCATTGTCCTCGTCTGCCGTCCGCGCCCGTCTGACGTGCCGCCGGCCACGCGCCGGGAGTTCCTTGCGGCCCTGCGGCGCGAACTACCCTTAGCACTGAAGAAGCTACAGGAGGGCAACATCGCGCCCGTGGACCTGGCGCAGGCAGCCATCGGCCCAGGCATGGCCGTCTTCTCCCGTTATTCCAAGGTGCTCGAGGCCGACGGCACACCCATGCCGGTGCGGACGGCATTGCAGATTATCAATCAGGAACTGGATGCCTTCTTCGCCGTTCAGGAAGGTGACCTGGACGCCGATACCCGCTTCTGCCTGGCCTGGTACGAGCAGTACGGCCTACAAGAGGCCCCGTATGGCGAGGCGGACGTGCTGGCACGGGCCAAGAATACTACCGTAGACCGATTGGTGGAGCAGGGAGTGCTCCAGGCAGCCAAGGGAAAAGTGTCTTTGCTTCCCCGCGCAGGACTCGATCCGGCCTGGAAGCCGACGCTGCACCATGGCTTGAGCGTCTGGCTTTGTACCCAGCACTTGGTGCGCCGCCTCCAGGCCGGTGGCGAGGAGAAGACGGCGAGGCTAAGCCTGGACCTAGGCACCGCACGAAGCGAAGCCTGCAAGGCGCTGGCCTACCGCCTCTACACCACAGCAGAACGCCACGGCTGGACGGAAGAAGCACTGGCCTACAACACCCTGGTGGTTTCTTGGCCGGCAATCCAGGAAAAGGCGGCGGCGATCGCCGCCGCACCAACGGTACAGTTAGGTTTTCTTGCCGAGGAGGGGGAGTAGAGTGGCCGACAACTACCAACTTATCACCAAAGGTTTCGAGATATTAACGGAAATTCTCGCACCCTACGTCTGCCAGCAACTGGAGACACATTTCCGTACGGACTGGTGGCGCCGGGGAGTACTCGAAGTACTCTCGGACAACCAACGACGTAACCTGCCTGATCTCGGTGACTGGGGCGTCTTGGTGGATTCTTTGGATAGCCTGCGTTGTTTAATTCTCATCGACCTGCACTGGAACGATGTCTTCCGCGTTGAGCTGAGCCGGGAGCACCGCAACTGGGTGAAAGAACTCATCACCACACGCAACAAGTGGGCGCATAAAGGCAGCGGTGCGGTGTCGGACGAGGATGCCTGGCGCGCGCTGGACACCATGGCACGCCTGGTGGAAAAAATTGATGCCGAGTCCACCGAGGCCATCCGGGCTTTGGCGCGCCAGATTCGCTACGGTACGGTGGGCCCTTCCACTGTAGTCACGAATGACAAGAGAAGCAGCGATGTTCCTCTTGACCAGAGGTCAACGGACGTTTTGCCTCTTTCACCGCGCGTCGGTTTACCACCCTGGCGACTCGTGGTGGAACCGCACCCGGACGTAGCGCAAGGCCGTTACCAACAGGCCGAGTTTGCCGCCGACTTGGCTCAAGTAGTGCGGGGAACTGCCCAGGTAGAGTACCAGGATCCGGTGGAGTTCTTCGGCCGCACGTATATTACCGAAGGCATGGAGGGCCTCTTGGTTCAGGCCGTGCGGCGGGTCACCGGGTGCGGCGGTGAACCGGTCATTCAACTCAAGACCGCCTTCGGCGGCGGCAAGACCCACAGCATGCTGGCCCTTTATCACTTACTACGTGGGAAGGTTCCAGTGGACAAGCTCCCTAACGTGCGCGCCGTCTTGGCGAAGGCAGACGTGGACGAGCAGCCCAAGGCCAAAGTGGCAGTGCTGGTGGGTACGGCCCTCAACCCTTCTAAGGTTCGCCGGCCGCCCACCTTCCCCGGCATCACCATCCGGACCCTGTGGGGCGAGATGGCCGCACAGCTGGCGGAACAGGCTGGCCAACAGGAACTGTATGAGCTGGTCCGAGAAGCAGACAAGGCTTCCGTCCCACCAGGATCTGAGACCCTCACTGAACTCTTAGATGCCTGCGGGCCGTGCGTGATCTTGATAGATGAGCTGGTAGCGTACGCCCGAAAGCTGTACGGTGCTTCCGAAAAGCTGGTAGCCGGCACTTTCGATGCCGTCCTAAGTTTTGTTCAGGAACTTACGGAGGCCGCGCGGGCAAGTAAGAACAGCTTGATTGTGGCCTCCATTCCTGAGTCCAACATTGAAATCGGAGGCGAAGCCGGACAGGCTGCGCTGGCTGCGCTGGAGCACACCTTTGGCCGTATGGAAGCGATTTGGAAGCCGGTAGGGGCTGAGGAAGGCTTCGAGATTGTGCGGCGGCGGCTTTTCCTCCCAGTTCAGGACCTGTCCAGGCAGTTGGAAGTATGCCGCGCCTTTAGCGAGATGTATCGCGACGGTGGACCGGACTTTCCCATCGAGTCCAAGGAACTGTCCTACTTCGAGCGATTAAAGGCCTGCTACCCCATTCACCCGGAAGTGTTTGACCGTTTGTATGGTGATTGGGCTACGCTCGAACGCTTCCAGAGGACCCGTGGTGTCCTACGGCTGATGGCGGCGGTAATCCATGACCTGTGGGTGCGGCAGGATTCCAGTCTCCTCATAATGCCGGGTTCCATTTCCTTGGACAACACCACGGTGCGCGAGGAACTCACCCGCTACCTGCGTGAGGGTTGGAATGCAGTAGTAGAAAGTAACGTAGACGGTCCTCGCTCTCTCCCGTACCAGATTGATAGGCAAAACCCCCGCTTTGGCCGCTGGATGGCGGCCCGGCGGGTGGCGCGGGCCATTTTTCTCGGCAGCGCGCCCTCCGTGCGCGAGCAACGCGTGCGCGGAATTCAAGATGTGCGCATAAGGCTGGGTGTCATTCAGCCGGGCGAACAAGTGGCGGTGTTCAACGATGCGCTGGGACACCTGGGTGACAAGCTTACCCATCTCTACAGCAGCAACCAACGCTACTGGTACGACCTGCAGCCTAACCTGCGCCGGACTATGGAAGAACGTGCCCAACAGGTCACCCAGGATGATATCGACCTTGAACTTGAGACACGGCTAAGAAGGGTGCGTGAACGGGCCGACTTCGCCGCCGTTCATACCTGCCCGTCATGCTCCCTCGATGTACCGGATGATCAAGAGGCGCGGCTGGTAGTCTTGGGTCCGGGGTACACCCATAAGCCCGGCGATGAGAAAAGCCCGGCGATAGTTGCCGCCGAAGATATCCTCATCCACCGCGGCACCTCTCCCAGGCTCTACCGTAACATGCTCGTCTTTGTTTCTCCCGATGCTGATGGTTATGCCAGCCTAGTGAACGAAAGCCGTAAATACCTGGCCTGGAAATCCATCGTAGAAGATGAAGATGCTCTGAACCTGGATGCCCACCAGCGGAAACAAGCCAAAGAAAGTATGCAACGCAGTGATGAAACCGTAGATTTACGAATCAAGGAGGCCTACACCTGGTTGCTTGTCCCCACCCAAGACGGTGTCGGCCCCATCACCTGGGAGGCAGTGCGGATTCCCGGCGGCGGAGAGAGCTGGGTTTCTAAAGCAGCCAGAAAACTCCGCTCCAACGAACAACTTATCACTAGGTGGGGCCCTGCGCTCCTAAGGATGGAGCTGGACAAATGGCTCTGGCGGGATAGTGATTACATCCCCATCAAACGACTGTGGCAGTATATGGCCCAATACTGTTACCTACCCCGTTTGCGCGATGTACAGGTACTCTTGAACACCATCCAAGAAGGACTCGCATCCACAGAGTTCTTTGCTTACGCCGCTGGAGTTACCGAAGCGGGAAGGTTCCTGGATCTGCACTTGGGCAATCCAGCCGGCTCAGTCTCAGTCCATGAGTCTGGCTTCTTGGTAAAACCGGAGGCAGCCGGAAGGCAATTTGCCGCCGATGAGGAAGAGCAGAGGCAAATAGAAGCGGAAAAACCACAGGTGGTTTACCGAGCAAGTGGTGAAAACGCAGCAGGCCAGAGCCAAGCTGGGTTACCGGCTGGCGATAATCACGACGTCTTCGTTCCCCGCCTTCCAGAGCCGGAGCCAGCGCCCAAGATGCTGCGGCGCTTCTACGGAACAGTGAACCTTGATGTAAACCGGGTCGGCCGCGATGCCGGCCGGGTAGCGGAAGAGGTGATCCAACACCTGGCCTCGCTCCTCGATGCCCAGGTGAAAATCACCTTGGAGATTCAGGCGACTGTTCCAGACGGAGTTCCTGAGCACGTCTTTCGTGCCGTTACCGAAAACTGCCGCACGCTTAAGTTCAGCCAATACGGATTTGAGGAGGACTGATTGCAGAGCAGGGCCTAGATGTTCTGGCTTCTTTGACACTACCACCGACACTAAGCCCGGCAGCACGGATTTCTATGATTTACAGGGCCGGAATAGGCTACAAGGATGGCGCTGAGAATGTAACTTGCCAGGCACATACCCGCAGTGGGACTAGAGGTCATTCTTTGACCTTTCATGATCAAGGAAGGGGTGATAGGATGTCTATCCCAGGTTTTCAATCTCTCATGCTACCGCTCCTTAAGATCCTGAGGGATGGGCAAGAACATGCTTTTGGCGAATTAGTTGAAGTACTGAGCCAGGAGTTTCACTTGGAAGAGAGTGAGAAAAAAGAGCTGTTACCCAGCGGGAGCCTCAAATTCCGTAACAGGGTAGCTTGGGCTAGAACCTACCTAACGAAAGCGCGCCTTATTGAAAGCGTGGGACGAGGGAGATTGAGAATAACGCAACGGGGTACTGAGGTTTTAGCCGAAAACCCTCCGCTTATTGATCGTAAGTACCTGGAACGGTTTCCTGAGTACCTGGAGTTTAGGTATGGTGCCTTGGCACTTGAATCCGCCGACCATGAGGGAAGAATGGAGGCAACGGTTGAAACACCTGAGGAAACACTTGACTTAACTTACCAAAGCATAAGACGTGAGCTGGCGCAGGATCTATTAGAGCGTGTCAAGTCCTGTTCACCAGCTTTTTTCGAAAGACTGGTCGTTGACTTGTTAGTGGCTATGGGATATGGAGGTTCGAGAAGAGATGCAGGGCAGGCTATAGGGAGAAGCGGAGACGGTGGTATTGACGGGATTATCAAGGAAGATAAGCTGGGGCTTGACGTAATATACGTACAAGCAAAGCGCTGGGAGGGTACAGTCGGAAGGCCGGTTGTTCAGGCCTTCACCGGAAGCTTGGAAGGCGAACGAGCTAGTAAAGGTGTAATGATTACAACTTCACAGTTTTCAACGGAGGCTAGAGACTACGCCAAGAAAGTTGGTAAGAAGATTGTCCTCATAGATGGGGAACAATTAGCAGAGCTTATGATTGACCACAATGTAGGGGTTACAGAGGTGTCACGCTATGTGGTGAAGCGAGTAGATTTAGATTACTTTGATGAGTGACAAGAAGTACAGTCTCTTCCCGCACCCAACCGCCGTAACAGACGGTTCCTGTCGGGCAAGTGGAGGTGTTACTCGTCCGGGGACGATCAAGGGTTTGGTTGACTAATTATTCTCCCATAACTTGCTTTCATGCAATTATGCAGCTTGGTATTCGAATCGGCCTTTACTAAGAATCAGCTAATGAGGGAGGGCATAGACCGTATATGGGACAGGGAGCGTTCGCCGAGGTTCAAATGAATTGCGCTAATTCAAAATGGTTGCAAGCAATCGAAAGGCATGGAAGCTTGTACGAGAGGGATGACGATCCCCGCAGCCCTTTACCCGTGATTACAACAGGATTCTTCATTGCCGTGCTTATCGGAGATTAAAACACAAAACCCAGGTTTTCTTCGCAACAAGAAATGATCGCATCTGCGCACGGATAGAACATGTCAATCATGTTGCCTCTGTTAGCTACACAATTTCGAAGTGCCTTAGGTTAAACACTGAATTGACCAATGCGATAGCATTAGGGCACGACCTTGGACATCCACCGTTTGGCCACGAGGGTGAATCAATCCTGTCTAGCATCGCTTTGAATGAACTGGGGGACAATTTCAGGCAACTCAACATTAACAAACTTCATAAACTCGGTACCTGTGTGTTACCAGAGAGTAACATAGGTTAAAGCGCTCCGCTCATTCTCATCCCCTTCCGCCTGGTTGCTGTATGGATTCTAGCTAGGGTCAGAGCACTCCAATGCCTCTATCTGGAGTCGAAATCCGTATCCCCCTCCAGGGAATGATATCTTCAAACTAATCAACACAACTGGAGGTAGGTGCGGATCGGGGTCCGGGAAACCCTGTTGCCTGGATATGGGAGAGGAATCTGGGCCCTTGGTAGAGAACTTGTCATTAAGTAAGTGGTTTCGCCTGCCAGAGTTTGGGAGCCAATCCTACCGGCCAGGAGTGAATGATTTGGTGTCCAGTGAAATGCTCTTTACCCTCCTAGGGGGACTGGGCCTTTTTATCTACGGCATGAAGCTGATGGGCGAAGGACTGGAGAGGTCTGCCGGCGGGAAGTTAAGGCGTTGGCTGGAAGTCCTCACCAGAAACCGGATTCGGGCCGTCCTTCTCGGCACCTTGGTCACCGGGGTCCTTCAGAGCAGCTCCGCCACCACTGTGATGGTGGTGGGCTTGGTAAACGCCGGACTGATGAACCTTATGCAGGCAGTCGGAGTAATAATGGGTGCCAACATCGGCACCACCGTCACCGCTCAGCTCATCGCTTTTAAGCTCACCAAGGTGGCTCTACCGGCAATAGGCGTGGGCACGGCCATGCACCTGTTCGCCAGAAAGAAAAACCTCAGGTTCGTGGGGCAGTTCATCCTGGGATTTGGATTATTGTTTTACGGTATGCAGGTAATGGAGGTGGCCGTGAAACCTCTGGCCAAGAGCGAGGCTTTCGTCCAGTTTATCGCCGGTTTCGGCAGGAATCCGATCTTGGGTGTCCTGGTCGGCTTTGCCACTACAGCAGTGGTCCAAAGCAGCAGTGCCACAATCGGTATCCTCCAGGCGCTGGCCGGCCAAGGGATAGTCCCCATATCAGCAGCTCTTCCAATTCTCTGTGGCGATAACATCGGTACTTGCGTTACGGCCTTACTTTCCAGCATAGGTACCAACATAACAGCCCGACGGGCAGCTATGATTCACCTGATGTTTAACACAGTTGGTACAATGATTTTTATTACTGTTCTCCCCCTGTATCAGGCAGTAGTTCAGTGGATATCCGTAGATCCGATGCGGCAGATTGCCAACGCCCACACCTTTTTCAACGTGATTAACACTGCCATCCAGCTGCCTTTCGCCGCCTTACTGGTCAAGCTGGTTACAACGCTGGTGCCAGGTCGAACAGAGATTATGGAAAGAGGTGCGAAATACATAGATGACCGCCTCCTGGAAAGTCCCTCAATAGCCCTCTCTCAGGCGCGAAAGGAAATAGGGCGCATGGGGCAACTTGCTCTGGCTAATTTGATAGATGCCATGGAGCTGGTCATCCGCTTCAATGAAAGAAAGGGCCCCTCGCTCCGGGAGAAGGAAGCTGTAATCAATGAGCTTGCCAAGGAAACTTCCCGGTTTCTGGCTCTTCTTTCCCAAAAGCCGCTCCTTTCGGCCCAAGCCGGTCAGGTGGCCGACATGATAAATGCGATAAACGACATGGAGCGAGTCGGCGACCACGACATTAACCTGCTGGAGCTGGCTGAAGACCGGCAGGAAAATGCTTTACCGTTCAGCAATAAGGCTGTAAATGAACTTCGGGAGATGGCCACCTTAGTGGAGCAGAGTTTTTCTGACGCCGTCAAGGCCTTTACGGAACTTGACCACGACCTTGCAAACCAAGTTATCCAACACGAGGATCTTATCGACGAGATGGACAAGAAGCTGCGGAACGATCACATCAAGCGGCTGAACGATGGTACATGCAACCCCAATTCTGGATTTATATTCCTGAGTATAATAACCAACCTGGAGAGAATCGGCGACCATGCTTTCAATCTGGCCTCCTATCTGGCAAGAAAGGATAGACACTATGCGAGGCTCCCGGTTAAGTGAACTTCGACGTAAGTCACGGCGTCCACCCGCTCCTCTGGTATCGACCCGGCGTGTTCGTGGTGCCAGGGAAGCTTTCGCTTACGAAAAAACTCCCCGGCGTTCCAGTTGTGATCCTTCTTCCTCCCCTGCCTGGCAATGGTACCTACGCGGGTAACGCCAGGCTCCTCAGAGCCGTACTTAAAGAGTTACAAGAGGGCCTGGAGGTTCGGCGCAGACAGCCGGAGGTGGACCGGCCGGACCGCCTGCTAAAAGAAACTTCCTTTCGGTCAAAAGCCGAAAGGAAGCAGCTGCCAGGAACCACTATCCAACCCGCAGGAAACGCCACTTTCCTGTGGGTTTTTTTATTCCCACTCAGGGCCAGGGACACACGCCGCTAAGGCTACTGCAGTACTATTGCAGTAATCCTGCTTTACCGCAGCAAGTCCTGAACCCTGAAGCCCTTGTCATTACTGGAGCCGATGGGGGGATTTGAACCCTCGACCCGCGCATTACGAATGCGCTGCTCTACCACTGAGCTACATCGGCCGATTTTACTTGCCGCAGACACTGATTATTATACCTGAGATCGGCCGTCTCTGCAAGAGGTGGCGGAGCGGGGAAACTCCCGGCAGGCAAGTACGACACCGGAACCGCCCAGCGCGTACCAAGCCACCTTCGCCATCTCCACACCACCCCCGCCTGCCGGCTCGGCACTGTCCTGACGCTGCGGACATGGTTTCTCACCGTCACTTATATTTATACTCTAGACGGAGTCGCTTACACAAGGGGCCGGCCTACCAACGGTTTGCCCTGCCGTGAGGTGCGCAAGGAGATACGGGTTGCTCGCCGACCCCGGCTTGGAGCTTGCGTTAGCATGCGGTGTCGGGTAAAATAAAGAGCAGCGATGGAGCCCGCTTAATCGCGAAGAGCGTGATGGCCCCTATTGGGCGCGTGCCCAATAGGGGCTTAATCTTTACTTGAGTGCAAAGGAGCGGAAAAAAGTGCACTTCAGCCGGTAAGAGACAACTTATGCAGCTTTAGAAGAGTACCTAAAAGAAGCGCGAGAAGTTGCGCGTGGGCAGCAGAAGGCCGAGGCGGAAAGGCAGTTGGCAGAAGCCTTGGAAAAGCTCGCGGGCGGCAGCTTCAATCCAAGGCAAAAGGTATGCATCTATCCGCTGTCGGCCAAACTTGCACTTGAGGGCCGAAAGAATACACTTAAAACCAATGACAGCTTTAATACCACTAGAAATGCGAGGTTGCACACATGGCGTTAGACGTAATACTGGGAATTGCTCTAGGTGGCTCTTTGGGAGCACTTGCGCGGTATTTCTTGTCGCTTTGGATACAAAACCTGTTTGGTGACGGGTTCCCAATCGGCACCTTAGTCATTAACGTAAGCGGCGCCTTTGTCTTGGGTTTCGTGTACGTTCTGAGCCTGGAATCGAGCCTCAATCCTGTCTGGCGAAACGGGCTTACGGTCGGCTTTCTGGGTGCCTTTACCACCTTTTCCACGTTTGCCCTCGAAACCTTCCTTCTTATCCAAGAGGGGCTCTTCCTTAACGCCACGCTCAACGTAATCATTACGGTTATCCTGGGCCTTCTGGGCGCCTTTTTCGGCGGCGTGCTGGCCAAGTTCGTATCCGGCATTTGAGCGAAAGCCAGGTCAAGGGGAGGGATCATACTTGAAACCCGGATTAGCGAAGCGTCTGCGAATTTATCTGGGCGAATCAGACCACTATCAAGGGCAGCCTCTTTACCATTGGATCGTCAAAAAAGCTCGGGAGCTGGGGCTGGCCGGGGCTACCGTATACCGAGGAATCGAGGGCTTCGGGGCTACGAGCCGCATCCATTCGGCGCGCTTATTAGCGCTTTCCTCAGATCTGCCGATCCTGGTTGAAATCGTGGACACCGAGCCGTACATTGAAAAAATACTGCCGTTTCTTCAGGAGTGTTTATCGGGAAGCCTCTTAACAATTGAAGATGTTGAGGCCTTAAAATACGAGGAGGGCGCCTCCAAGTAACGGCTCCAAGGGGCGCCCCTTTTTTATCCCGGCTCTGCCTGCGGCAGCGAGCGCAACAAAAGCAGAACTTGTTCCCGCACGGTGGCGCCCGGCCTTCGATGGTGCCCAGGCCGGGGCCATCGAGGAGTTGCTTGGATGCCATCCCAGTTGCTGAGTATGTAGGCAGCCAAGGCCTGTACCCGTTTACGAGCTGCCCCCTTTCGTGCCTCGGCGGCCAAGCGCAGGAATTCTTCCGCCCTGTCCAGGCAATTCTCCCGTAGGGCTAAAGCTGACGCTTGACGCGCGGCAGATTGTACTCCCAGGCCTCGGTCACTGCGCGCCGCCTTATTGAGCCGTTGAACCGGTACGCGCCTGCCGCGGTGCGCCTGGGCCGGGCCGGAATAAGCGGGGCTTATTGGTCCCGTGGGAGACGTAGGCATAAGAAACTCTATTTGGAGGAGCCGGTGCCCATCGCCTAAAATGGTTATGGGGGCTAGGGTTCGGCCACCGAGAACTTGTTGCGAAAGGGGCTGGCTAAAGTGGCGGACGAGTATCATGAAATGTGGCGCGGGCTGGGCATGGACGTGGAAAAACACGATGCGTTTCTCAGCGCCCTGCCGGGAGCCTTCGGTGAGGTTTTTTTACAGCAGCCCAACCGCCCGGCAGGCATGGCTTACTTCGACAACCTCCTGCGTGAAGCCCACAGCCGGCGCGTCAAGGAAATCCTGGAAGAGAAAAAAGCCGGTCACCCGGTGGTCGGTACCTTTTGTGTCTACGCTCCGGAAGAGCTTGTTCTGGCAGCCGGCGGCGTCAGCGTCGGGCTCTGCGGTGGCGCCCAGTTTACCGTACCCGCCGGGGAACAGGTCCTCACGCGCAACCTCTGCCCGCTGATCAAATCGCTGGTGGGCTTCAAGCTGGAGCGCATCTGTCCCTTCTTTCAAGCCGTTGATTTCTTGATCGGCGAGACCACCTGCGACGGCAAGAAGAAGACCTGGGAAATCCTGAATGAATATGTTCCGACCCTGGTGATGGAACTGCCTCAGCGCAAGGAAGCAGTCGATGGAGCGCTCTGGGAGAGCGAAGTGCGGCGGATCAAGGACGAGGTTGAACGCCGCTCCGGCGTAACCTTGGACGCCGAGCGGATCGCGCGGGGGATTAAATCAGCCAACGCCCGGCGGGCGGCCCTGGAGCGCCTCTACCACACGCGCCGGGCCGACCCGGCGCCCATCAGCGGCCGGGACGCGCTCCTCATCACCCAGCTGGCCTTCTTCGACGACCCGGAGCGCTTTACGCGGGAGCTGAACAGCCTGTGCGATGAGCTGGAGGTACGCGTCGCCAAAGGCGAAGGCGCGGCCCCACAGGGAGCACCGCGCATTCTTGTGTCGGGCACCCCCATGGCTCTACCTTTCTGGAAGCTGCACCACCTGGTCGAAACAGCCGGAGCCGTAATTGTCGCGGAAGAGACCTGCACCGGCACGCGCTACTTTGCCGGCATGGTGGCGGAAGACGGCCGGACGGTGGACGAACAGCTGAGGAATATCGCTCAGCGCTTCACCAAGGTAAACTGCGCCTGCTTCACGCCGAACAGCGAACGGCTCACAGACGTGCTGCGCCTGGCTCGGGAAACCAAAGCCGACGGCGTGATTTACTTCTCCCTCCAGTTCTGCCAGCCGTTCGCCCTGGAAGGGCGCAGGGTGGAAAAGGCGCTCCAGGGAGAAGGGATCCCGGTGCTGCGCCTGGAGAGCGACTACAGCGCAGAAGACAGCGGCCAGCTGAAGACGCGGATCGAGGCCTTCCTGGAAATGATCGCCGGGCAAAAGGCGTAGTTCCGGCACGCGTGGGGTGACGAGCGGTTGCTTACAGCAGGAGTCGATGTCGGGTCCACCTCGGCGAAAGCCGTGCTCTTCGACGGCCGGCTCAAGGCCTATGCCGTCCGGCCTACGGGCTGGAATCCCCGGGAGGCCGGGGCGTGCGTGCTGGCGGAAGCCCTGAGCCGGAGCGGTTTTGCCCGCAGCGATGTCGCCTGTATTGTGGCCACGGGTTACGGGCGCGGTATTTTGCCGGACGCCGACCGTACCGTGACCGAGATAACGTGCCAGGCACGGGGCATTCACTACCTTACCGGGCGCGGCGGCACTATCATCGACATCGGCGGCCAAGACACCAAGGTGATCACCACCGACGGCGACGGCCGTGTAGTCGACTTCGTGATGAACGACAGGTGTGCAGCGGGCACCGGCCGCTTTCTAGAAGTGATGGCCACCTCCCTGGGGCTTACCGTGGCTGAGCTGGGGCAGGCCGCCGGCCCGGACGGCGGCGCGACCATCAGCAGCATGTGCACCGTGTTCGCGGAATCCGAAGTGGTGAGTCTTCTCGCCCAGGGCGTGGCCAAAGAGAAGATCATCACCGGCCTGCACCGGGCGGTGGCCCGGCGGGTGCGGAGCATGGTGAAGGCGCCGGTGACTTCGCCTGTAGTCCTCACGGGTGGCGCCGCGAAAAACGCCGGCCTGCGCAGAGCGATTGCAACTGAACTGGGCGTGGAAGTGCTGGTGCCGCCCGAGCCCCAGATCAGCGCCGCCGTTGGTGCCGCACTCATCGCCTCTGAGGCGGAGGAGACGGCCTAGCCTCCGGCCGGCCTGCAGCAGCCATCTTTGCGCCCGCCCCCGGCCCTTTCGCCTCGGCCGGGGGCTTAGTGTCACCGGGGGCCGTGCCGATAGATTCTGTAAGAGGTGGTGGGCATGGAACTGGCGCTACAGCAGGTGCTGCCGGGGCAGGGAGCGGGGACATCAGCTGGAGCGGGGCCGGGGGCGGCGGGGGCCGAGGCAGCGACGGCTGCAGGACCCAGCGCACCGGCAGGAACGACGGCGGGGGCCGGTGGGCCGGCAGCCGGAGCAGCAGCGGGGGTACCGGTAGGCTCCATTGGGGGTAGTGCGCCGGCGCTGCAGCCGGGGCGGGTGCTCCTTATGGAGGTGCTCTCCCTTGTCGCCGGCGAGGCCAGGGTGCGCCTGGCCGGCCGGTCCTTCACCGCCCGCGGGCAGCTGCCGCCGGAGCCGGGGAGTTTCTGGGTGCGGGTGGAAGCGGCGGCGCCGGGTCTGATTAAGCTGAAGCTCCTTACGGAACCCGGCGCCGGGGCGCGGCCGCCCGCGGACCTGGCCGCTGAGCTGGGGCTCCCGGCCGGCAAGGAAAGTGCGGCGCTGGTGCGCGCCCTGGTGCGGTGGCGCCTGCCGCTTTCGCCGGAGCCGGCGCGGGCGCTCCTGGCCGAAGCGCGGGACCTGCCGCCGGAGGCGAAGCCTTTCTTTTTTGCGGCGCGCGCCTGGCTGGAGACCTTGAACCTGGCCGGCAAGCCCAAGGAGCTGGCCGAGGCCCTGCCGTACCTTCTGCGCCGCCCGGACGCCGCTCCGGAGGGCCAGGCCGCGCTCAATCAGGCGCTGCCGCTCCTTCCCGGCCGGGAGGTGGTGCGCTTTTTGTCCTTCCAGGCCGGCCGGGGGGAGGGCGAGGTATACCTGGTGCGGGAAGGGCGCGCTTCCCCCGGCGACGGCGCCGGACCCAAGCGGCTGGTGGTACGCGTGGCCACCGAACGCTGGGGGGAGGTCTGGGTAGAACTTACCCTGACCGGAAAGAATATCGCCGCCCGCGTGAGCGCGGCTGACCCGGCCCTGCCGGCCCTGGCCCAGGCGGCCCAGGTAGGCCTGGCCGCACGCCTCGAGGGCCTCGGCTTCACCCTGGCCGCCTTGCGCGTGGGCCAGCGTGCGGTGCACTCCATCCTGGACTTCTTGGCCCCGGCAGAAAGCCTTACATACTCCGGAATTGACGTTTCTGTTTAGACCTCTCCCCCTACGCTCAGCCGTTTTGTCTGCCCACATTAACCTACGGCGTGGTCAGCTGGGGGCGACAACCTCGGTTCGCCGGGGGCGGCACGTTATGCGCTAAGAATTAAAAAAACTCTGCGGGCCACCCCAAGCAGTGCCATCGTGGAGGTGAGGCGATGAACGAGAAGACCAAACAGGCCGCGGCGGCCCTGGCCTACAACCCGACGTGCGACAACGCGCCGCGCTTGGTGGCGGGCGGCCGGGGCAGCGTGGCCGAGCGCATCCTGGAGCGCGCCCGCGCCGCCGGGGTGCCCATCTACCACGACGCTGCGCTCGCCTTGGCCCTAGCGGGGCTCGACATCGACGAGGAGATCCCGCCCGAGCTGTACCAGGTGGTGGCCGCTGTGATCGCCTGGGTCTACGAACTCGAAGAGCAGGAATTGCCACCCGGGCAGCGAATAAAGAAGGATTAACAAAACCCTGCTGGAAGGAAGGTGGCCCCCGTGCGGAACCTGGAAAAATGCCTGGCCATCGTGGCCGCAGACAAGGAGGTGCTCTCCCCGGCCTCCCGTATGCCCTACTATCCCCTGGCGGTACGAAGCGGACACGGCTCCACCGTGGTGGACGCCGACGGGAACGAGTATCTCGACTTTCTCGCCAGCGCCGCCGCCTTAAACACCGGGCACGCCCATCCCAAGGTGGTAAAGGCCGTACAGGAACAGGCGGCCCGGTTCATCCACTACACCCCGGCCTATATGTACCACGAACCGCTGGTGCACCTGGCCCAGGCCCTGGTGCGCATCACACCCGGGGATTTTCCCAAGCAGGTGGCCTTCGGCCTTTCCGGCTCCGACGCCAACGACGGGGCCATTAAGCTGGCCCGCGCCTACACCGGCCGGCCCAAGATCATCTCCTTCATCCGCTCTTATCACGGCTCGACTTACGGCTCCATCACCCTCTCGGCGGTAAGCCTCAACATGCGCCGCAAAATCGGCCCGCTCCTTCCCGAGGTGGAGCACATCCCCTACCCGGATTGCTACCGCTGTCCCTTCGGGCAGCAGCACGGAAGCTGCAGTCTGGAATGCCTGGAGTACGTGCGCTTTGCCTTCGCCAACTACATCCCGCCTGACGAAGTGGCCGCCGTGATCATGGAGCCCATCCAGGGCGACGCCGGGATTGTGGTGCCGCCGGTCGAGTATGTTAAGGGGCTGGTTAAACTCTGCCGCGAGCACGGCATCCTTTTCGTTTCCGAAGAGGTGCAGCAGGGATTCGGGCGCACCGGGCGCTGGTTCGGCATCGAACACTTTGACGTCGAGCCGGATATCCTCATCCTGGGGAAGGCCATCGCCTCCGGCATGCCGCTTTCGGCCCTGGTGGCAAGAAAAGAGATCATGCAGGCCTGGGAAGCGCCGGCGCACCTTTTCACCATGGGCGGTAACCCCGTCTCCTGCGCCGCCGCGCTGGCCACCATTGAGGTCATTGAGGAGGAGAACCTGGTGGAGCGCTCCCGCACCCTCGGGGAGCAGGCCATGGCCCGCTTCCGAGAGCTGGCCGGGCGCTATGAGCTCATCGGCGACGTGCGCGGCCGGGGTCTTTCCATCGGGGTGGACCTGGTAACCAGCCGGGCGACGCGCGAGCGCGCCTATAAGGAGGCGGCCAAGGTGTGCTACCGCGCCTGGGAGAAGGGGCTGCTCCTCTCTTTCTTCAGCAACTCAGTGCTCAGAATCCAGCCGCCGCTCGTCATTACCGACGCCGAGCTGGAACGTGGCCTCAACATCATCGAGGAGGCCCTGGCCGACGTCACCGCCGGCCGGGTGCCGGACGAGGTGCTGGAAACAGTCAAGGGCTGGTAGAGCGCGACGGCGCAAAGGAGCCCGGGGAGCCCACTGAGCGGGACCCCGGGCTTTTGCTGTAAGGCTGGGGACTTTACGAGCGCGGCAGGCGCAGGAAGCGCACGATGCCCTGGGCGGCCTGGGCGCGGGTGAGCGAAGCGGCGGGGCGGAAGAGCTCCTGCCGGTCGGGGTCCAGGTCCTGGCCCAGGTAGAGGGCGACGTGGCCCGGGTACTTGATGGCCGCGGCGTCCTTGGCCGGCACCTGCCAGATGCCGCGCAGGGAAGCCACGCGGTCCTGGTTCAAAGCTCGTACCGTCCAGACGGCGGTCTGCTCACGGGTTAAGGTCCGGGCGGCGGTGAAGGTTTCCCCTTCCTTGAGGAGGCCGCGGCGGCGCGCTTCCCGTTCGTAAGGTTCGTACCACGTCCCGTCCGCCTCCTGCTCGCGCGGCTGAAACCCTGTGGCCCGAAGCAGCATCACCAGGTAGGCGGCCTGGGTGCTGGACTCGTCCGGGTGGAACTTACCGTCGGGCGTGCCGGTGACAATCTGCCGTTCGGCCAAAAGCTCGATATCGCCCTCCGCCGGGTGGCCGGCGATGTCGTTGAAGGCGGCCGGCTTTTCCTTCCGCAGGGGGTTGCCGTTCCAGTCCAGCGCTACACCGGTCTTCGCGTCGAAGCGGCGGGCGTCCCCCGCGCCGCGCTGGCGGTACACCAGGCGTACCGGCGCCTTATCCGCGCCCGGCCGCAGATCCGGGACGGGAACTGTTACATATTCCAGCGTAAGCGGGCTCTGGGCCAGGAGGGCTTCATTGGCCTCAGCCTGCCCGATGAGCCCCTCCGGCGCCGGGAAGCTGAGGTCGGCCCAGGTCATGCGGTAGGAGGTTATCTCGCCGGAAGCGGCGTCTACCGTAACCCCAAAGCCCTGCTGCGGGAAGGGGATGCCGTTCACGCTGCGCGCCCACTGGAAAGAGTAGGAGCGGGGCTCGGGGAGCTTCTTTACCACCGGGAGGGGCACCGGGGGCTCCTTGGGTTCCTCTTGACAGGCCGCAAAACGCTCAGGCTGGAGCCCGGCGATGAAGGCGGCGGCGAGTTTTTTCGCCTGCTCTTCACTATACTTGACCACCGGCTCTTTTTTCTGCTGCGCCGGGTCAAAGATGTAACGGCTGAAGGAGACGAGCTCACCGGTGCGGGCGTCAACGCTTACGTTGAGGTGCCCGTTCTTAGTGTCCGGATCTTTGGGGGCCAGTGTCCAGCTGAAGGTCCACTGTCTTTGGCTGGGGTACTCCCAGTTCTTATTGAGGGAAGCGCTCTCAAACTTAAAGCCGGCCGGCACCTGAACGGCGGCCTGCGCCTTGGCCAGGGCTTCTTCCTGGGAGAGGAAACCGGCCAGTTCTTTTACCTCGGCCTGCTCCGCCGGGGTGAGGGGCACCTCCTTAACATAGCTGGCCGCGCGCTGCGGCTCGCCCCCGCCCAGGTCGCCCTTACCCATGGGGTAGTAGTAGGGCTCGAGTGAGATGACCTCGCCGCTTAAGGCGTCCACCCCGTAGCGGCCGGCGTACGGGGCGTCATAAACGAGCAGGACCGGCCGTTCTTGCTCCCCGTCGCCGGAGGGGCGGAAGTACACCAGGCGTGGTGCCGCCTTACCCAGAAGGGCTGCCTGCGCTTTGGCTACAGCGATGGCCTTGTCCGGCGCCGGAAACTCCTGCTCATAGTCCCAATTGAAGGAATAGTCCACCACTTGGAGGGTGTTGGCGTTCACCTCGACCCTGATCCCGTTCTGGGCAAAGGGTACGCCGTTCACCACGCGCTCAAAGACGAAGGTATACTGGCCCACCCAGCCCCCCCAGTACGGCGAAGTATCCGGCTCCGGTGCCGGCCGGGTTTCGGCAAAGCGGGGCTGGAGCTTCTTAGCGAACTCCCGGGCCACCTTCTCCGCCTCGGCCCGGCTGTGCTTGGGGAGGGGCGCTCTGGGCTCGCGGTCCTCTTGCCAGGTGTGCATCTCCAGGATGTCTTTGGTGGTAGCGTCCACTGCAACGTTCATGCTGCCGGGAGTGGCACTGCCCGATGGAGCGTTCCACCTGAGCTCCCAGCGCGGCCGGCCCCCGTAGCTGGAAAAACTGGAGCTGAACTCGGTAAAGGCAGGCGGGATGGTGAAGGCAGTTTTAGCCGCCGCCACCGCCTCCTCCAGGCTCACCTTCGGCGCCGGCGCGGCGAACGCCGGGGCAACCGTCGTCAATATAACAATGGCGCTGATAAGTATGGCAAGCAACCTGCGTGCCATGCAGTCTTCCTCCTTTTTCTTATGTTTTCCTTCGTCTTCCACAGCCTTTCCGGGCGGTAGGCCAGAGGCGAATTCCTCCTTTCTTTTACCCTACAGCTGCACCTTCGGGTTACGGGCTGCTTTGCCGGTTTCACCTCGATAGACGACGAGGCGAGGGGAAAAGTTCCAGTCCCGCCCAAAAAGAAACTGCCGGCGTACCGGCAGTTTGTATACATTCTTGTACAATTGAGGTAATTGCTCCTAGTGCGACCGATTAGAAGATGTGACGGCTGCCCTGCCACTGATACACCAGTTGCAGCATCTCGCCAAAGCGCTGGTAGTGCACCACTTCGCGCTCGCGCAGGAAGCTCAGGGTCTCGGTGACCAGCGGGTCGTCGGACAGCTGGATCAGGTACTCGTAGGTGGAGCGGGCCTTCTGCTCCGCCGCCATGTCCTCGTGCAGGTCGGTCACCGGGTCACCCTTGGACTGAATGTAACTCGCCGTCCAGGGGGCGCCGGCGGCATTGACAAAGTACAGGGCCTTGTCATGGTCGGCATAGTAATCATCCATGCCCGCAGCGCGGATCTCTTGAATGCTGGCATCGCGGATGAGGTTGTAGACCAAGGTGGCGACAATCTCCATGTGCGCCAGCTCTTCCGTGCCGATATCGGTGAGCACCGCCTTGGCCTGGCCCAGCGGCATGCTGTAGCGCTGCGTCAGGTAGCGCAGCGAGGCCGCCAATTCTCCGTCGGGTCCGCCATACTGCGTGATAATATCCTTCGCCAGGCGCGGGTTCGGGCCGCTCACCCGGGCCGGGTACTCTAGCTTTTTTTCATACACCCACATGCGCTTATTCCTCCTTAACGGGTGCGGCGCCTTAGAACGCCACTTCCCACGGCCAGGGCTCCGTCACCCAGGCCCAGGGGTACTGGCTGGACGCGTAACCGAAGTTGGTCAGCGGGCCGAAGCGCCGCTGGTACTGGTCCTTCAGGACGGCGAGTTCCTGTACGACGCTGTTGTAGTCCATGAGCGCGCGTTGGTCGTCGGGGTGCGTATCGAGGTAGAGGTTAAAATCCACGGCCGTGAACTCCAGGGCCATGATCTGCACCAACATCTGCGTCTGCTCAAGCATCATTCGGCACTCCCCCTCTCCCGGGGGCGATAGGGCATGTAAAGCTCAGGAAAGATAGTACCGCGCCGCAAACCCTCCAGGGGCTCCAGGCGCGTGGTAAAGATTTGAAAGGGCACATAAGCCCGCGCCAGCTGTAGCTGCTGCAGGGTCTGCGCCTTAGCATCTTCAGGCATACCAGCAGCCTCCTTATTTGTTGCTGGATCCGATTTCTCTACCAGGATATGCGGCCGCGCAGGGTATGGTGCCAGCGGCGCACGCCCGCCCGCAGGACACCTCCCCGGCTGGGCTGGAGTGGTGAGCTTAACAAATACCCTTGACAACTGCACCAGGCAGGAGTAAAATGTGACTTGATGATACCCCCCTTAGGGTATGGGGGGTATTAAAAAGCAAGATAACTCGACAGTGAAAAGGAGGAGAATTCACATGTCAGTGACTGTTTACAGCACGCCGACCTGCCCGTACTGCCGGGCCGCCAAGCGCTACCTCGCCGAGCGCAACATTCCCTTTACGGACGTCGATGTCAGCCGCGATTACGCCGCCGCCATGGAGATGATCCGCAAATCCGGCCAGCAGGGCGTACCGGTGCTGGACATCAACGGGGAGATCATCATCGGTTTCGACCGGCCCCGCATCGATGCCGCCCTGGCCGCCGGGTACTAAGGCTACAGTTTCCGTACACGCAAAGCAAAAGAGGGTGGGTTTTGTGCCCACCCTCTTTTCTTGTAGCTCTCCCGCGCCGGCACAGCCGGTCTCTGGCAGCCTGAGTTACAGCTTAAACCGCGCCACCGCCGCCTGCAGTTCCTGAGCAAGCCCCGCCAGGGCCTCAGCCGCGCCTGCTATCTGCTCCATGCTGGCGTTTTGTTCCTCACTGCTGGCCGCCAACTCTTCGGTGGCCGCTGCGTTCTCCTGGGCGGCGCTGGAGATGGACTCCACCGTCTCGGTAATGCTCTTGGCGTTGCCCTCCACCTGCTCGGCAAAGATCGCAACCTGTTTAATACTCTCGTCCATCTGGTTCACCGCCGCCGCGATGGCGTGGAAGGCCTGGCTGCTGTCGCGGGTGGCCGCGTCTTGGGCAACAACGATGTCTTTCGCCCGGTCCATCTCCGCCACTGCCGCCTCGGCACCAGCCTGGATGTTTTGCACAATCCGGCCGATCTCTTCGGTGGCCTGGCTGGAGCCCTCGGCCAGCTTGCGGACCTCTTCGGCCACCACGGCGAAGCCGCGGCCGGCTTCCCCCGCCCGGGCCGCTTCGATGGCTGCGTTGAGGGCTAAAAGGTTGGTTTGCTCCGCTATGCTGGCGATGGTGGCGAGGATCTGGCCCACGTCCTGGGCCTGGCTCGCCAGCTGGTGGACGGCCTCGGCCACCCGCTCGGCTGAGTCGGCGTTCTCGCGCATCTTCTCGCTTTGGGCTGCAATGGTCTTGGTCCCCTGGTCGGCCAGGCCCCGCAGCTGGTCGGCGCTGCGGGCAAGCTTTTCGATTTGCTCGCGCGCACTGGTTATGGCGCCGGCGATCTCGCTAACCATCCCCGCCGCTTTTTGCGCTGCGGCGGCCTGGTCACTAGTGCTCTGAGCCATATCCTGGGTGGTAGCCGCCACCTGCTGCACCGCCTTCTCGGCATCGGCGGTGGAAGCGCTCAACTCCTCCGAAGACGCCGCCACATTCTGGGCGGTATCCGCCACTTTGCGAATGAGCTCCTTGAGCGAGGTGCTCATGCCGGCGAACGCTTGTGCCAAGCGCCCGATCTCGTCCTGGGACTTAGCCGCAACCGTAGCAGTGAGGTCCCCGGCCGCAATCTGCTCGGCCCCGCGCACCAGTCCCCCGATGGGCCGGACAATGCGGCGCGAAACGGCAACGGCCACCAGCGCGACCAGCAGGCTGACAAAGATGGTGGTCCCCCAAAGGAAACGGGTCAGGGCCTGGTTGTGGCTGAGGGCTTCGTCCCTGTCCTGTTCCATCACCAGGTACCAACCCAGGTCGTGCTGCACTGTGCGGTAGGCGCCCAGCACCTGCTTGCCGCTGTCGTCGGTATAAAGCCCGGCACCCTCCTGCCCCTGCTCGATCTTTTCGCTCACGCTGCCTGCGAGCTTCTCTTTGAGGATGACACTGGTGGCTTTTCCGGGCGGCAGGGTCAGGTAGTACCCGCCCTTGTTGACCAGGAAGGCTTTCCCCGTCGCACCGAGCCGGTTATTCAGCAGGCTTTGCTGCAGCACCCCGGTTGTGACGGTGCCGGAGACCACGGCGACGACCTGTCCTTGGTCATTTTTCACCGGGGCCGAAACCACAAACACCGGAGAGCCGGTGGTTTTAGACATCACCATGTCGTTGAGACCGGCTTTTCCCTGCAGGGCCTGTTTGAAATGGGGGCGGTCGGCAAAGTTGAGGCCGTTGGTACCACTACTGTTGATGATAGCCGTACCCTTGGTATCTATCAGGTTGAGCGTCTCATAGGCATCGGTAGCCCCGAGGAAGCGCTTGAAATAGTCGTGGGCCCGCTTCGGATCCAGAGACTTGATGTCCGCGCTTTCGGCCATAATGGCTACTTCTTTCTGGCGGTCGCGGATGTACTGCTGGAGGAACAGTTCTTCCTGTAGCGCCAGCCGGTCGAACTGCTGCAGCGTCTGGTCGATCATGACCTGGTTCACTTGCCGTGATACCACCTGCGTCAGGGCAGCGAGCGGAACGAGCGTAAGTACCAGAAGGATTACGGTCAGCCTTAAGGTAAGGGAGCGGAACTGCAGTCGTACCTTCATTTTGTCCATCTCCTTGCTGTTTGGACTGCACTAGAAAATGATGCCATAAAAGCCGCTGCTTGTCCAGGAAGTATCTTCCCCAACTGGCAGCCGGCGTCAAAGCCAGTGCCTTGTGAAAATATAAAAAGAAGGCCCGGGGCATGAACCCCGGGGCCTTTTACCCCTGGCAACCTAGGCTTCGCTCCGTTCCAGCCGGAACACCACGTTATTCGCCGGGTCGGGGCAGGCAAGGCGTTCGATGCCGCCGATCCAGTCGCCCGCCTCGCCCCGGCGGCAGTACGCGGCCAGGTAAGGTATGACGGCGGCCAGGCCGTACGCGCAGAGTCTGGTCCGCGCGTCTGCCACCGTGATGCTCCCGTCTTCGTAATAGAACACGTCGCCTATCCGGCAGCCGGCCGCGCACTCCCCGGCGATGGACTCCACCGTAACCTTGACCCTGTACATTTCTCCACCCCCCCTGTTCTCTTTCTCTATGCAGGGGCGCAGTTCCTTCCGGCACCGTAGATAAAAGGCAAAGCAAGAGCGGGTCCTGCCTGCGGCCCTGAAGCAGGCGGTGAAAAACAACCCGGCCTTGGGCAGGTCCTCAACGAGTCCTTAAGCCTAAGAACGGCCTGCCTCTCCTGAACCGGGGAAAAAGAAAAGGGCTCCCTCCCATCCCTAAGAGGAAGCAGCCCACCACAGCCAACCCGCAGGGAACCACCGCTCCCCTGCGGGTTTTTTATTCACCCAACCAGGATCCAGACTACTGCAGTAAACCCTGAACCCTGAAACCCTTATCAAATCTGGAGCGGAAAACGGGATTCGAACCCGCGACCCTCGGCTTGGGAAGCCGATGCTCTACCGCTGAGCTACTTCCGCTCGGTGTTCTTATTATACCCCACTCTTACGAGTTTTGCAAGGGCATCCGCGCGGCCGGGCGTCGCTTGCTCGCCAAGCGTAGGAAAATAAAGTATTTGCTTCCAAGCGCTTTTCCGGTATAATAGAGCCAAACAGCATATTTCCAGACAGGTGCCCGCAGGGCACAAGAGGGAATCAGGTGTAAGTCCTGAACGGCCCCGCCACTGTAACCGGGAAGTCGCCGGCAAAGGCCACTGTTCGAAGGCTGCGCGCGCGGAGAACGGGAAGGCGCCGCTCGATGATGATCCGGAAGTCAGGAGACCTGCCTGTCGGTGTGTACGTGGTACCGGCCTTCGAGGGGAAGGGGTTCACGCCATGGCTGGGAGGCCCGGCCTCCCACAGCGCTTCGTGAAGAGTCCCCGGCTGGCCGCCGGGGTTTCTTTTTAGGTTAAGCGGTGGACAAAGCCCGGGCTGCCAGGCCGGCGGCGAGAGGAGGAGAAACATGGCCCCGAGAGCCAGAAAGAGGAGCCTGCCGTTAAGCAGGATCGCTCGGATCGGCACTGTCGTTGTGGCGGCGGCGGTGCTTTGTAGCATCCTGCTCGCCGGCTGCGCCCCGGCGGCACAACCAGCGCAGGGCGGCACCCAGGCGGCCGCACCCGCCGATGCTCAATTCCCTTTCACCTTTACCGATGACATGGGCAGGCAAGTCACCCTGCCGGCACCGCCGGTGCGGCTCGTTTCCCTCTCGCCCGGCAACACGGAAATCCTCTTCGCCCTCGGCCTGGGACCCAAGGTGGTGGGAGTGGACGAGTACAGCGACTACCCGCCGGAGGCGGCGCAGGTAGCCAAGATCGGCAGCTTTTCCCAACCGAGTGTGGAAAAGGTGGTGGCGCTGAAGCCGGACCTGGTCCTGGCCACCGACATGCACGAACAGGCGGTGCGGCAGCTCGAGGATTTGGGTATCCCGGTGGCCGTAGTGCTGCCGCGCACCGTGGATCAGGTGATGAGAAGCATCGCCTGGGTAGGCCGGGCTGCCGGTGTAAAGGACAAGGCGGACCAACTGGCGGCTGAGATGCAGGCGCGCATCGCAAAAGTTAAGACCCGGGTGGAGAACATTCCGCAGGAGGAGCGGCCCCGGGTGTACTACGAGGTGTACTCGGATCCTCTTATGTCCGCCGGGCCGAAGACATTCATCGGGCAGTTGATTGTGCTGGCGGGCGGGCGCAACATTGCTCAGGACGCGGACACCGACTACCCTAAGTTCAGCGCCGAGGCCATCATCAAGCGTAACCCACAGGTGATGATCTTCCCGCAGTTTCACGGTACAGCCGCTTTGACGGTGGAACAGATAAAGGCACGGCGCGGCTGGGCGCAAGTGAGCGCCGTGAAAGACAGCCGCCTGTACGGCATTGACGCCGACCTGATCTCCCGCCCCGGCCCCCGGGTGGCCGAGGCGCTGGAGGAGCTGGCCCGCCTAATTCACCCGGAGCTGTTCGCAAAGTAAGAACCGGGCGGGAGCACACTCACAAGGGCAGGGAGGTAGCCGGTATGGAGACGGCCCGGCGCAGGGCGCCGCAGAAGCCCTCGCACGCCAGGGAATGGGACACGCCGGAGCCCGGCGGCGGGACTTTACCGGTGCTGCGGAGCAAAAGGCGGCGGGAACGGGCACTCGTCCTGGCGCTGCTGGCGGTACTGGCCGCTGCGGCGTTGGTGGCGGTGTGTGTGGGCGCCGCGGACATTTCCCCGGCCGAGCTGCTGCGTGCCCTAGGACCGGTGCACACCCCGGCTGCAGCCCAGTCGGCCGTGAACCGGGCCATCATCTGGGAGCTGCGGCTGCCGCGCGTAGCGCTGGCGGCCCTGGTGGGCGCGGCGCTGGCCGTTGCCGGGGCCACCTTCCAGGCCTTGTTCCGCAACCCCATGGCCGACCCCTACGTGATCGGCGTTTCCTCCGGCGCCGCCCTGGGGGCCACGCTGGCGCTGCTCTTGGCGCTGAACTTTCGTTTTCTGGACGTGGGCGCGGTGCCCCTCCTGGCCTTCACCGGGGCCCTGGGCACAGTGGCGGTGGTTTACCAGCTGGGGCGGGTGGGCAACGCCGTTTCACTCCTCACCCTGCTCCTGGCCGGCATTGCCGTGGGCTCCTTTCTTTCGGCGCTGGTTTCCCTCCTGGTGTACTTCGCCGGCCAGCGGCTGCACCAGGTGGTGTTCTGGCTGATGGGCGGCTTTGAGGGCGCCGACTGGTCCAAGGTGCGCCTGGCTCTGCCCTACTTCGCCCTGGGCACCGCCGTGATCCTCGTGCACGCCCGCGAGCTGAACGCGCTGCTCCTCGGAGAAGACACAGCCCTGCACCTGGGCGTGGAGGTGGAACGGGCGAAAAAACTGCTCCTGGCGGGGGCGGCACTGCTTACGGCCACGGCCGTCGCCGTAAGCGGCCTGATCGGGTTTGTCGGGCTGGTCGTGCCCCACGCGCTGCGCCTCCTGGGCGGGCCGGACCACCGCTACTTAATCCCCGCCTCCGCCCTGGCCGGGGCGGCACTCCTGGTGGCCGCGGACACCCTGGCCCGCACCATCATCGCCCCGACCGAGCTGCCGGTGGGGCTGATCACGGCCTTGAGCGGCGGGCCCTTTTTCCTGTACATCCTGCGCAACCGCAAGAAGCTGCGTTTGTTTAATTAGGCAGGTGGTACCATGGCGGAAGCTTTGCTGGACATCCACGGGGTAACGTACAGCTACAATGCGGCGCCGGCCCTGGCGGGGGTAACCTTGCGCGTGGCACCGGGCGAGATGCTGGCCATAGCCGGCCCGAACGGATCCGGCAAGTCCACCCTTCTGCGCTGCATCAGCCGGGCCCTGCGCCCACAGGCGGGCACTGTGCTGCTCGCCGGCCGCAACATGCTCACGTACACGGCCCGGGAAGTGGCGCAGCGCCTGGCGGTGGTGCCGCAGGAGACCGGCGTTGATTTCGACTTTAGCGTGGCGGAGGTGGTGCTGATGGGGCGGCAGCCCCACCTGCGCGCCTTCCAGCGCGAGAGCGACCGGGACCTGGAGATCGTGCACCGGGCCATGGAACTCACCGCGACCCTGCACCTGGCAGACCGGCCGGTATCCACCTTGAGCGGGGGGGAATGCCAGCGGGTGGTGATTGCCCGCGCTTTGGCCCAGGAACCCCAGGTACTCCTGCTGGACGAGCCCACCTCGCACCTGGACCTGACCTATGAGGTGGAGATCCTCGGCCTCCTGGAGCGCCTGAGCCTGGAACAGGGGCTGACCATCATCGCCGTCCTGCACGACCTCAACCTGGCAGCGCAGTACTTTACCAAGTGCCTCCTTCTGGCCCAGGGACGGATTGTGGCCCTGGGGCCGGTGGCGGAGGTGCTGACCGGTCCGAACATCCGGCAGGTCTACGGCTGCAACGTCATCGTCTCCCGTCTCCAGGGGAGGCCTTTCATTACGGTAGCAGCCGACCGGGGCCGAGCAGCGGCGGGCAGGTCCCGGCCTCCCAGCGGAGGAGAACGAATCGGTGGGCGCCCTCTAAGCCGGCGCGGCCGCCGAGGAAGGAAGGGGCCAACAGCGCAACCGGCAGGCAAGGTGATCTTTGTTACCGGCGGGGCACGCAGCGGCAAGAGCACCTTTGCCGAGGGCTACGCGCGGGACAGCGGCAAGAAGGTGGTGTACATCGCCACCTCCCCGGTGGTGGACGAGGAAACACGCCGGCGCATCGCCGCCCACCGGCGCCGCCGTCCGGCCGATTGGGAGACGGTGGAAGAACCCTTCCGGCTGGAAGAGGCCCTCAGGCGCTACGGCAGCCCGGACAGGCTCCTCCTGGTGGACTGCCTGACGCTCTGGCTCACGAACCACCTGCTGGAGAGGGCCGGCCTAGACGGGGAGGCTTTGGCCGATGCCGCCCGGGCGGAGAGCATCCTGGCCGAACTCCTCGCCTACGCCCAGGCCACGGCGGCGCTCACCCGCGAGGTTGCGGCAGACGTGGTGCTTGTCTCCAACGAGGTGGGCCTGGGCCTGGTGCCGGATAACCCGCTCAGCCGGCTCTTCCGGGATCTGGTGGGAAAAAGCAACCAGTGCTTCGCAGCGGCGGCGGACGAGGTGTACGTGCTTTTTTCCGGCCTGCCGCTGCGGTTGAAGTGAGGTGGTCACCCTGTTCAAGGCCGTGGTGCGCCCGGCTGCCTGGCTGGCCCCGGGAACGGGCATCCTCGTCTCTTGTCTCTTTGCTCTAACGCTGCCCCGTTGAAAGGAGAGCCTCCCGTGCGCCGCATTTGGAACGCCTTCTGTGACGCCCTGACCCTGCTCACCATTCTCCCCTGCCCCCGCTTTACCTCCCTGCCGCCGGGCGCGGCGGACCTGGGACACTCTACCTGTTTCTTTCCCCTGGTGGGCGCCGTGGTGGGGGCGCTGCTGGTGGCTGTGGATGCCGCAGCCGGGAGGTTCTTTACCACTGCGGCGCGCTCCGCCCTGGTGCTGGCGGCCGCGGTGTACGTAAACGGCGGCCTCCACCTGGACGGTCTGGCCGACACCTGTGACGGGCTCTTCAGCCACAAGGACCGGGAGCGCGTCCTCGAGATTATGCGCGACAGCCGCATCGGTGCCCATGGAGCCACGGCCCTGGCTCTCACCCTGCTCCTTGAGTTCGCGTTCCTCTGCGAAGCGGCCGGCCCGCTGCGCCCGTACGTCCTCTTCTTTTTCCCGGTGGTGGGCCGCCAGGCCATGGTCCCGGCCATCTCCCTCCACGGTTACGCCCGGAGCGGCCCGGGCCTGGGCCGCGGTTACGCCCTGCAGGCCGGGCGGCCGGAGGTGGGGCGTTCGTTCCTTTTAACCGGCCTGCTCTTCATTTGCGCTTACTGGCTCTGGCCGGGGTTGCGGCAGGGTTTTGTCCCCGTCCTCCTGGCCGCCACAGGCGCTCTCCTGGCCGCCGGGCTGTTCGCCCGCGCGGTGGCCGCCCGCCTGGGAGGCCTGACCGGTGACGTTTACGGAGCGGTGAACCAGGCAGCGGAGCTGGTGTTCCTGCTGGTCGCCGCGGCCTACCGCTAAACGAGGCAAGGGGGCGCGGAATTGATCCACTTCTTTTGCCGCGCCCGGCAACCGGCACGGGTGCTGCTGCCGGTGCCCACCTGCGGCGAATACGCCCAGGCGGTGCAGGCCGCCGGGCTGCTCCGTTTTTTTCAGGCAGGGAGGGAATTCAGTGGGTAAAGCCATTATGGTGCAGGGGACCGGCTCCAGTGTAGGTAAAAGCGTGATCGCCACCGCTCTATGCCGTATCTTTCACCAGGACGGCTGGCGCGTGGCACCCTTTAAGGCGCAGAACATGTCCCTCAATTCTTACGTGACGCCGGACGGGCGCGAGATTGGGCGCGCTCAGGGCGTCCAGGCCGAGGCCGCCGGGATCGAAGCGGAGGCGGTGATGAACCCCATCCTGCTCAAGCCCAGCGCCGACTGCATCGCCCAGGTGGTGCTGCTCGGGCGGCCGGTGGGGCATCTCGGCGCCCGCGAGTACCGGGATGCTTATCTCCCCACTGTGCTGCCCACGGTGAAGGAAGCCCTGGCCGACCTCCTGCAGCGCTTCGACATCGTGGTGATTGAAGGAGCCGGCAGCCCGGCGGAAATCAACCTCAAGGAACGCGACATCGCCAACATGCCGACCGCGGCGCTGGCCAACGCGCCCGTCCTCTTGGTGGGCGACGTGGACCGCGGTGGCCTTTTCGCGGCGTACATCGGCACCCTGGAACTCCTGGAGCCAGCGGAAAGGGAACGGGTGGCGGGGTTTATTGTCAACAAGTTCCGTGGCGACCTGGGACTGCTGCAGCCGGGTCTGGCTTTCCTGGAAGAGCGCACAGGTAAGCCGGTGCTGGGGGTGATCCCCTTCTTGCCGGAACACCTGGTGGAAGAGGAGGACTCCGTGGCCCTGGCGGAGCGCCCAGCAGGCCAGGAAAAGACCGGGGCGGTCTCCATCGCCGTGGTGCAGCTGCCTCACATCGCCAACTTCACCGATTTTGACCCGCTGGAAGAGGAGGAGGGCGTGCACCTGCGCTACGTACGCGCCGGTGAGAGTATCGGGGCACCCGATGCCGTGATCCTGCCGGGGAGCAAGAGCACGGTGGCCGACCTGCGCTACCTCCGGGAAGCGGGGTATGAGCGCGAGATTCAGGCCCTGGCCGCGCGGGGCGTGCCGGTGGTGGGGATCTGCGGCGGCTACCAGATGCTGGGGCAGTGGATCCTTGACCCCAAAGGGGTCGAGTCCGCCGAGCCGGAAACGCACGGGCTGGGGCTGCTCAACGTGGTCACCGAGTTTGCCGAAGAAAAGCGGGTGGTCCGCGTCCGGGGCACGGTGACGGCCGAAGCAGGCTTCCTGTCCGCCATCCAGGGCGAGCAGGTGGAGGGTTATGAGATCCACATGGGCGTGACCCGGCTTCTCCCGGGCGGGCGGGTGTGGCTGCAGCTCGAGGCGGCAACCGGCCCGCCGGACCTCACGGCGGGAGCCATGGCGGCCGACGGCCGGGTCCTGGGTACCTACCTGCACGACATCTTTCACAACCGGAATTTCCGGCGCGCTTTCGTGAATCACCTGCGCCGGCGCCGCGGGCTTGCCCCCCTCAAGGGGCAGGGGGCCGATCCCCGCCGGGAGCGCGCCGAGAAGTATGACCGCCTGGCGACCCTGGTGCGGCCGCACCTTAACATGGGCCGCATCTACCAGCTGCTGGGGCTGGCTCCCGGACGGCGATGAAACGGCCGTTTGTCTTCTTTGACCTGGACGGCACCCTGTACGATTTCCCGGGCTGCGCCGCCGTGGCCCTTAAAGCAACCCTGGCCCGGGCACAGGAAGAGCTGGGCTGCCCGGACGAGCACCTCCCGGCGCTTCAGGCGGCCTTCTGGCAGGCATATTTTCACTACCTGAAGAGGGAGAGCAGCCCCGGGGACCCGCGCGCAGCCCTGGAGGAGGTTTTGACCCGCACCTTCGCCGCATGCCGGGCCGGGCAGGCCCGTTTGAGTCCTCATTTCGGCCGCGAGCTGAGCGGCACCTGGCTGCGTGCCTTCTTTGCCGCGCTGGCGCCTTTCCCAGGTGTACGCCCGCTGCTGGAGGAACTGCGGGCGGCGGGCGTAATCCTGGGGGTGGTGAGCAACGGCACCCGCCCCTTCCAGGTGGCCAAGCTCAGGCGGCTGGGCCTTAAGGTATACTTTCCCGGGCGCAACCTCTTTTTTTCCGGCGATGGCGGCGGTGCCAAGCCCGACCCGGCCATTTTCCACCGCGCCCTCAGCGCCTTGCACCTGGCGCCCGCTGCGGGAGTGTTTGTGGGGGACTCGCCCCGCACCGACCTTGCCGGCGGTCTGCAGGCGGGCCTGCGGGTGGTCTGGCTCAATAGGTACGGCCTGCCGGCCCCTGAGGAGGTCAGAGGGAAAATCCACGTGGTTACCTCTTTTCCGGCGGCCGCCCGGGCGGTTTGGGCTTTGCTCCACCAAGAAGAGGGAGGTTGATGGCCGTGCCGGGCGAGATGTACGGCTCTGCCAGGGCCCCGGGAACCGGCGCCGAATTGTGCAGGGCTCGCCGGCCGGCAGCCACTTTCTGTTCACCTGTCCGGTGGACCTCTGGTCCAGGGTGGAGGTTTTCTTCCCACCGGCGAGGCCGCGGCACCTGCCAGGCCGGCGCCCGGCGCCCCCCTTGAGGCGGTACAGGCGGTGGGTAAGCGCTACGTCCCCCTCAGCGGCGGAGGAGCCGTACAGAGCAACAACCGAACGAAGGAGGTACCGCAGTGAAGACGCTGGCAGAAACCCGGGAGGCCATTGGACTGCTGGACCAGGAGGCCATGGCCGCCGCTCAGCGCCGCCTGGACAGCCTGACTAAACCCCGGGGCAGCCTGGGGGTTTTGGAGGAGCTGGCCGTGCGCCTGGCCGGCATCACGGGCCAGGCGCTGCCGGAGGTAAAGAACAAGGTGGTCATCGTGATGGCCGGCGACCACGGGGTTACAGAAGAAGGGGTAAGCGCCTACCCCAGCGAAGTGACGGCCCAGATGGTACAGAATTTCGTGAACGGCGGGGCCGCCGTCAATGTCCTCGCACGGCAGGCCGGGGCGCGAGTGGTTGTAGCCGACATGGGTGTATGTGCGGAGCTCAACTTCCCCACCGTGCTTCCTTGGAAGGTGCGGCGGGGTACAGCCAACATGGCCCGGGGGCCGGCCATGAGCCGGGAAGAGGCGGTAACGGCCCTGGAGCGCGGCAGCACGCTGGCAGAGCAAGAGATTGACCAGGGTGCAGACCTCATCGCCACCGGGGACATGGGCATCGGCAACACCACCGCCGGCAGCGCCATTCTGGCCGCCTTCAGCGGGCTGCCGGTGGCCAAGCTCACCGGCCGCGGCACCGGCGTCGATGACAGGCGCCTGCGTCTCAAGGTAGAGACGGTGGAGCGGGCGCTGGCGGTGAACCGGCCCGACCCGCGGGACGCCCTGGACGTTCTCACCAAGGTGGGGGGGCTGGAGATCGCCGGCCTGGCCGGGGTGATCCTCGGCTGCGCCGCCCGGCGGGTACCGGTGATCATCGACGGGTTCATCTCCGGCGCGGCGGCATTGGTAGCGGGTAAGCTCGAGCCCCGGGCGCGGGAGTTCATGATTGCTTCGCACCTCTCCGAGGAACCCGGTCACAGGTACATGCTGGCGCTGCTCGACCTTAAGCCGCTGCTCCAAATGAGGATGCGTCTCGGCGAAGGTACCGGCGCGGTGCTGGCCATGCATCTCTTGGAGGCCGCCTGCCGGATCATGCGCGAGATGGCCACCTTCGATTCCGCCGGTGTGGCCGGAGCGCTGTAAGGGCGGTTGGGGGGGAAGTCACGGCCATGGATAACATGTCTTTCTTCTCTTCCTGGAGCGGGGGAAAAGACGCCTGCCTCGCCCTCTACCGCGCCGTGCGCGCCGGGGGTAAACCCGCCCTGCTTTTCACCACGCTCACGGAGGCCGGGGACAGGACGCGGGCGCACGGCCTGCCGCTGCGGCTCATTGAAAAGCAGGCGGCAGCCATGGGCCTTCCCCTCGCCGCCCGGGCGACCTCGTGGGAGGGTTATGAAAAGGTCTTTCTCACCGCCCTGCGCGAGTTTAAAGACGCCGGCGTGGCTGCCGGCGTCTTCGGGGACATCGACCTTGAGGAACACCGCAACTGGGTGGAAAGGGTGTGCGCGGCGGCGGGGATGCGCGCCTTTCTCCCCCTCTGGCAGTGCCCGCGGTCCGAGCTGCTGGCAGAGCTGCTCCAGGCCGGTTTTAAGGCCACCCTCATCGCCGTCCGCGCGGACGCGCTGGAGCGGAGCTTTCTCGGCCGCACCCTCGACCGCGACCTGGTAAAAGAGCTGGAAAACCAGGGAGTCGATCCCTGCGGCGAGCAGGGTGAATACCACACCGTGGTGACGGCGGGGCCGCTCTTCGCCGCACCGCTGCGCCTGGAGCTGAGAGGGCAGGTTTTCCACGATGGTTACTGGTTCCAGGAGGTGGCCGTGGAATAAGGCGCTGACCCAATGGGCGCCAAAGCGTCACGTCAGATCTGCGCCTGAAGAGATCCCACCCGTTCTCGTCTGGCGTTGGGCGTAAGACCTGACCCAATAAAAAGCCGCGCGTGTGCGCGGCTGCTTCACTTGTGCCCGGATCAGTGGTTCCCTTCAAGCCCGATCTCCTGCGCCACCGTCTGCATGCCCTTGATGGTTTCCTCGATAATGGAGCTGAGATCCATCCCCAGCATTTCGGCACCTTTTTCGATAACCTCGCGGTTCACGCCGGCGGCAAAGCCCTTCTGCTTGAACTTCTTCTTCACCGAGCGGGGTTCGAGATCGAGCACGCTGCGGCTGGGGTGCATGAGCGCCGTGGCCGTCACCAGGCCGGTGAGCTCGTCCACGGTGTAAAGGACTTTTTCCATCTTCTCCACAGGTTCCACGTCCACACAAAGGCCCCAGCCGTGGCTCTGGACCGCGTGGATGTACTCCTCCGGCCAGTTGTGCTCTGTGAGGATCTCGCGCACCTTGCGGCAGTGCTCCTCCGGGTACCGCTCGTAGTCCAGGTCGTGCACCAGGCCGATGATGCCCCACTTCTCCACATCCGGTTCGCCGAGGATTTCGGCGAAGTGGCGCATCACCGCCTCCACCGCCAGGGCATGGCGGATGAGGCTCTCATTCCGGTTGTACTCGTTCAGGAGTTTCCAGGCTTCTTCCCGCGTTGGCGTGGCGCCTGCCATAACAAAACCCTCTTTCTGTGAATTTCTCCTTTCTTTGCATCCTAGCCTGTCTGCGCCGCGTTGTCAAGGGCCCGGGGCTCGGCGTTAGTGTCAAGACCTAGTAGGCGAGATTGCACCCAAATCCCGAATTCTCGGTGTCAATGGCCCGAGTATGCTTCAAGAGGTTTTCGAGGGCACCTTCTTCCCCCAGCGCCGGAAGGCGGGGCATGTAGTCGCCTCCCTTGAGCCGCCAGCGGGCCCCACTGTGCTTCATCCGCCACCCGACCAGAGCGCCGAGAACCCCTTGTCGCTTGCTCAGGCCCGGTGCTTCTGGTACAATTTCCCTAAAGCCGAGCAGAATGTTGGCAGGCCGCGCCGCCGCGGCCGGGAGGGATGTCGGCGTGCAGGAGTACGAAAAGAAGCTGCAGAGCTTCCTTCAGGAGCATAACGTCCCGGCGGAGCACCTCAGCTTCAACCAGTCGTGTCATTCCGTGGCCGAAGCAGCCCGGGCAGCGGGCGCCGCGCCGGAGGACCTGGTAAAGAACGTCTGCCTCATCGACGGGGAAGGCCACCTCATCGTCGCCATCGTCAAAGGGGAAGATAGGGTCAGCACCAAGCGGGTGGGACAGGCCCTGGGCATTGACCCACCCCGTACGGCAACGCCGGAGGAAATCCTCGAGAAGACGGGTTACCCCTGCGGCGGGGTCCCTTCCTTCGGTTTTGCGGCCAGCTTTCTCATCGACCCCAAGGTGCTGGAAAAAGAGTTCGTTCTCACCGGAGGCGGCTCGGAAAGGTCGCTCGTGCGCCTCGCGCCGCAGCAGCTCCCCGTCCTGAACCAGGGGCTGGTCGTGCGCATCCGGAAGTAAAACGGCAAAAAAACGCCGCGCTTTCGCGCGGCTGCTATGTTTCTCTGGTGGGCCATCCGCGACTCGAACGCGGGACACCCTGATTAAAAGTCAGGTGCTCTGCCAACTGAGCTAATGGCCCGACCTGCACTATGATATGGTATCACAGGCAACCCGGCCTGTCAAGGGGCGGTGCGGCGCAGGCAGCGTTTAGTAAGGTATGCTGCCACGCCGGCGCGTTAAGCTAAAAGAGCTCGTCCAGAATGAGGGTTTGGCGGCGGCGCTGGCCCACGCTCACCAGGATGATCGGCACGCCGGCGAGCTCGGCGATGCGGTCCAGGTAGCGGCGGGCATTGGCCGGCAGGTCGGCCAGCTTGGTGGCGTCGCTGATGCTTTCGCTCCAGCCGGGGAGCTCCTCGTAGACGGGCTCGGCTGCTTCCACGGCCTTGAGGCTGGCGGGGAAGTGCTGCGTCACCTCGCCCTTGATCCGGTAGCCGGTGCAGATTTTCACGGTGGCAAGGCCGTCGAGCACGTCAAGCTTGGTAATGGCGATGCCGGTAAGGCCGCTCACGCGCACGGCATAACGCACCACCACCGCGTCCAGCCAGCCGCAGCGCCGTGGCCGTCCGGTGACGGTGCCGAATTCGTGACCCCGCTCCCGCAGACGGTCGCCGGTGGCATCCTTAAGCTCCGTGGGGAAGGGTCCGGCACCCACGCGCGTGGTGTACGCTTTGACCACGCCGATGACTTTATCGATGGCCGTAGGCCCCACGCCGGCGCCGATGCAGGCACCGCCCGCCGTGGGGTGCGAGGAAGTAACAAAGGGGTAGGTGCCGTGGTCCAGGTCCAGGAACGTTCCCTGGGCGCCTTCGAAGAGGACCTTTTTGCCCGCGCGCAGTGCCTCATGGAGGACCACGCTGGTGTCGGTGATGCGCCCCTTGAATTTCTCCGCCAGGGCGAGGACCTCCTCCTCGATGGCGGCCGCCGAAAACCCGTCCGCACCGAAGACCTGCTTCAGGTAGTGGTTTTTCAGTTCTACGTTGGCGGCCAGCTTTTCATGAAACTCAGCCGGGTCGAGGAGGTCCGCCATGCGGATACCGATACGGGCGGACTTGTCGTTGTAGGCGGGACCGATGCCGCGCCCGGTGGTGCCGATTTTGCCGGCGCCGCGCCCCCGCTCCTCCAGTTCATCCAGGCGTTTGTGATAGGGAAGGATAAGGTGCGCGCGGTCGCTGATGCGCAGGTTGGCGGTGCTGACGCCACGACCCTCCAGCTCGGAAAGCTCGCTCACCAGGGCCTCGGGATCGATCACCATGCCGTTGCCTAGCAGGCACAGCTTCTCCGGATAGAGGATACCAGAAGGCACCAGGCGCAGACGGAATTCTTCCTCGCCCACCACCACCGTGTGCCCGGCGTTGTTGCCGCCCTGGTAGCGTACCACGACACCGGCGCGCTCGGCCAAGAAGTCCGTTACCTTCCCTTTGCCTTCGTCGCCCCACTGCGTCCCCACTATCACTGTACTGGGCATAGGCCCACCTCCATCTTCAGGCTCTATTCCGTTTCGCGGCGCTCGATGGCCCCGGCACAGACCACCCCGCAGGCGGAAGCCTGGGCTAAGCCGCGGGTGATACCGGCGCCGTCGCCGGCAGCAAAAAGGTTCTTAATCCCGGTCTCGAGCTCGCTGCTGAGCTCCAGGCGGGAAGAATAAAACTTAACCTCCACCCCGTAGAGGAGGGTGTGGCGCGAGAAAACCCCCGGCGCCACCACATCCAGGGCTTTCAACATTTCAATAATACTCACCAGGTGCCGGTATGGCAAGACCAGACTCAAGTCGCCGGGCGTGGCCGCCTTGAGGGTGGGCTCCACCATACCGCGGCGCAGGCGCTCCGGCGTGGTGCGCCGCCCGGAGAGAAAATCGCCCAGGCGCTGCACCAGCACCCCGCCACCCAAAAGGTTCGCCAGGCGGGCGATGTACTTGCCGTAGGAGATGGGCTCGCGGAAGGGCTCGGTGAAGGTCTTGCTGACAAGGAGCGCGAAGTTCGTATTTTCGGTGCGTTTTTCCGCGTAGGAGTGGCCGTTTACCGTAAAAAGCCCGCCGTTGTTCTCCAGCACCACCTCGCCGTAGGGGTTCATGCAGAAGGTGCGGACGCGGTCGTCAAAGGCCTTGGAGAAAAAGACGAACTTGGATTCATAGATCACGTCGGTAAGGTGCTCCAGGACCACGGCCGGCACCTCCACCCGCACGCCGATGTCCACCGGGTTGACCTCGGTCTGAAGCCCCAGGCGGGTGGCCTCCCCGGCAAACCACTCGGCGCCCTCGCGCCCGGGGGCGACGATGACATAGCGGGCCGGGATCGTTTCGCCCCGCTCTGTCTCCACCCCGCGCACCCGCCCCTCCTCCACCAGGAGGCGCCGTACGGCGGTGCGCGGCCGGATGTCCACGCGCTCACCCAGGTAGCGGCGCATGTCGCGCAGGATGGTGAAGCACTTCTCTGTGCCCAGGTGGCGGATACGGGCGGGGATGAGGTTTAAGTCCGCCTGGGCGGCTTGGCGCTGGATCTCCTTGATCCGCTCGTCGTCGGTGCCAAAAACCGTTGACGGCGCGCCGAAGCGCAGGTAAACATCGTCCACGTACTTGATGAGGCGCGCCACCTCGTGGCGGTCCATGTACTCGTCCAGCCAGCCGCCGAACGCGGTGGTGAGGGTAAGCTTGCCGTCGCTGAAGGCGCCTGCACCGCCCCAGCCGGAGACGATAGAGCAGATGGGGCAGTGCGCGCACACACCCGCCTGCTGCATGGGGCAGCGCCGCGCCTCGATATCGGCGCCCTTTTCCAGCATCAGCACCTTGAGCGCCGTCTTTTCCCCCAGCTCCAGCGCAGCAAAGATGCCAGCCGGTCCGGCGCCCACTATAATGACATCGTACTTTGCGCCCACAGGCTCACTCCTTTGGCCCCGGCAGGCCCTTGCCCTTAGATTTTCCCCGGGCAGGTGGAAAATACGCCCGCACCGGCTAGTAGTCCTCCGAGCGCAGGCTGCAGGCGATGCGTTCGCGGTAGTTCTCGCCGCCCACAGGGATAAAATCCCCGCACATCTCCAGGAGCCGGTCCACCACTTTTTTCCCCAGGCGGTCTTTGATCCAGGTCACCATCTTGTTGCTGGTGACGAGGATAGGTTTTTCGGCCTCGTAGCGCAGGTTGATGATCTCGTAGAGCTTGCCTTTTTCCCACTCGGAAAACTGGTCGACGGCGGAGATGTCGTCCAGCACCAATAGATCCACCTGTTTGAGCGGGCGCAGGATCTCCTCTTCCGTTCGGCCTTCACTCTGGTAGCTGGCGCGGATGTCGCTCAAAAGCTCCAGGGTGACCACGAACAGGGCCCGGAATCCCCGGCGGACCACCTCCTGCACCACCGCGGCCGCCAGGTGGGTTTTGCCCCGGCCGGAGTCCCCCACCAGGAACAGGCTTTTGCCGCTCTGGCGGTGGGTGGCGAAGTTCCTGGCGTAGGCCCGCGCTGCTTCCCAGGCCGGCCGGTTGAGGTCGCTGAGGGTGAAGTTTTCAAAGGTCCGGCCGCGGAATTTCTTGCGCAGGCCGGCGGCACTCAGGCGTTCTTCCAGGCTCTTCTTCTCCGCCTCCTGGTGCCGCCGCTCCAGGCAGCCGCAGGGCGCCGAAGAGATAACGCCGTCGGTTTCCGTGTAAACGCGCTCGTAGTCCAGGCACTGCGCGCAGTAATAGTGGCCGGGCGGGTAAAAACGGTAGTAGGTTTGGCCGCCGCCCTCGAAGCGCACGTGGTGTCCGGGGCGGGGATCGGGGCGCTCACCGCGCTGGATGGCCAGCCGCTCCTTCTTGAGGGCCTCAACCCTCGCCGCCACTTCCTCTTTCTTTATCTCCCACGGCAGGGCGGCGGTAGAAGCGGTAGTACTCGTCAGCGCTGAAATCAAAGGGCGCATCTGTCTCTCCATGGTAACCAAGCTCCTTTAAAAGCTCCGGGTCCACGGTAAAATCGGCCCCGCTCAGGCGTTTTAAGGCCCACTGGGGCACACCATGGGCCTGCCAGTTGAAAAAGAGACGCTCCAGGTAGGTTACGGTGCGGGCGTCCTTGAGGAGGGCGTAGTACACGGCCGCCGCCAGGATGCTGAGCTCCCGCGCGTCCCGTGCCTCGTCCGGCAGGCTATAGAGGCGTTCGTAAGCCAGGGGGCTTAAACGGGCCAGTTTTTCCTTGACAAAACGGGTGATAAGGTCAATCACCCGGCCCTTCAGCTCTGCCACAGCCTTCCCCTCCTGGTAAGTATTTCTCTACCGGCGGCCGGTTCTCCTGCTCCTTAGCCCTCCACGGCTGTACCAGGGTGACACCACGATGAATTTTGCTCCTGCAGGCATTCCCCTTCGGCGCGGATGATCGCGGAAGATCATCTTGACGGTCCCGCCGCTTTAAGGTCGCCCGCCGGGAGCCCTCCAGTTCCGCCGGGGGCCGTGCGGGAAACGGCCCTACCGGTTAACCTTCTCCACGTCAGGGGGCAGGCTCCAGCGTTAGGTTGTGAAAGAGGGTGAAGTCCTTGAGGAAGGCCAGCTGCACCACGCCGGTGGGGCCGTTGCGCTGCTTGCTGACGATAACCTCGGCGATGCCCTTCTTCTCGGTGTCGGGGTTGTAGTATTCGTCGCGATAGATGAAGGCCACCAGATCCGCGTCCTGCTCGATGGCCCCGGATTCGCGCAGGTCCGAAAGGACCGGCCGCTTGTCCTGCCGCTGCTCCACGGCGCGCGAAAGCTGCGAGAGCGCCACCACCGGTGACTTCACCTCGCGCGCCAGGGCCTTGAGGCTGCGGGAGATCTCTGAGATTTCCTGCTGGCGGCTGTCGGTGCGGCCGTGGCCCTGGATAAGCTGCAGGTAGTCGATGATCACCAGGCCGGGCCCGTGCTCCTGTACCAGCCGCCGCGTCTTGGCGCGGATGTCCATGGCGGTGAGCACCGGGCTGTCGTCGATGTAGATGGGCAGTTCCGCCAGCCGGCCCATGGCCGCCACCAGGCGCGGCCAGTCATCCTCGTCCAGCGCTCCGGTGCGCAGTTTCTGGCCGGCGATACGGGCCTCGGCGGCCAGCAGGCGCTGCACCAGCTGCTCCCGCGACATCTCCAGGCTGAAGAGGGCCACGGGCCGCTTCTCCACCGCCGCCACATGCTGGGCGATGTTGAGGCAAAAGCTGGTCTTACCCATGGACGGCCGCGCCGCCACCACAATAAAATCCGCCGGCTGCAGGCCCGAAGTGAGGCGGTCCAGGTCGCGGAAGCCGGTGGAGAGGCCCGGGATAACCCCCTGGTTCTGGGCCAGGTACTCAATGCGATCGAAGGCCTCCACCAGCGCATCCCGTACGGGCAGGAAGTCCTGGCCGCTCCGCCTTTGGGAGACGTTCAGGATGGCCCGCTCGGCGCTGTCCAAAATAGCGGTCGCCTCGTCGCTGGCGCTGTAACTCTGCTCGATGATCTTGTTCGCTTCGCGGATGAGCTGGCGCAGGAGCGCCTTCTCGGCCACTATGCGGGCGTAGTGCTCCACGTTGGCCGTGCTCGGCACCGCCGTCGCCAGGTCCGTAAGGTAGGCGACGCCGCCGGCAGCCTCCAGGCGCCCTGCCTGGCGCAGGGCCTCGCTCACCGTTACCAGGTCACAGGCCACGCCCCGGCTGGAAAGTTCCAGCATGGTGCGAAAGATGTGCTGGTGATTTTCCTGGTAAAAGTCCTCGGGACGCAGTATCTCCGCGGCGGTAAGCACTGCCTCCGCATCCAGGAGCATAGCGCCCAGTACCGACTGTTCGGCTTCAATGTTACAGGGCGGTATCCGCTCCCCGCCGCTTCCAGCCATGGTTCCTCTCTCCCTTTCGGCAAGCCTCTAGGTTAAAGCCGACATCAGCTCCCCCACCGTAGCGGCCGGCACCACGTCCAGGCCGCTTAGCCCTGCCGGCACGTCGGGCCCGTTCTCCTTCGGCAGCGCCGCACGCCCGCCCGGCGCGCGCCGTAGAGCTTCTCCGGAATCCAACCCGCCGGTGGTTTTCCCCACTCTGGCGGCCTGCAGAGGATGACGTACTGCAGGTAGGGGGAAGCGGTCTGGGCCAAGAGGGCGGCGACGGCCTCAAAACGCGTGTTACTCCGGCGCGGCCTCCACCTTGACGGTGATCTCTGCCGTGACTTCCGTGTACAGGTGCAGGGTGGCGCTGTAGCTGCCCAGGGCCTTGATGGGCTCCTTCAGCTCCACGCGGCGCTTATCCAGGTTCACCCGGAACTCCTCGGCCACGGCCGCAGCCACGTCCTGGTTGGTCACCGAGCCAAAGAGGCGGCCGCCCTCGCCGGCGCGGGCGCGGATGGTAACCGTACACCCGTCCAGGCGCCGGGCCAGGTCCCGGGCTTCGGCCCGGGCGCGGGCCTCCTTGCGCGCCGCCTGTTCCTTCCGCGCCTCAACTTCCTTCAGCCCACCGGCCGTGGCCGCACGCGCCAGGCGCCGGGGAAGAAGAAAGTTGCGCGCGTAGCCGTCGTTAACGTCCACCACTTCGCCCTTCTTACCGAGGCGCGGGACGTCCTGTTCCAGAATAACCTTCATGCCTTTTCTTCCTCCTCACTTAAGAATTCCCGCAGCACCGCGCGCACCTTGTCCCGCGCGGCGCCGACGCTCACGCCGCTGAGCTGCGCACCGGCGATGGTGAGGTGACCGCCGCCGCCGAGCTTTTCCATGAGGACCTGCACGTTGATGTCGCCCAGGGAGCGGGCGCTTACGGCGGCCCCATCCTTGTAGGGATAGAGCACGAAGGAGGCCTTGACCTCCTCGATATTAAGAAGCTCGTTGGCCACCTGCGCCGCCAGGAGCTGGGCCTCGGACCCGGCCGCATTCACTTCCGCCAGGGCCAGGCCGCCGGGCAGCACCTCGGCGCTTTTTATGGCCTCCGCCCGTTTCAGGTAGGAAGCCAGGTCGTCCTGAAAGAGGCTCTGCACCAGGCGCGCGTCGGCGCCGCTGCGCCGCAGGTAGGCCGCGGCCTCAAAAGTGCGCACCCCGGTCTGAAAGGCAAAGTTCTTGGTGTCCACCGCCAAGCCCGCCAGGAGCGCCGTCGCCTCCAGCGAGGTGACGTGCACGCCTTCCAGGTACTGCAAAACCTCGGTCACCAGCTCGGACGTGGAAGAGGCGTAGCTCTCCAGGTACACCAGGGTGGGTTCGGCGATGAATTCCTCCGCCCGGCGGTGATGGTCGACCACCACCACCTTGTGCGTGCGCGACAGCACCCGGGGTGCTTCCAGGAGCGATGGCTTATGCGTGTCGGCGACGATGAGCAGGGTTTCGGCCGTCACCTGGCGGTAGGCCGCAGCCGGCTCCAAAAAAACGTCGCGGTAAGACTCGTGCTCCGTAAGGTAGGCGTGGAGTTTCGCCACCGACGGGGTTACCTCGTCCAGAACAAAATAAGCCGGGCGCCCTAGGTCGCGTGCCGCCCGCACAAGAGCCACCCCGGCGCCCAGGCTGTCCGGGTCGGCGCTCCGGTGACCCATCACCAGCACCTTATCTGCACCGCGGATGAGCTCGCGCAGCGCCTGGGCTATCACCCGGGCCTTGACCTTGGTGCGCTTCTCCGGGGCCTTCGTTTTGCCGCCGTAATACGTGAAGTCATCCGGGGTTTTGAGCACGGCCTGGTCGCCGCCCCGCCCCAGGGCCAGGTCCAGCGCCGTCTGGGCATAATTAGCGAGCTCGAGTACGTCCCAGCTACCGCTCCCCAGACCCAGGCTCACGGTGACCGGCAGGGTGTTGCCCAGGCTGATCTCCTTCATCCGGTCCAGGATGCCAAACCTTTCTTCCTGCCGGGCGGCCAGGGTCCCCCGGTCGAGGAAGAGGATGTAGCGGTCTTCCGCATACTTGTGCAGGTAAATGCCAGCCGCCTGGGCCCAATCGCTGAGGAGTTTGTCGATGGCCGCCTTGAGCAGCGGCCGCTGCCCCTCCGGCGTGCCGGCCAGGACTTCCTCGTAGTTGTCCACCTGCAAAAGGCCCAGCACCGGAGCGCGGGCGGCTGACTCCGCCCGCAGTTGACTGGCCTCGGTGGTTTCCTCCAGGTACCAGGCCAGGCTGCGGCCCCCTGCGGTGGAAAGTTCCCGGAGCACCACACGGAAGGTGCGCTCGCCCACAGTTACCGTGGCCCCAGGCTCGGCGCCGGCCAACGGCGGAGCTACCTCGGTAAGGGGACGGCCGCGCTCGGCCGCCGGGAACAGCCGGCTGAAGGCCCGGTTGGTCAGGAGTATCCGGCCGGAGCCGGCTGTAAGCGCCAGCGGGCAGGGCGCGCCGAGCAGCGCCTGGTGCACCGCGCCGTCCGACTCAGGCGGCAGGGGATAGAGGCGCGCGCTCTCGCGCCGCCCCGGTGCCCGACTGCTCCGAGCGGCGAAGACAAAGCCGAAGGCCGCCAGGGCAGCCCCCAGCGCCAAGTACAGGTTGTAATGGGCAAGGATCAAAAGGAGCAGGGCAAGAAGCGCCAGGACCGGGTGCCAGGGGCTTGGGCTGCGGCGGCTCGCATCCTCGGGCATGGCCATCTCTCCTCAAGCAGTGAGGTGACGGAAGTCGAAGAACAGGTCAAAGAGGCCCAGGAGAAACAGCAGCTGCCCCACCAGCGGGGTGAATAAGGCCAGCGCCACCAGGAGAACCCGGAGCGGCGTCGCCACCCGACCCTGCTCGAAGAAGTGCCAGGCCACCGCCAAGCCCTCCATGAGGAGCAGCAGCTGAAAAATGGCCTGCAGGTTGAGGCCGATGTGGGTGAAAACCTCCTGCTTCCAGTATTGCCCTGCGACCAGGGCGGCAATTCCCGCGATGTAGCCGTAGGCCAGGCTGCGGGGAAAGCGCCAGGTGGCGAAGGGCGGAAAGCCGGGGTAGGCGACGCCCAGGCGCCTCAGGACGGCGCGCGCGAGGAGGAAATTAACAAAGGACAGGAAGCCGCTCCCCACCACCAGGGCCATGGGAATGAGGTAGCGCATCATGGTGAGCGTCTGCTCCAGCATCTTTTCCATCTGGGCCAGGTTCTCACCCGAAACGCCCAGGCTGCGGTAGAAGCTGAGCACGCCGCCCACCGAGTCCTGGTAGAGGGCCAGGTAGGTTTGAAACGGGTTTACGCCCATGACAAGGAGCGAAAAGGCGAAAAGCAAAAGAAGCGAGCCCAAGAGGGTGATGCCTCCTAGCGCCACCGTCCTAAGCGGCGGTACGCGGCGGCGCATGGAGCTGCCGAGCACCAGTCCCAGGATACCCAGCCCCAGGAACATGCTGAGCGCGGTGAGCGGGCCGGCCAGCATGGCCACGAGCAGCCCCGCCACCAGGGTGGCCAGTACGGCCAGGCGCAGGTCGTGGCGCACCCCCAGCAGCACGATGGGCACCGGCCAGAAAAAGCCGGTTACAAGGCCGAGCACCGGCAGGTAAATAGTGGCCAGGCAAAAGACAACGGTGAGGGCGGCCAGGAGCGCCGCCTCGACCAGGGAGCGCGTCGATCCGTAGTGTGGCACGTGTTTCACCTCTTTGTCCCGTCAAGGTGCTGCTCGAAGGCAGAGAGGTCACCATACCATTTTTCCAATTCGTGCTCTTCGATTATACTCTGGTGCACCATACCCTTGACCTTGGCATCCAGCCGGGTAAAGCCGATGCCAAGGCGCCGGGCCAGGAGGTAAACGGTAAGCACGGCCTGGGCCGACGCCTCCAGGATGTGTTCTTCCGACCCGCGGAGCGCGGCCCGGTAAAGCAGCGTCACCGCCCCGAGAAGCTCGCACTTGAGCCACTCGATGGCGCGCACGTTCTTCGTGATGTCGAGTTCCTTCCCCTTGAGCTCCGGCACGCGGTGCACCTCCTCGTGCTAACCTTTAATCATTCTTTACCTTAGGCGGAAACTCCTTCTTTTGGTATCGGTTCCCGGCCGCCGCCCAGCTCCAGCACCGCCTTCAGGTAAAGGGCGCACTCCACCCGCTTGCGCTCCAGGGCGCAGCCCAGTTCGTAGGGGACGTGGATGTCGCCGTGGAACAGCTCGGCGTTGGCGTGGCAGCCGCCGCCGCAGAAGTAGCGCGCCCAGCAGGTGCGGCAGGAGGGTTTGCTAAAGAGCGTCGCCCGGCGGAACAACTGCACGAGGTCAGGGCGCGTGACGCCCTCCGTCACCGTACCCAGCCGGTACTTTTCCCGGCCGACGAACTGGTGGCAGGGGTAGAGGTCGCCGCTGGGGGCCACGGCGAAGTATTCGTGCCCGGCGCCGCAGCCGGTAAAGCGCTTGGCCAGGCAGGGGCCGTGGCTGAGGTCCACCTCGAAATGGAAGAAGGTGAAAGGCCGCCCGGCGCGGGCGCGCTCCTCGTAAAAGCGGGTGAGCTTGTCGTAAGCCTGGTAAAGGGCCGGCAGGTCCGCTTCCGTAAGGGCGTAAGGCGCAGGCGGCTCGGCCACCACCGGCTCCAGGGAAAAGCGGCGGATGCCCAGGTCCGCCAGGTGGCGGGCATCAGCGTCGAAATCGCGGTTCGCGCGCGTGTACGTCCCCCGCACCCACCAGTCGCCCTCGGGATCGGCGGCCGCCGCCGCCAGGATATGGGGCAGCACCCGCCGGTAGGAACCGCGCCCGGCGGCATCGGGGCGCATGGTATCGTGCACCGCCGGCCGGCCGTCCAGGCTGAGGACAAGCGAAACCCCCAGGTCCCTAAGCTCGGCCCGCACCGCTTCCGTGAGGAGAACGGCGTTGGTGGTGAGGGTGAACTTAAAGCTCTTGCCGCGCCGGGCCCCTTCCCGCCGCGCGTAGGCGATGGTCCCGCGCACCACGGGCAGGTTGAGGAGCGGCTCGCCGCCGAAGAAGTCCACCTCGCAGAGGGAGCGGTCGCCGGAGCCCGCCAAAAGAAAGTCGATGGCCTGCCGGGCCACCGCCTCCGGCATCAGCTCACGGCCGCCCCCGAAGTCGCCGGTATCGCCGAAGCAGTAGCGGCAGCGCAGGTTGCAGTCGTGGGCCACGTGCAGGCAGAGCGCCTTTACGAGCGGCGCGCCGGCCGGTTCCCAGGCCGCCACCGCCGGCGGGCTGAAGAGCGTGCCCGCCGCCACCGCCGCCTCCACCTCCGCCAGCGCCTCCCGGATGGCGGCGGCGCCGAAGCGGGGCGCCAGGGCAGTCACAATCGCCCGCGGGGGCTTTTCAGGGTAGAGGCGGAGGATTTCATAGGTCGGCTCGTCCACCTGGTGCAGGCTGCCGCTTTCCACATCCAGCGCCAGGTAGGTGCCGAAGCAGGAAAAGGTGTGCACTTGTCCCAATACGGCCATGTTCATTCTCCCCCGAACAAAAATTAGGCCCGCCGGCGGGTATACGCGCCCGCCGCGGGCCGCGCCCAAGCCAAGTCAGCGCCGGCGCGTGTTCTCGCAACTCTGGTTCCCGACGGTAAGCGAAGTTTTGCAGGCCGATTGGCACGAATTATGGCACTGGCCGCACCCACCGTTCACCAGGCTCTTTTGCAGGTTGCCCTTATGTAGGGTTTTGAGGTGTTTCTCCAGCATGACCAGCCCTCCTTTGCTGTTTCCCATTATAACATACGGGCCGCCGGGCGACAATTGTGCCGCCACGGCGGGATCGTGTCAAGGCACCGTAGGAAAGCCCTGCCCAATATCTGGGCAGGGCAGCAAGTAAAACTTCGTTACTGTTGCGGAGCCGTCGTCGGCGAAGCAGGCTCTTCCACGGGCGGAGCGGCTTCTTCTACCGACGGAGCAGGCTCTTGCGTCGGCACCGGGACATCCGGTTCCTGGATGGTGATAACCTGCGTGGATAGATCGTAGTACACACTCGCCGCGAAGTTTTCCGAGATGAAACGGAGCGGGACGAAGGTGTAACCTTCTATCACTTGAGGCGGAACGGGCAGGGGAATGGTCTTCTCCTGACCCAGCTGGTCCTTCAGCGCCGCAGTGCCGCTGGTCAAGTTCAGCTTGATGGTTACGCCTTGCTTGACCACGGTGACCGTCTTAGTAGCTGCATCGTAGGCCACCTGGGCCTTCAAGCTTGCAGCCAGCGCACGCAGCGGAACCAGTGTGGTGCCCTCCTTCACCACCGGCGGCAACGCGTCCTTGAGAAGCTGGCCGTTCACGAATATCTGCGGCCCTACCCGGTTGCGCTGCGCCGTCGCCTTGGGCACTGTAGTGGCAGGGGCCTCTTCCGCTTTCGCCTTCTTCTGTTTCTGCTCCAGTTCCTGCTCCTGTTCCTGTTTCTGTTCTTCCTCCTGTTCCTGGTGCTGCAGCTGCTCCTGCGCTTCGGCCTCGACCTTGGCTTTTGTCTTAAGCCGGACTTGATCTTGCACTTTCTCCCCGTCTTGGGTTTGCGTCTGCTGCTCGACCTCGTTCTCTGCGCGCGTCCGGTTCTTCTCCTCTACCCCGTCCTGGTCTTCCTCTTGTTGATTGTCTTCTTCAAGCTGGTCTCCTTCTTCGTTCTGTTCCTCAACCTGGTCCCCGTTTTCAAGCTGCACCTGGTCCTCTACGCGGTTCTGGTCTTTCAACGCCGTTGCTGCAGCCGCCGACGCACCTTCTCCATGGGCCGCTCCAGCCTTCTTAGGCGCCGCCCATGCCGGACCGGCAAGGAGCAACGCTGCTACTACCATGAGTGCCACGAAGAGCTTAGCTGTTCTCCCTTTCATCAACCCTACCTCCTTGTTGTCTCTTCACTTGCTATTTCGTTGCATTGCCGGTTTTTCTGGGGGGAGGAGGGCCGATTCATCCAACCCTGCCGGCGGCTTCGTCAGAGGGCGCATCATCTGTCCTATGCAGCGCCCGAGCTTTTAAGAACCTTTCGGCTTAGATCCGGTTAAGGAACCTCCCCCTGCGGGACCGGCGCGCGAAAGCCAACCAAAAGGACATTCCCAGGGGCAAAGTGCGCGGTTAGTTACACCCAAACCCCGAGATTGATGGATGGGAACGTATCAGGCAACGTAACCGGGCTTGTACCAGCGGCCGAAGCACGTGCTTTATCCAGGTCTCGCTGGCAGAGAGGCCGCTGAGGGCTGGAACGATCGCCTTAAGCCACTCTCCCTCCTCATCCAACTGCCTCTAACCTCGCCTGGGGTTCGCGGTCCTCGGGCGGGGGTTGCCGCCGGCTTTTTTCAAATTTCGCCTCGCGGCGGACACCCTGGCCTTGAGCTACGGCTACTGCTACCTTCGCCGTTCGGGTCTTTCACCCTATAGACAGCGCCCATGCCGGGCGCACAGAAAATAGGCGAACCCATCAGAGTTCGCCTTTGCCTGTTAGACTCCCCGAACGGAGTCTATTCCATATATACCAAGGGGGGCTTGGTATCCGCACTTTAACAGGCGGTGCGTTCCCAGATCTTTAAGGCTGGTTTATGCATAGAGCCGACCAAGGAGGCGTAGCCCACCTTGTGAGCGATGTCGTCATCGGTGATGATGTGGGTATCGAGCAGCGTGCTCATCCTTTGGACTCGAGTTCCAAGGAGTCTCTTGTACTCCTCTAGAAACCGGGCTTCAAACCAACTGAGGAGTGAGTCAAGGGCGGGAGAGTGTTGCGTGACCCAGAAAAGGATGTTTATGTTTGAAGTTAACTGCACATATTCCTCCAGGGAACTGCCGAAGAGGTAGACGGCCTTGAGCTTATCATCGACTTTTTGCAGGTAAGCTGTCAGTTCCCTTACCAGGGAGTAGCGAAAATAGCTGTGGGCATTGGGGCAACCGCTTTGGAGTCGCGTTACTACCTCCTGTTCGGAGAGCCGCATTTTGCCGGTGCAGTAGGAACAGGCCTCTCTGAATATCTCGCGAACCAGGTCCGTGTTTGGCTGAAGGACTGTGCTGGACAACTCGGCATCACTCCTTTCGAGACCTAGCAAACAAGCACCCCTTTCTGTTCCAACGCGCGCGCAACCCGTTGTACCGCAATCGCATAGGCTGCGGTTCTTAACGGAATGTGTTGCTCGTTAGCCAGGAGATAAATATCATCGAACGCACGGTGCATGGTAATGGTGAGCCTTGTGTTCACCGTGTCTAAATCCCAATAATAACCCTGCTGGTTTTGTACCCATTCAAAATAAGATACTACTACACCACCTGCATTGGCCAGGATGTCGGGCACCACAATTGTTCCGCGTTTCCGGAGAATAGCATCGGCCTCTGGAGTCACTGGGGCATTGGCTGCTTCAATGATTATGGGGGCCTTGATCTGTTCAGCGTTGGCGACGGTAATCTGGTTTTCCAGAGCGGCCGGGATGAGAACGTCTACGTCCGCCTTGAGAAGCTCCTCGTTGGACATAGGAGTTGCGTCCGGGTAACCGGCCAGTAGGTGGTCATCAGAGGTCTGAACATACTCCAGCAGGGCGTGAATATCGAGGCCGCTTTCCTTATACAACCCGCCGCTGATATCGCTAACAGCTTGTATCTTGCACCCGGCCTGGGCCAGGTACAGTGCCGTATAGCTGCCGTTATTGCCAAATCCTTGAACAACTGCTCGCATCTTGGCGGGATCTTTGCCCAGCCATTTAAGAAGTCTCAAAGTGGTGACGGCCACACCTTTACCGGTGGCCTCGCGCCGGCCTAAAGATCCGCCCAGTTCGATGGGTTTACCGGTTACGATTCCGCGCACATCGTCACCAGCAAGCTCGCAGGCTTTGGCTACAATCCAACCCATTGTCTCTGCCGATGTATTAACGTCGGGTGCAGGAATATCCTTAAGCGGACCCAGCGCTGGCATGATCATACTAATGAAACTCTGCGTTAGAGTCTTTAATTCGCGTTTTGTCAGGGTCTTCGGGTCGACAGCGATTCCGCCTTTTGCTCCACCGTAGGGAATGTTAACGGCCGCGCACTTCCACGTCATCAGAGCGGCTAGTCCTCTGACCTCATCCAGGTCGACGCTAGGGTGAAAGCGGATGCCGCCTTTGAAGGGCCCGCGGGCGTTGGAGTGTTGGACGCGGTAACCGGAAAAGACCTCAAGACTGCCATCCTCCTTAACGAGCGGCACCTGTACCACCACTTCCCGCTGTGGCTGTTCCAGGATTTTGGTGATTCCTGGGTCCAACTTTAGGTGAGCCGATGCTTCTTTGAAGAAGTGCTGCGTGGCGGAGGCTAAGCTCGGCAATGCTTTAGTGGACGGATTGGAAACCATTTGTTCACCACCCCCGTTTCTAGTGTAAAGCATGTGGTGCTAACAGCGCATAAAAAGGGTGGGTGATAACGTTAAAAAGGCATAAAAAAAGTCCCCCGATAAAAGGGTGACAGGCGCCGTGAACAACCCATAGGTGTGTACCGTACCAAAACTTACTCTTTATCATCCAAGACGTAGCCTATACCCGGTAGAGTATGTAAAAGTTTTGGTGAACCGGGATCTTTCTCCAGCTTTTGCCTTAAGCGGGAAAGATAAACCCTCAGGTATTCAACCTCATCCCTGTATTCGCTACCCCAGACATGGGCCAGAATTTCGGAATGCAGCAACACCTTACCCTTGTTGCTGGCGAGGTAATACAGCAACTTGTATTCGGTCGGAGTGAGGTCCACGCTTTTCCCCTCCAGCGTTACCCAGCGGCGGACCGGATTAATCTCAAGTGGGCCGATCTTGATTGAGGAAGTTTGCGGCCTGGTTCCTCCTTGCACCCTCCGTAGGACGGCGTTGATTCGCGAAAGGAGCTCTTTGGGGCTAAACGGTTTGGTCACATAGTCATCGGCACCAACAGCAAAGCCTTGGACCTTGTCGTTCTCCTGAACCCGAGCCGTCAGCATGATAACGGGAACATCGGAAAACTCACGAAGGCGCCGGCAGACTTGAAAGCCGTCCTCGCCTGATCCAAGCATAATGTCCAAGACAACAAGATCTGGCTGTTCCTGGGCAACCGTCTGGATTGCCTGTTCCCCGTGGGTCGCCAACAGCACCCTGTAATCTCTCTCTAGATTTACCCGCAGCAGTTTGAGCAGCGCCTGTTCATCGTCCACCACCAAAATTGTGTCTTTTTTCACCTACTCATTCCTCCCAGTCTACCTCCTAGTCCTCCCGCTGGGGTAGGGGAAGAGAGAAGTAAAAGGTGCTCCCTGCGCCCACCTTGCTGGTAGCCCAGATTCTTCCCCCGTGGGCCTCGACGATCTGCCTGGCTATCGGCAGGCCAAGACCTGTCCCTGTGACATGACGACTAGAGTTTTTTACGCGGTAGAACTTTTCGAACAAGCGGTTTAGGTGTTCTGGGCGAATGCCGATACCCTCATCCGCCACGCTAACAACTACCTCGTCGTTGTTCCTTTCCCCGCGCACCACGATGAGACCGCCGTCGGAATACTTGATCGCATTATCCAGCAGGTTACGGATAACCTGTTCAATGCGATATGGATCAGCTTCCACAATATGAATCTCAGGCGCGAAGATCACCGCGAAGCGATGCCGGCAGGCAGAGAACTTGAGTTCGTGCACAACTTTAGTGCAGAGGTTCCGCAGTAAAACAGGCTCTTTATTAAGTTCCAGCTTCTTAATTTCCAGGGCTGAGTGATCGAGGATATCGGTGACGACCGCTGTGGCGTTGTCCGCTTCCCTGAGGATGATCTCTAGAAAATCCTGCACAGCGTCCCGATCCCAGTTAACATCGTCGCGCAGCAGGGTGGCAGCGTAGCCTTTAATCGCCGACAGAGGGGAACGTAGCTGGTGGGATAGAATTGCCAGAAGGTCTGGGCTCAGGCAGGTTGCTTCACGCTCTGCTTTAATTTTCCTAAGCTGTTCATGCAGAAGGAAAGACGTCACATAAGGTGCGAGTAAATCTGCTACCGGCTGAACGAAGGTGGTCATCCGGGGTGTGAAAGTGCCGGTCCCGCTGAAACCGTGCAGGCACAGCACTCCGGCAGAGCTGCCATTGGTCACAAGGGGGACCGCCAAAACGCAGGTATTGGGACAAACTTGTGGACGTCTCGTGGTGAAGGCTTTCTGCCACAACCACCGACTGGAGGTAACAACGGCATCTACCTGGTCCTCAGAGGGAAAGCCGTAAGAAGTCCTCAGCCGCAGGCAGCCGTTGTCCGGCTCCTGTAGCAAAAAATAGCCGGCCGCAAAAGAAGGCTGATTGTTGATGAGATGCTGCAGGGCAAGGCTCAGGACCCTATCCATGGAACACGCGCTGCTCATGGCAGAAGCCAGTGTGAAGATGGTATGCAGCTGTCTCGGAGCACTTTCGTATAAAGGAAACATGTCTGTAGTGCTGCCGTTCATGCCCAGCCCACCCCCAAAACCCTACCATGGCCATTCCTTATGCGCCTTAGAATACAGCCGTCTCTAAATTATTCGGCAAAGACCTACACTTTCCTCCCCGCCCATGACATGCAGGCAGCGTAATCCTCGATCCAAACCTTTTCCTTACCCTGCCGCTGCAGCCGCCGCATGTTCCTGCAAGCCAACAAGGCGCCCCAGGGCGCCTTGTGCTTTATTCGGCTGTGAACGGCAGCAGCGCTACGTTCCGCGCCCGCTTAATGGCCACCGTCAGCTGGCGCTGATGGCGGGCGCAGTTACCGGTGATGCGCCGGGGAAGAATCTTGCCCCGCTCGGTGATGTAGCGCCGCAACCGCCCGGCATCTTTGTAATCGATGACGTCAATCTTATCCACGCAGAAATTGCAGACGCGCTTCTTGCTGCGCCGTTTATCGTGCCGTGGCACTCGTTTTCCGCCCTCCTTTTAGAAGGGGACATCGTCCAGATTATACTCGACCTCGGTGCCGCTGGGTTCCCCGCTCGGCTCCCCACTCGGGCTCCCGCTGCTCTGACCCCCGCCGGCACCCACCGCCGCTTTGGGCCAATCCAGGAACTGAACGCTATCGGCCACCACTTCCGCGGCCCGGCGTTTCTGCCCGTCCTGGGTCTCGTAGGAGCGGATCTGCAGGCGGCCTTCGACCGCTACCAACCGTCCCTTGCTCAGGTTATTGGTGCAGATCTCAGCCTGGCGGCGCCAAACGACGATATCGATAAAATCCGTCTCCCGCTGTCCCTGTTGGTTGGTGAAGGAACGATCGACCGCAAGTGTGAACCTGGCTACTGGAACGCCGGCGGCCGTGTACCTCAGTTCGGGGTCACGCGTCAGCCGGCCGATGAGGATAACCCGGTTAAGCATGTTCCGCCGCCACCTTCCCCTCGGCGTTCGCGTTATCCTTTTCTTCGTGCCGCACGATGAGGTGCCGCAGCACAGGCTCCGTGATCTTCATTACCCGGTCCAGTTCCTTGACGCAAGCCGCTGTGGCGCTGAAGTAGATGACGGTGTAGAAGCCTTCGCGGAACTTCTTGATCTCGTACGCCAGGCGCCGCTTGCCCCAGGTGTCCACCTTCTCAACCCGGCCGCCGCTTTCGGTAATAAGGTCGCTGAACTTCCGGCTCAAAGCAGCGTAGGCCTCTTCTTCCAGGTTGGGGGCCAGGATGTACATGACTTCGTAACTGGCCACTCGTTTCACCTCCTCCCTCCGGACTATCAGGGGTCTCCCCCTGCGGCCCTGCGCCGCGCGCAGGGCAGGGAGGTAATGCCAGAGCACTACCAGGTAGTTATTATATCATTGTTTGTGGCTAAAGGCAAAGTTTTTACCGTGCGGGGAGTCTCCCTGTGGGTTTGGGCTGCGGGGGGAAGGAAATGCATCGCCTTGTCATTCTTCCCCCGCAGAGCGCACGATTTCCTTGACCGCCCGTTCGAACTTGGGCCGGGGCAGCATGACCCGCCGGCCGCAGCCCAGGCACTTGAGTTTAAAGTCCGCGCCCACGCGGATGATTTCCCACTGGTCACTGCCGCAGGGATGCGTCTTGCGCATGCGGACGATGTCGCCCAAGCGGTATTTGTCCATCCTTCATCCCTCCCCGGCGAAGAAGGGGGCGCCGTCCGGCAGCTTCACCGTGCCGGCCGCAGGCCGCCTTCTTGTTTCCCCTCCAGGACAACCACGCGGTGCGGGTAAGGAATTTCAATCCCGGCCGCATCGAGCCCCAGCTTGAAGCGGCGCCGCATCTCACGCTCCACCTTCCATTCAGCCATGGGTTCGGTCCGGGCCAGGACCTGGAAGGTCACCTGCGACTCTCCCAAGGCGGTGACGCCGAGCACGGTGGGGCCTTCGACTATTTCCGGCATGGCCGCCGCTATTTCCCGGGAAATACCCTCAAGAATTTCCTGTACTCGACGCAGATCGGACTCATAGGCCACGCCCACCTCGACCAACGCCCGGCGCGAACCGCGGCTCTTGTTGGTCACCAGGTTGATCTGCCCGTTGGGAATGATGTGCAGGTCACCGTTGAAATCGCGCAGCCGCGTGGTTCTCAGGCCGATGTCTTCGATGATTCCCTCCACGCCGGCGACGCCGACGTATTCGCCGATGCCGTACTGATCCTCAAAGAGGATGAAGAAGCCGGTGATAACATCGCGCACCAGGTTCTGGGCGCCGAAGCCCACCGCCAGGCCCACCAGCCCGGCGCTGGCCACCACGGAGGTGGTGGGCACGCCCAGGGCATCCAGCACCACCAGCGCACCAACAAAGTAGAGGCTGTAGCGCAGGATGCTGTTCAGGAGAGCCTGCAGGGTTTGGGCGCGACGCGGGTCAAGGGGGTACTTTTTGCCCTCAGGGGGGCGCAGTGCCCGCGCGATGAGCAGGCGGCCCGCCTTAAGGGCCAAGGTGACGCTCACCAGCACCAATAACAGGACGAAAAGCACCCGCCCGGCGCCCAGGACGAAGGCGGTCAGGCGCTCGGGGGCGAGTAAGCTCGCCATTGCCGGAGACAGGTTCATAAGATACCTCCCAAAAGGGATAGCTGGACCATTAGGAAATGGTGACGACTTTCTCGGCACCCAGGAGCTTTTCGACGATGGTGAACATATTCGAGATGTTCCCTACCGCCAGTTTATCCTTGAGCTTGAGGTAGTCCAGGCACGTACCGCAGGACAAGATCTCCACGCCCTGTTTCTCCAGGGTCTTGAGGCTGGCCAGCACCTCGGAGCCCTCGGTGCTGAGACGGACGCCGCCGTTCATAAGGATCACCGCTGCCGGGGCGGGTGTGCTTTCGGTGAGGGTGTAAAAGAAGGACTTGGTGAGGATGTGCCCCAGTTCCTCCGCCGGGCGGCCGACGGCGTCGCTCAGCACCAGCACCACGGTGCCGCGGCCGGAACGCTCGGCCTGCGCCACAGCCGCCGTCTCCGGGCCGGGCGCCGGCTCGACCAGGGCACCCTCCTTGGTAATGGTGAGGACGAAGTTGTTCCCCTCCACAGCGACGGCTACGGGCAGGTTGAGGCTGCGTGCCAACTTGGCGACGTTGTCACGGGCGACAGGGTTGTCCACAATGGTCACCACTTTTCCGGCTGTCAGGGCTTCGATGGCTTTTTTGGTGCGGATCACGGGCAGGGGGCAGGCGAGGCCCCGCGCGTCCACGTGTTTTTCTTCCATAAGGCGATTTCTCCTTTCCAAAAACCGGGGTTCAGCCGTAAACCCGCAGGCGCGGCGTGTCCCCCGCCACCGGTTCCGCCCGGCCGACGCGTGCGGCGGGCACGCTGCGGCGGGCGAGTTCGTCCAGGAGGGCACCTGCTTTGGGCGCGGGCACGGCAAGGAGCAGCCCGCCGCTCGTCTGCGGGTCAAAGAGCAGGTCGGAGAGCTCGTCGGGCAGGTCCTGGGGAAGCTCCACCTTGCCCGTTAAGTACTCGCGGTTGCGGTACGTGCCGGCCGGCACCAACCCCTGCCGGGCCAGCTCCCGCGCGCCGGGAAAGAACGGCACCGCCGCCAGGTCAATGGCCAGGTCAACGCCGCTGGCGGCGGCCACCTCGTAAGCATGCCCCAGGAGGCCGAACCCGGTGATATCGGTGCAGGCGCTCACGCCCACCGCCTGGGCGGCGGCGGCCGCCGCCGCATTCAAACGGGCCATGCTGGCAGCCACCGGGGCAAACTCCCCGGCCGGTGCCAGGTCCACCTTGTAGGCGGTAAGGAAAACCCCCGTCCCCAGCGGTTTGGTAAGGATGAGCTCGTCGCCGGGCCGGGCGCCGGCGTTGCTCCAGATCTCCGCCGGGCGGGCCGCACCGGTTACCGCCAGCCCGTATTTGGGCTCCTCATCCTGAATGCTGTGCCCGCCGGCCAGCAGGGCCCCTGCTTCTTTCACCTTTTCCGCCCCGCCGCGCAGGATCGCACGCAGGACTTCCGTATCCAGGCAGGAGGGAAAGCCGACGATGTTGAGGGCCAGGAGCGGCTGCCCGCCCATGGCGTAGATGTCGCTCAGGGCGTTGGCGGCGGCAATCTGGCCGAAGGTGAAGGGATCGTCCACCACCGGCGTGAAAAAGTCCACGGTTTCAATGAGGGCCAGGTCCGGCGCCAGCTGGTAAACGGCGGCGTCATCGCTGGTGCCGTGCCCCACCAGGAGGCGCGGATCGGTAAGCACGGGTAAATCTCGCAGCACCTGCGAGAGGGTCACAGGACCCAGTTTGGCCCCTCAGCCGGACGCGGCCGTCAGCGCCGTCAGGCGCTGTTCCTTGCTCATGGCCTCACCTCCTCAGCCGGCAGCACGGCTCAGCGACTGGGTGTTAAAGGTGGTCAGAAAGGTCTGGAACTCCTCCAGCGCCCGGTTGGGCAGGGCCTGCTTGTGGGTGACCACAAAGAGGTCGCGCTTGAGGTTGAGCCCCACCACGCGCACCTCGCGCACCTGCCCGAGCGCCAGGGCCTTGTCGGCCGCCCAGCGGGAAACCACCGAGATCCCGAGCCCGGCTTCCACAGCGGTAAGGATGGCCTCCGTGCTGCCGAGTTCCATCACCACCTTGAGGTCGGCCAGTTCAATCCCCACTTCCTTCAGCCGCTCCGCCAGCACCTGCCGCGTGCCGGAGCCCTTTTCCCGCAGGATAAAGTTTTCCTCCAGCAGGCCGGCCGGGGCGATTTGGGCGCGGGAAGGCCAGGTGTGCCCGGGCGGCACGATCAGGATGAGCTCGTCCTCCAGCACCTTGGTGGAATTCAGCTGGGCCTGATTGGCCACCGCCCCTACTACGCCCAAGTCCAGGCGCTGGTCGAGAACTTTCTTGCGGATCTCGCTGGAATCGCCGATCTCGAGGCTGATCTGCACCTCAGGAAATTTCTCCTTGAAGGCGCCGATAAGGTGCGGCAGGATGTACTCGCCCGGTATAGTGCTGGCACCCACGAGCAGGCGCCCCCGCACGTGGCAGGAGAGCTGGCTTACCCGGTACTCCGCCTCCGCCAGGAGCTGGAGCGTCTGGCGCGCGAAGTCGCACACCAGGCGGCCTTCCTCCGTAAGTTCCGCCCGCTTGCCCGAGCGGTCCACCAAGCGGGCGCCGAAGTGTTCCTCCAGGGAGTGGATCTGGAAGCTTACCGCCGGCTGAGTGAGAAAGAGCTTTTCCGCAGCCGACGAGAAGCTTTTGCACTCGGCAAGCGCGACCAGTGTACGCAACTGGTTGATGTTCACCCCAAAGCCCCCCAGCGTCCGTAGCCGTTTAGTTGTTCTAATCTTCGACATCTGGGGGCAGAAACCCTTCCTTCCTATCCCGGCGGGCAAGAAGCCTAACTGCAGGACTATTCTTCGCACGACGCCTTACGACCGGCATAAAAAAGAAGAGCCCGTAGTGACCTACGCTGCAGCTGCTGCAGATCCCTGCATAGCCCAAGGCAGCCTTTCGACCGCCGGGGACCATTACGGAACCTGCAGCAACCTGTGCTCGACCCGGCGAAGTACCTGGGAAGCCTAGGTTCCTCTCGCGAGGAACTCCTAAACCTCGAGCCTTTTCAACAGAGTGAAAAAACATGCGGCACTTCGCCGGATCTTAGCTCGACCGGCGGGCATCCCCCTCGCTCCCACAGCGATCTTTCGGACCGCCGCAGAAACTGAGGAGACACCGGCCGGTCTGCCCGCCGGCTAACGCCAGGCCAAGCACCCGGCGTTAACCTTTGGCCGACCACTGCAGAGCGAACCCGCCCTGCAGCAGTCTGGGCTCAGCCACTACAGACCCTTCGTTCATTATTCTGTCCCGCCTTACAACCGTTATGCACGCGTAAGAACTTTTTGAGCAGCAACAGCGCCCCGCCCTTCAAGGCAAGGGTGCCGCTTTGGGGTTGGCCCCGGTTTATATTACCAAAGGGAGACAAGCTTCTATTTCTGGAAGCCGCAGGCCCTATACATCAACTTATTGAGATCGGTGTTATCCAAATGCCTTGCGAACTCTTCAGCGTACGGACCATAAGCCATGACGGGCACGTCATTCCCGGTATGGCCGCCAGAGGTCCAGCCGGCGTAAGCCCGGCGGCTTACAATGTCCGCGGCGGCATTAGCTGCGGCGTAGGGGTTGGTCTCTTTCACTTTGAAGGCACTCAGCAGGGCAACGCGTTCGTCAAGGGTAAGGTCATTAATGCCGACGTACTCCGTGAAGATGTCTTTGTAATTCTCCGCGGTCAGTTTAGCTTCACCGGTTGTTTGTTGACATCCACGCTGATGGCGGCATTGTATGTTTTCACGCCGGTGGCGATGGCCGTGGCGGCGGCGGCCGAGTCAGTCACCCATTTTTCCACCGGGTCGTTGGGATAAGTGGAAACGGTTCCGTTATACGTGAAGCTGTCCATCGTTAGCGCGCCGCCCTCGACAATGCGGCCTAAAGTCATCTGTCCGTAACCCATGCCGTCACCGATGAGCAAGATCACATTTTGGGCTGGCGCGGACGGCGTAGCTGCCTGGACGGCGGGTAAAACAGCGGTCAGGGTCAAACAAACAACTGTCAGCAGTATCACCAGTAAGCCGACACTTCTCCTCGCCGAGAACCTCACGGCAATCCCTCCTAAGGCGTTTTGTCTTCATTGTACACGCTCAATTTTAGAAGGATATTAAGACGACCTTAATTCTTTCTTAGAAGCTAGGTAGGAAACTCGGCGCGGTTTACCAGCGTCGAGAGGTTGGGAGCGTGTATACAGCTTCTCTCTGCCTCTTTGCCGCCCACCTGTTTCCAGTTGGTGATAGTTACGACAACGAACGGTGCTCAGTAAGGGGCGGCCGGAACCGGTAGCCTACACGGCGCACTGTCTCGATAAGCACGGGATGGGCCGGGTCGGCCTCGATTTTCTGCCGCAGGTAGCGCACGTGCACATCTACTGTACGTGTATCGGCCGCATACTCGTAACCCCAGACGTTCTCCAGAAGGAACTCGCGCCGTAGCACCTTACCCGGGTTCCGGAGGAAGGTCTCGAGCAGGGAGAATTCCTTGGGAGTGAGGGCCTTGCGTTTGCCGGCCAGGAACACCTCGTACCGGTCCGGATAAAGCTCCAGGTAGCCGCTCCGTAATACCGGCGCTTCGTTTTTCGCGGGAAGGCGGCGCAGGCGTGCCCGGATGCGAGCAATAAGTTCCCGCGGGCTGAAGGGCTTTACTATGTAATCGTCGGCGCCGAGCTCGAGCCCCAGCACCCGGTCGGCCTCGCTGGCCCGGGCAGTAAGCATGATTACCGGAATGGCCCGGGTCTTTTTCTCTTCTTTAAGAAGCCTGAACACCTCCAGGCCGCTTAAGCCCGGCAGCATGAGGTCGAGAACGATGAGATCCGGCACCTCGCGCCGCGCTACCTCCAGAGCGGCCGGCCCATCATCGGCTGCCAGCACCCGAAAGCCTTCCTTTTCCAAGTTAAAGCGCACGAGTTCCACCACATGGGGCTCATCGTCCACTACCAGAATGCGAGCCATCTCTCTTCCACCTTTTTTCAATCCGCGAAAACAAAAGCCAGCGCCACCCTTAGGAAACAGGGCAGGTACGCTGGCTTAAGAGCCGCTGGCGCCGTTTGAGTTCGGCGAGGTAACTCTTGACTCGCTCCGCTGAGTAGTTGAGGATCTCCTCGTCGCGGATGCCGGCGGCGTGCGCCACCTCGAGGGCCTGTTCGAAGTTACCGACGGCCGTGTAGATGTGCGCATCGCTGGAGATGATAACCGGTACCTTGTGGCGGTGAATGTAGCGGGCAAAGAGCTCGCAGCGGGGCGCGCTGCCGGTGCGGCTGACGGAGAACGAGCTGTTGTTGATCTCCAGGGCCTTGCCGGTGGCCTTGGCGGCCAGTACAACCTTCTCGATGTCCACCGGGAAGTGCGGATTCCCCGGGTGCACTACGGCATGCACGTAGGGGTTGTAGAGGGCGGCGATCATCGCCTGGGTGTTCTCCTCCACCGAGCCGCCGTCAAAGCCGGTGCCCGCGTGAAAGCCCGCCAGCACCAGATCCAGCCGCTCCAGTAGGTACTCCGGCATATCCAGGGTACCTCGGCTATCGATGATGTTGGCCTCCACGCCGCGCAGGATTTCCACGCCGAAGAGGTTGGACGGTATGGCTGCCAGGTTGCCGAAGTGGTACTCGTGCGGGCCGCCCGGCATGTTGATCCCGTGATCGGTCATGCCGAGGAGCTTGATGCCTTTGGCCGCCGCTCCCTCCGCCATCTCCTTGATGGTGCTGTAGGCGTGCCGGCTGGCCACGGTGTGGGTGTGCAGGTCTGCTTCAAAACCCATCTTTTTTTCCTCCTTTCTGCTTTATTCAGGCGGGTACGCCGGTTCCGGCTCCTCCCACCGTCTTCATTATAGAAATTATTTGTTAAGGTCGCTTAAGGCGGCCGTTAAGTTTCCGTTAATGGCCCCGCCCGTACGGTCCCGTGCCGCCGGCAAGAAGTCGGCGGCGAAAAAAAGGCGGGCTCCGGAAGGAGCCCATGTCTATAAATAAGAAGGGGGGTATAGGATAGCTTGGTACCAAGTATAACAGGAGATTGTTAAGAAAATGTTGCAATGCGATTACGGTGTCATTAATAAACCTGGAGAATTCCTCACAAGAGCCGCGCCGACCGGCCCGCCGGCTCGGAATTCACCTTGACCGGGGCGACGTGCCCCGCCGGCGGCACGCCGCGGATGCATTCCACCACGAGGAGAGGCCGTTGCGGCCGCCCCTCCTCAGGTTACTTTGTAGCCGTACCTCAGCGCCTTAGGTTGGTTGAAGGAATCCTACCCCCCTCGAATGGTTAGGGTTTCGCTCTTACCTCGGTATTTCATAGTTCTGTTAAGAATGCACCGCAGAATACTAGGTTGCTGTTAAGACGATAAGAAGAGGACCGACCCCGCTGGTCACTCGGTTTCCTGCTCTTTTTTCTCCTGCCCGTGGCACAGGCTGACCTTCGCCAGTAACTCGGGGACCAGCTCCACGACCTTCTCCAGTGTCCCTTTACCGCCCAGCGGCAGCAGGCTCACCTCGCCGCCCTTGATCACGACCACCCCGGTGGGACGCAGCCGGGCACCCAGCCCACCGCCGCCGCCGACACCGCTGCCCTTCTTCTCGTCCTTACCTTCACCGCCACCGGTACCCAGGCCGAAGCTTGCCTCCATCACCGGAATGAGCGTCACCTCGCCCACCGTAAACGGCTCCCCGATCACGGTCTTGGTGGTAAGGAAGCGCTCGAGCTCAGCCGTCATGGCCTCCAGGTTCTCTTTGACGATGTTCATCTCGTTTATCTCCTTTCTTGCTTGGTCTTTCTTCGTACCTGCCGAAAGGTCCGCCAAAGGAGGCGTCCCTCCGGTTGGACCGCAGCCAAGGCGAGAGAGCCGACCAACCCCAAGGGAAGAAACCAGCCTTGGAGCCGCACCGCGCCGCTGGGTAGCTTAGCGGTGAAGTCAGAGGTGAGATTCAGCCTAGGAAAGCCCAGACGCTCGGGGGGCACGGCCGCCAAGAGGCCGGCCGCCCAGCCCGTGGCCGCCGGGTCCGGGAAGGCCACCACCCCGTCACCCTCCAGGGTCAGGTGCAGGGCCGCCCGCAGGCGAAGCAACAGGGCCAGGGCCGCCCGGGCGACCTCCCGCCGTAGGAAGGGACGCGGGTCAAACCGGCGCGTGCTGGCCTGTTTTGACTTGCGCCGTGGGGCGGCTTTACGGACGGGACCGGCCCGCTCCTTCCGCCTGCCGCTCAAGCGCCTTACCGGGTGCCCGGCCAGGGTGAGCGCTGGCCCGTCCGGTAGCTGGAAGGCGAGCCCTAGCAGCCCGCCCAGCCAGGTGACAAGGCCCCGCCCCCCTAGCGCGTCGGCCACCTCTAGCTCAGCCTGGTAGCTTACCGGGCCGAGGAGCAGGAGGGTGACGAAAGCTACCGCAACTGTTGCCCACATGCTCATGCTACGCTCTCCCTGCTGCGGACACGCCCGCTAGAAGGCGGACAGCGATTAGCCCGGCCGCTCTCTGCCCCCAGCGGGCCGCCCCCAACACGGTAAGGCGGGCCACCTGTCCCACCTGCTCTTCACCTGGAATGCGCCGCAGCGCCGCCAGCCAGCCGGCCTGGCAGCCCTGCCAGGCCAAGGCACCCCCGGCGATGCGCCGCAGCCAGGAGGCAGCGCCCTCTATCGCCGACGGCCCCGTTACCGCCCGCACGACGCGCTCGTGCACCGCCGCCAGGTCTTGGACCTCGGCAGGAGGAAGCTCCCGGCTGGCTTGGCCCAGCTCCCAGAACAGCCAGCCGTAAAGCACCAGATCCTTCCGGCAGTGGGCGCAGGTCGCGAGGTGTTCTTCCACTTCCCGGCGGGCGGTGGCTGGTAGCCTCCCTTCCAGGTATTGCTGTAAGAGATCTTCGTCACACTTCACTGTCAGCACCTCCGGCAAAGAAAGCGCCCACCTTTTCCTTAAGCTGGCGGCGCCCGCGAAAGAGATAGGTCTTGACGGTACCGAGGGGCAGGGCGCAGGTGGCACTGATGTCTTCGTAGCTCAGGTCCTCGAAGTGGCGGAGAAAGAACACAGCCCGCTGCAGGGGCGGCAGGGCCGCCAGCTCCCGCCGTAGGTGCTGCAGTCCTTCCCGCTCTTCCACCTCTCGTTCCACGTTAGTGGAGGCCGCGGGTTCCTGGCCGAGGCGCGTCAGCTCGTCCTCCAGGCTGAGCTCTGGACGGCGCCGGTGCAACTCCGAGAGCGCGGTGTTCAGGGCGATGCGATGCACCCAGGGAGTAAGGGGCCGCGTTACGTCAAATGTGCAGAGATGCTCAAAAACCTTGAGCAGCACCTCTTGGGTGGCATCCAAGGCGTCCTCGTGCCGGCCCAGAACGCTGCGGCACAGGCAGTAGATGTACTTTTCGTAGCGGCCGAGGAGTTCCTCCACTGCCGACCGCTCGCCCTGCCGGCAGCGCCGGACGAGTTCGGCGTCCGCAGGCCTTTGTACCACTTTGCGCTCCCCTCCTGGATAGATTACTTGTCTGGCAGACAAAAAGTTTCACCGCCCACACAACCAGAAGGCGGCGGCTCACTGGCGCAGCGCGGCCAGCGGGCGACGGCCACCGCCGTACGCGCCCTGCTGCATAGCCAGGGCCGAGCGGTACATACTAGGAAAAGCCTGCACCAAGCCGCCCGGCTGGGACTCAGTCCAGCGGGCGATTTCAAAGGAGGGATAGCCGTGGTTCAGACAAGTGCGCGGGGCACCCAGGTGTTCACCGACCGGGAGCTCCAGTCTCTCCAGGAACAGCTTTTCCTGGAGGAGCTGGCCGTACACAAGATGCGTTCTTATGAAGGTCAGCTGACCGATCCCGAGCTGCAAAAGGTGGTCACTTCCCTGCGGGAAAAGCATGAAGGACACTACAACACCCTGATGCGCCACCTCTTAAGCCAGGAAATTCAGCCTTAAGGAGGGATAAAGGTGACGGAGAAGCTTTCCGAACGGGACATCATGAGCGATTGCCTCACCATGCAGAAGCACCTTACGGAGGCCTACAACAGCGCGGCCAACGAAACCGCCCATAACCTGCTGCGCAGCGATCTTATCAACATCCTGACCGAGGAGCACCAACTGCAGTCCTCGGTCTTCGGGGCTCTCGATAAGCGCGGCTGGTACCGCACCCGCCCTGTGACCCGCGAAGCGCTGAGCCAGGTGCAGAGTTACTTCAAGAGCATCCAAAGCCGGTTGCAGTAAGTTAGAATGAGTCAGGCGGACGGGAGGTGAATACGTGACAGCACCCGTGGCGGCGGAAGGCACCACGGCCCTGGCGGACACCGCCGGCACCAGCTCCGGCGTGGCTGCCGATTTGAAGCAGGTGGAAGAAATGCTGGAGCGCCTGCTGGCGCCGGGTGGGGGACGGCGTGCTCCGGAACTGGGACGGGGGCTGGCCCTGGCCGGAGGCAAGCGCCTGCGCCCGCGCCTCTTTCTACTGGCCTTCCGCTCCTTATCCCCGGCGGCGCCCACTTTACCGGTTTACCGGCTGGCGGCCGCCCTGGAGCTCCTCCACCTTGCCACTTTGGCCCACGACGATGTGATCGACGGCGCGACGGTGCGGCGCGGGCATCCCAGCCTCAACGCCGCCCAGGGGGAGCGGGCGGCGGTGCTGGTGGGCGACTTCTTCTTCAGCCAGTTCCTCACGGCGGCAGCCCCCAGCGGGCCGCGGGCGCTCAACCTCATGGCGGGCGCCATCACGGCCATGGTGGAAGGCGAGCTGGAGCAGGCCGAGCACCGCTTTGATGTGAACCTGAGCGAAGAAGGCTATTACAGCATCATAGGGAAAAAGACGGCCGGCTTTCTGGCCGCCGCCTGCGAACTGGGTGCCCTGGCCGCCCGCGCCGGCCGCGCAGCTCACAGCATCTACCGGCGCTTCGGGCTCTACTTAGGTTACGCCTTTCAGATTCAAGACGACATCCTGGACTATGTAGGGGATCCGCACCGGCTGGGTAAGCCCCGGGGTAGCGACCTGACCCAGGGCGTTATCACCCTTCCCCTGATCCAGGCACTTAAAACGGGCCGGCAGGCGCCGCGGCTGCGGGCGCTCCTTACGACCCCACCGCTTGAACCCGGCGATGCGGCGGCCATCCGGGCCGCGGTGGAAAGCTGCGGCGGCATCGCCTATGCCCGGGCGCGGGCCAACGAGTTTTGTGAACATGCGCTCGCGGAGCTGGCAAAGCTGCCGCCCAGCCCTACCCGGATGGAACTGGAAGGGCTGGTCCAGGCTCTTAGGGGGCGGCAGTGTTGATGCCCAAGGCAACCGCCCGGCTCTACGCTCTGGGGCTTCTCATCCGCTGGCCGGCGGTGCTGGCCTGGAGCGGCGGCGGAATCTACCTGGCCGCCGGCCTGGCAACGAAAGCAGGTGTTGCCCCGCAGCGCTGGTTGGACCTTACGCTCTTGGCGCTGGCTACGCTCTTGCTCCACGGCATCGTCACCCACGCGGTGAACGACTGCGCCGACTGGGCCAGCGGGACCGATCGTCTCAGCCCGGGACTGCTCTCGGGTGGTTCACGCGTCATCGTCCGCGGGCTCCTCACCCCGCACGCGCTGGCCGTGGTAAGCGCTGCCGCCGCTTTCCTGGCGCTGGCCCTGGCGGTGCTGCTGCTGCCCCGCCTGGGACCGGGGGTGCTGGTGCCGCTGGCCGTCGGCCTGTGGTCCTCCCTGGCCTATTCCCTACCTCCGTTCTCCCTCGCCTACCGCCCCCTGGCCGGGGAGTGGCTGGGGGCCTTCCCGGCCCTCCTGGCCTGCACCCTCGGGGCGTATTGGTCACTGGTGGGAACACTCAGCCCGCGCATTTGGCCGGCCGTCCTCAGTTACGGCCTCCTTTGCCAGGCCTGGTTGGCCGAGCACCACCTGGCCGATGTGGAGGCCGACCTGGCCGCGCAGCCGCCGAAACTCACCACCGCCGCCTGGATAAGCCGGCGTTGGGGCCGGAACGCCGCCCGTTACCTGCCCGCCGCCTACGCCGCGGCTGCCCTGCCGTTCGTTTTCTGGGCCGGCCGGCCGGGCGCCCTGCCGCTCGAGGCGGCCCTGCCGCCTCTCGGCGCGATCATTGTTGCGTTCGCCGCCGCGCCCGGCAATGTCCGGGCCACCACGCGCGCGGAACTCGGCATGATGGCGCTCGCCCTGATCGAAGCCGGCCTCTTGGTACATGCGCTCCAGCCTTGAAGGAGTGATGCTATGCTCACTTTCCTCTGGGCCTTTCTCGGCACCATCGCCGCCCTGCTTTTTTCCGTGGCCGCCGTGATCGCCGCCCGCCGCCAGATCCTGCGCCTCCTGGCCGCCCGTTTCCTACCCCGGCTGGCACGGCGCCTGCGCGACCGGCGCTAAGAGTATAAGCAACGCCCGGGCTTTCGGCCCGGGCGTTCGGCATCACTTTCCTCCAACCCAGCGCAGGGCATTGGCCCAGAACGCGTTGTACCCGGGCCAGTTCAAGAATTCCGGCGGTCCCCAGTGCGGGGCGCAGTCGCCGGCGAAGGCCAGGCTGCGGCCGCGGCCGTACGTCCCGGCCACTGCGAAGGGATCATCCCCGATGGTAAGCAGCACCGTCGCCCCTCCCTTGGCGCGGAAGCGGTTATACCCCAAGAAGTGCGGCCACTTCTCCGGCACCCCGGTCAGCACCGGGTGCTCCGGGGCCGCCACCCGGGGCGTGATCCCCTGTGGTACCTCGCGGCGGTCGTCGCCGGGGAGGCACTCCACGGGGAGCGCCGCCGCAAGCGGTGTCTCCCCGTAGCGGGCCTTGCCGTCGATGCCCGAAAAAGACATATAGCCGCCGATCATCACCAGGCCGCCGCCCGCTTCCACGTACCCGCGCAGGGCCTCCAGGCGGTTGGGCAGCCTGGCCGATTTACCAAAAGTATCGTTGTGGAGCAGCAGGGTGTTGGAGCCGATATCGCTCAGGATCACAGCGTCGTAGCGCTGCAGCTCTTCTGCCGTAAAAGGAAAGTGATCCTGCGCCACGTGGCTGGGCTGGTAGTCTACCTCCATCCCGGCGCCCTGCAGGGCCTTGAGGAGCCAGGCGGCTCCTTCTTCGTATTTGGAGGTGGTGAAGCTGTCAAAGCCCTTGACGTGGATCATGTGGGTAACCCAGGACTCGCCGGCCAAAAGAACGCGCATCTTTTCCGCCTCCTTGTACCTATCTTAGGAGATTCTACCCGGAGCAGCGGTACGAAAAAAGCAGGGGCCGCAGGGTCATTCTCCGCACGGCGCCTTATTCTGCCACTCCGCACCAGGTGAGGATGAAGCGCGCGGCGATGCGGATAAACTCCAGGTACTCGGCCAGGGCCACCGATTCGCCCACGCTGTGCGCCTGCTCCGGCTCACCCGGCCCCAGTATGACGCAGGGGATACCGGCCAGGCTGGTAAAGTAGCGGGCGTCACAGCCGGCGGGCATGCCGGTAATGCGGGCCGGCGTACCCTCCTCGGCGGTCACCGCCTGGCTCGCCGCCTGCACCAGCGGATGGTCCACCGGCACCTCGAAGGGGCTCCCCTCCTGGTACTTGGTGACGAGCGGCGGGTGCTCGCGCAGCCAGGGGTCACCCTGGGCGCAGTCCCGGAGCGCCGCCAGCACCTCCGCCTCTGTACGCCGCCCGGCGTCCGGACCGCCCGGGAGGTAGTGCAGGCAGAGCTTGAACTCGCACCACCCCGCCACCGTGGAGCCGGCCTCGCCGCCGTGGATCTCGCCCACGTTGATGCTGGGACCGGGTAAAAAGAGGTGCCGCCGGGTAAGGAGCCAGCGGTGCTCGAGTTCATCCAGGGCGCGGATGAGCTTCATGGCCTTCTCGATGGCGCTCACGCCCGCCCACTTGCGGCTGGAGTGCAGCGGTTTGCCCTGCACCCGCACCGCGTAGAAGATGAAACCCATGTGCGCCGGCTGCACCTCCAGGTGGGTGGGCTCCGCCACCAGCGCTCCGTCGGCGCGGTAGCCGCGGTCCAGGCAGGCCAGGGTGCCGTTCCCCCCGCCCTCCTCGTCGACGACGCTTTCCAGGATGAGGTCGCCTTTAAGGCGCACCCCGGCGCGCTCTACGGCCACGGCCGCCAGCAGCAGCCCGGCCAGGCCCGCCTTCATGTCGGCAGCGCCCAGGCCATGGAGCCGGCCGCCGGCGATGGTGCCGCTCCAGGGCGCATGCGGCCAGGCTGCCAGGTCTCCGGGCGGCATGGTGTCGACGTGCCCGTTGAGGATAAGGGAGCGCCCGCCGCCGGCGCCGGGAAAGCGCACCACCACGTTGGGGCGCCCGGCGTAGTTGTGGCCTTCGTTGCCCAGGCCGTAACGCTTAAGGCGCGCCGCCTCAGGCTCGAAGACGTCGGGCGCAGCGCCCAGGCGCTCAAGGCGCGCCCGGATGAGCTCCTGCCCGGCGGCCTCTTTACCGCCGGCGATGCCGTGCCCCACCACCTGGGTGTCCGCCTGCACGAGCTCCTGGAGAAAGCGCACGGCCTCTTCTTCCTGCTCTTGAAGAACCGCGCGCACACGCTGCCACGCATCCGGCATAATCATTCCCCTTCCTGTCGGCCGTCCGCGCACCGTGTCGGGATTCCCGCCCGCGCTTTCGCCTCTCACATGGGATCACCCTACCGGTACCGCGCCAGGGCAGTGAGGACGATGTCCCAGAAGCGTTCGCGGTCGAGCTTGATCGCCACCTGCGCGTTGGGGGCGTGGCCCGTAAGGCCGTAAAAATCACACACCGTGCGGCCGTAATCGAGGTCGCTCTTCGTATCCACATCCACATACGCCGGCCGCGTCGTGAAAACGTCCGGGTCGATGAGCTTGGCGACGGTGCAGGGGTCGTGTACCGGCGGGGCTTCCATGCCGTACACCTTGTGGTAGGTGGAAGCAAAGAAAACGAGGAGCTCCGCCGTAAGGTCCCCCACCCGCGTCCCCAGGGCGCGCACGCGCGCCAGCACGTCGGGCGTGGCCGTGGCCTGGTGCGTAAGGTCGAGGCCCACCATGGTAAGGGGCGCGCCGGCATGGAACACCACCCGCGCCGCCTCCGGGTCGGCAAAGATGTTGAACTCCGCCGCCGGCGTCACATTGCCCAGGCCGTAGGCGCCGCCCATGAGGATGATCTCCTTAACCTTGCCCGCCACCTCCGGCCGCCGGATGAAGGCGGCCGCAATGTTGGTGAGCGGACCCGTCGGTACCAAGGTGATCTCACCCGGCGCGTCCTCCAGTGCCCGGATGATGAAGTCGACGGCGTGTTCCTCCTCCACGGCCACAGCGGGCGCAGGGAAGGCCGGGCCGTCCAGCCCGGACTCGCCGTGGATGTTGGGGGCGATGACTTGGTCGCGCACCAGCGGCCGGGCCAGGCCAGCGTAAATGGGCGTCTTAATGCCGGCCACGGTGGCTACGCGTCGGGCATTCAGGGTTGTCTTTTCCAAGGTCTGGTTACCGGCTACGGTGGTGATGCCGACCAGCTCCAGCTCGGGGCTGGCCGCCGCCAAGAGCAGGGCGATGGCGTCGTCGTGGCCCGGGTCCACATCCAGGATGATCTTGCGTTTCACTCTGGGTCAGCCTCCTCGGTAGCACTGGGTAGCCTGAGGTGTCGCGGCTGGGCGGCCAGGTGCGAGACGATGATCAGCACGGCCACCGTAACCACGTAGGGGATCATGAGCACAAACTGGGAGGGAAAACCGAGGGTCTGCAGGCGCATGGAGAAAGCTTCGGCCAGGCCGAAGATGAGGGCGGCCACCATGGTTCCCACCGGCGTGCCGCGCCCGAAGTAGATGGCCGCCAGGGCGATGAAGCCGCGGCCCGAGACCATGTTCTCAACGAACATCCTCAGCTGCGCCAGCGAGAGATACGCCCCGGCCAGGCCGGAGAAGGCGCCGCTTAGGAGCACGGCGAGAAACTGTACCCGCGCCGGGTCCACCCCCACCGAGCGGGCCGCCTCGGCGTGCTCGCCCACCGCCCGGATCCGAAGTCCGGTAGGGGTACGGTAGAGGAAGTAGTGAACGGCAATGACGAGCAGGAAGGCCACGTACACGAGGAGCGAATGGCCGCTGAGCAGCGGCCCCAGCACCGGGATTTTATCGATGCCCGGCAGGGTGAGGGACGGCACCCCGACGATGCGCGGGTCTGAAAGGGAGCCGCGGGTACGGAAGATGGAACGCAGCAGGTACATGGTGAAGGCCCCGGCAAAAAGGTTGAGCCCCATGCCCGCCACGATGATGTTGCAGCGGTAGCGCACGCCGAAGAGGCCGAAGACCACCGCGGAGACGAGCCCCACACCCACCGCCGCGAGCAGCGCCAGCCACACCGAGCCGGTCATGTAGCTCACGAACACCCCCGCCCAGGCGCCGAAGAGCATCATGCCCTCCATGCCGATGTTCAGGATGTTGGCCTGCATGGTGAAGAGCCCGCCCAGGCCGGCCAGGAGGATGGGTACCGCGATGCGGATGCCAGCCACCAAAAGGCCCAGGTTCAGGATGCTTGCGAGGAATCCCACTGCCCGCCACCCCCTTTCCCAGCCTTGCCCGGCAGGATATGCCAGCGCCGGAGCTTCTCCCGGAAGGCCTCGCTGGACTGGGCGAAGGTAAAGAGCCCCTCCGCGGTGACAAAGAAGATGATCACCGCTACCAGCGAGTTGAGGAGTTCCTTGGGCACCGCCGTGGTGCGGTCCATGTAGGCGGCGCCGGTTTGCAGGGCGCCATAAAAGAGGCCGGCCAGGAGAATCCCCAGCGGGTGGTTGCGCGCCAGGAGCGCCACCATGATCCCATCGAAGCCGTAGCCCGGGGAAAAACCGTCCAGGAAGCGGTGGAGAATCCCCATCACCTGCGCCGCCCCCGCCAGGCCGCCGATGGCGCCGCTTAAGAGCATGGCCCGGATCATGGTGCGCGGTACATCCACGCCGGCGTATTCGGCAAAGCTGGGGTTAAGCCCCGCCATGCGGATGTCGTAGCCTAGACTCGTGCGCCTGAGGAGCCAGTGGAGGAAGACGGCCACCAGGACGGCCAGGAAAAGCCCGGCGTGCACGCGCGAGGGGGGAAGAAAACGCGGCAGGTAGGCGCTGGGATGGATGGCCGGCGTCTGCTGGGTACCGGCAGTGAGATCTTTGAAGGGGACGGCCACCAGGTACGAGGTGAAGAGAATGGCCACGTAGTTGAGGAGGATGGTGGTCACCGTTTCATCCGCTTTGTAGCGGGCCTTGGCCCAGCCGGGGATGAACGCCCAGGCCGCACCCACCAGCATAGCCCCCAGCAGGGTCAGCGGGACATGAAGGACGGCCGGCGGCGCGACCTCGTAGCCCACCAGGAAGGCCGCGAACGCCCCCAGGTAAAGCGATCCCTCCACCCCGACGTTAAAGACGCCGCTCGAGAAGGCCACCGCCGTGCCCAAGGCCGCAAGCGTCACGGGAATGGAGCGCTCCAAGGTCTCGGCGATGCGGTAGAAGTTGCCGAAAGCGCCGAAGGCCATCTGCCCGTACGCCTCCAGCGGGTTCTGGTGGGAAAGGAGGATGATGAACGCCCCGATGGCGAGTGCCGTGAGAACAGCGAGGAAGGGGCGCAGCAGGTTGCGTAGGAGAAAATCGCTCAGTTTACGCACTCCGAGCCCCTCCTTTCTCGCCCAGGTGCATGCGCCGCGCCCCGGACATGTAAAGGCCGATCTCCTCTTCCGTGGTGGCCGCCGGGGCAAGCTCGGCGGTGAATTCGCCTTCGTACATCACCAGGATGCGGTCGCTCAGGGAAAGGACCTCCTGCAGGTCGGCTGAGACCAGGAGCACCGCCGCCCCTCTATCCCGCTTCTTCACCAGGCACTTGTGAATGAATTCGATGGCGCCGATGTCGACGCCGCGCGTCGGCTGGGAGACCAGGAGCACGTCGGCCTGGGTGCTGAACTCCCGGGCCACCACCAGCTTCTGCGCGTTGCCGCCGGAAAGGGAGCCGGCGGGATCATGGATGCTGCCGACTTTGATCCCGTATTCCTTAACCAGCTCCTCTGTAAACGCCGCCGCTTTCCGCCAGTCGATGACACCCCGGCGGGCGAAGGGTGGGCCGTAGTGCAGGCCCGCCACCATGTTTTCCAGAATGGAAGCCGGGCCGCAGAGGCCACGGCGGAAACGGTCCTCCGGGATGTGGGCCACGCCGGCGCGCCGGATGGCCGCCACCGGCAGGCCCTTCAGAGAGCGGCCGTCCTTTAGGACCTCGCCTCTTTCGATGGGGCTCAGGCCGCTCAGGGCCTCGATGAGCTCCGTTTGCCCATTGCCCTGCACACCGGCGATCCCCAGGATTTCACCCCGCCGCAGGGCGAAGGAGACGCCGCGCACCGCCGGCAGTCCCCGCCGGTCGGCCACCCAGAGGTCTTTGACCTCCAGGGCGACCTCCCGCGGCCGCGCCGCCTCTTTCTCCACCCTGAGCAGCACCGGGCGCCCGACCATGAGGCGGGCGAGCTCCGCTTCGCTCGTGCCCTCGCCGGGGACATTGCCGACCACTCGGCCAGCGCGCATGATGGTAATGGTGTCCGAGATGGTCAGCACTTCCTTGAGCTTGTGCGAAATAAAGATAATGGTTTTACCCCGGCCCGCCATATTCCTTAAGACCTGGAATAGTTCGTCCGTCTCCTGGGGTGTCAGCACTGCCGTGGGCTCGTCCAGGATGAGGAGCTCGGCGCCCTCGGAGAGGGCCTTTATGATCTCCACGCGCTGCTGCAACCCCACCGACAGGTCGCGTACCCGGGCGTCCGGGTCCACTGCCAGCCCGTAACGGGTCGAGATCTCCTGGACCAGCCGGCGCGCCGCCCCCCGGTCCAGGCTGAGGCCCCGCGTGGGCTCGTGGCCTAAGACGACGTTTTCCGCCACCGTAAGGGAGGGCACCAGCATGAAGTGCTGGTGCACCATCCCGATGCCGAGCGCCATGGCTTGCTGGGGGCTCGCTATCTCCACCGGGTGACCGGCGTAGTAGATGGATCCGGCATCGCGTTTTTCGAGACCGAAAAGTATCTTCATCAGGGTCGTCTTGCCGGCGCCGTTTTCCCCCACCAGGGCGTGGATGCTGCCCCGGCGGACGGTAAGGTTTACGCCGCGGTTCGCCTGCACGGGGCCAAATCTTTTGGCAATGCCCTCCAGACGAACCAACTCTTCCTGCACTTTGCGTCACCCCCTGTGGCTCAGCGCTCTGTACTTACTGCCCTACCTTAAAGTTGGCGTAGTGCTCCACCTTGATCTCGCCCGTGGCGACCTTATCGGTGATCTCGGCCAGTTTCTGCCGCACGTCCTGCGGAATCTTGTCGCCCATGACCTTCATGTCGGTAAGGCCCACGCCCTGGTTGTGGAGGCCGTACTCGAAGTGGCCGGCCTTCCACCGGCCTTCCTTGGCCAGCTTCACCTGGTCGAAGACGGCGTTGTCCACGCGCTTGAGCATGCTGGAGAGGATGTGGCCGGGATAAATGCCGTCCTGATCCGAGTCCACGCCGATGGCGTACCTGCCGGCGTCTTTAGCCGCTTCCAGGATGCCTACGCCGGTGCCGCTGGCCACGTTCATTACAATGTCGGCGCCCTGGTTGTACTGGGCCAGGGTGAGCTCTTTGCCTTTCGCCGGGTCGTTGAAGGAGCCGGCGAAAGACGAGAGCACCTTGACCTCAGGGTCGATATACTTGGCACCCTGCTCGTAGCCGGTGAGGAAGTCGTGCAGCACGGCGATGTCGGAGCCGCCCACCCAGCCGATGATCTTTTCCTTGTTCATGCCGGGAAGCTCGGTATGGGTGGTCATCATGGCCGCCAGCGCCCCTGCCAGGAAGGAGCCTTCGTTTTGGGCGAAGGTGATGGAGGCGATGTTGTCGCCCGGCACCACGTCATCGATATAGACGAACTTCACCTCAGGGTACTTGGGAGCCACGTTGGTCACGGCGTCGTGCATCTGCGAGGCCGCCGCCACCACCACATCATAACCGTCCTGCGCCGCCGCCTCCAGGTTGGGCTCCCAGTCGGCGCTGTTTACGGACTGGATCACCTTGATCTCGGCACCCAGCTCTTTCTGGACGCGCTCCATGCCGGCCATGCCGGAGTCAAAGAACGACTTGTCCCCCAGGTTGCCGGAGATCACGTACGCCACGCGGAACTTCTTCTCCTTACCCTGGTCGGCCGCCGGGCCCTGGTCTCGGCCGCCTTGGCCTGCACCGCCGCAGCCGGCCAGGGTGAGGCTTACCGCCAGCGCCAACGCGAGAACCGGCGCCGTGAGCTTCCACTTTTTCAGCACGCAATACCCCTCCCAAGTTTTCAGTTCGCATCTCCTGCCGAAAGAAGGAACCTGACAGCAATCTTTCTTTTACTGCCCATCGGGTGCCCTACGCGCCCCGGGCGGCCAGGAACGCCTCCACCTCCTTTCGGTAAGGAAGTGAAGACTGGGCACCGGCCTTCGTCACCGTCAGGGCGCCCACAGCGTTTGCGAAGGAGAGGGCGCGGTACACATCGCCGTGCTCGAGCCAGGCCACGGCGAAGGCGGCGCCGAAGGCATCCCCGGCGGCGGTGGTGTCCACCACCTTCACCGGAAAAGCGGGCATGTGCTCAAAACGGTTGCCGCAGGCAAAGAGGACCCCCTCGCCCCCGAGCTTAAGGAGCACCTGGCGCGCCCCCTGGCTGATGAGCTTGGCGGCCGCGAGCTTAGCACTCCTGAGGTCCGTAATCGGCTGCCGGCTGAGGGCGGCAGCCTCATGTTCGTTCGGCGTCAGGAAATCCACCAGCCGGAAAAGTTCAGGCGGGAGCGGCTGCGCCGGCGCCGGGTCCAGGACGACGGTGACACCCTGCTCGCGGGCCACCCGGGCCGCTTCCACCACCGTGGGGAGGGGGGTTTCGAGCTGCAGCAGCAGCACCCGGGCCTGCCCGATGAGCCCGGCCTGCGCCCGGACATCGGCCGGCATAAGGCGCGCGTTGGCACCGGGCGAAACGATGATCTGGTTGTCGCCGGCGGCATCCAGGGTGATAAAGGCCACCCCTGAGGAGACCCCTTTTTCCACCTGCACCGCCTCTGTGCCCACGCCCGCCGCCGCCAGGTTGGCGATGAGGGTGCTCCCGAACGGGTCGTCCCCCACCTTACCCACCATGTGCACCTGACCGCCCAGGCGGGCGGCGGCGATGGCCTGATTGGCCCCCTTGCCGCCGCCGACAAAGCGCACGTCGGAACCGAGGACCGTCTCACCGGTGCGCGGGCGCCGGCGCACCGTAACCACCAAATCCATGTTCAAGCTACCCACGACAGCAATCACTGTGTCTGCCCCTCTCCCTGAGATGATGCCCGCACGACCAGTGTCGGCTTGAAGAGCTTTTTTTGCACCGGCAGCTCCCGGCGGGCGATGCGCTCCAGCACCACCTCGCAGGCGGTGAGACCGATCAGGTAGGACGGCTGCTCCACGGAGGTGAGCGCCGGTTTGGCCAGGCGAGCGAAGACGATGTTGTCGTAGCCCACCACTGCTATATCCTCAGGCACCCGGCAGCCCGCCGCCAGGATAACTTCAAGGGCGCCCAGGGCCATGAGGTCGTTGGCGGCAAAGAGCGCGTCGGGCCGGGTGCGGCCCAGGATCTCCGCCATGGCCCGGCGCCCGGATTCAAATTTGAAGTCCCCGTGGGCGGTAAGCGTGTCCTCCGGAACCAGCCCCGCCTCCTTGTGGGCCAGGCGGTAGCCGCGCTCGCGTTCTTCTGACGTCATCAGCCCCGCCGGGCCGGAGATGAAGGCTATGCGCCGGCGCCCCAGGGAAATGAGGTGGCGCGTGGCCAGATAGCCGCCCAAGAAGTCGTCGCCGGCCACCACGTCCCCCGCCACGCCCACCGGGGGGCGGTCCACCCAAACCACCGGCAGGACCTGCGCAAACTCCTGCACATGGTCGGCGCGCGGTGCAGCCGAGACGTACACCAGCCCGTCCACGCATTTTTCGCGCAGCATGGCAAGATACATGGCCTCGGTATCGGGGTTGTTGTCGGTGTTGCAGAGGATCACCAGATAGCCCTGGGCCGTGGCCGCATCCTCCACCCCACGGGCCAGCATAGGGAAGTAGGGGTTGGTGATGTCGGGAAGGATGAGGCCGATGGTGCGCGTGTTGCCGCGCACCATGCTGCGGGCCACGCCGTTGGGAACGTAGTGCAGCTTGCGGATGGCGGCGATCACGCGCTGGTAGGTTTCTGCTTTGACGTAACCGCTGCGGTTGAGGACCCGTGACACCGTGGCCACGGAAACCCCCGCTTCACGGGCCACCTCGCGTATGCCCATCTTCCGGCCCCCTCCGGCTGCTCGAAGAATGTGTAACCCGTTACATACCAATGTGAAAACGGTTCCATGTATTCCAAGAGTGATTTCGCCTCAGCTTGATAATCTCCTGCTATCCTTGTCGGGTTGTAAAAAAAATTTTTCAGGGGCTCGAGGGAATTCTTTCCTGTCCTCGGCTCAGGAGCACTAGAGCCAGAAACTTATGGAAACAGTAAAAAAACAGCCTGCTTCGCGTGAAGCAGGCCCAACCTCATAACCGGAACCGCTACTGCTCTTGTTCTGCACGGGTCCTGCCTTTCTTGGCTCTGAAGATTTCCCTGAGCTCGTCGACGCTGAGTTCTGCCTGATCTAAGATGGTCTTCAATGTCTTTGGCGTTAAGGTTTCTCCTGCATGCACCGGTACAGTGACCAACCGTCCGCCGCCTCGACGACGTAAGTAATGGTGACTACCCTCAATGTGATCCACCTGAAAGTCCAACCTTTTCAGCGCTCGCAAAACATCCTTTCCTGTCACCCTGGGCAGCCGGGTCATAAACTTACCTCAACTTCCCCGAACACCATCCGCGGATCGTGTTTCGGGACACTCTCGCCATGCAACTTCATCGCTTTCAGGTAGCCCGTGATGGCCTCACGCACCCGTTCCAGTGATTCTTCCACCGTACGTCCTTGCGTCACGCAACCCGGCAAAGCTGGGACTGTGACTGTATACGCACCAACTTCTTCATCCCACTCTAGAATGACCTTAAACCTTCGCAACACCGAGCAACCCTCCCTCAGCCGTTCCATCTAGGCTTTAGTATTCCCCTCTATGCCGAACAGTTCCTGCAAGAGCGAAGCAGGAAGCTTGCCTGAGCTTCCTGCTTCGATTCTACCGGAGCATGGTTAAAACGTTAAGATTCCAGTCCCAGCTTTTGCACTATCACTGGGGTGCCCTACTTCTTAAGGCCGGCGTAGTGGTCCACCTTGATCTCGCCCTGGGCGATCTTATCCGTGATCTCCGTAAGCTTTTGGCGGACGTCGGCCGGGATCTTGTCGCCCATCACCTTCATCTCGGTAAGAGCGACGCCGCCGTTTTTGAGGCCGTACTCAAACTGGCCCGCCTGCCACGTACCTTCCTTGGCCAGCTTCACCTGGTCGTAGACGGCGTTGTCCACCCGCTTGAGCAGGCTGGTCAGGATGTGGCCCGGGTAGATGCCGTCCTGGTCGGAGTCGACGCCGATGGCGTACTTGCCCGCGTCCTTGGCCGCCTCCAGGATCCCCAGTCCGGTACCGCCGGCCACGTTCATAACGATGTCGGCGCCCTGGTTGTACTGGGCCAGGGTGAGCTCCTTCCCCTTGGCCGGATCGCTGAAGGAGCCGGCGAAGGCGGAGAGCACCTTAACCTCGGGGTCGATGTACTTGGCGCCCTGCTCGTACCCGGTGAGGAAGTCGCGCAGGATGGCCATGTCCATGCCGCCCACCCAGCCGACCACCTTTTCTTCGTTCATGCCGGCAAGCTCGGTGTGCGTGGTCATCAGGGCCGCCAGCGCCCCGGCCAGGAAGGAACCCTCGTTCTGGGCGAAGGTGATGGAGGCGATGTTGTCACCCTGGATCACGTCGTCCAGGTACACGAACTTCACCTCAGGGAACTTGGGCGCCACGTTGGCCATGGCGTCGTGGAGCGGCGAGCCGCCGGCCACCACCAGGTCGAAGCCCTGCTCCGCCGCCGCCTGCAGATTCGGCTCCCAGTCGGCGCTGTTGGCCGACTGCATCACCTTGACCTCGATGCCCAGGTCCTTCTGGGCGCGCTCCAGGCCGGCCATACCGGAGTCGAGGAACGACTTGTCACCCAGGTTACCGGAGGTGACGTACGCCACACGGAACTTTTTGCCCCCTCCCTGGTCCTGCCCGGCCGCCGGGCTCCCATCCTTGGGCGCGGCGCAGCCGGCCACCAGGCCGAGCACCAAAAGCAGCACGGCGGCCGATGTAAGTACCCGTTTTGCCCGCACTTTGTGTAGCCTCCCCTTACCTGTACGTTCTCGGAGGTAAGCGTCAGGCATTTCGCCGGTGCTGGGTGCCGATAGAAAGGAACATCTGCCCGCGGAACACGCAGGCACGGCATTTGTTCCTTCGCCTTACGCCGGGCGCAATACCTGACTCCCTGGACGGCCTGCGGCCCTCCGTTTGTTGGATTCGCCGCCGGCGCCAAAATTCCTGCCTGCAGTGCCGAACATTTCGCCTGCTGGTTTTTGCTGCGTTCGGAAAGGGCGGGGCTGCTTCTCCGGCCCGCCCAGGCCGCGCCCGCCGGAGACCACGAAGATGATCTCAACTCCAGGCTGCCGGTGATAATTTTTTACCGCCGGTGTAACCTTTCGGCCGCCCGCTGCGTCTGTAACAGCGGAAGCTGTCGCCGGCCGGCCCAGCGCCCCGCAAGGAAGGAAGATCGCCGTGGACCCCGACTTTTCCGTTCTCTACCGTCGCTACAAAAACGCTATCTACGGCTACCTTTACTACCTCTCGGGCGACCGGGGCGCAGCCGAGGACCTGTGTCAGGACGTCTTCCTGAAGGTCTATCTGAACTTGACGCGCTTTGCAGGCCGGTCCAGCTTCAAAACCTGGCTCTACCGCATCGCGCACAACACCTACCTGGATTTTGCCCGCACGCGGCGGGAGACGCTGCCCCTCGACGCCGACGCGGGTGGAGAACTCCCCGCGCCGCTGCCCGGCCCGGAGGAGGCGGCCTTAAACGCCGAACGCAGGGAAAGAATCCGCGCCGCCCTGCAGCGCCTCCCGGCCGACTACCGCACGCTCCTTGTCCTGCGCGAGCTTCAGTACCTCACCTACAAGGAGATCAGTCAGGTGACCGGGCAGGAACCGACCAGCGTCAAGGTGGGTCTCTACCGGGCGCGGCGTGAGTTTCGGTGCGTGTATCGCGCATTGGAGAGTGAGTGAAATGACCTGTGAGTACAAGAAACAGCTTCGCGATTATCTGGAAGAGAAGCTGCCGCCTGAGGCGGCGGCCGCCCTGGAGGCGCACCTGGCAAGCTGTCCCGAGTGCCAGGCCGAGCTCGATCGGCTGGCGGAAGGAGAAGCCGCACTTAACCTGCTCCGCGAGCCGCTGGAAGTACCGGACGAGGTGGTCGTGGGCCGAATCAAGGCCCGGCGGGCCGGCCTTAGGCGCATCACCGTGTACGGCGTGCTGGGTTTTCTCCTGGGCCTTTTCTCCCGCTTTTACACCCGCGACCACTTCATCGTAACCAAGGCCCTCATGGCCCTGCCCTACAAGCTGGCCCAGTTCGGGCTGGAACCCTTTTTCAAGAAGAACGTCCTGCCCCCCTGGCGCTGGCTCCCCCAGGGCGTGAGCGGCGGTATGGGCTTCTTCCCGTACAACCCCCTCCTGGATTTTCTGGCTGCCCTCTTTACGCCGGCGCTGGTGGCGGCCTTCGGCGCCATGGTAATCGGTTACCTGGTGAGCGACCGCCGGGTGTTCCTGCGGCGGGGCGTGGTGCGCTTCCTGGCCGGGGCGGCCGTCGTCTTCCTCCTGTGGACGGGCGTGCTGGGCGCGCTCTACGCGCAGACCGAAGCCCGCATCGCCCGCCTGAACGGGATCCGGGAGATCACGGTTTGGGCGGTGGAGGAAGGCGGCGGCGCGCGGTGGCTGGCGCGGCTGGACCGCGACGCCTTCCGGCAGCCCCCCTATGACCAGCTTCTGGCCGGGCTGCAGGCTGCCAGGCCGGCGGGGCCGCAGGCCTACCCGGAGGGCCGGGCGGGGTTGGAACTCATGCTCAGCTTCGCCGGCGGCGGTCGCATCCCTGCCCACGTGGACCCGGAAACCCGGAAGATGGTGCTGTTCAACGGCACCGGCTACCAACTCTCCCCGGAGACCATAGCTCTCCTGGGGAAGCCCGGCGAGGTGAAGGCAAAATGAGGCAAAACACAAGTCTCAAGCGCGATAAACTTCTGGCGGTCGCGGCGGCCGCTCTCCTCGGCTACTACCTGGGGCTCTCCCTGCTGCACGCGCCCCTCTGGCAGTTGCTCCTCGGCCTGCTGCCCCCCATCAACAACCGCCACCTGCCCACCCACTATCCGGGGCTGATCGGCGCGGCGCTGCTCGGCGCGGCCGCCTACCTTCTCTTCACCGCCGGGGTGGAGCGGAAGCCCTTCCGCACTGCGCGGCGGCAGTACGCGGCCGGGCTCACCCTGCTCGTCGCTCTGCCGCTCCTTATCGCCGGGGCCTTTCGCCTGCAGGCGGCCGGCTACGTGGCTGCAGCCGAGCGCACGGTGCCGACGGACATCCACGTGACCCTCTCCCCGCGCACGCCCGGGAGTCAGATCATGTTCCGTACGAGCCCTGATACAGCCACCGGAGTGCCGAAGAGCGCCAGCGTACCCGCCGCCGACCTTCCGCGCTGGGGAGAGCTGATCCGGGAGCTCAAGCTACAGGAGGTGGTGGGCCGGGAAAAGGCGCTGCCCGAACCGCGCCTCACCCTCTGGGTGAATTACCACGTGCAGGGTCGCTGGTACTCCAAGATCCTGAACTATCACCAGGGCATCTTCGAGGAAGAAGCGGCGGGAGAGCGCTGGGCGCGTTACGTGAACGAGGAACTCGCCCGCGCCCTGGAGGACCTGATCAAGGGCGCGGGCGACCTCAGCCGCTACAGCAGCGCGCAGGTCTACAACACCCGCACCAAAGTGGAAGGAGCGGAACCGGGTCGCATTCAAGGCGCCGCCTTCACGGCGCTGGTGCAGGCCGTGCAGGCCGCCCGCACCGTGGACCCGGCCCCCGCTGTGGCCGCCCGTTTTGCGGGCTGGCTGCGCAGCGGCGTCCCGGAGGGTGAAACCCGCGCCTGGGCCGTGCTCTTTCTCACCGCGCCCGACACCTCGCCCACGACCCGCACCCGCCGGTCCCAGGGGAGCACTTTCCTCGTCTACGATGCGCCCACGAAGATCTTCTACTTCGAGGGCCGCTACTACCAGGCCGACCTATCCCCCTTCCTCACCTTGCCCACCGGGAAAAAGCCTGCCGGGTAGATGTTCATGCCGCCCATGGCCTACCAGAGCCTTGGGCCTCCCTCGTCGGGCGGCCGCAGGCAGCATTTCCCCTCTTCGACCAGGAACCCCCGGCGCCGCTACGGTGCCGGGGCTTCGCTGCTCCACGCCGCCGTCTCCACCGGCGGCTCGGGCGGCTCGGCCGGCCGCCGGTCCGTCTCGCCGTAAACCCCAATCTGGTTGCGGCCGGCGTGCTTGGCCCGGTAAAGGGCCTGGTCGGCCGAAGCCAGGAGCTGCCGGCGGCTGCGCCCCTGCGCTGGGCAGGCAGCCACGCCCAGGCTCACGGTAAGGAGGTGGCTCGCGCCGCCCGCACCGGGAAAGCGGGCCTGGACGGCGCTTTTAATCCGTTCGGCCACCACGCGCGCCTGACACGCGTCCGCCCCGGGCAGAATCACGGCGAATTCGTCGCCACCGTAGCGCGCCGCCACGTCGGTGGGGCGAACGGCGCTCAGGATGGCCGCGCCTACGCGCGCCAGCGCTTCGTCCCCGGCCAGGTGGCCGTAAATATCGTTGTAGGCCTTGAAAAGGTCGAGGTCCATGAAGATGAGGCTGAACCCGCGCCCGGTGCGCTCGTAGCCGATAATCTCTTTATCCAGGAAATCCTGAAAGTAGCGGTGGTTGTACAGCCCCGTGAGCTCGTCGCGCACCGCCTGGGCACGTACCTCCCCGTACATGCGGGCGTTGTGGATGGCCACCGCCGCCTCGTTGGCCAGGGTAAGGAGCAGCTCCCGGTCGTCATCGCTGTACGGGTCCCCGGAAGCCTTCCGGGAAAGGACGAAAAGGCCGGTGATGTCGTTTTGCAGCTTGATGCCCACCAGCACCTGCGTCCCCAGCTCCAGGAGGGTTTCTCTTTCCCGCTGCCACAGCCCCCGAAACTCCGGCAGCATCTCGATCTCCTGCCAGGTAAGGTACGGCTCCGGCTCTTGGGCCAGCCAGCGCACCAGGGGGCTTGTTCGCTCCAGCCAGAGGCCGGCGGCCGCGCACCGGGCGCTCCCGCAGCTGGCGTGGGGGTAAAAGTTTCCCTCCGCCTGCGGCAGGAGCAACACCCCGCCTTCGATCTGCAAAGCCTGGGCGGTGAGCTCCAGGGTGGAATGGACCAACCGGTCGAGGTCGAGGATAGAGGTCATGAGGTGGCTGAAATCCTTTAAAGTCTGGCGGTAAGTGTAAACCGGCCCGAAAAAGGCGCGGTCGGTCCAGGCGCGCAGCGTTTCCTTGACCGGCTCAAAGAGGAAGGCGATGAGCCCCGCCATGAAGGGAACGGCGAGCACGGCTGCCGAAGCAGTCCCTACCCTCACCACCTGTTTGAGCAGGAAGAAAAGGGCAAAGTACACCCCCGTGATGAGGAACACCAGCAGCGCGTAGATGAAGCCCCGGCGCAGGGTGATGGTCACGTTGAGCAGGCGGTAGCGGTAGATGGCATAGGCCAAGAGGAAGGCATTCAGGGTGTTGGCCGCGATGTCCACAGGAAAGCGGCCGACGGCGGGGGCCAGGTTGAGCAGGCTGCCGCCCAGGATGAGGAGCGACCCCAGGGAGGGGTAGAGCAGCCGGTTGGCCCTGAAAGCCGCCGGATCGCGCCGGCCCGCACGCGCCAACAGGAAGGCCGCGGCCACCAGGTACCCTCCGCCCGCCGCCGCCAGAACGGGCGCGGCCGGCCCCAGGATATAGACGAACCCCCCTTGCGTGATGTACGCGTCGGCAACGATCAAGCCTGACGCATTGGCCACGTTAAGGAGGGCAAAAAGGAGGTACCCCAGCGCAACGCTCGCGCTCGTCCCCGCGCGTTCCAGAACCTCCCGGCTGAAGTGGTAGAACACGAACGGTACCCCGATGGTCCCGCAGACCATCAGCCGGTTCCAGAAAAGCGGGCCGGGAAAGAGGCCGGTGCGCATGAGAAAGGAGCTCAAACTCCAGATCAGCATCAAGAACAGGTACCAGATGAAAACCCGGGCCACGCGCGAGCGCGGGCTGCTGAGCGCCAAGAGGAGGAGGGCGCAGTAAGAGAGAAAGGCAATGAAAGGAACAGCCAGGGTGAGGTCGGTTAAGCCCGCGCTCATGCTCACACCTCCCGGGCGGGGCCGTTTTCCTGCGCCGCCGCGATCTGCTCGAGGACGGCGGCGGGAGGATGCAGGCGAGAGGCATGGGCCTCTTTCTCCCGCACCCGGCTCAGGTTACCCACCGGCAGCGGCACCACGCGGAGGGCGTGGTAGCCCAGCATGTCCTCCAGGTCGCGGAAGTCCGAATCCACGGCGCGCAGGGCGGTATGGATCCGAGCGCTGATCTCCGGGGCCGGCACCTCCCCGGGCAGTTCCAGGTACAGTTCCACCACCGGGTGGTTCCCGGCGTACACCTTGCGGGCGAGCCAGTTTCCCTGGGCGACGCCGGCCTGCCGCAGGGCTTCCCAAACGGTCCTTTCCGTAATGCGGGTAAAACTGGCCAGGTCCAGGAAGTCCTCCACCCGGTCTTCGTACACGATCTGCGGCAGGTTGATCCCCAGCCGCTCATTGCGCCGGCTGAGGGCCTTGATCATGTCGCCCACCCGGTAGCGCACGAAAACGCCGCCGCGCAGGTTGGTCACCACCAGCTCATAGCGCCGACCCGGCTCGAGGTCGGGAAGCAGCACCGTCGCCGGCTCGTAGCCGGGGTCGGCCAGGGACCGGACGTGCTCCTCCTCGGGAATGAACTCCCAGAAGTTGGCGTCAGGGAAAAGGACCATCCCTTCATAATCCCAGGTCTGGGTGGCGGCGATGCCGATCTCCGTTCCCCCGTAGATTTCCAGGGGTTTACGCCCCCAGTAGTGCGCGATCCGTTCTTTGTAAAAGGTGGTGTCGGTGCCCGCACAGATGATGCCCTTGAGGGTCCAAACATCCCGCGGCAGCATGGGGCGCTTCCTCAGGCGGCTGCGCAGGAGCCCCCGGGCCAGCCTGAGGCCCGCCGCAGCGCCGAGGCGGCGTGAGCTGCCGGCAAGGCCTTCCCCGCCTTCAAAACGCTCCCCGATGCGCACCAGCACGCTGGAGAGCCCAAAGAAAAGGTCAATGCCGCGGTCGAGTCCCAGCCGGAAGCCTGCGGCGTTCTGCTCCTCGAAGCTCATCCTTTCCGCCTGCGCCGAAGGCGGCAGGTACTCAAAAGGGAACTCATCCTTGAGGCCGTAGGGCACCATGCCGGTAAGGTACGGCGGCGGGGCCATGGCATAAAGGAAATGGGCGTTTTCCCGGAGCCAGAAGTCTCCCTTACTGTTGGTAAGAGAGAAGATCACCGCCGCCAGAAAGTTTTTGGTGTGCGTTTCAAACCAGGCCGGCGGGTAGGGCGCCCACTTACGCTCGTATTCCCCCGCCTTGCCGGAAGTACATACCCAGCACCGCGGCCGGGCGGGAAGCACATCCTCCCGTTTCTCCTCCAGGTAGGGCAGGTAGTCTTCATAGCGGGTAAGGGGCACGGCCCGGCGAAAGTCCGCCACCTTCGGCGGCGCCTGGGCGCCCAGAAGCCGGCGCCCCAGCGGGGAGGCGGCAAGGAGCTCGAGCTGTTCCGCCAGCAGCCGCTCCTGTACCCCCATGAAGTCGCCCAGCGACAGGTCGATGAAGCCGCAGTACTTCAACCAGGCGTCGCTTTTGCGGCCTTCGCGGAGAAGCGTTACGAGTTTTGCCAAGGCCCACTACCCCCTTATTGCCACCGGGTGGCCCAAAAGCGCTGCAGGCTGGCAGCGGTGGGCAGGATAAACGGTGTTTCCGCCCGGTACGCGCCGTACTCCCGGAAGAGGCGGGGAAAAAGCACCCGGTCCTGCAACACGACATAGGCCAGGTTGGCCGGTACCCAGACGCCCGCCGCCCGAAGAAGAAGGAGCGAGCGGGAAGCCAAGAGGAGTCCGCCGAGCAAAGCCAGGTGGCCGATAAAACCAGGATGGCGTGAAAAAGCGTACGGGCCCGCACGCGTGAAGGCGGGGCCCGCCGGGTCCTGGTAGGTACGGGCAAGGGAAGGGAAGAGAAAGAGGCAATAGACAAGCCACCCTCCCCCCAGCAGGGCCAGTAGTGCCCCTATAACCCGCGGCCAGAGCGGCGCGGCCGGAAACGCCGCTTTCTCCCCCGCCCACGCTGCCGCAAAGATCGCCAGAGTGTGTAGGGCATACCCCAGAAAGGCTAGGCCGCCGCGGCTGGGAACGCGGTAAAGGGAGACGATATCATAAATAAAAAGCAACGCAAGACCGAACAGGCCCAAGAGTATTACTTGCATGTTTATTTATATTCGCCGCCTGGATCCTTTTTCCTCCTCCACCTCCAATTTTCTCCAATATTTGGGCGGTCGGTTCCAGCTCCCGCCCGCCGTAAGGGCACCTCTCCCCGGCGTGGAGGCACAGTAAAGGGGCGGGGTTTTCCCCCGCCCTGCGCGGCTCCTCTTGCGGATCAGGGCAGCTTGGCCAGGAGTTCCTGGAGTGTGGCGTCGTCCAGGCCGGAATCCTGCAGCTCACCGGCAAGGTAAGCATCGTAGGCGCTCAGGTCGAGGAAGCCGTGGCCGCTCAGGTTAAAGAGAATGGTCCGCGCTTCGCCCGCCTCCCGGGCCGCCAGGGCCTCGTCCACGGCGGCCCTTATGGCATGGGAAGACTCCGGCGCCGGGACGATGCCCTCCGCCCGGGCAAACAGCACCGCCGCTTCAAACACCGCCAGCTGCCCGTAGGCCTTGGCTTCAATTAAGCCGTCGTGCAGGAGCTGGCTCTCGATGGGCGAGGCGCCGTGGTAGCGGAGCCCGCCCGCGTGGATGCCCGGCGGCACAAAGTCGCTCCCCAGGGTGTACATCATCATGCGGGGCGTAAGGTGCGCTTCGTCCCCGAAGTCGTACGTGAACTTGCCCTTTGTCAGGCTGGGGCAGGCGGTCGGCTCCACCGCCAGGATGCGGGTGCGCTTGCCCGCCCGGATTTTGTCGCGCACGAAGGGCAGGGCAAGGCCGCAGAAGTTGCTGCCGCCCCCGCTGCAGGCGATGACCGTGTCCGGGTAGTGCCCGGCCTTTTCCAGCTGCTTCTGGGCCTCCAGGCCGATTATGGTCTGGTGAAGCACCACGTGGTTCAGTACGCTGCCCAGGGAGTAGTTGGTGTCGGGGTGCTGCACCGCGTCTTCCACCGCTTCGCTGATGGCGATGCCCAGGCTTCCCGGGGAATCCGGGTCCCGGGCCAGGACGGCGCGCCCGGACTCGGTCTTGTCGGTGGGGCTGGCGTAAACCTCCGCTCCGAAGATCTGCATCAGGGAGCGCCGGTAAGGCTTCTGCCGGTAGCTCACCTTTACCATGTAGACAGTACATTCAAGACCAAAGAAGCTGGCGGCCATGGCCAGGGCGGTGCCCCACTGTCCGGCGCCGGTTTCGGTGGCCAGGCGTTTGATGCCGGCCTGTTTGTTGTAGTACGCCTGGGGGATGGCGGTGTTGAGCTTGTGGCTGCCGGCGGGGCTGACGCCCTCGTACTTGTAATAAATCCGGGCCGGGGTGTCCAGGGCTTTTTCCAGCCGCCGGGCGCGCACAAGCGGCGAGGGCCGCCACAGGCGGTAGAGTTCACGCACCTCGTCGGGAATCTCGATGTCGGGCTCGCTCGCCATCTCCTGCTGAAGCAGCGCCTCGGGGAAGATCTTCTTGAGCTCGTCCGGGGCCATGATCTCACCCGTGCGCGGGTTAAGCGGCGGCTGCAGCGGGTTAGGCAGGTCGGCCTGGACGTTGTACCAGTGGGTGGGCAGCTCCTGTTCGCTGAGGAGTATCCTCACGTCTTCCATGCTAAAACTCCTCTCCTTTTCCATATCTTCCTGTGGATAAGCCGGTCAGGTTCGGACGGTCGGCGTCGGGTCGCTTACCTTTGACCCGACCCCATGGCAACTGGAACCGATGTCCCTAAGCGTAGGACCCGTTTGCCGTGGAACTGTGCCGCTCTTTCACGTCAATGGCGTCACCCCCTTGAAAAGAAAAGCATCCGCCCGGAAGGGACGGATGCTCACCGTGGTACCACCCTAATCGGCCCGGTGAACAAAAAAGCACGCTATCATTCAGGATAGTGTGCTTCTTGCCACCTCAATGGAAGGGCCGTCTTTACGGATACGGCGGTACTTAGACCGCGATATCCTGTCCGGGTAACGGCGGACGGCCGGATGCAGCTACTTAACCTTTCGGCTTTAGCAGCACCGCTCGGGGGCCCATTCACCTCGGCTTCCGGCGCCGCCTTCCCATCACCGGCGGCTCTCTTTGGCCTTCCGCCCAGGGTACTCTTCCCCTTCATCGCATTCCTGAGTATGCTGACTGTATTTTACCACAAGCTGCCGTCCCGGCGCAACCACCGATTGCAACCCCGGTTCTGCCGTGATACAATGTAAGTACAATAGGTTACAGGGGGTACACGTATGATCAAGACGTTAACCGCCCACGGCAACAGCGCTGCGTTGATTATTGACAAGCCGATTCTCGAACTCCTTGGCATAACCCTGGATACCCCGCTTAAGGTCAGCACCGACGGGAAGAGCCTGATTATTTCTCCCCTTCGGGATGCCGAACGGGAAGCCCGGTTCAAGACCATCCTTGAAAAGATCAACCGGGAACACGGTGCAACCCTGAGGAAACTGGCAGAATAACCGGCTATGGAGGACATCATTTTTCTCACCCTGGCCGAGGTCATTGAGGTCCACCAGGATCAAATCAACCGCTATGGTGGTGCGCCTGGAGTACGCGACTTTGCCTTGCTGGGATCCTCTCTGGCGATGCCGGAAGCCTCTTTTGGCGGCGCATACCTTCACATAGGCCTCTATGAAATGGCCGCGGCCTACGCGTTTCACCTGTCGCAAAACCATCCCTTCATTGACGGTAATAAACGTACCGCCCTCGCCTGCGCTTTACTGTTTCTCGAGTTTAACGGGGTGACCGTCAGTGACCCCGAAGGTAAGCTGTATGAGGCGATGATGCGCATCGCGGAAGGAAAAATGGACAAACACACGCTGGCGCTTGTCTTTCACCAGCTGGCCAATCGCCCGCCGATCCAGACATGACAAGCCCCCTTATGGTTTAGCGACCGTAAGGGGCTGCTGCTGATCACCGGCAGGAAACGCCAAATTGCCCTCTATTTAGCTTGGACACGCCTGAACCTGCCGATGCGGGGTGCAGAAGCACCCGCTCTCTGGCCGAGGGGCGTCGTGCCCGGGGAGGTCCCAGGAGAAGGGGTGCCGACCATGGCACCGTTAGTAGCCATCGTGCTGCTCCGGTCTCCTTATTGTGTACCGACAAAAAATAGCCTGCTTCTTGTGAAGCAGGGAAAGCCCAAAATCTGCCCCCGGGTCGTAATGCCCTCCAAGGGTGGGAAGCTTGCGGAGCTTCCTACCCTTATTTTGTCTTAAGCCTTCTTGGCGGGAGTGTGTGGGAATCGAACCCACCGCGGACGAACTCGCCCGCCGCCGGATTTGAAGTCCGGGCAAGCCACCAGGCCCAATCCACCCCCGTCTCCTTCCCGATTATAGCACCGGCGTCCTGATCAAGCAAGAAACTACGCAGGCGGGGCGGCGGGGCCGAGGATGCGCTTGTCGCCCACGCGGCGGGTGATGCGGCGGCCGTCCAGGTATTCCAGTAGAGGCAGGGCGTAGCGGCGGGAGGTGCCGAGCAGGTCGCGCAGCTCGGCCACGGTGATGGCGCCGCGCGCGCGGACGTGCTCCGCCACCCGGGCCACTGCCGCGGCAAAAGCGTCGCGGGTCAAGACCACGTCCTCGGCCACCTGGACCAGTTCGCCGCGCTCGAGGAGGGCGGCCAGGATCTCCGGTCCTTCCTTGCCGGCACCCAGCCGCTCCAGGATCTCCAGCGGGGCCGGCGGCTGGTAGGGGGCCGCCGCGAGGGCCGCTTTCAGCCCGTCCGCCAAAGCCGCCTGCGCAGGCGTAAAGCTCACTCGGTGGGCGGCAAGGCGGATGCGCTCCTCCTCCACCTTGAGGTGCGCCGCCGGCGGCAGGCGCAGCACCTCAGCCAACAGGCGGGCCGAAAGCTGGGGGAAGACGCGGGCGCGGATCTCTTCCAACGGCAGTCCCTGGCGCAGGGGGTGCTCCGCATGAAAGCGGGTGAGGATGGCCGTAGCCTCGTCCACAGCCCGCACCAAAGCCGCCCGGTCCAGATAGTAGGTGCTCCCTTCCAGCGTAAGGCTCACCGCCCGCTCGCCGTCCACGAGCTTCTTAAGGGCCGCCGCCGTCTCTTGCGGCCCCAGGCCGGCGGCCAGCGCCACTTCCTCGCTGGGTTGGGGCTTGAGGCCTGCGCGCTCCAGGGCGTGGGCTACAAGATCGAGCGGGTCGCCCTGTTCTTTTTGCGCCAGCTCGGCCAGCACGGCCGGGTCGAAGCGGCGCCGCCGGGGGGCCGCCGGCTCCAGGATGCTGCCACCGCCTACGGTGGTGGCCGGCGAGTAGGTGCGGATGACAAAGCGGTCACCCCGCTTCACGGCCACGGGTGCTTCCAGGCGCAGCTGTACGAAGGTGGACTCCCCTGGGGCCAGCTCGTCACTTGCCAGCAGGTAAACCCTCCCCAGCACCTCCACCGTCCCCGTATGGAGGCGGATGCGCTCCCGCTGTTTCAAGGGCCGCGGCGCGTGCGCCAAAAGGAGGAGCCGGGCGTCCACCTGCGTGGACGGGGTCAGGGAGCCGGGCGTCGCCACCACGGCGCCACGCTCCACCTCTTCCACACTGAGGCCGGCCAGGTTAAGCGCGACGCGCTGCCCGGCGTAGGCCGTCCCCGCCTTCTGGCCGTGCACCTCCACCTGGCGGATGCGGGTCGCCAGCCGGGCCGGAAAAACCTCGGCCCGCTCCCCGGCTTTGACCGTGCCAGAGAGGAGGGTGCCGGTGACCACCGTACCGAAACCGGCGATGGTAAAAACCCGGTCCACCGGTAGGCGGAACGGCCCGGTGTGTTCGCGTTCCGTCACCGTGTCGGTGGCCCGGTCGATGGCCGCCAACAGCTCCGGAATACCCTGACCGGTAACCGCCGAAACGGCATACATGGAGGCCTCCGCCAGGAAGGTGCCCTGCACCGCCGCCCGCACCTCCTCTTTTACCAGCTCCAGCCACTCGGCATCCACCAGGTCGACCTTGGTGAGCACAATGAGGCCGCTTTTCACGCCCAGGAGGCTCAGGATGTCCAGGTGTTCCCGGGTTTGCGGCATCACCCCTTCGTCCGCCGCCACCACCAGGAGCACCAGGTCGAAGCCGCCTACGCCCGCCAGCATGTGGCGGATAAAGCGCTCGTGGCCGGGGACGTCCACCACCCCGGCGCGACGGCCGCTGGGGAGGTCGAAGGGGGCGAACCCAAGCTCAATGGAAATGCCCCGCTCCTGTTCTTCTTTCAGGCGGTCAGTGTTGTGGCCGGTGAGGGCCCGGATGAGGGTGGTCTTGCCGTGGTCCACGTGCCCGGCCGTACCAATGATGATGTGCTTCAAGGGTATCGCTGCCTCCAACCAGGAAGGAGTTGAGGAACCGGCCTAGCCCCGGCGGTACCGGGCGAAGCGTGCGCCTTCACCTCTGCCCCGCTCGCTGAAGCTCAGGAAAAGCAGAAAAACCAAGGTAGCGATGATCCCCAGGTTGGGCGTGATCTTAAGGTAAAGCTCCACCGCCTGGTAGACCACAGCGGCCAAAAGGCCCAGGAGGGCGAACATAACGGTGTCGAAAAGCGCCTCCTCCAGGTAGGCGGCCGCCCGCTCCCGCCAAAAAAGGGCGAGGAGGAGGTCGCCGGCCAGGAGCGTCAGCGCAAACACCAGGGGCCCGGCCAGCCAGGGGCTGACGCGGGGCGCCAGTGCCTGAAAAAGTTGGAAGGAGCCGGGGCCCAAGAGGATGGCCTCGGTAAGGTAAACCCGCGCCGGCATGGTCTACTCCCCTCCGGCAGGGCTGCCCGCCGCGGCGGCCAAGGCGCTCACCAGGGCCGCCTCTTCCTCCGGGCGGACCGTCCGGAGGTCAAGGAGCAGGCGGTCGCCGCCGATCCGGCCGATGACCGGCAGCGGCCGGCGGCGCAGCCGTCCCGCCAGCTCGTCCGGCGAGTAAGTGCCGCTCGTCACGGCCACCAGGTGCGTGGGCAGGGCGCTCAAGGGCAGCGCACCGCCCCCCACCTCCGAGGTGCCCGGCTGCACGGTGGCCGTAAGCCCCTGCCCCAGGGCGTTGATCTTCCCGGCCAGGCGCTGGGCCCGCTCTTTGAGTTCGCCTTCGGCCCAGCTCAGGGCGCGCAGGGCGGGGATTTCCCGCCAGGCTCGCTCCGGCTCCCGGTACAGCCTAAGCGTCGCCTCCAGGGCCGCCAGGGTGAGTTTGCCCACGCGCAGCGCCCGGGCCAGGGGGTGGCGCTTGATGACGTCCAGGTAGCGCTTCCTGCCCACGATAATCCCGGCCTGCGGCCCGCCCAAGAGCTTGTCGCCGCTGAAGGTGACGATGTCCAGCCCCGCCGCCACGCTTTCCAGGGCGGTGGGCTCCTTTTCCAAACCGGCCCGGCTTAAGTCCACGAGCACGCCGCTCCCCAGGTCCTCCAGGGTGGGAAGGTTGTAGCGCGCCCCGAGGGCGGCCAGCTCCGCCCCGCTCACGCTGGCGGTAAAGCCGAGGATGCGGTAGTTGCTGGTGTGCACCTTGAGCAGCAGGGCCGTCTCCGGCCCGATGGCCGCCTCATAATCCCGGAGGTACACCTTGTTGGTGGTGCCCACCTCACGCAGCCGGCAGCCGCTCGCCTCCATCACCTCGGGGACGCGGAAGGAACCGCCGATTTCCACCAGTTGCCCGCGCGCCACCACCACCTCGCGGCCGGCCGCCAGCGCCGCCAGCGTGAGCAGCACGGCGGCAGCGTTGTTGTTCACCACCAGCGCGGCCTCGGCGCCGGTAAGCTCCGTGAGCAGGCCGGCACAGTGGCTGTGGCGCGAGCCACGCTCCCCTGTTTCCAGGTCGTACTCCAGGTTCGAGTAGCCGCGGGCGATCTCCGCCAGCGCCGCCCGGGCCGGCTCTGCCAGGGGGGCGCGCCCCAGGTTGGTGTGCAGCACCACGCCCGTGGCATTGATCACCGGGATAAGGTGGGGCCCCGCGGCCGCGCGCACGCGCGCCACCACCTGCGCCGCCAGCGCCGCCCTGCTGAAATCCGGCAGGTCGGCTTCGGGCGCGGCGCTCAGAATGAGGCGCCGTGCGGCGGCGGTTACGGCGCGGGCCGCTTCCACCACCAGGGCCCGCGGGTGTTCGGCCAGAAGGGCCGCTACCGGCGGTGCCTCAAGCAGGGCCTCCACCGCCGGGATGTTCCGGAGGGCTTGAGTTTGGCTCGGAGAAGGCATGCCCATTTCTCCTTTGACAAAGGTAAAAAGGTAATACGAACTTACTCGTATAGTATTTCCTCCCGGGGTAAAGAATTCCTGCCGGCCTTGCCGACGAAAAGGCCCCGCGCAGGGCGGGGCAGTTGTCCCTTACTTCACCGGATTCGTCAGACTGCCGATGCCGGCGATGGTCACCGTCATGACATCACCCGGCTTCACCGGCCCAATGCCCGGCGGGGTGCCGGTGGCGATGACGTCGCCGGGAACGAGGGTCATTACCTGGGAGATAAAGCTCACCAGCTGCGGTACCTTGAAGATCATGAAGCGGGTGCTGGAGTTCTGCTTAAGTACACCGTTTACCGTGAGCTTTATCGCCAGGTCGCCGGGGTCGAGTTCCGTCTCGATCCAGGGGCCTAGGGGGGCGAAGGTGTCATAAGACTTGGAACGTGTCCACTGCACGTCCTTGACCTGGAGATCGCGCGCTGTGACGTCATTGAGGCAGGTGTAGCCCAGGATATGCGCCGCCGCCTCCTCCGGCGAAGCAGCCTTCGTCCTGTCCCGAATCACCACCGCCAGCTCCGCCTCGTAGTCCACCCGGCCCACGCCCGCCGGGTACAGCACCGGCTCCTCCGGCCCCACCACCGCCGTAGGGGGCTTAAGAAAAAGCATGGGCTGCTCCGGCAGCGGCTGGCCCGTCTCGGCGGCGTGATCGGCATAGTTGAGACCCACCGCGACGATCTTACTGGGAACGCAGGGCGCCAGGAGCTGCACCGCGGCAAGCGGAATTTCTTCTTCCCGCACGCCGGTTTCCCCCTGAAAGGGGTCACCGGCGAGAAGACGCACCTTCTCCCCGGCCAGGATGCCATAGCTGACCTTTCCTTCCGCAAGAAACCGCACCAAGCGCATGCCTGTACCCTCCTCTGAAAGATTGGAGTGCACTTCTTTCCCCGCTCGTCTCGCCCTCCTCAGGCAGGGAAATGCCGGTGGTGAGACGTAAGCGTTTCTTCGCCTTAGGCGGGCGGAATTCCTTCCTGGTTCCAGCTGACAGCCGGTCTTGCCGCCCCGTCCAAACTGGAGTAGAATAGTCGGGAAAGGGGTGCATAGCATTGAAACGCAAGATCGTCCGCATCGACCAAGAAAAGTGTACCGGCTGCGGGCTCTGCGTCACGCCCTGCGCGGAAGGAGCCATCCAAATCGTGAACGGTAAGGCACGCCTTATACGCGAAGAGCTTTGCGATGGTGCCGGTTTCTGCCTGCCCATTTGCCCGCAGGGAGCGCTCATCATCGAAGAGCGGGAAGCGCCGGCTTTTGATGCCGCAGCCGCTGCGGCCCACCAGCGGCAAGCGGCGCCGGCGCCAACCTGCTTCCGCTGTAACGCCGGCGAAGCCGACCGCCCGCTCCTTCCAGTGCGCTGGCGGGGCGAAAGCCTCTGGGTGTGCACCCGCTGTCTCCCCGCCCTTATTCATGGCTAGCCTCCGGCCGCGGGGGTGTGATGAGGATGAGGCGCTGTCCCTCGGTGGCCACCACCACTTCGTCTCCCGCGGCCAGGGGGGCAAAGCCGGCGATGGGAGCCGGCGCCTCGTAGCACCACTGGAGCCGGCCTTCGCCATCCAGGGCGTAGACCAGGCGGGTGTCAGCTACCAGCACCGTCCCTCCCCGGCTGAAAAGGCCGCGGCAGGCGCCGCGCAGCCGCCGCTGCCAGGCCTTTTTCCCTTGGGAGGTAAAGAGCGTGAGGCGGGCCGGCGCGGCGCCCGAACCCCCCGCCTCCACGGCAAGCAGGCAGCCGTCTGCGGTAAAGGCCAGGTGGGAAACCGGGTTGGCAAGCTCTACCTCCCAGCCTGTTCCGACCTGTGGGAAGAACTTCAGCCGGCGGCCGCTCGCCGCCGCCATTCCCGCCGGGTGGTGGGCCACGGCTTGTATAACCTCTTCTTGTTCCCAGAGCGTGCGGGCGCTCCGGCCTTCGCGCGTCAGGGCAAGGAGGCGTGCGCCGCGCGGCGTGCTGCTGAGCCCTATGGTGCTGAGAAACCAACCCTCCCCGGCCGGCTCGATTTTAAGCGCCGAGGCGTTGCGGAGCACGTACTCACCCAACATGCTCCCATCGGGTGCATAAAAGCGTACCCTTTCCATCAGGTTGGCAGATCCTTCCGCGAGCGGGCCCTCCACTACCGCCGCCCGCCCGTCCGGGGCCAGGGTCAAGAGCTGGACCGGCCAATCGCTGTGGTCGGCCCAGGAGACCCCGTTTTTACCACCCCGTTTCACCACGCCTCCCCCCGGCGCGGCGAAGAGCACTTCGCGGCCGCCCGTCACCGCCGGAGGGCCCGCGCCGGCCTCCTCGCGCCAGAGCGCGCTACCCTCAACCGAGACGGCCACCAGCGTGCCTGCACTCTCCCGCAGCACTATCTGGCAGCCCAGGAGCGGCCCGCCCAGCCAAAGAGGCGCTTCCTGCGGCCCGCCTTGATACTCCCAGACGACGCCGGCCCGGGGGAGTGAGGCCGGCAGGCCGAGGGCCGGGGCGCTGAGCGAAAGGCTCTCGCCGCCCTGGCGCAGGAAAAGGAAGGGAAGAAGCAGGATGATAAAGAGGGCGGCCCAAAGGCCGCTGACATGCCTTTCGGAGGCCAAGGAGCTCACCTTCCGCGGGCGAAGACTGGGAGCAACGCCATGGGGCCCACGCTGCTGCAACTTAGTTTACAGATTCCCCATCCCAGTTCTTATTTCCTCCTTTTTCCATGGGTTGGGGAGAAGAATTTTCCACTGCGCAGGCCACCTCACCGGCCGCAGACGGCGTGCAGCGCCGTTCGCCTCCGTGCAGCGGGCAAAGGCGGCCGGGGCGGCCGCCTCCGGGTAGACGACGTGCACGCGGCTCTGGAATGAGTTCCTCCGCCAGGGCTCTGGGGGCACCCTTCCTGGTACTGGGCGCCGCCGTTCACCTGGTGCGCAGCATCCGTCGGCCCCTGGCTAGCGTACGGGAGCCCCTCTCCGCTGTGGCCGGCGGCGACCCGACGCACGAAGTGTTCCAGCAAAGCACCACAGCCGAGCCGGCCCAGCCGGCGGCCACAGCGAGAGGCCTCACTACCCTGGGCGAGGAGCTTGCGGCACGGGTTGCCGATTTCCACTTACCAGCATAACCGCTCTAGGATGGGCGCTCTTTTAACGCGGCTGCCGCTGTGAGACCCCGGTTATGAGGCTTTGGAGGCGCAGCGGTCTGCACCCTGCGGTGGAGGTGTCCCGGCCGGCACTGGTGCGGACAGGTAGACGGCAATCCCGCCGAACAGTACTGTCCCGGCCAGGAGTTGCCCGGGACGCGGCGCTTCGCCAAACAGCACAAAGGCCAGGAAGGCCGCCCCGACGGGCTCGCCGAGAATGGCCACGGTGACGGAGGTGGCCGGCAGGTAGGCCAGGGCCCAGTTGAAGACCGAGTGGCCGAAGAGTGTACACACCACAGCCAGACCGGCGAAGATGAGCCAGTCTGCCGCGCCGTAGGGACCAAGCGGCGTGCGCGCGGCCAGGGCCAAGACAAAGAGTACGCCTGCTGCCGTGCTGTACACCCAGAAGGTGTAGGTGAGGGTGGAAAGCGTACGCCTGAGCACCCGGCCCAGGAGAAAATAGGCGGCGACAAAAATGGCGCCGAGGAAGGCCAGGGCATCGCCATAAAGACCGGCCCCGCCGCCCCCGAAGTCGCCGGCGGCCAGGGCCGCGCCGCCGGCCAGCGCCAGGCCGATGCCCAGGACCTCCCGGCGCACCAGGCGCTCGCCCAAGAGGAGCCGAGAAGCCAGGGCGGCGATGACAGGCTGCAGGGTGACTAGGGCCACCGAGCTCACCACGCTGGTGTAGCGGAGCGAAGCGATCCACACGGCAAAGTGCAGGCCAAGAAAGAGCCCGGCCAAGGTCGCCAGCTGCCGGGCCCGCCGGTCCGGCAGGCGCCCAGGCCGGCCGCGCGCCAGTAAAAACGTTGCCGCCGCGGCGAACGCCAAGCGGTAGAAGGCGATGGCCAGCGGCGGGGCGGCGCTGAGTTTGATGAGCGGAGCGGCAAAGGAAACGGCAACAACGCCCAGAAGGAGGGCAAGCTGCGGTCGCACAGTACCGCCTCCTGCATACTTTCCCTCCCGGGTGGCACACTTGCTGAGGAACAGCCGTGTGCGCCGGGGAGGTGAAAGGTGTGACGGTGCAAAACGTCAAGTGCACGGTGTCCAACTGCGCCTACTGGCACAACGACGTCTGCCGGGCCGACGCCATCGAGGTGAACGTCGAAAACGGCGGCCGCCTGGGGCAGACCAGCAAGGACACCATCTGCGAAACCTTCAAGCCCCGCTGAGTTTCGACCCGGCTCTGCCGGGCCTTCTCTTTACAGCGAATAAAGCCTATAGTATAATTGAAATAGATCCTCTCCTCAGCGGGCATGGAAGGAGGGCCTATATGACAAAGGTGACCTTAACCCCGGAAGCCCGGGAGTACCTCAAGTCCAAGGGCAATACCGTGATCAGCATCCAGTACGAGCAGTGCGGCGGCTGAGGGGGCCCGATCGTTCGTCCTGCCGTGGTAGCAGGCGCACCGTACAGCCGTGAGGGTTACGAGCTAACCACCATCGACGGCATCGAGGTCTATGTAAGCACTGAGATCGAGGCCGGGCCGGAGGGCATGGTGGTGGACCTGGGCGGCTGGGGTCCATTCCGGTTCCTTACCCTGGAGGGGGCTGCGTAGCAGCCCCCTTTTCCCTATTCCTGTCCCTGGGTACCTTGCCTGGTTTCCGTCGCCGGCGCCGGCCCGGCTCCAGGCCGGTGGTGTGTCTTGTAAAGGTCGATGAAGGCGAGCAGGAAGCGCAGCTCCGCCGGCGAGCAGGTGCAGAGCCGCTCCAGTACCGCCTGTACGCTCCGGTCCGCCAGAAGCTCGCGCACGCACGGGCTGAGGCGGGCGTAGAGGGCCGCCGGGTCCTCTTCCCGGATAAGGTGGCACGGGGATACGCCCAGGCCGGCCGCCAGCCCCTCCAGCGTCGCCAAGGAAGGCTGCACCTCGCCCCGCTCCACCTGACCCACGAGCCCGGGTGAGACACCGGCCCGGGCCGCCAGCTCGGCCTGGCTCAGGCCCCGTTCCTCGCGCAGCTCTCGCAGGCGCAGGCCCAGGCCGGCCAGCGGCCCCCAAAGCTGGGCGAGCGTGGTGCCCAGGGCTTGGGCCAAGCGCTCCAGGGTGGTGAGCGCCGGGCCGGCCTGCCCGCGCTCGATTTCACTGAGGTAACTCGTGGTGATACCAGCTTTTTCCGCCAGGGCACTCAGCGTCAGCCCCTTTTCCTCCCGGAGGAGCCGCACGCGCTCCCCCGGCGCCAGGGCCGTATCCCGTGCTTCCGCCGCTATAAGATCGGCCGGGGCCAGGTTGAGGGCCGCAGCCAAGCGCCGCAGCACAGGAAGGGACGGCGACTTGCGCCCGTGTTCCACCTCGCTGAGGTAGGAGGAGGAAACCCGGGCCGCCGCCGCCAGGGCTGAGAGCGAAAGCCCGCGCGCCTCCCGCGCCGCCTTAAGCTTACGCCCGCAGACCGTCCGCCCCTTATCTCCGCCTGCCCTGCGTGCCATACTGCCCCTCCTCTGCCGGCTCCCGCACCGCCGGTCCACGTGACTTTCTTCCGGGCAATTCTACCTTGCAGCCCGGGATTCCTGCCGGAAACCACCTAAAGCTTACACGGCACACGAGATTATCGAAAGAAACGCAGCCACGGTCGCCACAGGGACAGGTCGAACATGGGGACAGGTCGGGCCCACACAGTCAGCCCCGAATTGCCGACCTGTCCCCCACTCCTACCCCCTGAATTGCCGACCTGTCCCCGCCCTCCCGAAGGCCCTAAAGCTTACACGGCACACCGGATTACCGAAAGAAACGCATCCAGGGTTGCCATGGGGACAGGTCGGGCCCACACAGTCAGCTCTGAATTGCCGACCTGTCCCCCACTCCTACCCCCTGAATTGCCGACCTGTCCCCACACCTTATATATATCCTCCCCCGCGCAACACGGCCACAGCCTTTTCTTTGTCTTCCGGCGCCACCAGGATCACCGGCCCTTCACAGCCCATGCCGGTCTCAGCATAGATGCCCTGCCGCCAGAGCTGCCGGGCGGCATCCTCGATGGCCAGCACGTCCACCCCGCCGATCTCCGCCCCGGTGGGCTTGGCCGGCGGCGGCTGCACTGCTCCCGCCTTTTCCTCGGCAGCCGCCGGCCTGGCCAAGCGGTCCTCGATGCCGGCCCGACGGGCCGCCTCCCACTCCGCCTGCATAAGGCGCGGCAGGCCGGCCGCCGCGCAGGCGGCGGCGAAGGCGATGGCCCCGGCGATCACCGGCGCCCCGGAGGCCCGGGAGACGATGCCCACGATACGGTCCCAGCCGGGACCCACCCCCGGGCCGTAGCCGTAGCCCAGCGCCTCGTAGCTGCCGCCGGTGCTGTAGGCGCTGAAGATCTTCATGAGGAGGTTCCCGGTTAAGGTGTCGCAGACCATGACGTCGGGGCTGGCGGCCAGAAGGTCGTTGCCGCGCATGATGGCGCCCTTTTCCGCCCGCACGGTTTCGGCGAAGGTGATGGGATAGCCGCGCTCCGCCAGCTCCTTAAGCTCCCGCTCCGCCTGGCGGGCGCCGTCCACGTTGAGGATGCCCAGGGTAGGCGTGTTGATACCCAGGGCCTTGGCCACCGCCAGGCCGTAGACGGCGTTTTTCAGCAGCGCCGGCACGCGTTCGGCCGCGCTGGCCCCGGTGGTGGTGGCAAGCAGCAGCGGTTTGCCCCGCGCCGGGGTGATGACGCGCCCCACGGTGGCCACCCCCACCGGGAAGGGGTAGTGCATGGTTACCGCCGCCGCCAGGCGCCCCTGGCTCAGGAGCTCCTCCATACGCCGGTGGGCTACGTCTTCGCAGTCGCACTCCTCCTGGGCCAGGGGTGAGTCCACCCGCGGGCCGATGAGGACCACCGCAAGGCTTGGATCCGCCTGGGCGGCAAGCTCCGCGCCGCGCACCACCTCGGCTACCCCGTGCTCGCTGCCCAGAGTGGTAACACCCACCGTCACCCGGCCGCCCATGCGACCCGTCTCGAGGGCAGCGGCCAGGTCGGTGAACAGTCGGGCAATGGCTGCTTTAGCGTCCATGGCGCTCCCCCCTAGCCCTCGCCGCCGGTGAGCTCGTCGGCTGCCCGGCGCAGGGCGGAGGCCACGAGCTTCCTGAGGGCCGCCTCGTCCACCACCGCCGCCTCTTCGCTCTTGCGCCCCGGATTCCTCTCCAGGAGGAAGGAGACCCCGTCGAAGAGGTTGGTCATGCGGCCTAAAAAGAGGCTGCCCTTGCCGATGATCATGGCCCGGGTGATCTTGCCGGCGAGGATCTGGTCACGGGCGTGACCGATGAAGGGCACGCCAGAGGGAATGTGCCCCTGGGTGGGAGCAAAACCGGGCATGCCGTGCCGGGCCACAAACTCGGCAATCGCGCTGCGCTCGATTTCTTTCCGCATCACCGCCAGGGCAGCGATCATCTTGAAGTTGGCGGTGGGGACGTCGCCGGCACCGGCCGGCTCGGTGATCTCCGGGATCTGCATCTCCACGGAGTACTTATCCACGTCGCTGAGCCTGAGGCCCAGGCGCTCCAGCGGGTCGGCCACCAGGGCCTGCATCACCGCCTGGGGCGAGGAGCCGGAGCCGATGTTGTGCTTGCCCAGGGAATCGCCGCGGATGACGGGATTCACCCCGTCGTTTTCCGCCACCAGGATGGCAAAGCCCCCCAGGACATCCTCCAGGACGGGCAGGCCCTTGGCCACATGGTCCCTGCCGTTCATCCCGAGTTTGGCCATGGCCCCGCCGCCCACCACCACCACGCTCTTGTAGAAGCCGGCCTTCACCAGGGCGGCCGCATGGATGAGGGCATGGGTGGGCCCGGCGCAGAAGCCGCGCGTGTCGGAGCCGGTGGCATTGAGGCAGCCGGCCCATTCCCCGATGGCCTTGGCGAAGTTACCGCCGCCCCGCTGGTTCATGTCGCCGCAGGCCTCTTCTGAGGCCTCAATGATGTAGTCCACCGCCTTGGGGTCCGTACCCGTTTGGGCGAGAAGGTGGCGCAGCACCAGTACCGCCGAGGCCTTGCTGGCCACGTTCTCGGCCATGACGTGCGCGGCCAGGGTGTCGTCCACCTCGTGCGCCTGGCGCACGCAGCCCACCAGGCGCCCGCCCAGGTAAAGTGGCGCAGCGCTCCCGGCCTGCACCCGGGCCGCGATGTCGGCGGCGGCTTTGCCGCTCCCCAGCTTCTTGAGGTCGGCCGGAGCGACGAGCGGGTTCTTCTCCAGCCGGACTTTGAGCTCCGCCAGGAACTTCTCGTCCAGCCAGACCAGGTCGAAGGTATCCACCAGGAGCATCCAGGCGTAGAACTCGTCCTCGGGGACAATTTCCCCGTAAGGCCCCGTCCGCGCCGGCTTAACCTTTTCGCCCTCGTACCAGGGGCGTGGGATGGCCGCCAGGTCGTCGGGGTGGAGGTTGCCGATGTAGGCCTGGAAGGGCGGATAGGCCAGGGCCTGTTCGTAGGTCCTGAGGTGCTCCTTCAGCTTGGCCAGGTAAGGTGACTCGGGGTCTTTGAGCCGCTCCAGGACCTGGGTGGTGCCGAACTCGTACGTGAGGTTGGGGACGTGAGCCAGGATGTACCCTGCGCCCTTTATTACGGCGTCGTCCATTGCTTCACCTCCGGCAAGCGGCGCGTGCCCTGGGCTAAACCAGGGCGCGCGCCAAGAAGAGTTCTTACTGTTCGAAAACCGTCTGCCCTTCGACCGGCGTCTCCAGGGCGCGGAGGGCCCGTTCGACCAGCCGGCGCCGCAGGGCCTTTTCCTCGTCCTGCGGGAGCTCGGGGTTGCCCAGCGGATGCGGAATGGCCACCGCCGGCACAATGCGGTTGGCGCCCACGGTGAGGGAGATCGGCACCACCGTGCAGACATGCACCACGGGCAGGCCGGCCCGCTCGATCTCTTTTACCATCGCTGCGCCGCAGCGAGTGCAGGTTCCTCAGGTGGAGGTGAGGATCACCGCATCGACCCCGGCTTCTTTCAGCTCCTTGGCGATGGCCGCGCCGTAGCGGGAGGCGTTGGCCACCGAGGTGCCGTTGCCCACCGTGGCGTAGTGGTAGTCATAGAGCTTGCCGATGCGGCCCCCGCGCTCCAGGTCCCGCATCACATCCAGCGGCAGCACCCGGTCCGGGTCGGCGTTGGCGTACGTGGGGTCGTAGCCGCCGTGGGCCGTCTGATGCGTCTCGGGCGTCAGGTCGTCCAGGCCCTTCAGGCTGTACTTACCGAACTTGGAGGCGCTAGAGGACTCGATGTGATCCGGGTTGCCCTTGGGTACGATGCCGCCGGAGGTAACGAGGGCGACGGTGGCGTGCGCCATGTCCTTCACCGGCGGGTTGGGCGGCACCCGGTCGAACTGGGGCATGGGAAGCTCTGTGGTGAACGGTTTCCCCTGGAGCTTGGCCACCAGCATCTCCACCGCCCGGGCGGCGCCGCTTTCTTCCGCGAAGAAGTTCTTGCGGATGCCGCGCGGGATGTACCCCTCTTCTTCCGGAGTACCAATGGCCGCGCCGCGCGCCAGCTTCAGGGCGAAGGCCGCCAGCTTGGGCAGCGCCTCGCGCATGCCGGCGGCAGAGTCGGCACTGGGCAGGATGTAGACGTCCTTTTTGTACAGGTCCACGCCCGGGTTCTCCGGGAACATGGCGGTGACGGCCGGGATGTGAAGCTCCTTGACCACGGCCTGGCACACCGCGCCGCAGGCCGTGCCGTAGCGGCCCGCGTTGAAGGCCGGGCCGGCCACCACCACATCGGGCTGGAACTTCTTGATGAGCTCGAGCACCGTGCGCGCGGCCTCGTCCAGGTGTTCGCCGAAGTAGCTGTCGCCGCAGATGACGGTGCCGACGATCTCAGCGTCCGCCCCCAGGGCGGCCTTCAGGCCCATCCCGGGGCCCACCGCACCCTCGCGCGCCTCGGGCGGGATGTTCGCCTTCTCCTCGCCGCCGATCTGCCCGAAGAACTGGTTCAGGTAGTGCACAACCCTGATCTTTCCCTGGGCCATAGTTCTCCCTCCCCCCTAAAGCTGGCTGTGTTCTTCCCGCATCTTCTTCACGGCCGCCGTTAAGGCCTCCACGTCGAGCACCATCTCCATCATGGCGACCTGCTCTTCGTAGACCTTGGGGTCAATCTGCTCTTTGATCTCCGCCTCCAGGATGTGATACACGGGGAGTCCCAACGGGACTCCGGCCAGTGGACCGGCGTAGGTGGGATCGCCTGCGGTGACGGTCTCCGCGGCGAGCTCGGCGCTGTCCGGGTCGGAGGAGCCCAGGATAACCACCAGCTCCTTGGGCCCGTACTTCTCGCCCAGCTCTTTGATCCGCGCCTGATTCTCCAGGTCCATGGTCCCGGCCGCCGTTCAGACGAAGCACTCGGTGGTTACGAAGGCGAGTTCCGCGCCGGCCGACTTCAGGCACTCCTCAATGGCCGGTCCGGGAACCCCGTCCCGGTCACCCAGGGCAATGACCTTCTTGCCCTTGAGCTCCATGTTTAAGCCTCCTTCCGCAAAATCCCCTTAAGCTTACACGGCACACCCCAGCACCGTGAGAAACGCATTCTCGGTTGCCCTGGGGACAGGTCGGGCCCTCAACATCAACCCCGAATTGCCGACCTGTCCCCACACCTATTAATACCCCCTCGCCCTTAGGTTGCTGTAGCCGAGCTCGCAGTTAACGCCGGTGATCACCTGCAGTTCGGCGGTGATGCTGCCGTCCGCATGCAGGGCCCCGGCGAATCCGCCGGCGATGACGTTGGCGGCGGCGGCATCGCCGATAACCTTTTTCATAGGCGGCAGGTCGATGAGCTCGTTGGCGTTGCCGGTGCTCACCACGGCATCAGCCTTGGCGCTCACGTCCGCCAGGGACTGGGAAGCGCCGTCGCGGCCGGCATACTCGTCGGTGATGAGCACGGTCTTAATACCGTAGTCCTCGAGCTTGTTGCAATTCATGATGAGGTCGGCGTCCGGGTTGCCGAAGCCCTCTTCGGTGACGATGGCGGCATCGGCGCCGACGAGGTGCGCCAGTTTGGCGGCGTAGCTGGAGGAGCGCTGCTTGTCGGCCAGCGTCACGTTCTCATTGGTAATAACGCAACCCAGGAAGCAGAGGTCCTTGCCGTGGCGCTTGTAGAGTTCGGCGATAACCGGGTTGTTGAGGTGGTGGTAGGTGGTGTTCTTGTCGCAGGCGGAAACGCAGTTGCCGCTGACAATGGCCCCGTCCATGGTCTCGTTGGGATGGATAAGGCTGGGCAGGGTACGCTTGGCGTCCACGCCGTAGACCCACGTGTCGTGCAGCAGCCCCTGGGACTGCAGCATATAGACGTAAAGCACCTTGGGGAGGCTCGGGTACTGCGCCGCCGTCTCCAGGTAGGAGCCCAGCTCGTACACCTCCACCGTCTCGGGCTCCAGGTTCTTGCCGGCCTCGCCCAGGTAGGCGGCCGCCTTGAGCCCGGCCAGCCGCACGGCGCGCTCGTGATCGTGCTGAGGCAGGCCGTCGATCGGCTGGATGCTCAGGACCACATTATACGTCTGGGAGAACGGGGTGTACCGGGCGCCGGGACCGGTCATATCGATGATGCCCTCCTGGAAGCCCACGATCTTCCCGGTGGTCACCACCGCGGCGCCCTTGAGGACGTGGGTGCGCCCGCTCCCGACCGTCTCCACCTTGCCGACGAACCCGGGAAAGATGCCGCCCGGCCCGCTCACTTTGCAGCGCGGCTCGATAACGTCCTTAACGGGGATGATGCGCACCTCTTCGCCCGGACGCGCCAGATCCACCGTACAGGACTTCAGGGTTTTGTCCTCTAGGACCAGGGCGGTAAGCTCGTCCTTGTTAACATACAAGGTGCCGCCTTCCACCTTGGTCTCTGGACCGAACGCCACGTTGCGGATGGTGATCTTACCTAGCTCCAAACGCATGTTGTGCAACCCTCCTCTCCGTTTTCGGTGACCGCCCCGGGCCTTACCCGGCCAGCTCATCGAGCTTGGCCTTGATGTTTTCCTTGGTGGCCTCGGGACCTGACAGTTGGGCTACCACCTCACCCCCTTTGTAGAAGAGGAATGTCGGCAGGGCCATCACCTTAAGTTCCACCACCAGGCGCCGGTTCTGGTTGCAGTTCACCTTGCAGAACTTAACGCGGCCGCTGTACTCCTGCGCCAGTTTCTCCACCTCGGGAAGGAGCGCCAGGCAGGGCGCGCAGCGCGGCCCCCAGAAATCCACCAGCACCGGCAGTTCGGCGCCTTTCACTTCCTCCTCGTACGTCTCCCGGGTAAGTTCAGTAACGAAATCGGACACAACCAGCCCTCCTCAGAAGTTTTCCTCGATGTAGCGCTCGGCGGCGACGGCGGCGGTGGCGCCGTCGCCCACCGCGGTGACCGCCTGGCGCAGGAGCTTCACCGTGACGTCGCCGGCGGCGAACACCCCGGGCACATTCGTTTCCATATTGGCCGTCACGGGGATGTAACCGCGCTCATCGAGGCGCACCTGGCCTTTGAGAAAGTCGGTGTTGGGCACCAGCCCGACGTAGATGAAGACGCCCTTTACGGGAAGGTCCTGGAGCGCGCCAGTCTTGACGTTCTTTACCCGCACGGCCTCCACCATATCGCTCCCTTTAACCTCGGCCACCACGCTGTTCCAGACAAACTCGATCTTCGGTTCGGCAAAGGCTTTGTCCTGGACCACCTTGGTGGCGCGCAGGGCGTCGCGCCGGTGGATCACATAGACGCGGCTGGCAAACTTGGTGAGAAAGAGCGCCTCGGTGATGGCCGAGTCGCCGCCGCCCACCACCGCCACCGGCAGGTCCTCGTAAAAGGCCCCGTCACAGGTAGCGCAGTAGGAAACGCCCCGGCCGGTGAACTCTGCTTCGCCCGGGCAGCCGAGCTTCTTGTGGGTGGCCCCGCTGGCGATGATGACCGCCTTGGCCGTGTACTCCCCTTCGCTGGTCAGCACCTTTTTCTCGCGCCCGCTGAAGTCCACGCCGGTAACCTGGGCCATGCGGAATTCCACCCCGAACTTTTTCGCCTGTTCCTCCATGCGCTCGGTGAGTTCGGGGCCGGTGGCCCCTTCCGGCGCCCCGGGGTAGTTCTCGATGAGGTCGGTGGTGGCGGCCTGCCCGCCCGCCAGCATCTGCTCGAGGAGCAGGGTCCTCAGTTTGGCGCGACCGGCGTAGAGGCCGGCCGTCAGGCCCGCCGGACCGCCCCCGATGATGAGTACGTCGTATGTACTCACAAACTTCCCTCCTTGCTCTTTCGGCGTCGGCTTAATCAGTCCGGTAACGAGTGCCGCGGCTTCCTGTCTCAATCGGGATCAGGTTTACCCTTCGTCCACCGTTTTATACCGCCGGCGGCCCCTACAGGCCGTCAGGGCGCGTCTCTTAGGCTCTCGAGCGCGCTCTCAAAGATGGACAGGTCCACCAGCGCATAGTCGGCCGCCACCTGGTCTGGGATGGTAAGGGCCCAGGCGGGCCTGGTTTTGGCCAGGGCCTCCGCGGCCGCCGCCATAAGCTCCAGCGACTCGAGGTCCACCGCCTGCTCCGGTGCAGCGGTGAGCACCACCGTTTTAAAGGGTATGCGCCCCGGTTTCAGGCTGCTGGCGAGAGGATGCGTGAGCAGGCGGTAACCCTGGTGGACCAAGTCGCGCGCGCGGCGAAACACCTCCTCTACACCTCCCTCCACCCGCACAAGGTTTAGGTGGGGGTATTTTTCTTTAACAGCGGGGTTATTGGTAACAGCGAGAAACTCCACGCCGGGGTCACTCCCTTTCGCGCGCCCGCACCCTTCGCCCGGGTTCGGTCCCTGGCTACCAAAAAAGACAGGAAGCAAGTCGCGAGGCTACCCCCGCTACTTACTCCCTGTCCTTTGGCCTGAGAGATTTCCTCGCCCGAGGTTACCCCTTCGGCGCCCGAGCCCGTGGCATCCTGCTGCTTATGGGTCTCTCCAGGGAACCTTCCCTGCGAGGTACTTGTACCTGAGAGGTTCAGCCGGGTAAGTAGCGCTACCGGCCTTGCTCCTTCGGCGCCTTGCGGACTCTCCCCCGCAGTTCATCCGGTATAAGTATTCCTTATTGTCCAAGCTTTGCCACCGGTTTCATTATACCATAGGACGGCGCCCTTGGCCAGGGGTTTGTTAGAAAAACGAGAAACGCCCAACGCCCTGCATAATTTCTTGTCCTTCTTCATATACTCCCTTTGACAGAACTGGGAAGGTTAGACAAGGGGGGCGAGAAGGTGCTAGGGCTGAAGGAGAAAAGCTGCCCGCTCTGCGGCAACAAGATCCTCGACCTCGACCTGCCTGGCGACGAAGGGGCCCTCTGCTACGCCTGTTACCGCAAACTGGCGGCCCGGGAGAAGCAGGCGCAGGAGGGCTGAGCCGTGGCCGGCCTGTTCAGCGGCAGAGGAGAACGCTTCTTTGCCGAACCGGAGTTCCGGGTGACGGTGGACGACGCCCTGGCCGTACATAAGCTGGCGGTTGCGCTGGGACGGCAGCTGCGTCTCCTCGCCGGCGGCCGCCGCCCGCTGGCTGCCCTCTGCGTCGGCACTGACCGCTCCACCGGCGACGCCCTGGGGCCGCTCACCGGCAGCCGCCTGGTGGAACTAGGCTGCCCGGATCTTACGGTGCTGGGCACCCTGGCTGAGCCGGTGCACGCCACCAACCTCGAGGAGGCCTTGATGCGGCTGAGGGAGTGCCCACAGGCTCCGGTGGTTGTCGCCGTGGACGCGTGCCTGGGGCGCCTGGAGAGCGTCGGTTCCATTACGCTCGCCCGCGGTGCACTCCGCCCCGGGGCGGGGGTAAATAAAAACCTGCCGGCGGTGGGCGACCTCCACATCACCGGCATCGTCAACGTGGGCGGGTTCATGGAGTACATGGTGCTGCAGAACACCCGCCTGCACCTGGTTTATCGCATGGCCCAGGTTATCGCTTCCAGCATCGCCATCGCCTGCCGGGCCGTGGGGGCGCGCCAGGCCGCGGCCGGCGAGGAAGAGCTCTGCAAAACCTAGGAGGCACGGTGGTCGCCTGCTGGGGCGACCGCCTTTCTTTTGTCCCCGTTGCCCGTAAGCAGCGGCCGCAGCTGCTTCCAGGCCTCGGCCGCAGCAGCCGGCAGGAAGGCAGCCGGCAGGATAAGCCGCCACTCGTTCCAGGAGAGAGGAATAGTACGGAAAACGGGCTGCAGGGCCGGGACGTAAATGGTGCTGAGGAAAAGCAGCAGGGAGAAGCCGGTGCCGAGGAAAAGGCTCGGGTTGCTGAAAAGCCCCAGGCGCAGCACCGGAATGCGCTCGGAGCGCGAGGTGTAGGCGCGCAGCAGCTCCGCCAGCACCAAGGTGGTAAAGGCCAGGGCACGGGCGCCGGTAACATCGTAGCGCCCCAGGGCCACGGTGAACACGCCCAAGGCGGCCGCCGTGAGCGCCGCACTCTGGACGATGATCCCCAGCGTCATGGGCCGGTCTAAAATAGGCTCCCGCGGCGAACGGGGCGGCCGGTCCATAATACCCGGCTCTGCCTTTTCCACCCCCAGGGCGAGCGCCGGGAAGGCATCGGTCAGCAGGTTCAGCCAGAGGAGCTGCACCGGTAAGAGCGGCAGCGGCAGCCCGAAGAGCTCCGCCAGAAAGACGATGAGTACCTCGCCTACATTGCAGGAGAGGAGGAAGTAGACGAACTTGCGGATGTTGCTGTAGATGACGCGGCCTTCCTCCACCGCCGCCACAATGCTGGCGAAGTTGTCGTCGGTCAGGATCATGTCGGCCGCGCCCTTGGCCACGTCTGTCCCGGTGATGCCCATGGCCACGCCGATGTCGGCCGTCTTGAGGGCCGGGGCATCGTTGACACCGTCGCCGGTCACGGCAACGACCTCGCCTTGTTCCTTCAGGGCCTTGACGATCGCGCTCTTGTGTTCCGGTGCCACGCGGGCGTAAACGTTCACCGTGCGCACCCGCTCCCCCAGTGCGGTCGGGCTGAGCTTATCGAGCTCAACGCCGGAGAGAACCCCCCCGGCTTCCACCAGCCCCAGCTCCCGGCCGATGGCAGCGGCCGTGTCGGGGTGATCGCCCGTGATCATTACCGTGCGGATGCCGGCGCTGCGGCAGCGCTGTACGGCCGCCTGTGCCTCGGCGCGCAGCGGGTCTTTCAGACCCGCCAGGGCCACGAAGGTGAGCTCTTCTTCTACCGCGCTCAGGTCGGCCTCCGCCGGGAGTTGAGGCAGGTGCCGGTAAGCCAGGGCCAGAACGCGCAGGGCTTGTCCGGCCAGAGCTGCGTTCGCGGCCAGAATCTCCCGGCGGCGGGCCGGTGTGAGCTCCTCTTCCCGCCCGTTTACCAAAAGGCGCGTTGCGCGCCCCAGCACCACGTCGGGAGCGCCTTTGGTGAGTACCAGGTAACCGCCCGCGGGAGCCGGGTGGATGGTGCTCATCAGTTTCCGCCGCGAATCAAAGGGCACCTCAGCCACGCGCGGGTAGGTGCCGGCCAGGTCCGCAGGAAAAAGGCCGCCCTTGGCCGCCAGGCCCAGGAGCGCCCCCTCGGTGGGGTCACCGGCGAGGTGGACGCCGCCGTCCGCTTCTTGCTCCACCCGCGCATCGTTGCAGAGGGCGGCGATGAGGAGCGCCCGGGCCAGGTCGGGATCACCGGCCGGTTCCACCTTTTCCCCGGCGCGGCAGATGGCGCCTTCCCGCCCGTAGGCTGCGCCGGACACGCTGTAGGCGGCAGCACCGCACCAAAGCTCCACCGCCGCCATTTTGTTCTGGGTGAGGGTACCCGTTTTATCCGTACAAATAACAGTGGTCGAACCCAGCGTCTCCACCGCATGCAGGCGTTTCACAATGGCATTGCGCTCCACCATGCGCTGCATGCCCAGGGCCAGGACGATGGTCACCACCGCCGGCAGGCCCTCGGGAATGGCCGCCACCGCCAAGCTCACAGCCACCAGAAACATTTCCAGGAGGCGCGCGCCGGTGTGCGCGCCGCGCAGGAAGCCCGTGAGAAAAACCACGCCGCAGATGACCAGGGTGATGGTGCCCAGGGATTTACCCAGGGCATTGAGCTTTTGCTGGAGCGGGGTGAGCTCCTCCGGCGCCGCTGCCAAAAGGCCGGCGATGCGGCCCATCTCCGTGGCCATGCCGGTGGCGCAGGCCACGCCCTCACCGCGCCCGTACACCACCGTGGTGCCCATGTAAGCCAGGTTACAGCGCTCTGCCAGGGGCGCTCCGGCAGCCAGCACCGCGCCGGCATCCTTTTCCACCGGCACCGACTCTCCGGTGAGCGCCGCCTCTTCGATTTTCAGGCTGGCCGTCCGGGTGAGGCGCAGGTCGCACGGCACCACGCTGCCGGCCTCCAGGAGCACCACATCGCCCGGTACGATGGTCGCCGCCGGCACTTCGAACACGCGCCCGCCCCGCAGCACCCGGGCCTGGGGGGCGGCGAGCTGTTTTAGGGCCTGCAGGGCGCGCTCCGCCCGGCCTTCCTGGATGACGCCCAGGACGGCGTTGAGGACCACGATGAGCAGGATAAGAGCAGCATCGGTGCGTTCCCCCACGGCGAAGGATACGGCCCCGGCGGCCAAGAGGATGATGACGAGATAATCCTGAAACTGCGCCAGGAGCTTGCGCCACAGGGGCTCTCCTTCCTTGCCGCCCAGTTCATTGGGCCCGTAGCGCTCCAAGCGGGCGGCGGCTTCCTGCGGGGTAAGGCCGCACTCGGTGTCCGTCCCCAGTTCCCGGCCGGCGGCGGCCACCGACAGTGAATGCCAGGCTTGCACTTAACTTCCTCCTTCTGCAGTCTACGGTAAAAAGGAAGCCAGATCTGCGCGTGAACAGGTCCGCCACTCCAGCGCCCGCTTTGCGAAGCGATTGTACGAGCTTTCCTTGACGCGTTGGGCGCGAGCCGACCCGGATCGCGGACGATGGGTTGAGCTTTTTCCGTTGCACATCGGCGTCGCAGCGTGGCGCAAAACGTAAAGAAGCGAGACCTTAAACATGCGTTTAAGGTCTCGCTTTCTGCCGGGTGCCAGAGGACAGGCCAGGACGCGCGTCCGGTGTTGTTGACCTGCCCGGGGTTTCCCAAGCTACTCCCCTTAATCCAGGTTCATTATACCCCATTTCTCGCGGTCTGACTAGAGGGATTTTGCGCCTGCGGCGCGAATAAAGTGGCAAGCGCGCTTAGCGCCGGAGCTCACGTGGAAGGAAGTGCAGGCATGGTCAAGGCGGCGGTTATGGAAGCGCCGGAGCAGCCCGTTCAGGTGAGAGAATTCCCCGAACCGGTGCTCGAGCCCGGCGGCGTGGTCCTTAAAACCCTCTTTTCCGAGGTTTGCGGCACCGACGTGCACCTCTGGCACGGCCGGCTGGCCGAGGTTCCTTACCCCATCATCCCGGGGCACATCAACGTGGGAGAGGTGGAAGCAACCGGCGGTGAGGTGCGCGACGGGGACGGCGAGGTCCTCAAGCCCGGCGACGTAGTGACGTTTCTTGACGTCCACGGCACCTGCCACAGCTGCTGGTACTGTGAGGTGGCCAAGGCCTCCACGCGCTGCCCCAAGCGGCGCGTGTACGGCATCACCTATTCGGCCAGCGAGGGCCTCTTGGGCGGCTGGAGTGAAAAAATCTACCTTAAGCCGGGCGTGCGCATCGTGAAAGTACCGGCGCATGTGCCGCCCGAGGCCGTCATCGGCGGCGGCTGCGGCCTGCCGACCGCCTTTCACGCCGTGGAGCGCGGCGGCGTAGGCCTGGCCGCCAGCGTGGTGGTACAGGGAAGCGGCCCGGTGGGCCTTAACGCGGCCCTCCTTAGTGTTCTCGCCGGTGCCTGCCGGGTGATCCTGGTGGGGGCACCTCGGCTGCGGCTGGATTTTGCCCGCTCGCTCGGCGTCGATGAAGTGATCGACATCGAGGAGGTCCCGGCCGCCGAGCGCGTAGCACGCGTAAAGGCGCTCACCGGCGGACGCGGTGCCGACGTCGTCATCGAGGCCACCGGCGTTCCCGCGGCGCTGAAAGAAGGGCTCGCCATGACGCGCGACTGCGGTACCTACGTGGTGGTCGGGCAGTACACCGACCACGGCGAGGTAACCCTTAACCCGCACTGGGACATCAACAAGAAACACGTGGACATCCGCGGCACCTGGGGCATCGACTTCAGCCACTTCTACCGCGCCCTTAAGGTGTTGGCCAAGCATAACGACCGCATCGGCTGGCAGCGCTTCATCACCCGCCGCTACGCCCTCGGCGAGGCCAACCTGGCCCTGGCGGACGTCGAGGCCCAGAGGGTGATTAAGGCCGTCATCGACCCCCGCGCCCCGTTCTAGGGCGCTCGCGCGCTGGGAGACCCGGCCCAGGAGCCGTGCTTTTTCCCGCGCAACGAAAACCAGCGTACCAAGCTGCTGCCCTCTCAGGCCCGGTCTCTGTTTCTTCCTGCGTGCCGGCGCGCCGTCAGGCGGGAAGCGCCCTGCGGGGCACGGCGGCGCAGGCCATCCAGGCGCCGCCGGCCCAAGCTAAGAAGGAGGCCGGTGGCCGTCAGGATAAGCAGCGCCGGGAAAACGGCCGCCATTTTACACCTCATCCTCGGCCGGGTGAAAGGTAAGCCCGTAGAGGCGGGCGGCCCGTTCATCGGTGAGGCGCCCGTCCACGCAGGCGAGGCCCGCCCTAAGGCCGGCATCGGCCCGCAGGGCCGCGCGCCAGCCGGCGGCGGCGATGGCCTTGAGATAGGGTAAGACCACCGTGGCGAGCGCGGTGGTGGCGGTGCGCGGAAAGCGCGCCGGCAGGTTGGGAACGGCCAGGTGCCGCACGCCCTCTTCCACATAGATGGGATCGTCCCAGGTGGTGAGACGGCTGGTCTCGACAGCGCCGCCCTCGTCCACGGCCACATCGATGATGACGGCGCCCGGCGCCAGGAGCTTCAGGTCAGCGCGGGCAACCAGGTGTTCCCCCCGCTCCCCCGGGCCCAGGGTGACGGTGTTGATGAGCACCTGACAGCCGGCCAGGCAGCGCGCCAGCGCGTCACCCTGCGCCACCACGGTGGCGACGCCGGGCGGCAGCTCCCCTTGGAGCGCCCGCGCCTGCTCCAGGCTGTGCCCTACCAGGACGACCTGAGCCCCCAGCCCCGCGGCGGCGCGCGCGGCCGCCCGCCCCACCCGGCCCGGGCCAAGGATGACCACGCGGGGCGACAGCAGGCCGCTCACCCCGCCGAGCAGCAGGCCGGGGCCACCGCGGTCCGTGCGCAAAAGGTCGGCGGCCACGAGGACAGCGGCCTGCCCCGAGATCTCGCTCATGGCAGCCAGCACCGGGCGGACGCCGCCTGCGCCCTGAACCTTTTCCCAGCCCAGCCCCACCGCCTGTTTTTGAAGGAGCGCCTTCAGGAGCGGGCGGTTTTTGCTGAACATGAGGAAAGCGAGCAGCACCTGCCCGGCCCGGAGAAGTTCCACTTCCTCCTCCACCGGCTCCTTTACCTTAACGATCACCTCGGCCGCCCGGTAAAGTGCGGCCAGGTCGCTCACCACCTCCGCACCGGCCGCGGCATACTCGGCGTCGCTCCAGCCGCTCCCGGCACCGGCGCCTTCCTCCACCAGGACGCGGTGTCCCAGGCGCGTAAGTGCCGCCGCCCCGTTCGGCACCACGGCCACCCTGAGTTCCCCCGGCACCCTTTCCCGGGGTACAGCAATAAGCACGGCAATCCCCCCTAAATTTCCCTTTCGGCGCCCGGCCCGGCTTTCCTGCTCCCGGCGCACCGGGGCGGGAAAAAAGCGATGAGGCAGGGCTTTTCCTGCCTCATCTGGCCTTGTCCAGGCGTTCTTTGATGTCTGTCAGGACCTCCTCCGGGGTCCGCCCTTCGGCGGAAATCACCGGGACGGCCGTGGTGCGGTCGGCCATGCCCAAGAAGGAGTCATCCTGCCCGCTTATCACCACGGCCGCGGCGTCTTCCTGTCTGCCGCTGAGATCCACCACGTCGTACCCTTGCCGGGTCAGGTACTTTTTGACGTAGTCCAGCCCGGCCTCGACGGCGATCCTCTCTGCCACACAGCCACCTCCCGCAGTTCTTGCTGATAGCTTTTCCGCGCTCCCGCGGCTTTATCCGGAAACAGCCGCCCACCCGGCGAAGGGAGGGTAGGTAGAGCACGCGCCGGCGCGCGCCACCAGGTGGCACAGGCTCACGATATCGAACACGGGAAGGCGGCTTTCCTCCTGCACCGCGCGTGCAAAGGGCGGCAGGTTGGTGCACTCGAGGACGATGGAGCCGATCTCCGGGTGAGCGGAAGCCAACCGGCGGGCGGCGTGGCGCACCTCGTTTTCGACAGCCGCCGGATCCAGCGTTGCTTCGCCCCGAATAAACGTGCGGGTGAACTCCGGGGCCTCCTCCAGCCCGTAGATCACGTGCGGCACTTCTTCTGCACCCACCGCGGCCAGGTGGCGCGGTGAGAGGCTCGGTGCGTGGGCGGTGATGATGCCTACCGGCCGCCCGCCGGTGAGGCGCCAGGCCAGCGGCACCTGCAGCAGGCTCGATGTAAAGAGCGGGACCTTCACACTGGCGGCAAGCTCCGCCTGCCAAAGGGCAAGAAAGCCGCAGCTCGTGGTGATGGTGCGCACCCCAGCGGCCTCAAGTTCCTGCGCCGCCGCGATGAAGGGCGTGAGCAGGGCCGGGTCCGCCTCTTCAACCACCTTAAGCGGTGAGGCACCCTTAACCACCTGGTAACGCACCGGAAATGGGAAGGTGGCGGCGTTGCCCACATCGCCCGGGAGGCGCGGGAAACGCGTATCCAGCATGATGATTCCCAGGACCTGGCCGTAGTTGGTGTAACCGCCCTCAATCAGTGCCATGCCGCTTCTCCTTTCGCCTGCCGCGCGCCGGCCCGCCGGCTAGAACAGCTGGAACCAGGCCGCCAGGCCCGTCAGGGCGAAGTAGAGGGTAACCGGGAGGGCCATCAGCATCACCCGCACCGGGTCCACCTTCTTGGCCAGGATACCGCCGACAATCCCTACCACCACAAAGGTGGTCAGGCACACCGGCGGCATGGACTGCCCGGCCATGGCCAGGTGGGCCGCGCCGAGCGCCGCCTTGGCCGGGGCGACACCCAGGTTTTGAGTGAGGATGGGACCTAGAAAGGGCACCAGCGTGTTTTGCGCGGTGGTCTGCGACCCGGTGAGCATGCCCAGGAGGAGCATGGCTGCGCCGCCGCCCAGCTTAAGCGCCGCCGGTGTGAGGCCCTTGGTGAAGGCCACCACCTGGTCGATCATGCCCGAGGCGTAAAAGGCACCGATCATGACGCCGGCGCAGAGCTGGATCTGTACGGTTTTAGAGACGGCGGCCAGACCCTTGCGGAAGATGGTCCCCGCGTCGCGGCGCACGCGCCGGAAGGTGAAGGCCACCAGGGTGGCCACGATGATGGCCTGGATGATGCGGTTGGTCAGAGCCTTGGCGATGGGGACTCCCGCGAAAGGAAGCAGCGGGTCCAGCACCTTAAGCAGTTCCACCTTGAAGCCGGACCGCAGCACGACAATGCCCGCCAGGACGGCGAGGGGCAAAAGGCGCAGCCATTCCTGCGCCAGAATCCGGCCGGCCGTCCGGTCCGGGATAAGCTCGGCGGGCAATTCTTTGATGCGCACGTAGCGCCAGACGGTGAAGAGGCCCACGATGACGCCGAGGCTCACGGTTACGTAGCCGGTGTTCACCACCGGGTCGACCGGCGTACCTACCAGGCCGGCGGCTAGAAAGAAGGCCTGGGTGATGGGCGGCATGATGGAACCGAGGATACCGCCCAGGAGGATGATGACACTTGTCTCCTCGGGGCTGAGGCCCAGCTCCGCCAGGGAGAGCACCACCAGCACCCCGATGACCGTGACGGCGGCGATGGCGTCACCCAGGAGGGACCCCGCCAGCACCAGGGTGAGGAGCACCGCCGCGATGAGCCCCTTGGGCGAGCGGCCGAAGAGGGCGCGGAAGGTGTTGAGCACAGTGTCCATGGTGCCGAGGCTAACCTGGGACTGGGCATAAATGCTCCCGAAGATGGAAAGGCCGATCACCCAGGCGATGCGGTCGATGCCGTCGATGGCCGCCAGGAGGGCCGCGCCCGGGGCCACGCCGCCGAAGAGGAAAGCCAGGAAGGCGGCGGTGAGAAGCCCCAGGCGCACTTCCCCGCCGATTTTGGGAAGGGGTATCAGGATAATCAGGAACAGGGCCGCCACCGGGATGAGGACGCTCAACACGGGCCAACCACCTCCTCGCCACTGCAGGTCTCGTTTGAATAAAAAGTGCGGGCGGCACAAAGGGTTCTCCCGTCGGGCGCGAGATCCGACCCCGATCGCGAACGACGGGCGATACAACTTTCGCTGCATCACCGGCGCCGAAAGAGTATCTTCTTTCGTCGGCTGGGTGCTCAAGGCGTGACCTTCAGCTGCCCGCCCTGGTCTTTGCCGCGGGCAAAGCGGTCCACGGCGAACTCGGCCAGGGGAAACGACGTTCGGCCGCTGAGGATGAGCTCCGCCAGCAGCCGGCCGGTGATGGGGGCCAGGGCGATCCCGTCACCCTCGTGCCCCGCCGCAATGTAGAGATTCTCCCACCCCGGCGCTTTGCCGAGGAAGGGCAGGCCGTCGGGGGTGTACGGGCGGAGCCCGGCAAAAGTGCGGACGGCGTGGAGCCTCGCCAGCGCCGGCATGATACGGGTGGCGTGGCGGACGACTGCCCTGATGCCGAGCGGCGTGGTCCCCTTATCCCAATCCACAAATTCCCGCGTGCTGCCGATGAGAAAGCCCCCGCTCTGCGTTTGCTCCAGGGCCAGCCCCACCCCCAGGCGCAGCGCCTCGTCCTCCGCCGCCGCCAGCAGCTCCGGGTGGTACTTGGCGGCGATGTAGCGGGCACAGAGGAAAATGTGGTGCACCAAGGGCGGAGCCGGCTCCGTTACCACCAGCTGGCCGCGGCGCGGCCGCAGCGGCAGCTCCAAGCCGAGCGGGGCGACGAGCTGCGGGGTGAAAACGCCCGTGGCGAACACCACCGCCCCCGCGGCGATCTCTTCTCCCCCCGCCACCACGGCGCTGAGGCGCCCGCCGGCGCGGCGCAGCCTCTCGAGCGGCGTCCCCTGGCGCAGCGTCGCCCCCAGCCGCGCTGCGGCCTGAGCGAACCCCAGCACCACCTGCAAGGGATTCACCTGGCTGTCCTGGGGGCTGTAGGTGGCACCCACGATGTGCGGTGCCAGGGCGGGTTCCAAGCGGCGGGCCTCGTCGCCGGAAAGGAGGCGCACGTCCAAGCCGATGGCCTGTTGCTTGGCCATAAAGGTGCGCATGGCCGGAAGTTCTTCTTCGCGCTCAATGACGATGAGCCCGCCGCAGTTGTTGTACTCAATATCCCACTCCAGCTCGTCCGCCAGGCCCCGATACAGCTCCGCGGACGCCAGGGCCAGCGACAGGTGTACCCCCGGGCTTTTCGACTGGAGGATCACAAAGCCGTCGCAGGCGGAAGACGTCTCGGCGCCCAGTTCCGCCCGCTCCACAAGAAGAACATCCGCGCCCTGCTTGGCCAGGTAGTAGGTGACGGCGGTGCCAATAACGCCGCCGCCCACCACCACCACATCCGGAGCCTTCATGCCTTCTCCCCCTTCAGGCCGGCCAGCATCAGCGGGCGCGTCGGCGGGCGGTAAGTGCCGGGGGGGATCTGGGCCGGGCTCTGGCCTGTCTCCTGGGCGAGAAGCTGGATGATCAGGCGACGGCAGGTGCATCCCTGGCAGAGGCCCATGCCGGCCCGGGTGAATTTTTTGATGGCTTTCACCGTGGTCGCTCCGGCGCGGATGGCACGCCGGATGTCGCCCTTGGTTACCTCCTCGCAGCGGCAGATGATCACATCGTCGTCATTTCTCATCGCTCAGCCTCCTCATCCCCCGCACTTCCGCGGCCAGGGCACTGGGTACGGCCAGGGTAACCAGCCAGGTGCCGTCCGAGGTGCGCACCTGGCGCACCGCCGTCACGGGAGCGGCCGCCACCGCCCTGCCTTCACGGTCTACGGCGGTCACCACAGCGCCCACCTTAGGCAGCGGCAGGAACTCGTAGGGGAAGGTCACCTCGGCCGCCTCGCCCTCTTCCTTCACCAGGAAAATGGCCAGGCCCGGGCAGGCGGCGACGCACAGGCCGCAGCCGCTGCACTTGGCTGGGTCCAGGCGCGGGCGGGCCGTGATAGGCTCGCCCACCTGGATGGCCCCCTGGGGACAGGCCGTCTCGCAAGGGTTGCAGGGAATCTCCTCGGGACACTCGATCACTGCCACCGGCCGCCGCTGCATTTGAGCCACCCTTTCACGATTTCCTCCTGGGCGCGCCGGCGCCCGCCGCCGAAGGGCCCGCTGCGCAGGGCTTCGAGCCTGCGGCGCGCCGCTTCCTTTTCCGCTTCCAGCTCCGGGCCGCCCCGGCCGGCGAAGGCCGCCGCCGCCAGGCCGGCCAGGCACCCCTCCTCCAGGGCCGTGGAGGCCTCCTCTACGCCGGCCGCATCCCCGGCGACAAAGAGGCCGGGTACGGTGGTTTCCATGTCGGCGTTGTGGAGCGGTACATGCCCGCCCAGGGGGCCGGAGTATGCAAAGCGGCACCCGGCCTGCCACGCCAGCTCCGTGAGCGGAGTTAAGCCTACCGCCAGGCAGATGAGGTCCACCGCAAACGTCTGTTCGCTGCCCCGCACCGGCCGCCCGTTGTCATCCAGGGCCGCAATGGTGACCGCCTCGAGCTCTCGGCCGCCGGCGGCAGCCAGCACCGTGTGCCGCGTCCAGATGGGAACGCCCGCGCGCCGGAGCTTCGCCGCATGGACGGCGTAGCCGCCGATGTGCGGCGCCGCCTCCACCACTCCCAGCACCTCAGCCCCCGCCTGCAGGAGCTGGTAAGAAACGATCAGCCCGACGTTGCCGGCCCCCACCATAAGCGCCCGCCGCCCCGGCAGCACGCGGTGGAGGTTCACGAACGTCTGCACCGCCCCGGCGCCCATCACCCCGGGCAGGGTGCAGCCGGGAAAGGCCAGGGCGTTTTCGCCGGCGCCGGTGGCCAGTACAATGGAACGCGCCGTAAGGGTGGAGGTGGTACCCTCCCGGGCCACGCCCAGGGTGTGGTCAAAAAGGCCGTAGGCCACTGTATCCATCCACAAGGCCACGCCCTGGGCCCTGCAGGCGGCCCCCAACTCGGCCGCGATGCGGAAGCCGCGCACCCCGGCATGGTGCGCCCGGGAACCGAAAAATTTATGGATCTGTTTGCGCAGCTGCCCGCCGGGCACGGCGTTTTCGTCGATAAGCACCACGTCCGCTCCGGCTCGGCGGGCGGCCAGGGCCGCCGACAGCCCGGCGGGCCCGCCGCCCACCACGGCCACCTCCGTCACTTCCGCTCCGGCCACTGCCCCAGCCCCCTTTGCGTCTCCACCTTCATGCCCGCCCGAACCGGGGTGACGCAGGTACGGACGTTGGGGACGCCGTCCACCGTCATCACGCAGTCGGTGCAGCGCCCGATGCCGCAGAAGGGGCCGCGCGGCTCGCCGCGCCGCTTGGTGGTGCGGAAGGCGCGGATGCCTGCGGCGAAAAGCGCGGCGGCGATGGGTTCGCCGGCGCGGGCCGGTACCTTTTTGCCGTCCACCTCAATCCAAACCACCGGGGCCGCGGGCAGCGGGCCCAGGATGGGGTGTTCTTCTATGCGCAACTCTTCCTCCCCCTTTACCATTTCTGCGCTCCGCGCGGGGGGGTTCCCGCCGTAAAGACGCAAAAACAGCCAGGCAGACAGGCCTGGCCGTATAGGCGCTTGAGCCCATCTCTCCCTCCCCAGCTGTGAGATAGCTCACCACCTGCGGTCCGGGGTGGCCGCAGGTGACAGTCCGGCAGCTCTTAACTGCCGACCCAGCTCAGGCGCCTGGAGCGGTCGCCCGGCTTCGGCGGCGGCCCCTTTCCCCGCCCTTCTCCGCTGCCCTGCTCTGGGCGGCTACTCATGGCCTGCCGCGCCTCTACCCCACCTCAGCGCTACAGCGCGTCGCAAGCAAGGACTGAGATGAGGCAACTATTCTTTTAATTCATATCTTACCGCTCATTATCCGGGGGTGTCAAGGGGGATTCCCGGGGAGCGAGCCGGGGTCTTCCCAGGCGGCCTTAAGGAGACGGATCACCTCGTCGTCACTTACCGGTGGGAAAGCGGCGTAGTACTCCCCCACAGCCTGAAAGGCGGGCGGCTCCTCGAGGCAGAGCACCTCATCGGCCACAGCCCGAAGGCGCGCAATGCTCTCGGCGGGGCCCACGGGGACGGCCAGAGTAAGGCTGGCCGGCCCGTCCCGGCGCAGAAGACGCAAGGCCAACAGGTCTGTGATCCCGGTGGCCACGCCGTCATCCACGAGGATGACATGCCGGCCGCCGACACGGGGCGGGGGACGGTCACCGCGGTAAAAGCGCAGGCGGCGCGCAGCCTCGGCCGCCTGGCGCGCCGCTTCGCGCCGCAGGTAATCCTCGCCGACGCCCAGACGGGCAATGAGGGCAGCGTCCCTGAGCTCGGTACCGTCGGGGGCCACGGCGCCGATGGCCAGCTCGGGATTAAAGGGGCTGCCTATTTTGCGCGGTTGGATGATGTCGAGGTCGCCGCCCAGGCGCCGCCACACGGGGAAGGCCACCGGCACCCCGCCCCGTGGAACGGCCAGGATGAGCGGATCCGGCTTCGCCACCTCGGCGAGAGCGACGGCCAGCTGTTCGCCGGCTGCGCGGCGGTCGCTGAACATGAGCCACCCCTACCTGTCGTTCTGCTCGTACGTCGTCCTTACCAGTATGGGCGGACAGAAAACGCGTTATGTACGGCCGGCGGCCCTCACGCGGCCGCCGCCGGGGATATGCTCTTCGGTTTCAACCAGGAACGGGCGTTGTCCCCAAGTTCCCCTGCCGCTTCCACGGGAAGGGGGCGTTCCGCCGGCGCTTTCACCTTCTGGTCCGTGAAGACCTCAACGCCGGGCGCGACCGCGGCCGGCGGCAGAATCCACTATGAAGGCGACATCCACGGGGCCGTTTCTTTGCCCCGTTGATCACACGTGTCAAGACAAACTTACGCTGCAGGCGAAACTTCCACCTCACGGGCCATGGGCTCGGGCCGCGTGGTCTGATGCCTTTCCCTCTTAAGAGGAGGCGTTAGCGAAGGCGTTCTCCATTTCGGGAGCCGCCGCCGTGCTCTTGCGGGCGCCTTCTTCCGCCCCGCGCATCTCGCAGGTGCCGAGAAAGAACCCGCCATCGCTTACCGCTAGGTTGGTCACATGGATCTTGCCCCGCACCTTGCCGGTAGCCGTGATTTCAAGGCGGCCCTCCAGGTCGAGTTCCCCCTCCACCTCCCCGGCCACGGTCGCATGGCGGGCCTTGATGTTGGCGGTGGCGCGCCCGCTTTCGCTGATGACGACATCGCCCTTTACGGCGATGTCACCTTCCACCCGGCCCTCGATGCGCAGCGTACCGTGCGCCGTGATGTTGCCTTTAAACTCGGTGCCCCGCCCCAGGATGGTATCCACCTGGTCGTAATTGATCTCGTCCTTCTTTTTTACAGCAAACATGCAGCGTGCATCCTCCTTCGGCCCTCCAGCCCGGGGAAGCGCCGGAACCACCGCCCCCGGCCTCCCGCGCCGGGGAGCAGAGGGTGTCTTCCGTTACAGCAGGAAGTCCAGCGGGTTTTCCTTGCGGCCCTGGTAAATGACCTCGTAGTGAACGTGCGGCCCGGTGCTGCGCCCGGTGTTGCCCACGTAAGCGATGACCTCGCCCCGTTTTACGGTTTGACCGGCGCGCACATTGAGCTTGGAGTTGTGCCCGTAAGCGGTCTGGTAGCCGTAGCCGTGATCGATGATGACGAAGCGCCCGTAACCGCTCTTCCACCCGGCGAACACCACGCGGCCTGCGCCGGTGGCCCGCACCGGTGCGCCGTACGGGGCGGCGATGTCCAGGCCTTCGTGGAACTCTACGCCCGGGCCGAAGGGTGAGCGCCGGAGGCCGAAACGGGAGGTTACCGAGCCGCGTACCGGCCAAGCGTTTGGTACATGTTCCAGACGCTGCCGGTACTGGGCGACCCTGGCCTTCAGATCCGCCAGGCGCGCCCGGGTGGGTTCCAGCGCCCCGGCTGCGCTGCCCAGCACCGCGTCGATATCCGCGGGGTGCACACCGCGGGACGCTCCCCCGCGCGGTGCGCTCTTCGCCGGCTGCGCGGCTCCCTCAGGCCCCCGGGGCAGGTCCAGCATCTCCCGCACCTGGCTGTCCAGCGTGTTGAGCTCATTCAGGCGCTCTTCCACATCCGCCGCCCGCGCGGCCAATGCCTCCAGCTGGCGGGCCTGCTCGCGGTTGACGCTGCGCAGGGCGTTTATTTCGGCCGCCGCCGAACGCAGGCGCAGGTAGTCGTAGCCCAACCAGGCCAGGCTGAGGGCGGCCAGGACGGTGCACAAGGCACCCAGGCGCAGGAGCACAGTGGGTATGCGCAGGTTGCGGCACTGCTCACCGGAATGAGGCGCGATGATAACGGTGAAGGCGGGAGGTGGCGGTGCGGGGCGACGCCGGCGGACCAAATTGTGCGGAAGTCGCAATGGAACCACCTCAAGCAAAAGCGCTATTGATGTTCGATTGCCCTTTGTTTAATCATTCTCCGCCCTCGCTGGAAATTCCTGCTCATGGGAGTATAAAAAGGGTACAGGCCTTTTAATGTGCCTGTGCCGTAGTAGCGATGGCCTGTTCTTCTTCTGCGGTGAGGTGGTAGGTGGACTTTCCGCCCTGGACCGGTTTGGCATACACCCGCGATTCATCGCGACCGAAGAGGCTGCTCAGTACCACGCCGTCCCCGTGCCCATCTAAGATGGCAACGGCAAAGCTGAGATCGCTGCCCGTATCGGGGAACGCGTTGAACCGCACGATCCCCACGTGCTGTACCGCGCGTTGTTGTGCCGTTTCCAGTTCCCGCAAGGCGAAACGCAGGTCCCGCAGCGCCTCGTTCTGCTCACGCGCCCGGCTTAAGGTTTCATTGAGGAGGTCTTCGAGGGAGGCGGCGGCATTCCCCGCCATGAAAGCCCGGTAACGCCTGGTAAGCACCCCCACCCGCAGCCAGAGCAACACCACCAGTATGAGCAGAATGGCAACCGCCGTGAGGAGGACGAGGAGCACGGGAACGGCCCCCGTGCCGAGCAGAGAAGAGAGGTAAGTGCTGTCCATAGAGAAAGGTTCGCTCCTTTTGTAGCTTGCAGCCTGAGGTTATAGGCCGGCCTCCCGCGCCAAGAGGCCGGTGAGCCGTTCCAGGTCTTCGGTCGAGTAGTATTCAATCTCGATGCGGCCTCCCCGGCGGCCGGGTTTGATGCGCACCTGGGTCGCCAGGGCGTGCTTGAGATTCGTCTCCACTTCCACCATCCAGGGGTCGAGGGCGGCGGGCTTTTTCTTTTTCTGCTGCTTTTTGCGCGTCAGCAGGGAACGGATCAGGTTCTCCGTCTCCCGCACCGATAGGTTCTTGGTTACCACCTGGCGGCAGACCTGGTTTTGGAGTTCAGCATCCTCCAGTGCGAGGAGGGCACGTGCATGCCCCATGCTGATTGTTCCACGTGAAACATACTCCTGTACGCCGGCCGGCAGGTTGAGCAGGCGGATGATGTTGGCGATGTGGGAGCGGCTCTTGCCTAACCGGCGCGCCAATTCCTCCTGCGTCAGCCCGAACTCCTGCAGCAGGCGCTGGTAAGCCGTGGCCTCCTCCAGGGGATTGAGATCCTCACGCTGCAGGTTTTCGATGAGCGCGATTTCCATCATTTCAGCGTCGCTCAGTTCCCGCACCACCACCGGTACCCGTTCCAGCCCGGCCAGCTGGGCCGCCCGCCAGCGCCGCTCGCCGGCCACCAGTTCAAAGCCGCCGATCACCGCCCGCACCACCACGGGCTGCAGCACCCCGTGCGCCCGCACCGATTCGGCCAGTTCCGCCAGCTTCTCCTCGTCGAAAACCCGCCGCGGTTGAAAGCTGTTCGGCCGGATCTCCTTAACCGGCACCTCGCGCACCGGCTCGTCCCCCTGCGCCTCCACCGCCGGCAAAAGCGCCGCCAGGCCCCTACCGAGCCCGTGCCGGACGTCTTTTTTCTGCGTCACGTTCCATCACTTCCTTGGCCAGTTCCTGGTACACCTCGGCCCCCCGCGAGCGCCGGTCGTACATCATCACCGGCTTGCCGTGGCTCGGCGCCTCCGAGAGGCGCACGTTCCGCGGCACAATGCTTCGGTAGACCTTGTCCCGGAAGTATTTCTTAACCTCATCCACCACCTGGATGGCCAGGTTGGTGCGGGCATCAAACATGGTCAACAGCACGCCCTCCACCTCGAGCCCCGGGTTAAGCGACTTCTGCACCAGCTGCACCGTAGCCATCAGCTGCCCCAGGCCTTCCAGGGCGTAGTACTCACACTGGATGGGCACCAGTACGGAATCCGCCGCCGTGAGCGCATTCACCGTGAGGAGCCCCAGCGAGGGCGGGCAGTCCACAAAGATGTAATCATACCGCTCCCGTTCCCCGTTCAAAGCCAGCCGCAGCCGGTGCTCGCGCGCCTCCATGCCTACCAGCTCGACCTCCGCCCCCGCCAGCTGCACCGCCGAAGGCACCAGCTCCAGTCCGCGCACCAGCGTCGGCACCCGCACCGCCCGGATGCTCTTTGTTCCCAGGAGCACCTCGTAAATGCAGGCGCCCACCCGACGCTTATCCACGCCCAGCCCGCTCGTGGCGTTCCCCTGCGGATCGATGTCAATAAGCAGCACCCGCCGGCCCTCCTGGGCCAGGGCCGCACCCAGATTGACGGCCGTGGTGGTTTTTCCCACTCCGCCTTTTTGATTGGCCACGGCGATCACTCTACCCATAAGGCTCACCTCAAATCGTCTTCGCTTAGTAATTCCACGCGCCCCTGGATCTTCCTGCCGCACCCGCCAAAATCAGCCCCGCTTTTTAGATCCCGCTCCTTCACCCAGCGCGGGCCATGCACAATCTTTGTTATCGTTATAACAATCATCTCTAGCCTAATTGCACTTATTTCTGTTATAATGAAGCCGTCAGCAAGAAGCGAGGGGAGACGCCCCAGCGAAGCCACGCGTTGCCGTGTAAGTTTAAGCCGCCGGGTCCGGCACCTTCTTCCCGCTGCTGCATGCCCCCACCCGGCGGTACGGCCAGCGCGGTACAGCCGACCACATGAGAGAGGAGTGACCTGCGTGACCCCATCCACGGCTGCCCGGGCCGCGGAACCTGCTCCCGCCTCGTTCCCCGAGGTGGATTCCATCCTGGCCCGCCACAGCTACAACCCCGGCGCCCTGATCGCTATTTTACAGGAAACCCAAGAAACCTACGGCTACCTTCCTCCGGCCGCCCTGCGCTACATCGCAGCCCGCACGCGGCTGCGCCCGGCGCACGTCTACGGCGTCGCCACCTTCTACACCCAGTTCCGCCTGCGCCCGGTGGGCAAACGGGTCGTCATGGTGTGCCAGGGTACCGCCTGCCACGTCAACGGCGGCAAAACCATTCTCCAGGCCCTGACAGAAGAACTCGGCGTGCAAGAAGGGGAGACCACCCCCGACGGCGAGTTCACCCTCCAGACGGTGGCCTGCCTAGGCTGCTGCAGCCTGGCCCCCGTGATGATGGTAAACGGCGAAGCCTACGGACAGCTCACACCGGACAAGGCCCGGCGCATCATCCGCGAACTCCGGGGCACGGCGGCTACACCCGCTGCCCCCGCCGACTAAACCAGGAGGTGTCCAGCATGGCGCAACAACCACAGCGAGTCACTCTGCGCGTCGGCCTCGGCAGCTGCGGCACCGCCGCCGGCGGGCTCAAAGTATACGAGGACCTCAAAGCGGCCATTGCCCGGGAGAACCTGCCGGTGGACCTGAAAAAAACCGGCTGCATCGGCCTCTGCTACGAAGAACCGCTCGTCGACGTCCTCGGCCCCGGCGACGCCGTCTACACCTACGGCCACGTCACACCCGAACGGGCGCTTGCCATCTTAAAACAGCACGCCCTGGGCGGTGAGCCCATCACCGAGTGGTTGGTCGCCGGTGCGGGCAGCACCACCGCCTCGACCGCCGCCTTTCTCGGTAAACAGCGGCGCATTGCGCTCCGCAACTGCGGGCACATCGACCCGGAGGTACTGGCTGAGTACGAGGCCCGCGCCGGCTACAGCGCCCTGCGGCGCGCGCTCACCGAGCTCACCCCCGAGGCCGTGATTCAGGAGGTTCTGACCTCGGGCCTCCGCGGGCGCGGTGGTGCCGGCTTCCCAACAGGTCTCAAGTGGAAGTTCACGCGGCAGGCCGGCGGGCAGCCCAAGTATATCGTCTGCAACGCCGACGAGGGCGACCCTGGGGCCTTCATGGACCGCAGCGTCCTCGAGGGAGATCCCCACGCCGTCATCGAAGGTATGCTCATCGCTGCCTACGCCATTGGTGCCAGCGCCGGCTACATCTACGTGCGCGCCGAGTACCCGCTCGCCGTGAAGCGCCTCGGCATCGCGCTCGAGCAGGCGCGCGCCGCCGGCTACCTGGGCGAGCACATCCTCGGCTCGGACTTTTCCTTTACGCTTGAGATCAAGCAGGGGGCCGGCGCCTTTGTCTGCGGCGAGGAGACGGCGCTCCTCGCGTCCATCGAAGGGCGCCGCGGCATGCCCCGCCTCAAGCCCCCCTTCCCGGCCAACTCCGGCCTCTGGCAGAAACCCACCTGCATCAATAACGTCGAGACCTTCGCCAATGTGCCCTGGATCATCTTAAACGGCGGCGCCGCCTTCGCCGCCCTGGGCACAGCCAAGAGCAAAGGCACCAAGGTTTTTGCCCTCGCCGGCAAAATCGCGCGCGGCGGCCTGGTGGAAGTCCCCATGGGCATCCCGCTGCGCGAGGTCATCTTCGACATCGGCGGTGGCATCCGCGGCGGCAAAAAATTTAAAGCCGTGCAGCTGGGCGGGCCGTCGGGCGGCTGCATTCCGGAGAGCCTCCTCGACACCCCTGTGGACTACGAGTCCATCACCGCCACGGGCGCCATCATGGGCTCGGGCGGCATGGTGGTCATGGACGAGGATACCTGCATGGTGGACATGGCCCGCTTCTTCCTCGACTTCGTCCAGAAGGAGTCCTGCGGTAAGTGCATCGCCTGCCGCCTGGGCACCAAGCGCATGCTGGAGATCCTGGAGCGCATCACCTCCGGCGAGGGCCGCGAAGAGGATCTCACCACCCTTGAGGAAGTGGCCACGCGCGTCAAGGAGACTGCCCTCTGCGGCCTGGGCCAGACGGCGCCCAACCCAGTCCTCACCACCCTGCGCTACTTCCGCCACGAGTACGAGGCCCATATCCGCGATAAGAAGTGCCCGGCCCACCACTGCCAGGCGCTCATCACCTTCCGTATCAACCCCGATGCCTGCACCGGCTGCGGCCTCTGTGCCCGCGTCTGCCCGGCCGGCGCCGTGAGCGGGGAACGCCGGCAGCCGCACGGCATCGATCCCAAGAAGTGCATCCGCTGCCGCAGCTGCTACGAGGCGTGCCGCTTCCACGCCATCGAGATCGACTAGGGGGTAGAAACCATGGGCTACACCATCAGCATCAACATCGACGGCCGCGAGCTCACCGTACCGCGCGGCCAGACCATCCTCCAAGCGGCCCAGGCAAACGGGATCCACATCCCCACCCTCTGCTATGCGGAGTATCTGGAACCCTTCGGCTCCTGCGGCCTCTGCGTGGTCGAGGTTGAAGGCACGCCCAAGCTTCTGCGCGCCTGCGCCACCGAGGCAGCCGACGGCATGATCATCCGCACCCGCTCGTCCAAAATCGACGCCGCCCGGCGCCTGGCCCTGGAGCTTCTGCTCTCCGACCACCGCGGCGACTGCCGGCCCCCCTGCGTCCAGGAATGCCCGGCGCACACCGACTGCCAGGGGTATGTGGCCCTCATCGCCAACGGGCGTTACCAAGAGGCAGTGCGACTCATTAAAGAGGTCCTGCCTCTCCCGGCTTCCATCGGCCGCATCTGCCCGCACCCGTGTGAGGACGCCTGCCGCCGCGGTAAGTACGTGGACGAGCCCATCGCCATCGCGGCGCTGAAGCGTTTCGTGGGCGACTTCGACCTGGCCGCCCGGGATCCTTACCAGCCTCAGCCGGCACCGGCGAGCGGCAAGCGCGTCGCCATCGTCGGCTCCGGTCCGGCCGGCCTTTCCGCCGCCTACTTCCTGGCCTTGGCCGGCCACGCGGTGACCGTCTTCGAAGCGCTGCCTGAGCCGGGGGGTATGCTGCGTTACGGCATCCCCCAGTACCGCCTGCCCAAGGCGGTTCTCGACGCGGAGATCGCCTCGATCCTCAAGCTGGGCGTAAAGCTTCGGACCGGCCAGGCCTTGGGACGCGACTTCACACTGCCGGGCCTCTTCAACCAGGGCTTCCACGCTGTGCTCCTGGCCCTGGGCGCGCAAAAGAGCAGTTCGCTCCGCGTCCCGGGCGAGGACCTCCCTGAGGTGCTGGGCGGCACCGAGTTCCTGCGCGCCGTCACCCTGGGCCGGCGCGTCCCACTCGGTCGGGTGGCCGTGGTGGGCGGCGGCAACACCGCCATGGACGCAGCGCGCACGGCCCTGCGCCTGGGCGCCGCCGAGGTCACCGTCCTTTACCGCCGCTCCCGCGCCGAGATGCCGGCCCGCGCCAGTGAAATTGAAGAGGCCGAGCAAGAAGGCGTCCGCTTCACCTACCTGGCCGCCCCCGTCGCCGTGCGCGGTGCGAACGGCCACGTCACCGGCCTCACCTGCCAGCGCATGCGCCTGGGCGCGCCCGATGCGTCCGGCCGCCAGCGCCCCGAGCCCGTCCCCGGCTCTGAGTTCGAGCTTACGGTGGACACCGTCATCGCCGCCATCGGCCAGCGCGTGGACCTTGAGGGCCTCAACGAGCTCAGCACCACGCCCCGCGGCACCCTCAGCGTTGACGCCGACACCTGCCAGACGTCGCTGCCCGGCGTCTTTGCCGCCGGTGACGCCGTCACCGGCCCCGACATCGCCATCCAGGCAGTGGCCGGCGGCAAAAAGGCCGCCACCGTGATCAACTCCTACCTGGCCGGCCGCCTCACCCCGCACCGCGAACCCTTCGCCGTGAAACGCACCGATCTTAAGCCGGAGGATTTTGCCCACCACGAGAAAAAGGCCCGCGTCCCCGTCCCGGTCCTCCCGCCAGAGATCCGGGTCAAGGACTTCCGCGAGATCGAGCAACCCCTCACCCCGGAGGCAGTGCGGGCCGAAGCGGAGCGCTGCCTGGCTTGCGGCTGTCAGGACTACTTCGAGTGCCAGCTGAGGCGCTACGCCGAGGAGTACGGCGCCAATGCCGAGCGCTTCGCCGGTGAAACCCACGACTATCCCGTGCAGGAACACCCGTTCCTTAAGCGCGACCCCAATAAGTGCATCCTCTGCGCTCAGTGCGTGCGCGTCTGCGACGAGGTGCGCGGCCTGGGGGCCCTCGGCTTTGTGCACCGCGGCTTTGACGCCGTCATCAAGCCGGCCTTCGACCTGCCGCTGGCCCAAAGCGGCTGCGACGCCTGCGGCCAGTGCGCGGCCGCCTGTCCCACCGGGGCCCTTACCGAAAAGGCGCCCCTTCCCAAACAGGGTCCCTGGGAGCTCACCGCCACCCTCAGCGCCTGCATCCTGTGCGGCCTCGACTGCCAGCTGAATCTCGAGACGCGCGGCGATCTTCTGGTACGGGCGACGCCGCTGCCGGACACCCCGCCGGCGGCAGGTAACCTCTGCGCCCGCGGCCGTTTCACGCTGCTTACGCGCCCGGCCGACCCGCTGACGGCGCCGCTGCTTCACGGCCAGAGCGCCACCTGGGATGAAGCCTGGGCCTACCTCACCCGCGCCGGCGTCGCCGCCCGCAGCGGCGGCCAGGGCGCGGCCTTCCTGCTGGCGCCCACCAGCACCAACGAAGAGGCCTACCTGGCAGCCAAGGTGGCGCGCGCGGCGCTGGGGACGAACAGCATCACCACCCTGAGCGAGGCCGGGCCGGACGAACTCTTCGCGACCCTCGGGGTGACAGCCGCGCCCAACACGCTGGCGGAGCTGCCCCAGGCCGATTTCATCCTCGGCATCGCCCGTAACCTGCAGGCGGATTACCCGGCAGTTCCGGTGCTGCTGCACCGCGCCTTCCGCCACGGCGCCCACGTGACGCTGGTTGAACAGGAAAGCAGCAGCTTCAGCGCCGAACTCCCGGCCGCCTACACCGTCTCCCGGCCGCGCGCCCTGCTCGAACTCCTCCTCAGCCTCTACCTCAAAGACCACGACCCGGCGCGCCTGCCGGTGGGGCCGCTCGCCGGCCTGCCTGAGCTTAAGGCTGCCCTGGCGGCGCTGGACCCCGAGGAACTCGCTGCGGCCGCCGGCCTCAGCCTCGGCGCAGCGCAGGCCCTCCTGGCGGACTACCTGAAGGCCAAGAACCCGCTCCTCGTCGTGGATGGAGCCCTTCCCGGCGCCCTCGCCCTGGCCGCCGACCTGGCGCTTGTCACCGGCCGGCTGGGCCGCCCGCGCCAGGGGCTGGTGGCCCTGCGCCCCTACGGCAACAGCCAAGGGCTCCTGGAGTTCGGCGCAACGCCCTACCTCCTCCCGGGAGGAAAGGACAGCGGCGACGCCGCCGCCCGCACCCGCCTGGCCGCCGCCTGGGGCCGCGCACTCCCGGAAGAACCGGGTCTCGCCGGCTCTCAACTCGTGTCCGCCCTCAAGGCCGGCCGGATCGCTACCTTGTTCGTGTGGGGCGAGGATCCCGCGTCCCTGGCACCCGAGTTGGTCCCGGCCCTGCGCAGCCTGAAGCTCCTGGTTGTGGCCAGCGATCGCCGCAGCGCCACCACCGACCTGGCGCACCTGGTCCTGCCTCTTCCTGAATTCGCTGCCACCGAAGGTACGGTGACCTCCACCGACGGCCGCCGCACGGCGCTCAACCCGGCGCTCCCGGCGGCGGCGCCTCCCGGCTGGCGGACGCTCCTCAGCGTGAGCCGCGCCCTGGGCTACAAGCAGGACATCGCGGGCGCAGCCGACCTCCAGGCGGAAATGGACGCCCTGGCCCCGCGTTTTACGCCCCCCCTCACCTGGCAGGCCCTCGCGCAGGCCGCGCATGCACCTAGGCTCCTCTGGCCGCACGGGGCCGCCGCCTCCTGGCGCACGGCCCGCGTGGCCGCCGCCGAGGCCCAGCTGGCGGAATTGGGGCTCCGCTAAATAGGGCAGGGGACAGTCCGCCACGTCCCTGCCTTGTGACAGGCCATCCACCCAACAGCGAAGAGGGGAGGAAGTACGGCTTCCTCCCCCTTTTACACCTATTCACAGGGTCACTCAACTCAGCGACTATACACGCCGGGTCCCCCCTATGCCTCCCCCGGCCGTCCAGGAGGACACTAAATGCAATCGAGCCGTGTACGCCCAGCTCCCTGCGCCGGCGAAGCCGCCGGTTTTCTCCTCGCCCTCCTCTCCGCCCTCGCCTACAGCACAGAGGGCGTGGCCGCCAAGCTGCTCTACGCCCGCGGCCTTGCCCCTCTCACCGTGCTGGTGTGGCGCTTTCTCCTCGCCGCCGCTCTCTTTGCGGCTGCCGCCGCTCTCCGCCACGCCCTAATACCGCCCCGCACCCGGCGCCTGCCGCTTCTCACCGCCGGCTGCATCCAGGCGCTCACCGTGCTCTTTCTCTTCTACGCCTTCGCCGCCCTCCCGGCCGCGCTGGCGATCCTCCTCTTTTACCTTTACCCGGCCTTCGTCACCGCCGGCGCCATCTTCTTCAGAGAGCGACTTACCGCCGCGCGCTTCCTGGGGCTCCTTCTCACCGTGAGCGGCCTCAGCATAATCACCGCCGCGCCCGGCACTGCCTTTTCTTTCTCCGGCGCCGCCTACGCTCTCGCCGCGGCCCTGGGCAACGCCGCCTTCGTGCTCCTCAGCAGCCGTTTCCTGGAAGAAGTGCCGGTCTATACCGTAAGCACCTGGACCACCGGCACAGCAGCCCTGATCTTTCTTGTCCCGGCGCTCGCCCGCCACCAGCTCCCTGTGGCCCCCGCCGTGCCGGCCGTGCTTTTCCTCCTGTTTTTCCTGGCGCTCGTTCCCACCGTCTTCGCCCTGGCCAGCCTCCTAGGCGCCATCTCCCACATCGGCCCCAGCCGTACCGCCATCATTGCCACCCTGGAGCCTCTCTTCACGGCTCTACTCGGGTACCTTCTCCTGGCCGAGCACCTCTCACCCCGCCAGCTCCTGGGCGGTCTCCTCATTCTGGCGGCTGTGGCGCTGCAGAGGCGCTGACCCATTTCCCGCCCGCGCTTCTCTAAAACCGCCGCCACGCACCGTGGAAACTGCAAAGGTTTTCCGCCCGCGGGGGGATTCCCCTGCGCCCCGGACCACCGCCGGGCCGAACGCACCCGCCTCGCTCAGCGTTCGGGCGCACCTGTCCTTCCCGATGGAGAAAGGGACAGGCTCAGTGCCGCCCCCGCTTTTTTCCCTGCAGCTTTTCCCAATACTCAAACCAGCCCTTCAGGAGCGCCGCTGCCTCGCCGCGCGTCAGCGGGGCCTCTGGGCGGAGGGTCCCATCCGGGTACCCCGTGAGGATCCCGGCCGCCGCCATCTCCTCACAGGGGCCGGCGTAGCCCTTTTCCTCCAGCCAGCCCCAGTCCTTAAAGCGCCTCAAGTGCTCGAGCGCTCCGCCGGAGCCGGAAATAAAGCCGTACATATTACCGATCTTCGCGAGCCCGGCCGCCGCATAGCCGCGCGACACCACCGAGCGCCCGCCTCCGGCTTCGTCCGCCGTGTAAGCATACAGCCAGTAGCGCCGCCCGCCTGTCTCCCCCGCTCCCGGTTCTTCGCCTACCGCCCGCGCCACGTACGCGTTCCACTCCAGCGGTGTGATCGCCCGGTTCAGGCCCGTCTCGGACTCCAGGGCCGCGCGCAGCTCCGCGCCGCCGATCCCTGCATCCAGCAGGGCCTTGGCCGGCGCCCACGCCCAGTGCGCTTCTTTCGGTGCAGGAGTCTCTCCTGCGCCCACCCGGCCCAGCACAGCATCATCCGCCCGGGCGGGCACCGCCGCCTCCAACAGCGCCAACGTCAGGACCAACCAGCACAACGCTTTCCGCTTCAGCGCCTTCAGCACCGCTGACACCCCTTTTTGACTATTGCGACACTTACCTGTGCAGCCAGGGCGCGTGCGCCCTTCTCTTTATGCCCTGCCTCACCCGGCTGCGTCGGCCCTGCCCTCCCGGGCCACAATCCGCTGGAGCGTCGCCGCATCCACGTTGCCGCCGCTCAACACGAAAACCGCCGGCCCCGCCCCCAGGGAAAGCTTTCCGGCCAGGAGCGCAGCGACGCCCACAGCCCCGGAGCCCTCCACCACCTGGCCGGCCTTGAGGACCAACCAGGCCATCGCCCGGGCAATCTCCGCCTCGGAGACGAGCACCAGCTCGTCAACCAGCCTCTGGAGCAGGGGAAAGGTCTCCTCATAGGCGTTCCCGGCCAGCCCTTCGGCCAGCGTCTCACCCACGGGACTGGGCACCACCCGTCCGGCCTTGAAGGCCTCGTATACCGCCGGCGAGGCCGCAGCCTGGACGCCGACGAGCTTAGCTGCAGGCCGCACCGCCTTAAGCAGCACCCCGATCCCGCCGATGAGCCCGCCGCCGCCCACCGGCACCACCACGGTACCGGCCTCGGGAAGCTCCTCCATGATCTCCAGCCCCACCGTGCCCTGGCCGGCCATCACTTCCGGGTCAGTACAGGGGTGAACGAAGGTGGCGTCGCGTTCGCCCCTGAGCTCCCAGGCCGCTTCTTCCGCCAAATCGAAGTTGCTCCCCCGGCAGATCACCTCCGCACCCCAGCGCTCCGCCGCCCGTACCTTAACCCGCGGGGTTACCTCCGGCACCACCACTGTAGCCTTAACACCCGTAAGCGCCGCGGCTAAGGCCACGCCCTGCCCGTGGTTGCCTGAAGAAGCAGCCACAATCCCCCGCCTGCGTTCCGCCGGGCTCAGCGCCAGCACCCGGTTCAGCGCCCCCCGCAGCTTGAAGGAGCGCGTTCGCTGCTGGTTCTCCAGCTTAAGATATACCTCCGGCCGGCCGCACTCCTCCTCCAGCGCCCAGCAGCGCTCCAGGGGCGTACGCCTTACGTACGGCCCGATACGCCGCGCGGCCGCAAAGACATCGGCCGGCCTAATTTCCTTCGTCAAGAAAAATCACCTGCTCCTTCCAGGGCCGGCGCGCCGGGGCCGCCGGCGTCTCCGCCGGGTAGCCGAGCGGGGAAAGCGCCACCACTGCCAGGTGGGCCGGCAGCTTGAGAAGCGAACGCACCTTCTCCTCTTGGAACCAGGTGATACAGCACGTCCCCAGTCCTTCATTCCACGCCGCCAAAGCCAGGTGCGCGAAGGCCAGACCGGCATCGAACAGGTAGTACGGCTTATGCTCCCGCGTGCCGGACTGTTCCGGATCGGCCACCAGTACCAGCGCCAGCGGCGCCTCCTCCAGGCCGCTGCGGCCCCGGTTCGTCTCGGGCACCGCTGCCAAAAGCTCGCGCTTTCGTTCTCCCTGCAGTACAAACAGCCGCCAGCCCTGCAGGTTGCGCCAGGACGGCGCCCAGTTCGCCGCCTGCACCAAAAGCTCTACCTTTTCCGGTGGTACCGGATCCGGCCGGAAGTGCCGCACGCTGCGCCGTCCCGCAATAACCTCCATCAGCTCCACGCATTACGCCTCCTCTTCTTCGGGGGCCCGGGTTTCGCCGGCCGGCGCCGGCGCGTCAGCGTGTGCCGCCGCCTCCCTGATCCCCCGCCCCTTCCGGGGCCCTCTCCCTCCCTTTCGCTCCCGAAGGCTCTTTTTCCTGCCGCCACTTCGGGATAACCACCCGCACCTCCCAGCCATCCTCGCTTTCCCGCGCGCTCACCGCCACCTGAAGCCCCGCCTTCTCGAGCTCCCCGGCGGCCTTCCGGACGCTGTTCAAAAAGAGGCGGATGTCCTTGTAAACCCGCACCACCCGCGGCCGCGGCGCGCGTTCCTCCCGGCCCGACAGGGTGCTCGCCACCAATTCTTCCGTCTGCTGCACCGTAAGCCGCTCGGCGACAATCTTCCGGGCCAGTTTCTCCTGGCTCGCCGCATCGGGCAGTCTAAGCAGCGCCCGGGCGTGTCGTTCCGTGAGTATTTCCCGGGAAATATGGTTGCGAATGCTGTCGGGCAGCCGCAAAAGCCGCAGCTTATTCGCGATGGTGGACTGGCTCTTACCCAGGCGCCGCGCCAACTCTTCCTGCGTCAGGCCAAACTCGCTCAGAAGGCGCGCGTAACCCTCGGCCTCCTCCCAGAAGGATAGATCCTGCCGCTGCAGGTTCTCCAGGAGCGCCAAGAGGGCCACGTCCTGGTCGCTCAGCTCCCGCACCATGGCCGGAATGGTGGCCCGGTGCAGCAAGCGGCAGGCCCGCACGCGCCGCTCGCCGGCGATAAGCTCATAGTTTGACCCCACCGGGCGTACCAGCACCGGCTGCAACACGCCGTAGGCCTCGATGCTGGCCGCCAGCTCCAAGAGTTCATCTTCGCTAAACTCGCGCCGGGGCTGAAAGGGATTAGCCCGGATGTTCCCCAGCGGGATCTCGCGCACCTCGCTGCGGCTCTGTTCCCCCAGCCCCAAAAGCTTGGCCAAGCGCTCCTTCACCGCGGCACCGCCTCTTCAGGTCTTTCTGTACTTTAATTCGCCGGGTGGTAGAAAATTCCTCCCGCTTAACAAAAAATGGACCCGGGGAGGCAGCTCCCGCGCCGCACTACAACGGTCGCTTGGCCGGCCTCCCCGCCGCCCGCGGGTAGGCCGCTGGGGTGGGAGCTACCTTGCGTACCAGCACCAGCGCGCGCCGCCCGGCCCCGCCCGGCAGCGCCAGCTCCCGCACCGCTTCCACCTTACCGCCCAGCACGGAAAAGGCCCGGGCAGCGGCTTCCACCTCTTCCTGCACCGCCGGCCCCTTGAAGGCGATGAACAGCCCCCCGACCTGAACCAGCGGCAGCACCAGCTCGGCCGAAACGGGGAGAGCCGCCACGGCCCGCGCCGTGCCCACAGCGAAGCCTTCCCGGAGCTCCGGGTCCCGACCTGCCTCCTCGGCCCGTCCCTGATACACGCGCACCCCGCTCAGCCCCAGCGCCTCCACCGCGCGGCGCAGGAACTCGGCCTTCTTGCCGACGCTCTCCAGCAGCACGAGCTTGAGCTCCGGCCGCGCAAGCTTGAGCGCCAGCCCCGGCAGCCCGCCCCCCGTTCCTACATCCACCAAGGGCACCGCTCCCGCCGGCAGGTAAGGCAGAGCGCTCAAGGCATCGAGGAAGTGCTTTGTTATCACCGCCTGCGGCTCCGTGATCGCCGTCAGGTTCACCCGCTCGTTCCAGCGCGTCAGCTCTCGGCCGTAGCACAGCAACAGCTCCACCGCCGCGTCGCTCAGATCCGCCCCCAGCGCCGCCGCCCCCGTTTTCACGAGCGCCCGTAATCCCGGTTTGCCCCACACATCTCCTGCGCCCGTCGTCATTGCCCCGCCTGCCCCTTACCCTTGAGATACACCAGCAGCACGCTGATGTCCGCCGGCGAAACCCCCGGAATCCGCGCCGCCTGCCCCAGGGTGGCCGGTCGAGTGCGCGCCAGTTTCTCACGCGCCTCCGCCGAAAGGGCCCGGATTTCAGCATAATCTATTTCCTCCGGCAGCCGCCGCCCCTCGAGCCGCGCGAACTGCCGCACCTGCTGCTCCTCCTTGGCGATGTACCCGGCGTACTTAATCTCCACCGCCACCTCTTGTGCCACCGCCGGCGCCACCGGCACCGGCGGCGGGGCCAGGCTCGCCACGTCCTGATAGCCGAGCTCCGGCCGCTTCAAGAGCTCCGCCAGCGTCGCAGGGCGCTCCAAAGGTGCGCTCCCCAGGCGCGCCAGGGCCGCGTTCACCTCGCTGCCCGGCACCAGGCGCACCTTCTCCAGCCGCTCCTTCTCCGCCGCGATGGCGGCCCGCTTGGCGCAAAAGCGCCCGTACAGCTCCTCCGGGAGCAGCCCCAGCGCGTGCCCGTAGTCAGAGAGCCTGAGGTCCGCGTTATCGGAGCGCAGCAGCAGCCGGTACTCCGCCCGCGAGGTGAGCATGCGGTACGGCTCTTTCGGGCCCTTGGTCACCAGATCGTCGATGAGGACGCCGATGTATGCCTCGCTCCGGCCCAGCACGAACGGCTCCTCTCCCCTAACGTAGCGCACGGCGTTGATGCCGGCCATGATCCCCTGCGCCGCTGCCTCCTCGTAGCCGGAGGTGCCGTTGAGCTGTCCGGCGCAAAAGAGCCCCTGCACCGCCTTGGCTTCTAAGTTCGCCTTGAGCTGTGTGGGCGGCAGGTAATCGTACTCGATACCGTACCCCGGCCGGATGAGTTCCACCTGTTCCAGTCCCGGCAGTGCGCGCAGCACCTTAAGCTGCACCTCCTCCGGCAGGCTGGTGAACAGCCCCATTACATACACCTCGTCCGTGTTCCAACCCTCCGGCTCGAGGAAGATCTGATGCGCCTGCCGCTCCGGGAAGTTCATCACCTTCCCTTCGATGGAAGGGCAGTAACGCGGCTCGGCGCCCTCCCAGGTATCCACAGAGAAGGGGGAGCGCCGGACGTTTTCCCGGATCAAGGCATGCGCCCGCTCATTGGTGTAGGTGAGCCAGCAGGGCAGCTGGCGGCGGCGCCGCGGCTCGTCCCAGAAGGAAAAAGCCAGCGGCTCCTCGCTGCCCGGCTGCTGGCTGAGCCGGCTGTAATCCACGGTATGCCCCGCAACGCGCGGCGGCGTGGTGGTGCGGAAGCGCCCCGTCTCCAGGCCCAGGCGCGTCAGCGAAGCGGTGAGCTCCTGCGCCGCCGGCTGCCCCTGCGGTCCCCCTTCGTACTTCAGCTCGCCGATGAAGATCTCGCTGCGCAGGTACACCCCGGTGGTCAGTACCACCGCCGGGGCCCGGTAAACCACCCCGGTGCGCGTCCGGACGCCGGCCACCCGCCCGCCCGGGGCCAAAAGCTCCGCCACCGCCGCTTCTTTGACGTCGAGCCCCGCCGTCCGGTAAAGCGTCTGGCGCATGCGGCGCCGGTAGAGTTCCTTGTCACACACCGCCCGGAGCGCCCGCACCGCCGGGCCCTTACTCGTGTTAAGCACCCGCAGCTGCAGGTACGACCGGTCCGTGTTGCGCGCCATCTCGCCCCCCAGCGCATCAATTTCCCGTACCAGGTGGCCCTTGGCCGGCCCCCCCACCGAGGGGTTGCAGGGCATCAGGGCGATGTGTTCCAGGCTCAGCGTCACAAGCAGCGTCCGGCAACCCATGCGCGCCGCCGCCAGCGCCGCCTCGCAGCCGGCGTGGCCCGCCCCCACCACAATGACATCGTACTTCCCGCCATCCATTCAAGCCGCCTCGCTTTGCCCTATTTTCCCACGCAAAAGTCGCTGAATATCCGCTCAAGGAGCGCCTCATCGGCCGTCTCCCCGGTGATCTTGCCCAACTCCAGCCGCGCCGCGCGCACGAGCGTGCTCACCACGTCGAGCGTCAGGCCGCCGGAAACCGCCGCCAGCGCCTCCCTGAGGTTCTGACGTGCCTCTTCCAGGGCCTCCAGGTGGCGGATGTTGCTCACCCCGGCATGCTCCATTTCGGCGGTGCCGCCGTACACCAAGTCGGCGATGGCCTCTTCCACCGCCTCCAGTCCCCAGCCCGCTTTCACCGACAGCGGGATCACCTTCGCCCCCGGGCAGTGCCTCTGGGCCTCTTCCGGCGTGAGCCGCCCGCCCACGTCCATCTTATTGAGCAGCACCAAGCTGCTGCGCCCGGCGCAGAGCGACCAGATCGCCTCGTCCTCCTTCTCCCAGCCGCGCGCGGCGTCCAGCACAAAAAGCGCCAGGGCCGCTTCTGCCAAGCGCTCCTTCGTCGCCGCCACGCCCAGTTTTTCCACCCGGTCGCTGGTCTCGCGGATGCCGGCCGTATCGAGGAGCCGCACCGGTACGCCCCGGATGTCCACCACCTCTTCAATAACATCCCGGGTGGTCCCCGGCACCTCCGTCACCAGGGCCCGCCGCGCCCCCACCAGGGCGTTGAGGAGGCTCGACTTTCCCACATTGGGCTTGCCCACGATCACCGTCGGCAGGCCCTCGCGCAGCACCCGGCCCCGCCTACCGCCGGCCAAGAGCCGCTCGAGCTCCCGAGCGGCCCCTTCCAGGCGCTTTGCCAGCTCCGCCGGCGCAAGCTCCGGGATGTCGTCCTCCGGGAAGTCGATGCCCACCTCCAGCTGCGCCGCGAGCGCCAGGAGCTCTTCGCTCACGCGCCGCACCGCCGCCGAGAGCCGCCCCTCCAGCTGCCGCCGTGCCACCGCCAGGCCGGCATCGGTTTGGGCGCGGATGATATCCGCCACCGCCTCCGCCTGGGCGAGGTCAATGCGCCCGTGCAAAAAAGCCCGCTCCGTGAACTCGCCGGGGGCCGCCAGCCGCGCCCCGGCGGCCAAGACCGCCTCTAAGGCCAGCCTGAGCGCCACGGGCCCGCCATGGCAGTGCAGCTCCACCACATCCTCGCGGGTGTAGGAAGCCGGTGCGCGCATCACCAGCGCCAGGGCCTCGTCGATGGCTTCCCCCGTCCGCGGGTCTACCACCCGGCCGTAACGCGCCGTATACGTGCGCTGCTCGCTCACCTTACCGCCGCGGCGGGCGCGAAAAACCCGGTCGCCCACCCCCAGCGCCTCCGGACCGCTCACGCGCACGATACCAATCCCACCTACCCCCACCGCGGTGGCGATGGCGGCGATGGTGTCTTCCTTCATCGACCTCCATCCCCCTAACGAAAAACCCAGCGAAAGCTTCACTGGGTTCGTTGCCTGCTATTCCTTTTCTTCTCCGGCCTGCGGCCCGCGCGCCTCGCGCTCCCTGCCGCGCAGGCTGATCACCACACGGCGGTATGGATCCCGGCCCTCGCTCAGCGTGATCACGTCAGGATCGTCCTGCAGGGCCAGGTGGATGATGCGCCGCTCGGCCGGCGGCATCGCTTCTAAAACGACGCTGCGCTTTCTCGTCTTCACGCGCTCGGCGGTGCGCCGCGCCAGGTTTTCCAGCGCCGCCTTGCGCCGCCTGCGGTAGCCGGCGACATCCAGCAGCACGCGCACCGGCCGCTCCACTCCTTTGTTGGCCGCCAGGTTCACCAGGTACTGCCAGGCGTCCAGGCTGTGCCCGCGCCGCCCAATGAGCGCCCCGACGTCTTCGCCTTCAACCTCCACCTCGAGCGCTTCCGCCCCCTGAACGGCACTCACCTTGGCCGCAATGCCGAGGACGCGCACAACGTTTTCCATAAACTCCCGGGCCTGCTCCGCCGCCTGCGGCCGCACGCTCACGCGCACCCGCGCCGGCCGGCTCCCCAGGATACCGAGGAGGCCGCGGCTACCTTCCTCCAGCACTTCCACTTCCACTCTGTCTCTCGGCAGTTCCAGTTTTCGCAGCGCCTGTGCCACCGCTTCGTCCACCGTGCGCCCTGTTTCTTCAACGCTCTTCACTTCGCGCCAACTCCCCCTTCACCACGAGCGTGCGCGCATCCCACCATTGCTGCGCGATGCGCACAGCGTTCTGCACCACCCAGTAAAGCGCCAGCCCGGCGGGAAAACGCGTCGCCATCCAACCAATGACAAGCGGCATGGCCACCAGCATCTGCGCCTGCTTCGGATCGCTGGTGACCTGCTTTTGCGAGATGTAGGTGGTGATCACCGTAAGTAGAGGGAGAATGTACCAAGGATCGGCCTTGCCCAGGTCTGCGATCCAGAGAAAGCCGGCTGCGTCCACCGGATAAGGGTAAGCCCTCAGCACGTTAAAGAGTGCGATCAGAATGGGAAACTGCAGCAGGAGCGGCAGACAACCGCTGAGCGGGTTGACCCCGTGCTCTTTGTACAGGGCGAGCATCTCTTTGTTGAGCTTCTCCGGCTGGTTCTTATACTTCTTCTGTAGCTCCTGAAGCTTAGGTGTCAGCTCCTTCATCGCCAGCATGCTTCTGGTCTGGCGCCGCGTCAGGGGCCACACAACAAGCTGCACCAGAACAGTGAGCCCGATGATCGCCCACCCGTAATTGTGTAGATAACCGTATAAGAACTCCAGCACCCAGAACATGGCATCACCGAGGGCCTTCACCTCATCCCCTCCTTCTCAAGAGCAGTTGCTCCGGCCAGCAGGGCCTGCTTTGCGGACCAGTTCCTCAGGCACCGGGTCATAACCGCCCGCCGCCCACGGGTGGCACCGCAGGATGCGCCGCACCGCCAGCCAACCTCCCCGCCGCGGCCCGTACCGCCGCACCGCCTCGTAGGCGTACGCCGAGCAGGTGGGCCGGTACCGGCAGTGGGGTCCCAAAAGCGGGGAGATAAAGCGCTGGTAACAGCGGATCAGCAGCAGGAGCGCCGTCTTAAGCATTCTTCTCTTCCCCCGCCAGTACACCGGCCCGCCGCAGAAGCCCCTTCAGCTCGCCCGCCAGCACACCGTGCGGCGCCGCCTTGGCGCGTCCCCGCGCCACAATCACGAGGTCGAAACCGGAAGCGAGCTCCGGGTAGAGCAGGCGGTAGATCTCGCGCAAGCGCCGGCGCACGCGGTTTCGCTCCACCGCGTGCCCGACCTTTTTACCCACCGTAAAACCGACCCGGGTGCCTCCCGCCCCCCGCGCGAGGGCATACACCACCACGCACCTTCCGACGTAGGAGCGCCCGTGCCGGTAAAGTTCCTGGAACTCCTCATTGCGCTGCAGCGTTTCCGCACGCACCGCCGCCCCTCCTTACCCCGGGCCGGCCCGCCCCTGACAAGAAAAGGGGCCAGGTTTCAGGTCCTGCCCCGCCTAGCCCCGCGATCTCCTCACCTCAGGCGGAAATCCTCTTGCGGCCCTTAGCGCGCCGCCGGGCCAAAACCCTCCGACCGCCTCTTGTGCTCATACGCACCAAAAACCCGTGGGTTTTCTGCCGGTGTCTGCGATTGGGTTGGTATGTTCTCTTCACGATGGAGTTTCTCCTTCCGCTCTTTTTCCCATAGCGCTTTAGAAAAATTATACTTGAGGCCTCTTCCCCTGTCAAGCTTTTCCCCCGCCTACCCCAGTACCTTTGTCCCGGTTGCCGACCTGTGGATATCTGTGCTATTATGATCCTGAGCTTAGCAAATCTGTCGGTTTCTACCTTCAGTGTTACCGTTATCCGCAGGTTTATGCACACCTTGTGGATAAACCTGTGTATAACTTGTGCAGCAACCCTTTGAAGGAGGGTGTTCCTTTGCCGCAATCCGCTCTGGAAGTCTGGCGTTCCGCTCTCGCCGTTATGGAGCAAGAGCTCGGCCGGACGAGTTTCGACAACTGGCTGCGCCCCACGCGCGCCGTGGCCATCGTGGGGACCAACCTCCTTGTCTCCGTGCCCAACGCCTACACGCGCGAGTGGCTCGAAACCTCGTACGCCAGCCTGGTGCAGCGCGCCCTCCGGGAAACGGGCGCCGGCGACCTCAGGGTCCATTACCTCCTTCCCGGCGACGACGAGCCGGCCGCGGCCCCGAGCAGCCCGGCGGCAGCCCGCCCGGCTGCGGGCGACCGCCCCCAGCTCAACCCCAAGTATGTTTTCGATACCTTCGTCGTCGGCAACAGCAACCGCTTCGCCCACGCCGCGGCTCTGGCCGTGGCGGAGTCCCCCTCGCGCGCCTACAACCCGCTTTTTATTTACGGCGGCGTCGGCCTGGGCAAAACGCACCTCATGCACGCCATCGGACACTACATCCTGGCGAAAAACCCCGAGATGAGCGTGGTCTATGTCTCCTCGGAAACCTTCACCAACGAACTTATCAACTGCATCAAGGACGATGAGATCAACAGCTTCCGGGCCAAATACCGGGAGAAGGACGTCCTTCTGATCGACGATATCCAATTTTTAGAAAATAAAGAGCGCACCCAAGAGGAGTTCTTCCACACCTTCAACGCCCTGCACGAGGCGAACCACCAGATCATCGTCTCGAGCGATCGCCCGCCCAAGGAGCTTTCCACCCTGGAAGACCGGCTGCGTTCGCGCTTCGAGTGGGGACTCATCACCGACATCCAGCCGCCCGACTTGGAAACCCGGGTCGCCATCCTGCGCAAAAAAGCTCAACTCGAAAACCTCACCGTGCCCGACGACGCCTTGGAGTACATCGCCACCCGCATCACCAGCAACATCCGGGAACTCGAAGGCGCCCTGATCCGCCTCGTAGCCTACGCCCAGCTCCACCAGGCCGAGGTGAGCGCCGCTCTGGCCGAAGAGGCCCTGCGCGACATCCTTCCGGAGAACCGCCGCCAACCCATCACCATCAGCCGCATTCAGAGCGTCGTGGCGGAGTACTTCCACCTGCGGCCGGAGGACCTCAGGGCCAAGCGCCGTACCCGCAACGTCGCCGAGCCCCGGCAGATCGCCATGTACCTGGCACGCGAACTCACCGACGCTTCCCTGCCGAAGATCGGCGACGAATTCGGCGGCCGCGACCACACCACCGTCCTCCACGGCTGCGAGAAGATCGCCGCCATTCTCCAGACCGACCCGAACTTAAGGAGCACCATCAAGCGCCTGCGGGAGGCCATCCAGGACAAAGCCGGCTAAACGCTGTGGATAACCTTTTTCTTCGCCGCCGCTCTACTTTTTTCCCCATATTTTTCACTGCTTGTCCACACCTGCGACGCTTTTTTCCACTGCATGATACCTGTGGACAAGCTTTTTTCCCGTTTTCTCTGCTTTTTCCACAGGCCTCTACTAATGCTACGCTGTCTTTTTAACCTCTGTCTTACTACCACCTTCGTAGTAACACGCCCTGTGGATAAAGCGCAAAGCCTTAGGTGGAGGAGAGGAAGATGAATCTTACCTGTGCGCGCGATCCCTTCTACAACGCCGCCCAGGCCACACTCCGGGCGGTCCTTCCCAAAAGTACCATTCCGGCGCTGACCGGCCTCCTCATCACTACGACACCGGAAGGCGTGACCGTAAGCGGTACCGACCTGGAGCTCGGGATAGAGGCGCGCTTCCCCGCGCAGATTAGGGAAGAAGGGCAGGTGCTCCTGCCGGCGCGCTACTTGGTGGGCATCCTGCGCAGCCTGCCCGAAGGCGAGCTGACCCTGGCGGAAAACCAGGGCGAAGAGCGCGTCCTGGTGACCGCCGGAGCGTCCCGTTTTGAACTCTTGACCCTGCCGGCCGCCGATTTTCCGGCCGTGGTGCCGGCAGAAGCGGCGGAGCTGGCGCGCGTGCCGGAGCCGGCGCTGCGCACCTTGATTCAACAGGTGAGCTTTGCGGCGGCGCGCGACGGATTGCGCCAGCTGCTTACGGCGGTGCTCTTCTCCCTGCGGGGCGATACGCTGCGCCTGGTGGCCACCGACGGCCACCGGCTGGCCATCGCTGAAGGGGCCTTTCCCGGCGCCGGCGCGGAGGGCGAGTACCTGGTTCCGGCGCGCAGCCTGGAGGAGCTGGCCCGGCTGGCGGGAGGAGCCGGGGAGATCACCATCGCGGCGGCGTCGAGCCAGCTCCTTTTTCACAGCGAGAACTGGGCCCTCATCTCGCGCTTGGTGGAGGGCAAATACCTGCCCTACGAGAGCGTGCTGCCGCGGCAGTTTTCTCTCCGCGCCCGGGTGAAACGCCTGGAGCTCCTGGCGGCGCTGGAACGGGCGGAGCTCCTGTCGGCGGAAAAAATGAGCGCGGTGCACCTTCACGTTTACCCGGGCGGCATCAAGGTTCTGGCGCAGAGTGCGGATGTGGGCCGCCTGGAAGAAGAGCTGCCGGCGGCGGTCGAGGGCGAAGAGCTGGACGTCGCCTTTAACGGGCGTTACCTGATCGAGCCGCTCCGGATCTTGGCGGCGGAGGAAGTCCTCTTTGAGTTTACCGGCCCCGAGAGTGCTGCGGTTATTTCGCTCCCGGGCAGCTCCAGCTACCGCTATCTGGTGATGCCGGTCACCGTGCGCGCTGCGGTGTAGGGGAGGTACGCGTGTTTCTTAAGCAACTGCGGCTGGCCGACTTCCGCAATTGGGCAGCGCTGGAGTGGGAGCCGGCGCCCGGGCTCAACATCTTGAGCGGCGCCAACGCCCAAGGCAAAAGCAACCTCTTGGAGGCCATCTTCTTTCTCGCGACGGGCAAGTCGTTTCGTACCCCGCGCGACGCCGAGCTGGCCCGCTTCGGCACTGCTGCCTTTGCCGTGGGCGGGCGCATCGTTAAGGCGAGCGGTGAAACCTCCCTGGTGGTGCGCTGGGAAGCGCCGCGCGGCAAAACCCTCACCCTGGACCGCACGGAGCACCTGCGCCTGGCGGAGCTCTTCGGGGAGGTTACCGCCGTGATCTTTTCCCCTGAAGACCTGGCCCTGGTGAAAGGCCCGCCCCAGGTGCGCCGCCACACGCTGAACCTGCTGCTTCTGCAAACCAGCCGCGCTTACTACCACCACCTACGCGAGTACAACCGCGCCCTCAGCCAGCGCAACGCCGCCTTAAAGCACCTTCCGCCGACGGCCGGGAGCGAACTTGCCCTGGCCGCTTGGGAGGAAGAGCTGGCCGGCCACGGGGCCGAAGTGATTCTCAGGCGCGCACGGGCGCTGGCCGAGCTGGCGCGCTGGGCGGACGCGCGGCACCGGGAGCTGAGCGGCGGGCAGCCGCTCAGCGTAAGCTACCTGCCGAACGTACCCTTCCCGGCCGGCGCCGCTCTACCGGCGATTGCAGCGGCCCTGGCGGCCGAACTGGCCCAGCGCCGCCGCGAGGAGCTGCGCCGCGGGATCACCCTGAGCGGTCCCCAGCGCGACGAGATCGCCTTCAGCGTGGCGGGGCGTGAGCTCAGAAGCTATGGCTCGCAGGGCGAGCAGCGCACGGCGGCCCTGGCCTGGAAGCTGGCCGAGGTGGAGTACATCAAGGCTGCCACCGGGGAAAGCCCGCTGCTTCTTCTGGACGACGTTTACTCGGAGCTGGACCCGGAACGCCGCACCTACCTCACCCGCCACGCCGCCCAGGGGGGCCAAACCTTTCTCACCGCTACCGAAGAGACGGCCGCGGCCCGCCTGCCCGGCGCCGTGCGCTGGCAGGTGGCGGGGGGCGAACTGACGGCCCTGTGAGCTGTTCCAGAAGGAAAAGAGGCTGGGGCTTAGGCCGTTCCCGGGGCCATCCCGGGCAAGAAGCTTTTACCTGTGCAGTGCCGCCGTGGCGGCGTAGAGGTACAGCATGAAAAGGAGTGACAGCCCATGTTCCTTCACATCGGCGACGATGTGGTGGTCCCAACCCGGGACGTGATCATGATCCTCGACCTTAGAACCGCCGGCGAGGGCGTGGCCACCCGCGAGTTCATGGAAATCAGCCGCGATGAGGGCTACCTGACCAAGGTGGGAGAGGGGGAACCCAAAGCGCTGGTTCTTACCGGCGAACGGGGTTACCTGACACCGATCTCTTCTCTCACCCTGGCCGGCCGGAGCAAATCCCTCCTCGCCGGTTAAGCGCGGGGCGGCTGAAGGCTGAGGCCTGGCCGCCTCTTCTTGTGGCTTTTCCCGGCGCTATGGTATAATTGTCCTTGTCGGACTCAGCAACCGAAAGGGGTGGAAGAATGCCAGAAAAGAACGAAGCGCGCTACGACGCCAGCCAGATCCAGGTACTCGAGGGCCTGGAGCCGGTGCGCCTGCGTCCCGGCATGTACATCGGCAGCACCGGGCCGCGCGGCCTGCACCACCTGGTCTACGAGGTGGTGGACAACAGCATCGACGAGGCCCTGGCCGGCTACTGCACCGCCATCGAAGTTACCCTCCACCCCGAGCACATGGTGGAAGTTAAGGATAACGGGCGCGGCATCCCCGTGGAGATCCACCCGCAGGTGGGTAAGCCGGCGGTGGAAGTGGTGATGACCATGCTCCACGCCGGCGGGAAGTTCGGCGGTGAAGGCTACAAGGTTTCCGGCGGCCTGCACGGGGTGGGCGTCTCGGTGGTTAACGCTCTTTCCGAGTGGCTGGAGGTAGAGGTGCGCCGGGGAGGTCACGTTTACCGCCAGACCTACCGCCGCGGCGAACCTACGTCGGATCTCGCCGTGGTGGGGGACAGCGACGAAACCGGGACCACGGTGCGCTTTATCCCCGACCGCGAGATCTTCCCCGACCGCACCTTTTCCTTCGACACCCTGGCCCAGCGCCTGCGGGAGCTGGCCTTCTTGACGCGCGGCCTGAAGATCAGCCTGAAAGACGAGGTCTCCGGTCAGGAGAACGTCTACCAGTTTGAGGGCGGGATCGAGGAGTTCGTGCGGCACCTGAACAAGAACAAGGATGTGCTGCACGAGCCGCCCATCTACTTTGAACGGCGGCGTGAGGACGCCAGCGTGGAGGTGGCCCTGCAGTACAACGACGGCTACGTGGAGAACATCTTCACCTACGCCAACAACATCCACACCCAGGAAGGCGGGGCGCACGAGGCCGGCTTTAAGACGGCGCTCACCCGCGTGATCGGCGACTACATCCGCAAGAACAACCTGCTCAAGAACGGCGACCCGGCCCTTACCGGCGAGGATGTACGCGAGGGCCTGGTGGCGGTGGTGAGCGTCAAGCTGGTGAACCCACAGTTTGAAGGGCAGACCAAGACCAAGCTCGGCAACCCCGAGATGCGCAGCTTTGTAGACGCGGTGGTCAGCGAGGGCCTCGGCACCTTCCTCGACGAAAACCCGGCCGTGGCGCGCCGGATCATCGACAAGGTGCTGGCTGCTTCGCGGGCGCGCGAGGCGGCGCGGCGGGCGCGGGAACTCACCCGGCGCAAGAGCGCCCTCGAGGTGACCTCGCTCCCCGGTAAGCTTGCCGACTGTACGGAACGCGACCCGGCGGTGGCGGAACTCTTCCTCGTGGAGGGCGACTCCGCCGGCGGCTCCGCCAAGCAGGGCCGGGACCGGCGCTTCCAGGCCATCCTGCCGCTCCGGGGCAAGATCCTCAACGTGGAAAAGGCACGCCTCGACAAGATCCTGGCCAGCGAGGAGATCCGCGCCATGATCACCGCCCTCGGCACGGGCATTGACGAGGACTTTGATCTTAGCAAGGCGCGCTACCACAAGGTCATCATCATGACGGATGCCGACGTGGATGGGGCGCACATCCGCACCCTGCTGCTCACCTTTTTCTACCGCTACATGCCGCAGCTGGTGGAATCCGGCTACGTCTATATCGCGCAGCCGCCCCTTTACCGGGTGGTGAAGGGCCAGGAGGAACACTACACCTACAGCGACCGCGAGCTGGACGAGCTGCTGAAAAAGATCGGGCGCGGCGGCAACATCGACGTGCAGCGCTACAAGGGTCTGGGCGAGATGAACCCCCAGCAGCTCTGGGAAACCACCATGAACCCTAAGTCACGCACGGTGCTCCAGGTTTCCGTCGCGGACGCGCTGGAGGCGGACAACATCTTCACCATCCTCATGGGGGATAAGGTGCAGCCGCGGCGCGAGTTCATCCAGGCCAACGCCCGCTTGGTGCGTAACCTGGACATTTAGGGGAAGGGAAGAGAAAAGTGGCAGATCAAGTGGCCGATCGCATCGTTCCCGTGCGAATTGAAGAGGAGATGAAGCACTCCTACCTCGATTACGCCATGAGCGTGATCATCGGTAGGGCGCTGCCGGACGTGCGCGACGGGCTCAAACCGGTGCAGCGCCGTATCCTCTACGCCATGAACGAGGTGGGCATGGGGCCGGATAAGCCTTACAAAAAATCCGCCCGCCTGGTGGGCGAGGTGCTCGGTAAGTACCACCCCCACGGCGACGTGGCGATTTATGACGCCATGGTGCGCCTGGCGCAGGACTTTGTCTGCCGCTACCCGCTGGTGGACGGGCACGGCAACTTCGGCTCGGTCGACGGCGACGCCCCGGCGGCCATGCGGTACACTGAGGTGCGCCTGGCGCCGCTGGCGGTGGAGATGCTGCGCGACATCGACAAAGAAACGGTGGACTTCATCCCGAACTTTGACGAGCACTTCAAGGAGCCGGTGGTCCTGCCGGCGCGGGTGCCGAACCTCCTCATCAACGGCTCTTCCGGTATCGCCGTGGGCATGGCCACCAACATTCCGCCCCATAACCTGGGCGAAGTGGTGGATGCCCTGGTGATGCTCATCGACAACCCCGCGGCCAGCGTAGCCGACCTGATGCTGGCTGTCAAGGGGCCGGACTTTCCCACCGGCGGGCTCATCCTCGGGCGCGAAGGCATCCGGGCGGCCTATAGCACCGGCCGGGGGACCATCAAGGTGCGCGCCGCCGCCCGCATTGAAACAGTAAAGGGCGGCAAGCAGCAGATTGTGGTAACGCAGCTGCCTTACATGGTCAATAAAGCCCGGCTGGTGGAGACCATCGCCGACCTGGTGCGCGAAAAGCGCATCGAGGGCATCACCGACCTGCGGGATGAATCCGGGCGCGAAGGGATTCGCGTCGTCATCGAGCTGAGGCGCGACGTCAACGCCGACGTGCTGCTCAACCAGCTCTACCACCACACGCAGCTGCAGGTGAGCTTCGGCGTCATCATGCTGGCGCTGGTGAAGGGCGAGCCGCGTATCCTCAGCCTCAAAGAGATGCTCACCGAGTACCTGGACCACCAGAAAGAAGTGGTGGTGCGCCGGACGCGCTTTGACCTGGCGCGGGCGGAGGAGCGGGCCCACGTTCTCGAGGGGCTGCGCATCGCCCTCGACCACATCGATGCCATTATCGCCTTGATCCGTGCTTCCCGCACGGTGGCGGAGGCGCGAAGCGGCCTCATGGAAAAGTTCGGCCTCAGCGAAAAACAGGCCCAGGCCATCCTCGACATGCGCCTGCAGCGCCTCACCGGCCTGGAGCGGGAAAAAATCGAAGAGGAGTACCGGGAACTTTTAACCGCCATCGAGCGCCTGCGCGCCATCTTGGGCAGCGAAGCCATGGTCTACCAGATTATCCGCAGCGAACTTCTCGAGATCAAAAACACGTACGGCGACGAGCGGCGCACCCGTATCACCAGCGACGTGGGGACGCTGGCGCCGGAGGACCTGATCCCAGAGGAGCGCGTTGTGGTGACGCTTACCGCCGAAGGCTACGTGAAGCGCCAGCCCCTGGCTGCCTACCGCAGCCAGCGCCGCGGCGGCCGGGGTATCCTGGGCACCGGCACCAAGGAAGAGGACGTGGTGGAGCACCTTATCACCCTCTCCACCCACGACTACGTCCTCTTCTTCACCAACAGCGGGCGCGCCTACCGCGTGAAGGGCCACGAGATCCCCGAAGCCAGCCGCCAGGCCAAGGGCACCCCCCTGGTCAACCTCATCTCGCTGGGCGCCGGGGAGAAGGTGACCGCCGTCCTGAGCGTGCGCGAGTTCAGCGACGGCCAGTACCTGGTGATGGCGACGCGGCGCGGCTACGTGAAAAAGACGCCGCTGGCCGACTTCGACTCGGTGCGCCGGGCCGGCCTGGTGACCATTACCCTGGAGGAAGGGGACGAGCTGATCTACGTACGCCGTACCGACGGCGAGCGCGAGCTGCTCCTGGGGACGCGGGGCGGCAAGGCCATCCGCTTCGCCGAGGCCGAGATCCGCTCCATGGGGCGGGCGGCGCGGGGGGTGCGCGGCATCAACCTGGCCCCGGACGATGCCGTGGTGAGCCTGGATGTGGTGCAAAAGGGCGCCGACCTTTTGGTGGTTACGGCCAAGGGCTTCGGCAAACGCACGCCGCTCGGCCAGTTTACCCGCCACAGCCGCGGGGGGAAAGGGATGAAGGCCATCCGCATCTCGGAACGCAACGGCCCGGTGGTGGACATGAAGGTGGTGCGCCCCAGCGACGACCTGATGCTGATCACCGCCGCCGGTGTCCTCATCCGCTTGGAGGTGGACGGCATCCCCGAGAAGGGGCGCGACACCCAGGGCGTAACCCTGATGCGGCTCGAGGAAGGCGACAGCGTCATGGCGCTGGCGCGGGTGACAGAGTAGAAGAAAGGTCGAAGGAAAAGGGAAGGCCCCGTCGCCGGGTAGGCGACGGGGCCTTTGCCAGGTTTCCGTGGGCATTCACCCTGGGGGACCTTTTGCCCGGGGCGGCGCGGAAGCCGGGCCGGCTCAGCCGATGTTGTACTTGGCCAGCAGGGCCTCGGCCTCGCCCGGCTGCATCTTATAGCAGTGTTCGGCGGCCGGGAAGGCGCCGCTTGTGACGTCGGCGATATACTCGGCCAGCGCCGCGCGGATGGCACCGTTGAGGTCGGCGTACTTTTTCACGAACTTGGGGGTGAAGGCCTCGAAGAAGCCCAGCATGTCGTGCACGATGAGGAGCTGGCCGTGGACGTACGGGCCGGCGCCGATGCCGATGACGGGGATATTGGCCCGGGCGGTGATGATCCGGGCGACCTCGGGCGGCATGGCCTCGAGCAGGATGGCCACCGCGCCGGCTTCCTCGAGCGCCTTGGCGTCTTCGATCAAGGTCTCGGCCGCAGCCAGACTCCGCCCCTGGGACTTGAAGCCGCCCAGCATGGCGATGGACTGGGGCGTAAGGCCGATATGGCCCATCACTGGAATGGTGGCCTTGGTGAGGGCCGCCACCACGTCGACCACGTTGCGCCCGCCCTCGAGCTTCACCGCGTCACAGCCGGCCTCTTTCATAAAGCGGCCGGCGTTGGCCACGGCCTGCTCCACGCTTACCTGGTAAGAGAGGTACGGCATGTCACCGATGACATAGGCGGTGGGGGCGGCGCGGCGCACGGCCTGCGCGTGGTCGATCATGGTGTCCATGCGTACCGGCAGTGTGGACTCGTAACCCAGCACTGTCATGCCCAGGGAATCGCCCACCAGGATGATGTCCACCCCGGCCTTTTCCTCGGCCAGGGCCAACGGATAATCATAGCCGGTGAGCATGGTGATCTTTTCGCCGCGGGCGACCTTCTCCCGCAGGGTAGTGATGGTAACCTTGGCGCGCATCAAGCATACCTCCCGTGAGTTTTGTATGGGAAAACAAAGCCTACCCCTGCCGCAGCAGGCTCAGGGCCTCGCTGTAACCCAGGCGGTGGGAGATGGCGAGGGCTGTTTCCCGGGCTGCGGCGGTGAGCCCGGGCAGCCGCTCGGGCGTGAGTGTGGCGGAGAGCCCGGAGAGAGAAAGGGAAGCCACCACGTGGCCGCGCGCCCCCCGGATGGGTGCTGCCACGCAGCGCAGCCCCAGCTCCAGTTCCTCGTTGTCGAGGGCGTAACCTTGCTTGACGATGCGGGCCAGGTGCTCGCGCAGGACGGCCGGATCGGTGATCGTATTGGGTGTGTAAGCCGCCAGTGGGCCGCGCAGGACTTCCTCCTGGTCAGCCGGCGGTAGGTGGGCCAGGAGCACCTTGCCGGCGGCGGTGGCGTGCAGCGGCAGCTTTTTGCCGATCTGCGAGTAACTTACCACCGAATGCGGGTTTTCCACCTTTTCCACGTAGATGGGGTCATAACCGGAGAGGAGCACCAGGTGGACGGTGTGACCGCTTTTGGCAGAAAGGTCGCGCATGTAAGGCAGCGCCTCGCACCTCAGCTCCTGGCGCGCGCCGACGACGGCCCCCAGCTCAAACAGCTTCAGGCCCAGGCGGTAGCGGCCGCTGACCTGGTCCTGCTCCACAAACCCCCCTCCCTCCAGGGTGACCAGCAGGCGGTGCACGGTGCTCTTGTGCAGGCCGAGCCGCTCCGCCAGTTCCGTCACTCCCAGGGCGGGGTCGCCGCCGGCCAGGGCCGAGAGGAGCTCCATGGCCCGTTCCACGGCGCGCACATTGTAGCCGGGACCGGAAGCAGGTGAAGAACGCATAGCCTCAGCCCCCGTCTTGTACTGTAAGACAAAGTTTCATTTAACATCATAACAATTCGTCATTCAGCAGGAAATTCCTTGTGGCCCCGAGAACATTTTTTTGGTATAAAGTAATGGTTCCGTAGTCCGAGAGGAGGGAAGGCAACCGGCCGTCAACATGGAGTGGAATGAGATTCTTGTGCCGGCCTGGCGGGGCGAGGCTAACACCGACATCGCTGAAATCATGCGGCTCAGCGAGACGGAGGGGGTCATTTCCTTCGCCGGCGGTTTCCCGGGCGCGGACATGTTCCGCCTGCCCGAGGTCAGCGAAGTGGGTGCACGGATTCTGGCCGAAAACGGCGCCGCCGCCCTGCAGTACGGGCCTACGGCGGGTTTCAGCGCTCTGCGGGAGTACCTGGCGGACAGGATGCGCGCGCGCTTTGGCGTGGCGATCAGCCCGGCGGAGGTCACCATCACGAGCGGTGCCCTGCAGGGGCTCGACCTCATTTGCCGGGTGCTGCTGGAGCCGGGAGACGTGGTCATCAGCGAGGCGCCTTCTTATGTGGGGGCGCTGCAGACCATCATTGCCTACGGTGCCCGCGTGGAAGAGATACCCACGGACGAGGAGGGCATGCAGGTGGACCTTCTGGCGGAACGCCTGGCGGCCCTGAGTACATCCGCTCGGCGGCCCAAGTTCATCTACACCGTCCCCACCTTCCAGAACCCGAGCGGCGCCACCCTCAGCTCTGCCCGGCGCCGCCTCCTGGTAGACCTGGCGGCTGCGTACGGCGTGCCGCTGGTGGAGGACAGCGCCTACGCCGAGCTGCGCTTCGCCGGCAGCGAAGTGCCGACCTTGAAGTCCCTGGATAAAAGCGGTGCGGTGCTCTTCCTCGGGACCTTCTCCAAGATCCTGTCGCCCGGCCTGCGCCTGGGCTGGGTGGTGGCTCCGGAAACGTTCACCGCCAAGCTCATTGCTGTCAAACAGACCAGCGACCAGTGTTCCAGCAGCCTAAGCCAGCTCCTGGCGCTGGAGTGCGGGCGCCGGGGGATCATCGAGCGACAGGTGAAGGCCAGCTGCGCCCTCCTTAAGGAAAGGGCTGCTGCCATGTCGGCCGGGCTCAAGCGGCATTTCCCGGCCGGTACGCACTGGGTGGAACCTCAGGGCGGTTTCTTCACCTGGGTTACCCTGCCGGACGCGCCCGGCCTCGACACCGCCCGCCTCTTGAAGCAGGCGGTTGCCGAGGAAAAGGTGGCGTACGTGGCGGGGCGCTCCTTTTATGCCCACGGCCAGGGGGCCAACCAGCTGCGGCTTTCCTTCTCCTACCCTTCACCGGCGGACATTGAAGAGGGAACGAAACGACTGGGCCGCTTCTTCCAGCAGGCGCTGGCGGCCGGCGCCTAGTTCAGGAATAGAAAGGCGCCCCGCCGGGCAGATTAAGGGAAAAGCTGCCAGGAGGGGCGCGCGTGGCGTACGACATGAGGCTGAGCCGGCAGATGGTTCAGGTACAGTTACCGTTTGCGGTGGACCTGCCGCACTTGACCCGGGCGCTCATGGAGGCCGGGTATTACGTCCGCGACGAAAACGGTGAAGGCACCTCCCAAGGCTGGGGGCGCGGCTACGACCGCGAGGGCTACTACCCTTACTGGGTTTACCAGGAGGGTAATGCCTGGTTCTTCGCCTTCCCACCCGAGGATTATCAGCAAACCGGTCCCGCAGACGTCTTTCAGGCGTACGTAGGGCCGGAGGCGGAAAACGAGTTGGAGCGCTGGCTTCCCTACCTGGAGCACGCCCGTGCCTGAGGACCACCCGGCACCCCAAGGCAGGCCGAGGCGGCAGCAAAAAGAAAGAGGGCGCGCGAAAACGCGCCCTCTTTCTTAGTGGTGGTATCGCTCGATTGCGTGCAGGAAGTAGCGGTGAAAACGAAGATCGTCCGTAAGCTCCGGGTGAAAGGCTGTGGCCAGGAGATTCCTTTGTTGGACAGCGACGATCTTGCCGTTCAGCATTGCCAGCACGCAGGCCTGTGGCCCCGCTTCCTCCACATAAGGGGCCCGGATGAAAACCAGGGGGAACGGTGCGGGAGAAACCGCGGGAATGGTGAGCTCGGTACGAAAGCTATCCAGTTGCCCGCCATAGGCATTGCGCCGTACGGCTATGTCCATGAGACCCAGGTGCACCGTATCCTCGCCGACGATTCGCTCGGCCAGGAGGATCATGCCGGCGCATGTGCCCCACATCGGCAAACCCTCCTTACCTAGGCGGCACAATGGTTCCCGGAGCCCGAACTCCCGGAGCAGGCGGCCCATGGCTGTACTCTCCCCACCGGGAAGGATCAGACCGGAAAGCCCGTTCAAATCCGCCGGGAGGCGCACCTCGCGCACGGGCACACCCAGGCGCTCCAGGGCCGCCCGGTGCTCGCGGAAGGCGCCCTGCAAGGCAAGAACTCCCACCGGCCCCATGCTACCACCCCCGGGCGGCGTAACGTTCCTCGGTCGCCAGAGCAGCTACGTCCACACCGGGCATCGGATCGCCCAGGTCTTCCGAAACCTGGGCCAGGATGGCCGGATTGTTGTAGTAGGTTACCGCTTTAACGATGGCCTGCGCCCGCTTCGCCGGATTTCCGGACTTGAAGATACCGGAACCAACGAAGACGCCGTCTGCACCCAATTGCATCATAAGGGCGGCATCCGCAGGAGTGGCGACGCCGCCGGCGGCGAAGTTCACCACCGGGAGGCGTCCCTCGCGGGCGACCTGCTCCACCAGCTCCAGCGGCGCACCGAGCTCTTTCGCCCGGGCAACCAGTTCGGCCCGCCCGCGGCCTCGCAGGCCGGCGATCCCTTCGTTTACCGCCCGGAGGTGCCGCACCGCCTCAACTATGTTCCCTGTGCCGGCTTCGCCTTTGGTGCGAATCATCGCTGCTCCTTCCGCGATGCGCCGCAGCGCCTCACCCAGGTCGCGGGCGCCGCAGACGAACGGGATCTTAAACCTGGTCTTATCGATATGGTAGGACTCGTCGGCCGGCGTCAGCACCTCGCTTTCATCCACAAAGTCGATGCCCAGCGCCTCCAGTATCTGGGCTTCGACAAAGTGACCGATGCGCACCTTGGCCATCACCGGGATGGAGACGGCCGCCTTGATGGCCTTGATGATCTTGGGGTCGGACATGCGGGCCACTCCGCCGTCCCGGCGGATGTCGGCCGGCACGCGTTCCAGGGCCATTACGGCGCAGGCGCCTGCTTCCTCTGCAATACGGGCCTGCTCGGGCGTGGTCACGTCCATGATCACGCCGCCCTTGAGCATCTGTGCCAGGTTCTTGTTCAGAGCGTAGCGGTCTTCGGACACGGGTAAACCCTCCTTTACTTGCGCGGCGCCGCCTGATACACTGAGTGTAGTAGTACAACAAGGGGAACGGAAACCGGAGTATACAGCTGCGCCCAATTCGTCACAAGCGTAGTATAGCATTGACAAATCGTATTGGTCAAGAAGGAGTTTGTGTTTATATGGCCAGCAATGTATCGATACAATTTGACCGCCACGGTAAGCTCCCCATTTACCGGCAAATTGCTCAGGCGCTGTCCGAGCGCATTCGGACCGGCGAACTGGCACCCGGTGAGCGGCTGCCGGCTGTCCGAACCTTGGCCCGCACCCTTCAGGTGAACACGATCACCGTGGTCAAGGCATACCGGGAGCTCGAGCAGCTCGGGCTGGTCCGCGCCCGCACCGGGAGCGGCACTTTTGTTGTGCCCGGGGGCAGAGTCAATGTGGGGGCACCGGGTGGCGGGAAGGAGGCAGACCTCCTCGGCCAGGGCCAGGTGGAAATACCGCCGGGGGCCATCAACTTCGCCAGCGCCACCCCGGATCCGGGTCTTTTGCCGGTAGCCGCGGTACAGCGCCTGCTGAACCGGGTCATTGAACGGGATGGCGGTCAGGCCTTTGCCTACCAGGACAGCCGGGGTTACCTGCCGCTCCGGGAAGCGGTAGCGTCGGCGCTCGGTACACTGGGTATCTGTGCCGCCGCCGGCGCTATCCAGGTTATCTCCGGGGGGCAACAGGGGATCGATGTGGTGGCCAAGAGTCTGCTCGGGCCGGGAGATGCCGTGCTGGTGGAGTGCCCTACCTACCCGGGGGCCATGGCGGCGTTCCGTTCGCGCGGCGCACGGATACTTTCCGTGCCGCTGGAAGCGGACGGGCCGGACCTTACGGCCCTGGAACGGCTTCTTGCTACAGTGCGACCGCGCATTTTTTACGTGATGCCCACCTTCCAAAACCCCACCGGGGTGGTCTACAGCCGCAAGAAAAAAGAAGCGCTCCTAGCCCTGGCGCAGCGCTTCGGCTTGACTTTGCTCGAGGATGATTACCTGCGGGAACTCAACTTCACCGAGACAGACCTCACACCGCTGGCCGCACTGGCCCCGCCGGAAGTGCCGGTCCTCTACCTCAAAAGCTTCTCCAAGGTGCTTCTCCCCGGCCTGCGCCTGGCGTTTCTCGTGGTGCCGCCTGCGCTCGGCGGTGAGGTTCTGGCCGCCAAACACACCTCGGACATCTTCACCTCCGGGCTTTTCCAGCGCGTTTTCGAACTCTTCTTGCGCGAGCGTACCTGGGAAGAGCAACTGGGGCGGATTCGGGCTGTGTACGAAGAGCGCTACCGGACGATGATTGCCGCCCTACGCGACACCCTGCCCCCGGAGATAATCTTCACCCCTCCGCCCGGCGGTCTCAACTTCTGGTTGCGCCTGCCGGGAAAGCAGGACGCAGCCGCGCTCTATCAAGAGGCACTCAAGGAAGGGGTGGTGATCAGCCCGGGGGCCCTCTTTGTCCCTGCACCGGGGCCCAGTCCTTGGTTCCGCCTTACCTATGCCTCGCTGACACCGGAGGAAATACGGCAGGGCACGGCCCGCCTGGGGAAGGCCTGTCGCCGCCTTCTGGGAAAGGAGAACGCGGTCGACTACACCCCTTTCGTCTAGGCGGACGGCCGGGGGGTCATTTAATGGCCAGGCCGAGAAGCGGCCAGTAAAGATAGGCGGCCAGCAGGGTGACGGCACCCGCCAGCAGGGTGGAGGCACCGCCGGCGCGGAGCACGTCGCAGGGCGTAAGGGAACTGGCAGCATAGGCCGTCATGAGCGTCATGGACTCCATGGGGTAGAGAAAAGCAGTGTGGGCGGCGACGGCCGTAAGCGCTCCCAGCCAGACGGGGTTAAGCGACAGGCTTTCCGCGGCTGCAAACGCCACCGGCAGCAGCGCCGCCGCGTAGGCGGTCGGTGTGGTGAAACCCAGGCGCACGATCACGAGGAAAAGAAACGCCGCGGTCCCTGCCTGCGCCGGGGTAAAACCGCCCAAGAGGTGCCCCAGCTGTGCCCCCAGCCAGGCAGCGGCGCCGGTCTCGGTAAGACCGCCGGTGAGCGCCAGCCCGGCGGAAAACACCAGGATGATGGACCAGCTGATGGAATCTGCCGCCTCCCGCCAGGAAATAAGTTCAATTCCAGGGAGAAAGAGGGCGGCCGCCGCCATCAAGCAGACCAGCGTCACCGGGAGGGTGTGCAGGTAGCCGCCCGTGGCCCAAAGCCCGATCATAAGCCCCAAGATGAGGGCCAGTTTTTTTTCGGCGCTGTTCATCCGCCCCAGGGACTGGACCTGAGAGCCGAGGAAGGCAAGAAAGGCCGCCCTTTCCGCGCCGCCCCGCCCCTCGGGCGGGTAAAGGAGCAGGAGCAGCGGCCAGAGAAGCAGGCTGGTGAGCAGCACGGGCGGGAAAAAGACCAGGAACCAGCGCCCGTACGTCCAGGTTGCCCCTGCTTCGCGCGCCATGAGCTGGGCGGCGTACAGGCTGGCCGGGCAGCCGGTAAGGAGGCCCACCCCGGCAAAGAGCGAAATGCTGCCCAGGGCAAAGTGTGTGGCGCGGCCGGTGTTGCCGCCCGAGGGAAGGCCCAGCACATCCAGGCTCTGGGCGGCCAGCGGCAGCAGGAGAGCCACCTTGCCCACCGGTGCCGGCACCAGAAAGGTGAAAAAGACGCCGCAGAGGAGAAAGACCAGGCTTACCAGGGCCGGCCGGCCGGCGGAGAGAAAGAGCAGGTTGTAGGCCAGGCGCCGGTCAAGCTGCCACTTGGTGATGGCTCCTGCGATGATGTAGATGCCGATGAGCTGCCACACCGTCTCAGTGCCCAGGGTGGCCAGGGCAACATTAAGGGGTAAGATGCCGAGAAGCGGCAACAGCACGAACACCAAAAGCGAAGTGGCCGCCGGCTGAATGGCCTCACTGGCCCAGAGGATAACGGTAAAGGCCAAAAGGCCCAACGTGCGTATACCGCTGGGAGAAAGCCCGGCCAGCGTGCGGGAGGAAAGCGCGAAGGATACGATGAGAATGGCCAGGGCAAAGCCCAGGATCAACCGGCGCGGCGATTTGAGCATGTTCTTCAGCCTCCTCAGCCCGCTTTTGCGTTGGACCAGCCTGGTAATTTGCCGTATAATGAAGACAAAGAAAGTTTTCTCTAAGGAGGGACCATGAGTGCTGGAGGTAACCTGCCCCGTTTGCGGCGTCGATTTTGAGGTTCCCGAGGACAAAGGGGTAGGCGACGTTGTGCTTTGCCCGTACTGCCGGGCCCGCCTGCGCCTCACGCTGGAAGAGGGGGAGGTTGTCGCCACCGGCGCTTAGCTTGGGTTCCACCCCGCCCTCTTTCTCACCTCAGAGGGTCTCCTGTGCCGCCGCCTGCCGCCCTCCCGGCCGGGTCCAGGAAGCCAGCGTACCCGCCAGGGAGACGGCCGCACCCACCAGGTAGGCGGAGTGCAGCGCCGCAGCGTAGGCCGCCTGCTGCAGGACCTGCCCGCTCAGGGTGCCGGCCAGCCGGGCCAGGTGGTAAACCAGGGCGCCGGCGAAAGACGACTGGGCCAGAGCGATTCCGAGCACCATGCCCACGTTGCGCACCGTGGCCAAGGTACCCGAGGCGATTCCCAGGTGGCTACGGGTGACGCTGCCCATGACGGCGCTGTTGTTGGGCGACTGGAAGAGGCCGGTGCCCAGCCCGAAGATAGCCAGGCGCCAGGCTACGTCGCGGCCGGAGAGGCCCGGCCCCAGCCCGCGCATAAACCAGAGGGCCAAGGTACAGATGGCGGCCCCCATGGTACTGAGGAGGCGGGTGCCGAAACGGTCGGAGAGGGTGCCGCTCACCGGGGCAACGAACAGGGTTACCAGGGGAAACGCCGTCATAACCACGCCGGCGGCCCGTGGTGAGTAGTTAAGGAGGTTCTGCAGGTAAAAGGGTGTCAGAAACAGCATCACGTACTGCGCGCTGAAGTTGCACAGGGCGGCCAGGTTGGCGGCGCTGAAGAGACGGTTGGAAAAGAGGCCCAGGTTAAGCATGGGCTGGGGTACGCGCTGTTCCGTGTAAAGGAAAAGGACAAGAAAAACCAGGCCCGCCCCCAAGGAGCCCAAAACGAAGGGGGAGAGCCAGCCCCAGGTCTGCCCGCGGCTCACGGCCACCAGGATGCCGGTGAGGGCAAAAAAAGCTAGGGCCGCACCGGTAAGGTCAAACGCCTGCCCGCGCTGACCGGGGTGGCGCGGAATCAGCCGCCAGCCGAAGTAAAAGGCGACTAAACCGATGGGCAGGTTGATGTAAAAGATAGAGCGCCAGCCTACAGCGTCCACCAGGAACCCGCCCAGGCTGGGGCCCAGCGCCAAGCCCACGGCTACGCTCATGGCGTTGATGCCGAGGGCGCGGCCGCGCTCGCTGGCCGGAAAGGCATGGGTGATAATGGCCGGCGCCACGGCCAAGGTCATGCCGGCGCCCACCGCCTGCAGGGCCCGGAAAAAGATGAGGGCGTGGATGTTCCAGGAAAGCCCGCACAGGGCGGAGGTTAGCACGAAGGCCATGAGTCCCGTCAGGTAAACAGGGCGGTAGCCGTACATGTCTCCCAGGCGGCCGTAGGTGAGGAGCAGGCTGCTGGCGACCAGAAGATACGACATGGAGACCCAGGCCACCAGGCCCAGGTCGGCGCCGAAGATGGTGGCGATGGTGGGCAGCGCGATGTTCACTACGCTGCCATCCACCGGACCCATGATGGTGCCGGCCAGAACGGCGGCCAGTATGTACCAGCGATCGCGGCGCACCCCGCGCATCTCAAGTGTTTCCGGCATAAAGGAGCCCCTTTCTTTGTCAAAATCCCAGCGAACGCAGGGCCTGCCGGCCGAAGTGCAGGGCGAAGCCCGCCAGGACCAGGCCGCAGGCCAGGTTGATAAAACGGAAGGCGGCAGGTGTGACGAAGCGGCGGCCCCAGGCCAGGAGGAGCGAAAGCCCGGTGGCCCAGGAGAGGATGCCGGCCAGCACCCCAAAGTAAAGCGTAAAGAGTTCCGCTGAGGGTTCAACCTCGGCAGCCAGGCCGGCACTGGCGAAGGCGGCGGTACCGATGGAACTCCAAAGGAGGATGGACATCGGATTGGTCAGGCAGATATAAAGGCCGCTGAAATAAGCGCCACGGCGGCTCAGGGCCTGCTCAGAGGGGCGTAAGTCCAGCCGGCGCGCGCCACGCAGGCTGCTGAAGGCCAGGTGCAGGAGTAAGAGCGTGCCCGCCGCCCAGAGGGCTGTTTTAACCACTGGAAAGCGGAAGACGAAAGGGGCCAGGCCGAAGGCAACGAGCGAAAAATAAAACGTGTCGGCGGTAACCGCCCCCAGGGCCACCACAAACGACGGCCAGAAGCCGCCGGCCAGCCCCTGCCGGATCTGCTGAATGTTCACCGGTCCCAAAGGAGCGGCGATGGAAAGGCCCAGCAGGGCCCCGCTGAGGAGCAACTTGAGCACGCCCTTTCCTCCTTCCGTGATGCGGCCGTCAATGTCGGACCACAGCTTTATTATACTGCCGCGGCGGCCCCAGGGAAAGCCTTACCGGCGGGCCGGCGCCTCGCTTCCGGTTACCCGGGCCGGGTAGTGTGCTTGCGGTTTGCCGCCCCCTGGGGTATGATAAGGGAAAAATGAGGCAACAGCGCCTCTTTGCACCAAGTGAATACGGGAACAGGAGGGAGCAGCTTGGCGGAAGGCGTCATTGTCGCTCTCGGCGATTCGCTCACCTTCGGCTTCCCTTACAGCCCGGGCAGCTCCTGGGTGGCGGAGGCCGAGGCGCTCCTGGGGCGGCCGATCGTGAACCGGGGTGTCAACGGCGAGGCCAGCTTCGATATGGTGGCCCGGGTTAAAGAGGACGTGCTCAGCCTTCAGCCGGCCTGCGTGGTGATCCTGGCCGGCAGCAACGACGCCCTGCGCGGCGGCGTGCGCTGGGCGGAGACCGAGACCAGCCTGCTCGCCCTGGCTGCGGCGGTCGAGGAGGTCGGCGCGCAGGTGGTCTTCGGGCTGCCGCCGGCCCTGGACGATCCGGCGGCGGAAGAGCGGCTCAAGCGCCAGCGGGCCTGGCTCAAGGAAGAAGCCCCGCGGCGCGGCTGGACGCTCATCGACTTTTTTACGCCGCTTCTCGACCCGGCCACGGGCCGGATCCACTCCCAGCTCACCGTCGACGGTGTCCATCCTACCAGGGAAGGGTACCGGCGCATGGGGCAGGCGGCGGCCGAGGTGTTGGCCGGCCTGGGGTTCGGCTCCAGCGAAGCGCAGAAAGGTAAAGCGTAAAGGAGGAAGCAAGATGTCGGAAGCCATGCACCTGGTGGCGGAACTGATGGCCCTCGCGGCGCGCACCGCGCCCAAGGCCGGGGGTAAGGACTACGTGGGGATGAGAATCCTCGAAGGGGGCGATCTGGCCCGGCTGGCGGATGCCATGGTCGCCTACGGGAAAGAGAGCGGGAAGAAGAACTTTGACCGTGACGGCGAGAACGTGCGCCGCTCGGATGCGGTGTTGCTCCTGTCGCTCGACCGGCCCCAGGTGGCCGGGCTGAACTGCGGCGCCTGCGGCTACCCCTCTTGCGCGGAGCTGGCCAAGCTCCACGAAGGACCCGAATTCGCCGGTCCCATGTGCGCCTGGCGCCTCCTGGACCTGGGCATCGCCCTGGGCTCCGCCGCCAAAACGGCCAGCCTTCTTAACGCCGACAACCGCATCATGTACCGGATCGGTGTGGCGGCACGGCGGCTGGGGCTCCTGAGCGGAGAAATCGTGGTGGGTATCCCGATCTCGGGAACGGGTAAGAACATCTACTTTGACCGTTAACCTACCCAGACAGCCTGTGGTGAGCGCATCCCATACAGGGTGCGCTTGTTTTTGTTTACGGGAAGGGGTGGCGGCGGGACCAGAAAGTACCAGCAACTTTTTCGGACAAGCCGGCGTCTATAGGATACGAGCGGCCGAGCGGAAGAACGCTCTGGGGCCGCACCATAAGCCAAGGAGGTTTACCATGATACGACGGATCACAGCCACCGTCTCATTGCTCGTCAGCCTGCTGCTTCTTTCCGGACTCGCTGTGGCGGCCGCGCCGGCCCGAGCGCTCTCCCGGAGCGCTGCCATTGAGGTCGCCCAAAAAGAGGTGGCCCGGCCCACCGAAGTTGCCGCTACCTCGCACGTAACCGGCTCCGACCGCTGGACCGTATCGCTGCGCCAGGAAGGCGCCCGGCCCGAGGACCGGGTGTATATCGCCGTGGACGGCAGCGGCCGGGCGGTGGAGTGGGGCTGGCTGGATGCCGGCAAACTGAAGCCGGCCGCCATCTCCAAGGCCCAGGCGCTCACCCTGGCCAAGAACTTCGCCGGCTACGGGTATCACCCGCTCTCGGCCGGCCTGGTTCTTACACCGGATACCCTCACCTGGGAGGTGACCCTGGCGCGCTCCGGGTCTCGCTACCAGGTGACGCTGGATGCTTTCACCGGCAAGCTCATCGGTCGGAACACGCCGCCTGCGGATGAAGAGCCGGTGCTCCTCAGCCGGGCCGCAGCCGTGGCCATTGCCCGAGCTCAGGTGTCCTACCCGGCCCAAGTGGATGCCGCCGCCCTTACCACCTACCGCGGGAAACTGGTTTGGCAGGTGAAGCTCAGCCGCAGCGGCCTGGGCATCCCCAACAGCGATGTGTTCTACATTGATGCGCACACCGGCAGCGTCCTGGCCCACAGCGGAACCGAGAACCCAGCGCCCGTCCCCCTGAGTCAGGACCGCGCTGTGGCCCTGGCGAAGGAGCAGCTGGGCGTTCCGGCCGAAGTCGCGAACGCCCGGCTCGATACCGCTGGGGGCCAGGGAAAATGGGTAGTCACCCTCTACGAAAAAGAGCAGCCGACCTGCTGGCACATTTTCGTACTGAGTGCAGCTGACGGTAAGGTACTGCAGCACCTGAGGGTGTATATCGGGTAAAGAAACTGCGGCCCGGGAGAACAATGACTCCCGGGCCTTTTTTATTCCCCGGTGGCGCAGGCGCCGTCGGCGGGTGACTCCTTGCTCCAGGTCAAAAGGGCCCGCAGGCGGGGCAGGGTGTCGGCGAAGTGCTGGAAGGGATGAAAGGGGACGCCCCGTTGGGCCAGGAAGGAAGCCAGGTACCCTTTGGCGAACACCAGGTCTGCCTGCCGGGCGGCGCAGCGGTCGGTATGGCCGTCGCCCAGGTAGACGATGCTGTAGCCCTGGGCCTTAAGCCGTTCCAAGTGGTAGGTTTTGCAGTTGGCGCAGCGGTGACAGGCCAGGGCGCCGTGATAGGGGAAGGACACCTGGGGCCGGGTGCCGGCAATTTCCAGGTGGTTACAGAAGCGGGGCAGCCAGGTGAGCGCGGCGCGCGCCAGCAGGCGGTCGATGTAAAAGTCGAAGCCGTCGCTCACGATGACGGCCGGTAGTCCGTAACGGGCAAAGAGCTCGGCGGCGGCTGCAAAGTGGGGGTCAAGCGGAAAGCGCAGGACGAACTCCCCCAGCTCTGCAGCGCTCACCCGGATGCGGTCGTACACCACCTCATAGGCGCCCTTGGTGGTGAGTTCGCCCCGACGAATGGCGCCGTCCACCTCCCGCCAGGCTTTAGGTCCGGCGTAGGTACGTACGATGGCGTCGCCCACGTCGGTAAGGCTGGCCGTACCGTCAAAGTCAGAAACCAAAGCCCATTTTGCCACGCGATAACCTCCAGTACGTTCTCGGCCGATTTCAGCGTGAAATGGGACCGGTCCGAGGGGCTGAGAAGCTTTTCCCCCCGGTACCGCCCTGGCAGCATGGAAGTTTAACTGAAAAGGCGGCTTGCCTTGAGGCTGGTGAGAGCGTCCCGGATCGTATCCTCCGGCTGTACCAGGGCGAGGCGCACGTGCCGGTCGCCGGCGGGGCCGAAAGCGGCGCCTGGCACCACGATAACCCCGCTTTTTTCCATGAGCTCCAGGGTAAACTCCCTCGAGGAGGAAAAGCGCTCCGGAATGGGCGCCCAGACGAACATGGTGCCTGGTGGTTTCGGCACCGCCCAGCCTAAGGCGGCGAGTCCCTCCACCAAGAGGTCCCGCCGGCGCTCATAGGCGGCGCGCGTCGCAGCCACCTCATCCTGCGGGCCGTTTAAAGCCGCGCAGGCGGCCCTTTGGATGGGGATGAACATCCCGTAGTCCACGTGTGCCTTGAGGGCGGCCAGGGCGGCGATCATGTCCCGGTTGCCCAAGGCGAAGCCGATGCGGGCCCCGGCCAGACCATAGGTCTTGGAGAGAGAGTTGAACTCAATGCCGACCTCTTTGGCGCCCGGGTAAGAGAGAAAGCTCTCTGTACGGCGGCCGTCGAAGGTGAGCTCACAGTACGCGTTATCGTGCAGAACCAGGATGTCGTACTCCTTGGCGAAGGCGATGAGATCCCGGTAAAACGCGGGTGGGGCCAGGGCGGTGGTGGGGTTGTTGGGGTAAGAGACGATCATCAGTTTGGCGCGCCGCGCCTCCTCCGGGTCGATGGCTGCAAAGTCAACCAGGTAGTCGTTCTCCGGCAGGAGGGGCAGGCGTACCAAGCGGGCTTCGGCCAAAAGCGGTCCCTCGCTGAACACCGGGTAACCCGGGTCGGGAACCAGCACCGTGTCGCCCGGGTTGATGAGGGCCAGTGCCAGGTGGGCCAGGCCGTCCTGCGAGCCGAGCAGAGAAATGATTTCCGTCGCCGGGTCGAGTTCTACGGCGAAACGCCTTCTATACCAGGCAGCGGCGGCCGCCAGGAGCTCGGGTTCATCTTTGATGGCGTACCGGTAACTGGCCGGATCCAGGGCCGCTTCAGCCAGCGCCCGGCGGACGTGCAGGGCCGGCGCCCGGTCGGGCGAACCCACGGAAAAGTCGAAAACCGGGCGCCCGGCCGCCTGCAGTTCCCTTTTGCGCTGGGTGAGCTCGGCGAAAATCGCTGAGGCCAGCGGCGTCATGCGGTCGGCGAGTTGCAAGATACTGTACCCCCTTTATTCGCACAAAACGTGCGCACACTCAACCTTACCTACTATATTCGCCCTCCCGGCGCCGGGATTCCTTCCGGGGAGACCTTTAAGATGATAACTTGCCATCAGAAAAAAAGCGCACTTACAGGGAAGAATGCCGTGGATGCCGAATTACTGCAGGAGGGAAAGAGTGGGAGGTGCGGCTGGTGATCTACATCGCCACTTCAGGCTATTACTATAAAGACTGGGAAGGGGTGTTTTACCCGCCGGGGCTGCCCAGCGCCAAGCGGCTCGCCTTTTACGCGCAGGAGTTTCCTTTCACCGAGATTAACGCCACCTACTACGGGCAACCCCGGGCGGCCATGTTCGACCGGATGCTCGCGGAGACACCGGAGAATTTCCTGTTTGCGGTTAAGG